>JALNYZ010000006.1 GCA_023229575.1 Prolixibacteraceae bacterium
GCTTAGGACTTCCTTCAGATTTCGGGTCACCCCGAACACCCTTGTCCTTCGCTAATACTTCCGGTCATAACGGCGTATAGGAGATTCTCACTCCATTGAACCAAACCATGCCCGACACACTTGACATTTTTATCTCCTACGGAGAAAATTTAATCAGTCTCTCAAAACATCAGGTGGAGAAATCACGGACAGGTGGAGGCCTGTTCAAAATAAAAATTTACAGAATAGCGTGAAATGCACCTCCTTCCATCTGAAAACAGTGGAAGGAAGTATAATAGTTTTAGGGAGTAACTCTATCCGACAACCGTTTTGACAATCTCCTCAATTTCATCGGCCGCCTCAATCATGGTAGCCTGTATATTTTCGGGCATGGCGGCTGCGAACATCCTGCCATTTAAAGTTGCCACATAGATTTTGCCATCCTCTTTTTCATACACCGAAATGCGGCAGGGCATCATCACGGAGACGATCCGTTCGTCGCTTTTTTCGAGCATTACGCCCGAATAGGCTGGTTTACAGATCTCAACAACTTTCACCGGCCTTACCGACTTTCCGGCTTTGGCCAGGGATTGCTGCAGATCGTGGTTTGCCGGGTTCATCCACTCACGGTCGGTAGCGGCCGTGATCAATAACTCAACAGTTTCGTTGAGCCCAAAAAGACTCTCCTTTTCAAAAATTGGTTGGTTTTCCTGCATGGCTATTGTTTTTTATACTATTGAAATTATACGATCCCCTGAACTTTCAGGTTCAGAAATTATCCTTCTAAGTTAATCCTATTTCCAGTTATTTCCTATCCCTCAATCCAGCTCTTTGGCAATCGAAATAGCGGCAATCGTGCCATCCGCTACGGCAGTGGTAATCTGACGGTATTTCTTGCTGATCACATCCCCTACCGCATAAACGTTGGGAATAGAGGTACGCATCTCATCATCGGTTTTGATGTAGCCCCACTGATCCAGCTCCAGTTTGTCGGTAAAAAGGCCCAGATTTGGCTTCATGCCAATGAAAATAAAGACCCCGTCGGCTTCGATTGTTTTAATCTCTTTGGTCGTTAGGTCTTCTACTTCCACCACCATACGGTCGCCAACCTTTTTAAAGGAGCGGGGCTCATGCAAAAAGATGGGATGAATTTTTGGGTTGGCCAGGAGCTTATCCTGAGCAGTCTTATTGGCAGTAAAGGCGGCAAACTGATGGACCATCGTCACACTGGAAGCAAATTTGGCGATAAAGTCACTCTCCTCAACGGCCGAGTTACCGCCGCCAATCACAATCACCTCCTTGTCGACAAAATATTTTGCATCGCAGGTAGCACAATAGGAGATGCCTTTCCCTTTCAGCTCCCTTTCACCCTTGGCGCCTGTAAGGTTCGGTGTTGTACCGGTAGCGATGATGATTTTTTTGGCATGGATGGTCTCGTATTCATCAATGACCACGGTCCGTTTTACCAAATCAACTTTGGTTACATCTACGGCAACTTTGAAGACGGTCCCGCAAAGCTTGGTCTGTTCGGACATGTTGTGCGACAGCATGTATCCTGCCTGTGGATCAATGAATCCGGGATAGTTCGATACTTCATGCGTGGTCGAAACGTGTCCGCCGGGCAGTGAAATATCTACCAATACGGTTTTGATCTTCGCCTGACAGAGGTACAATCCGGCAGTTAGTCCACCCGGACCACCACCCAGGACAATCACATCATATTCAGAAACCTGGGGTACAATTTTGCCCTTAATTTTGCTGACAGATTCTGCCGGCAGCATGGCATTCAGGTTTTTGACGATTTCGCTGCGCTTGATACCTCCGGCCAACCGCTCTGTAACCTCTTTGCCCCGGTCGAAGAAAAGCAGGGTCGGTGAAGATTTCACGCCCAACTTATCAGCCAACTCGCGGTTTGCCTGACGGTACATCTTTACAAATTTAATCTCATGGCCATACATACCCGCCAATGATTCAAATTTGGGGGCAACCGCTTCACATGGAGGACATTCTGTAGAATAAAAATCCAAGACAACTTTACCTCCGTTTAATACTTCCTGTTCAAATTCTGAACTGTTGATCTCTTTCATGTTAATGCATTTTTATTGATATTTTGATTCCTGGATATTTTCCCTTCCAGGACAATTTTCAATTTTGGATTGCGCCTCTTTCGATATTTATTCCTTCCGTCCGAAACAATCTGATTACATTTTCCAATTTGCTACCGCGGACGGTGAATTCCACGCTCTCTTTTACCCGGGGTGTCGCTCCTTCGTCGCTTTACCCCGGGCTACCAATATATATCCCCTCCGGGGAAGGATTGGTGCCTGATCAATATAGTGGTTAAAAAACAGACTGACTTATATTCTCATTTTCTTACCCTCTCATCCTCTCCGTTTCATCGTTTCTCCGTTTCAACTCTTCTCCATCCAATAGTCTCCGTCTCCTTACCTTAATCATTCTTCAAAATTCCATTGTAACAACTCGCCCACTCTCCCCCTCGCCAAGTCGCCCCTTCTAACTTCTCATTTTCTCAGCGCTCAGCGCATCATTGTCAATTGTCAATTGTCAACTCTCCATTGTTAATTCTTCGCCGAAATAGGCTTTAAACCCAATCTCCAGCAACTCCTTCACGGGACGGCAGTCGGGCGAAAGGATGGAGCCGTTCTTGTTTTTAGCCACCGAACCGCACCCTCCGCCGCATGCGAGTTGTACTGAACAATTCCGGCACTCTTCGATGGAGGTGACATCCCGCGAAGCCCATTGATGAATCAACTGTTCGTTTTTTGTTACCTCCGGGTAGAAAGTACCCAGCGCCTCCTCCTCTTTGCCAACGGTCGCCGTGCAGGAGTAAATCCGTCCGGTGTAATCAAATGCCCACTCCGATTTGCATGCAGGACAGGCATCAAACAGCGGGTCAGGCAGATTGCCGTTCTCGGAAAGATATTTGGCTACCGAATAGGAGGGTTTGTAAAACTCCAGGATATGCGGATGCACCTCTGTCAGTTCAAATATTTTTTGGAAGAGGGAAATCCTTGTAAACAACTGATCAGGAGTAGACTGACAGTGATGCAACTCGTAGTTCCGACCAATTTGTGTCTTGAAAAGAGGGTGAGAGGTCCATCCTTTATCGATGGCAAAAGAGGCCAGTTCGGGAAGATTCTCGATATTTTGCTTGTCGATCACCATCCTCAGGTTGACCGGAAAACCAGCTGCCAACGCGGCATCGATGCCCCTTACGATCGGCTCAAAAGTGGGTGAACCTCCTTTGAGAAAACGCCGCTGATCATGAATTTTTTTTGTGCCATCCAGGGTAATTTGTATTTCGCGGATTTTCCCTTTAGCGAGAAGATCAATATAGTTTTCAAGGTAATAACCGTTGGTAACCACACAAATATCTATTCCTGCCTCATTGGATTTTTCCACCAAAAGAGCAATCAGTTCGCGCTGGTGGGGAGTGTTTAACAACGGTTCCCCTCCGAATATTGTCAAGTATTTACGCCGGTTGGGCAATTCTTTCCTGATGTAGTCGAAGAAGGCCTGGATCAATTCGGGCGTTGCACTCTGGTGTGGATTGGTGTACTCATCCTGGTAACAGTAACTACAGCTGAAATTGCAACTGTAATTCGGAACAAAAAAGAGCTGAACCTCCTCATCGTCGCGTTGATCTACAAAATCAAAATAACGGTTACGGTAGATGTTATTCTCATTTCCCGGTGCAACCAGGTATCCCTTTTCGGCCAGAACCTGCATCTGTTCCGGATCGCCGCTTTGTTCCAGTTCTCCAGACAACAAAGTTTTTGCCTCCTCAACTGAGAGCAAATCGGCGTTTCCACTCAGCAGATTGACGGCATAAAATTGGTTGGAATCCTGAACCCTGGATACTATGTTGTGTTTTGATTGGATCATTTAGATAATTTTCGATTTTGGATTCGGTCCCTGAGCCTGTCGAAGGGTCGATTGCGCTTCATTCATTATTCGTTCGTTCCGTCCGAAATGATCCAAGAACCATTTTTCGCCAGGCTACCACGGACGGCGGTCTTTCGGGATTCATTAGCCAGGGGTTCCGCTTCGCTCCACCCCTGGCTAATGACATTTAACCGCTTCGCGGTATAGCTCCGGAGTTCCACTCGCCCCGTCTCCCCCTCTCTTAGTCGTTCCTAAAAGAATAAGCCTGCCGGGAAATTGCTCTCCCAACAGCTTATTCTTGAAGACTAGTCGTGGCATCCCACAACCGACCTGGAAGTCTTGGCACAGCACTGAGCTATCACCACGCTTTTCTGCGCTTCCTGCTTTTTAACCAAACTTTTCATTTAAAAAACAATTAATGAATGAATTACGTAATTATATATTTGCTTAGAAAAGCCATTTTATGCTTTACAGCCACAGGTTGAGCCTTTCGGCCTTTCCCCGGCTATGGTGAAACTGCAGACCTCAACCTTCCCTTTCGGATAAGGTTTGGATTCTTCCAGAATTGTGATCTTTTGAAATCCGACCGCGTTAAGTGTATCCAAATACTCTTCACGTGTAACCGAGCCTGCCCAGCATTCCGAAACTGCTACCGGATCGTTGCGGTACTCCTCTGGAACAGGAGAGGTGGCATAAATATCGCTCACAACAAAACGTCCCCCCTTTTTCAGAATCCTGAAAATTTCGTTCCAGACAGCTGCTTTATCAGCCGCATGATTAATGGTACAATTTGAAACTACCAGATCTGCTGTTTGATCAGCTAGCTCCAGCTTCTCCAGTTCACTTTGGATGAACTTTACGTTGCCCACGCCAAATTTGGCAGCATTTTCCCTGGCAGTGGCCAACATGCCATCTGAGATATCTATACCGTATGCAAATCCTTCTTCTCCTGCCTGCTCGGCCATGCGGAGCACATCGGTACCCCGCCCGCTTCCCAGGTCCACACAAATTTCACCTGGCTGAACTTTCGAAAAATTGAGCGCCCCACCGCAGGAAAGGCAGCATTCTGTCTTGGCCAACTGACTGTATCTGAGATTAATACTGGAATAATCCATATCTTTACAAAAACTAATCTATTTAATAAACAATTTCCAACCAACTAAGTTCGTCAATCGTTGCAATGATCCGACAAAAATAGAAAAATTAATTTTAAATCGCATTGCTATCACTTAAATCTTTTTAATATCACTATTTTTGCAAAATGAAGAAATTCTTTTCAGAAGACTTGACTCAGGATGAGCTTGCCTTGATGTTTCAAAGTGATGAGAAATGTCTTGAGTTTATCTCTGCGTTGAAATGGGGGGAGGGATTCGAATGCAGGAAATGTGGCAACACCAACTTCTGCAGTGGAAAGAGCCCTTTTTCGAGGAGATGCACAAAATGCAAAAGCGAAGAATCTGCTACTGCCGGAACCATTTTTCACAATTGCAAGTTTCCGATCAGCAAAGCCTTTTACATAGCTTTCCAGGTATGCAAAGGAAATGAATCCATCTCAACCTACGAGTTTGCAAGAAGACTTTCGCTCAGGCAGATGACCTGCTGGAATTTTAAATCAAAGATCAGCGCTGCCCTTGACTCACTGACCCATCTCTCCGATGTCGAGAAAAAGGATGTGCGAAAACTTTTTACTTACGACGAAGTGCCTAAAATGCAATAGATTGCATATACTATCCTTAACAGTTGCCGCACTTTCCAAATCTATTTGAAATCCACTATTTTAGGCGCTCTTTAGTGCAGGGGTAAGTGTGTAATTATTCAACACTTTCTTGCATGTAAATATGTCGTTATTTACATTTTTTCGATTTTTAGTACATTTTCTTAGAAAAATCCAATATTTAACAAATTCCTAACATAAGTCATTCAAAGTTAAGGTAATCTTTCCCTAGTTTTGGGCGGTGATGCCAATTTGGTCCGTCATTCTGTTTCATGAATACCCTTTCGCACCAATTTGGTCCATCCAACTAAAACCAGGAAAATTTATGATTACGCACGACGAGATTTGCACTGTCCATTCGATGACTGAAGCCGAGAAATACAGTTTACTCGAACAGGTGATGGACGATTATGACCACAAGGAGAGCAACCTGATTCAAATTCTGCACATGGGGCAGGCCATCTTCGGTTACCTTTCGGCAGAGGTTCAATCCTTTATTGCTAAAAAGATGGATATTCCCAACTCAAAAGTAAACAGTGTGCTCACCTTTTACTCCTTCTTTTCGACCAAACCCAAAGGCAAGTATACGGTGTCCATCTGCCTTGGAACTGCCTGCTATGTGCGAGGGGGCAAGGAGGTTGTCAACAAACTAAAGGAGGTTCTCTCCATCGAAGTTGGTGAAACTACCGAGGATAAGATGTTCTCACTGCAGGTAATGCGTTGCATCGGCGCCTGCGGACTGGCGCCTGCCATGACCATCAATGACAAAGTTTACAAACAGGTCAATCCCAACAAATTGCACCGCATCCTCGGCATGCTGAAATAATACTATTGCCGACATTTTCTATTGTAATCAGACAACAAAACTCAAAAAATTATGCATATCAAATCGCTGAAAGATCTGAAAGGGATGAAAGCTTCCTTCCAGAAACAGGAGGCCCAATACCAGTTCGTCGCGCATATCTGCTATGCTGCGGGCTGCCTTTCCTCCGATTGCCGGGATGTAAAAGACGCTTTCGTCAAAGCGCTGGAGCATGAGAAGCTGACCGATAAAGTTAAAATCAATCGGACAGGCTGCATGGGTGCATGCACTTTGGGACCATCACTCATCATTAATCCGGGGACGACACTCTATTGTAACTTGAAGCCCTCAGATATGCCGCACATTGTCAAAGAGCACATCAAAAAAGGAAAGATTGCCACCAAATATTGTTTCAAGGATCCCGAAACGGGAAAAGAGATTCCCAATATGCAGGAAATCAATTTCTTCAAACATCAGAAAAAAATTGTTCTCCGCAATTGCGGAACCATCGATTTTGCCTCCATCGAAGAGTACATCGCCAATGACGGCTATTTTGCCCTCTGCAAGGCGTTAACTGCTATGACCCCCAAGGCAGTGGTGGATGAGATAAAAAAATCGGGAATGCGCGGCAGAGGAGGCGGTGGTTTCCCCACTGGGTTAAAATGGGAAATGGCTTCCAAAGTTGGCAGCGATCAGAAATACATCATCTGCAATGCCGATGAGGGCGACCCGGGCGCTTTTATGGACAGGAGTTTGCTGGAAGGAGACGCGCATGCGGTGATCGAAGGGATGATCATCGGAGGATATGCCATAGGCGCTTCGCAGGGAGTGGTTTACATCCGTGCCGAATATCCCATCGCCATCGAACGTCTTACCATCGCCATTAAATCGGCACGTGAAAGCGGACTACTGGGGAAAAATATCTTTTCATCAGGATTTGATTTTGATATCGAAATCAGAATCGGTGCAGGAGCTTTTGTCTGCGGTGAGGAGACAGCCCTGATGGCATCGGTGGAAGGACGAAGGGGTGAGCCAACCCAAAAGCCGCCTTTCCCCGTTCAGTGTGGTCTTTACGGCAAACCTACCGTAATCAACAATGTGGAGACATTCGGTAGCATTGCACCCATATTGTTAAACGGAGCCGAATGGTTTGCTTCGATAGGAACCGAAAAGAGCAAGGGAACAAAGGTCTTTGCCCTGGCAGGCGACATCCGTATGAAAGGTTTGATTGAGGTGCCTATGGGGATTTCCCTTGGCAAAATTCTCTTTGACATTGGTGGTGGAATTCCAAAACACAAGAATTTCAAGGTGGCCCAGACCGGTGGCCCTTCGGGTGGTTGCCTTACTGCCGAGCACCTAAACACTCCCATCGATTACGATTCGCTGATCAAACATGGCGCCATAATGGGATCAGGCGGATTGATCGCCGCCGATGAAGATACCTGCATGGTGGATATGGCACGTTTCTTCATGGATTTTGTACAGGAGGAGTCTTGTGGAAAATGTACTCCCTGCCGATTGGGTACCAAAAGAATGCTTGAGATACTTGAGCGAATCACGGTAGGCAAAGGAGAAGAAGGCGATGTGGAAAAACTAATAGAGCTGGGTACCTCCATCAAAGAATCGGCCATTTGTGGGCTAGGTCAAACAGCGGCCAATCCGGTTCTCAGTACTATCAAATATTTCAGGCACGAATACGACGAGCACATTCAAAAGAAATATTGTCGCTCGGGAGTTTGCAGCGAGTTGTTCCTTTCGCCTTGTCAGAACGCTTGTCCGGCAGGGGTGAACGTACCCGGATACATCGCTTTGATTGCCGCCGGCAGGGTGAAGGATGCCTACAACCTGATCAGGCAGGACAATCCTTTCCCATCCATCTGTGGCCGGGTATGTACGCATCCATGCGAAAACAAATGCCGTCGTGCGCAGCTCGACGAATCGATCGCAATTGCCGATTTGAAAAGATATGCGGCCGATTATGTGCTCAACTCAGACGAGCCCTACATGAACATGATGTTTCAGAAGAATGGCAAGTCAGTCGGTATCATCGGGGCTGGTCCATCCGGGCTAACTTGTGGCTATTACCTATCCCGGTTAGGTTATACAGTGGATATTTATGAGGAGAAGAGTGTGGCCGGGGGAATTCTAGCCTATGGAATTCCGGAATACCGGCAGCCAAAAGATGTGCTAAAAAAAGAGATCGACTCTATCATCCAGTCGGGCATCAACATCATCTACAACACAAAAGTGGGAGAACAGATCACCTTTGCTGACCTGAAGGCTAAATATGGCGCCATTTATATTGCCACTGGGACACAACTGTCGCGCAAAATAGGCATAGAGGGAGAAGAAAAAGAGGGAATCTACCATGGTCTCGATTTTCTGAAAGACATCAACCTCAACAAGGGGGTGACCGTGAAGGGGGTGGTTGCAGTGATTGGTGGCGGAAATACGGCCCTCGATGCGGCCAGATCAGCCTTGCGTCTTGGCGCGGAAAAGGTTCATATTCTCTACCGGAGAACCCGGGAGGAGATGCCTGCCGACAGACGCGAAATTCAGGATGCGCTGGAAGAGGGAATCATCCTGCATGAACTGGTTGCCCCAGTCCGTTTTCTTGGGAACGGAGCGGTACGTCAAATTGAATGCATGAAAATGGATCAGGGCGAATTCGGCAGGGATGGCAGAAGAGTCCCCGTGAAACAGCCTGATTCAATGTTCACACTGAATATTGATATGGCGATCCCCGCCGTAAGTCAATATTCGGATCTCCCATTTGTGACTAAAAAGGATGTAGAATTGACCGATTGGGGAACCTTTATCGTTGACAGTTCAACCCAAATGACCACCCAAAAAGGGGTTTTCGCGGGTGGCGATGTAGCGAGAGGATCTGATGTGGTCATCACTGCCATTGCTGACGGTAAAAAGGCAGCCAAATCGATCGATAAATACCTGGGAGGAAAGGGAATTCTCAACTCCGGGGAGCCGATCGATATCCCACACATGCGTCCCGATGAAGCCAACACCATCGAGCACGAACGCTTCCCGATGAGGTATCTCGATGACGAAAAGCGGCGCAACAGTTTCGACGAGGTGGCACAAGGATTTCACAAACTCAATGCCATCGCCGAAGCCATGCGATGTCTGCAATGTTCAAAACATTAACCAGCTAATTATCCAATTATGTCACTTGTAACACTTACCATCAATAATAAAACCATTCAGGCGGAAGAGGGCACAACCATATTCGAAGCCGCCAAACAAAACAACATCCTTATTCCCCATTTCTGTTACCTGGAGAATGTGCACCAGATTGGTTCATGCAGAATATGCGTCGTCGAGGTAGAGGGAGCTCGTAACCTGATGGCCTCCTGCGTCACGGAAGTCAAAGAGGGAATGGTGGTCCAGACCAATACGGCCAAGGTGCGAAAAGTCAGAAAGGTGCTTTACGAACTGATTTTGTCTGACCATCCGAAAAATTGTCTCGGATGCCATAGAAATCAGAATTGCGAATTGCAGGACCTTGGCGAACAAATACAGATTGACGGCTTCCGGTTTGAAGGGGTAAAATCCAAGGATGTGGTAGACAGTACCAGCGCATCCATCGTAAGGGACAGTTCCAAATGCATTCTTTGCCGTCGATGTGTGACCGTTTGCAACGATATCCAGGGTATTGGCCTGATGAATGCGCACCACAGGGGCTTTGCGACCTTCATCGGACCCTCCGAGGATGAAAACCTGGGACAAACCATTTGCACCAACTGTGGACAGTGTATCGTCGTTTGCCCGGTAGGCGCCCTCAAAGAGAAAGACTCTACCCAAATTGTCTGGGAGGCTTTGCAGGACCCATCGAAAACGGTGGTGGTACAGACTGCCCCTGCCGTTCGTGCCGCTCTTGGTGAGAAATTCGGATTTGCTCCCGGCACACTCGTCACTGGGAAAATGGCTGCTTCACTTAAGGAACTGGGTTTTGACTATGTCTTTGATACCAATTTCGCCGCAGACCTTACCATTATGGAGGAGGGATCCGAATTCCTGAAGAGGGTCAGCGATCAGTTTACCACATCAGAAGGAGCAGTTTTACCGATGATCACCAGTTGCAGTCCGGGATGGATCAAATATGTGGAACACCAGTACCCTGAACAGCTCGGTCACCTTTCCAGCTGCAAATCACCGCACATGATGCTTGGTGCATTGGTCAAAAGCTATTTTGCCGAAAAAATAAAAGTCGATCCCAAAGATCTTTTTGTGGTCTCCATCATGCCCTGCACGGCCAAAAAATTTGAGATCACGAGGCCTGAAATGGAATCCAATGGAATCCGTGACGTGGATGCTGTTCTGACAACCCGCGAACTGGCCAGAATGATCAAGGATGCCGGGATTGACTTTGTTCAGTTGCAGGATGCTGAATTTGATTCACCTCTGGGTCTCTCCACAGGCGCCGCTGATATTTTCGGTACCACGGGGGGCGTAATGGAAGCTGCGATCCGTACGGTTTATGAGTTAATAACCGGACGCGAACTGCCGATGGAGGAGCTGCATGTGAAACCGTTGGTAGGCCTACAGCAAATAAAGACTGCTGATCTGAAAATCGAAGAAGCCCTTGAGCCCTATGCCTATCTGAATGGCGTCACGGTCAAAGTAGCTGTGACCAGCGGATTGAAAGGCGCTTCGAAATTGATGGAAGAGATTCATCAGGGCAAAAGTCCGTACCATTTCATAGAGGTGATGGGTTGCCCGGGCGGATGTATCAGCGGCGGCGGTCAGCCCCGCCCTGTCAACAACATGGTCCGGATGAAACGACTGGAGGCTATTTATCGTGAAGATGAAGGGAAGTTGTTGCGCAAATCGCATCAAAACGAAGATGTCATGACGCTTTACAAAGAATTCCTCGGTCATCCGCTGGGACATCTTTCGCACGAATTGCTGCACACAACTTATGTGAAAAGGGCCAAGAATTAATTGACAATGGATATTTGACAGTTGACAATTGTCCATTATCAATTGTCAACTGTCAATTTTTAAGTTTCCAGTCTGCCCCCACTTTGGTGTCTTTGATTTCAAAGCCCAATGCGGTAAGGCGGTCACGGATCTGATCGGATGTGGCCCAATCTTTTTTGGCTTTTGCTTCTTGCCGTAAAGTGAGCAGAAGTTCAACCATCTTTCCGAATAGCTCCCCATTCCCACTTTCCTGGCTACCGCCGGACGGCTGTAATCCAAGGACATCCTGAACCAAGCCGGCGTAAAGTTGCTGAAGTTTCACCAGATCAACCGCAGTGATTGTCATGTTCCCATCATTGACCGAGTTGATCATTTTCGCCCCGTCAAATAGATGCGCTATCAGGATTGGACTGTTAAGGTCGTCGTTCAATGCATCGTAGCAATTCTTTTTCAAGTTTTCTATATCCAGTGTGGAAGCATCTGCAGTTTTCAGGTTTTTGAGCAAGTCCATTGCATTCATCAACCTTTCCAACCCCTTTTCGGCAGCCTGGAGCGCTTCATTGGAGAAATCGAGCGGACTGCGGTAGTGTGCCTGCAGCATGAAGAAGCGAATGGTCATCGGATCGTAGGCCTTCTCGAGCAAAGGGTGGTTGCCGGTAAAAAACTCATCCAACTGGATAAAATTACCCAGCGATTTACCCATTTTCTGACCATTGATCGTGATCATGTTGTTGTGGATCCAGTAGTTGACAGTGGCATGACCGAAACATGCCACCCCCTGGGCGACTTCGGCTTCGTGGTGCGGAAAAAGCAGGTCCAGTCCGCCACCATGGATATCGAAGGTCTCGCCCAGGTATTTGGTACTCATGGCCGTACATTCGGTGTGCCATCCCGGGAAACCGATGCCCCAGGGCGAAGGCCATCGCATGATATGTTCGGGCAAGGCATTTTTCCATAGGGCAAAATCCAATCCCGATCGTTTTTCGGTCTGTCCATCCAGGTCACGGGTATTGGTATAGAGATCTTCTATTTTCCTTCCGGAAAGTATCCCGTAAGGATGTTTTTGGGCATAGGCTTCTACATCAAAATAGACAGATCCATTTGTTTCGTAAGCGAATCCTGCAGCAAGCATCTTTTTCACCGCTTCGATCTGCTCGATGATATGACCTGAAGCAGTAGGCTCAATACTTGGTGGAAGTACGTTTAGCTGTGCCATGTTCTTGCGGTAGCTGTTGGTGTAGATCTGGACGATCTCCATGGGTTCAAGTTCCTCGACTTTGGCCTTTTTTGCCACCTTGTCTTCGCCTTCATCCGCATCGTTGACCAGATGGCCCACGTCCGTGATGTTTCTGACGTACCTTACCTTGTATCCAATGTGCAACAAATAACGGAAAAGCAGGTCGAAGGTGATGGCCGGCCGTGCATGGCCCAGGTGTGCATTGCCATAGACCGTCGGGCCGCAGACATACATCCCAACATGGTCCTTGTGAATGGGGACAAAAAGCTCCTTTTTACGGGTCAGGGTGTTGTGCAGCGTTAACTTTTCCATTCTTTAAATTTTGAGAAATTGCAAGCGCAAAAATAATGTTTGTTGTGATATGGAAGTTCTGCAATAAAAGAAATATTTGGCTAATCAAAGAATCATTTCCTTTACAAAATTTTGATTTATAATCAACTATGTGAATTCACCCAATTAAGTTAAGCAACTTTAGAGCGTAGTTTGATCTCAATGCCTGTTCTTTTTATCTCTGAAATAAAAGGATTGTTTGAAGAGAAATCCTTCGTTGAGATTGGATGTGGTTCGATCCTATTATCAAAATCTGAGGCTAATAGCATTAATTGTACCTGCAAATCAAACCTCTCATAATCACCAAGATTGTCAATAATCAAGGCAACATCAATATCACTTTCTGGACGGTTGGTTCTTTTCGCATAAGAACCGAAAATATACGCAGTAATGAGATTCGAGTTCCTTTCTGCAACTGTTGATATGTAGTCACCAATTATTTTATTTGTTTTTTTATCCATTGTCGTATCAATTCTAAGTTATTAATCCATTCTTGAGAATATTCCTCAGTACATCGCTTTTGAAAACTCTTTTTATAGTCATCGTATCTTGTATTCAGATTAAAGGCTGTAATTGTAGTTAATTTCAACTTTATATCATCATTCAACGAAAGACCTGAGTCACTTGCAAGTTTGAGAAGATTGTGGTTGAATGGCGGATAATCCTCTTTCACATGGACAAAATAAGCCTTTAACAATTTTTCAATCATCAAATGTCCAACAAACAACGACCAATTATATCGCTTTGCTTCAAACATGGCAATCATGGTATCATAATCATCGTCTGAACCGTTAATCCAATGGTCAATAAGCTTTAGTTTGTCAAATTGCTCACTATTCATAAAACAAAGATAATCATATTTGTAATCTTGAAGCTAATCTGTAACCTCCATATAGTTACAGACTTAAAATACTTGCTGATATCTGTGTACCAAATTGGTACTTTTTGGTATCTTTGAATGCAATGTATCATTCAAATCGTTAACAATAATGTTAATCATTAGCAGCAGAGAATTCCGTGAGAATCAAAAGAAGTACTTTGACTTGATTGATCAAAATGAACAAATCATCGTACAGCGAGGAAAAAATAAATCCTATGCTCTTGTTCCTATTGACAAAACAGTCATGTATTTCTCCGAACCTGATATCAAAATGCGAGTGGATCGTTCGCTTGATGAAGCGAAGCAAGGAAAATTAATCACTGTTAAGCCTAAAGAAATCTCTCAGTTGTTGAGTTTATGATTTATAAATTAAGCATAATCATATTGTTATGAAACATCTTTTGATAACGTCTTTTGTATTCCTGGCTGTCGCAGCCATCTCCTCCTGCTCCTTCTCCCAGAACAAACCGATACCCGAAGGTCCAATGGTGCTGATCTCAACAAAATATGGCAATATGAAAGTGGTGCTTTACAACCAAACACCCTTGCACCGCGACAACTTTATGAAGCTTACGAAAGAGGGCGTTTTTGACAGTCTGATTTTTCACAGGGTAATCAAAGGCTTTATGGTACAGGGCGGTGATCCCAACTCCAAGCGTGCCACCAAAGACCAGGTGCTTGGCGACGGAGATCTGAATTATACTGTTCCTGCAGAAATCGTACCCGGAATTATTCACAAAAAAGGGGTGATCGCTGCCGCCAGGAACGGCGACGAAGAGAATCCGGAGCGCCGCTCTTCGGCCACCCAGTTTTATCTCGCCCAGGGGAAAGTGTACAAACTCGATGAAATCCCGGCCATTGAGCAAAAAATGAACATCGGTGCATCGGAGTCGCTATTTCTGAAAATGAAATCTGAGAAAATTGATACCCTCATGCTGTTCCAGATAGCCAGAAACAAGGAGGGATACGACAAATTGATTGAAAAACTGAAGCAAAAAGCGATCAGGGAGGTCGAAAAAAATCCGGTCAGATTAACAAAGCAACAAGTTGAAACCTACACCACCCTCGGCGGAATTCCCCATCTCGACGGAGGTTATACTGTATTTGGCGAAGTGGTGGATGGATTTGCTGTCATCGACTCAATCGCCGCACAACCAACTGGTCCGAACGACCGTCCATTGGAAAATATCCGCATGACAATCAAGGTAATTAAGGAGTAATTGTCTCTGCTTGAAACCCGACTTTACGCAGGTCTTTGTAAAAGGAGGGGTATGACTTGGTGACAACCATACCATCTTCAATTTTGATGGAACCATTGAACATGGCAACAGGCGCAAAGGCCATGGCCATCCGGTGATCGTTGTAAGTGCCAATTACCGGTTCGTCCTGAACAAGGGATGTTTCGATCTCTCCATTCCAGGCAAGTTCTCCCTCTTCAGGTTCGGTTAGCAGAGCGCCCAATTTGGCACATTCGTTTTTCAGTGCTGCAATACGATCTGTCTCTTTTATCTTCAAAGTTTTCAAGCCGGTAAAGTGAAAAGGGAGCCGTTTGCCGATGGCCAAAACGACAAAAGTCTGGGCAATATCCGGGTTCTCAATGAAATTCAGGTTCAATTTTTTCAAAATTACCTCTTTGCCTTTTGTAACCCTGACTGAATCTCCCTCCTGCCGGGAAACTAGTCCAAAATATTTTTCAAACCATCCAGACTGTACCGAATCACCTTGCAGGCTCTTCAACCGCAGTCCTTTCAAATGCAAATCGCATCGTTCAGACAAAGCCGCCATTGTATACCAGTAAGATGCTCCTGACCAATCCGCCTCAACAGAGTAGGATATAGGCTTGTACGTTTGCGCTTCAATATGTATTTCATTACCGTTCCACCGGTATTTTATCCCAAATTTCTTCATGATCCCAAGGGTCATTTCAATGTAGGAACGTGAAGTAATACTGTTGGTCAGCCGAAGGGTCACTCCTCCCTGAACGGTAGGGGCGATCATCAGCAAAGCAGAAATATACTGACTGCTGATACTTCCATCCAGTTCCAGTATTCCGCCCTTGAGGGCTGTACCGATAATTTTCAGAGGCGGAAAACCTTCCTGTCCGGTATATTCAATCTGCGCCCCAAGTTTGCGCAGGGCATCAACCAAAATTGAGATCGGCCTTTGCTGCATCCTTTCGGATCCGGTCAGATGCCATTCACCTACAATTTTCGACAAATAGGCGGTCAAAAACCGCATGGCGGTACCGGCATGATGAATATCGAAAGAGTTGGAATTTGATCCCAGTACCTGGTTCATCACCAGCGAATCATCGCAGTCAGAAAGGTTTTTCACCGGGAACGAGGAGTAGCTCAGCGCATTGATGATGAGCACCCTGTTGCTGATACTCTTAGATGCAGGGAGAATAATTTCGCCAAGAATGGAGGAATCAGTTTTAGTCAAATGGATTTGCATGGCTTAATCGTTGTTTATCTCCCTGAAATAATCGAGCGCTTCAAAGATCTGTTGTTTGGTGCAATGCTTGTTAATCTCCACCTCTCCCACCGATTTGATCAAAGTAAAATTGATCCGCTTCCCTTCATTCTTTTTGTCGTGTCCCATCAATTCGTACAATGCTTCATAATCGGTGGCCGACAATTGGTATTTCCCATAAACAGAGATCAGCCAATTGGCAAGAAAATGCATACTGCCATCAGGAAAGCCTGAATTAAGGTGAGAAAGATAAAGCTCTGCAATCATTCCGAAGGCCACGGCATGTCCATGCAATAATGGTTGACCTTTACTGAGCGAAAAGCTCTCAAAGGCATGCCCAATGGTATGTCCAAAATTCAACGCTTTGCGTATGTTGTTTTCGTTGGGATCTTTTTCTACAAAATAGTTTTTGATCAGGACTGAATGCCCAATTATTACCTGTAATATTTCATAATCAGGATGGTGCAAGTCAAACTTTTGAAGTTCAGCGAGGTGGTCCTGGGAATGGATTAGCCCGTGTTTGATCATCTCCGCATATCCGGAAATGAGATTTTCATGGTCAAGCGTTTTCAGGAAACGGGTGTCGATAATCACCTTAATCGGCTGATTGATTACCCCTATCTCATTCTTCAGACCATTGAAATTGAAACCGGTTTTCCCTCCGACGGAGGCGTCTACCTGTGCCAGCAAGGTAGTTGGAATATTAATAAACTGCACACCCCGCTTAAAAGTGGAGGCCGCAAAACTGCCCAGATCGGTCACCATACCGCCTCCCAGGTTTATAACCAGTGATTTTCGGTCTGCCCCATTCCTGCTAAGGAAAAGCCAGATTTTTTCGACTGATGACAACAATTTATTTTCTTCCCCGGCAGGGATTACAATCTTCTTAAATTTTTCGAAACAAGGGGTGTCGCACAAGAGTGGAAGGCAAAAACGGTCGCTGTTTTGGTCGACCACCAGAAACAGCTTATCATCAGGGAAAGAACCCATGCTTTCAGACAGCACCTTTTCCAACTGATCAGTTACTACAACGGAATTATTATGAGTCATAATTTGATAGATCTTCAGTTCCAATGAAATGCAAAGGTAAAAGAAAATTATTTCCTTCGAGAGGTTACAGATAATAAGGATTAACCACAAAGGGCACCAAGTACACACAAAGGGCACAAACTTACTGGCATGATTTTTAGTTATTCGAGACCTTCGTGGACTCCCTTTGTGCCCATCGTGGTAAAACATTTATTATCAGGCTAATTCTGCAATGCCTTGACCCTGGAAACCAAAAGGGTGATTCCCAAGCCAAAAAAACCAATCACAGCGAAGGAATAGCGCAAACCGGCGGCTTGCGAGATATATCCGATCAAGGGCGGACCCATTAAAAAGCCGAGAAAACTTACGCTCGAAACCGTTGCCAAAGCAATGCCTGTCGGGACTTTCGAATGTCGCCCGGCAGCGCTGTAAACGGAGGGGACCATACTTGAAACACCCAGTCCAACCAGCATAAATGCCAGGGTACAGGGAATCAGATAAGGAACTAAAACAGCGGTAAACAATCCTGTCGAAATCATGACACCGCATATCTGCATCAATTTTTTTCGGCCAATTCTGGAGACAAAATAATCGGCAACAAACCGACCAGATGCCATCATGACCATGAAAGAGGTGTAACCAAGAACCACCAGGGAGGCCGGTGCATGAACCACATCTTTAAAGTAGATGCCACTCCAGTCGAACATGGCCCCTTCGCTTGCCATGCTGCAAAATCCGATGATTCCGAGCTGGATCAGAACACCATCGGGCTGGTTAAACAATTTGCGTTTGGGCTCATCCGGTCTGGCCCTATGTTTGGTACGGTCTAAAAACGGGTAATTGATCCAAACGATTGTCCAGACGATCAGAATGATGGAAATAAAATGCCAAAACGGTTCGATATGCAGGTTAATCATGGCAATGCCGATAAATGCACCTGTAAATCCGGCAAGGCTCCATCCACCATGAAAAGAGGCCATAATGGAGCGCTGGTAAAGTTTTTCGGCGGCAACTCCCTGTGTATTGATGGAGATGTTACACATATTGCCAAAGATTCCAAACATAAACAAGACCAATGCCAGTTGCCATCCGGCCTGAACCAAACCGATAGCGCTGAGTACCACGGTGTAAGCTGGAAGTGCAAATGGCAGAACCTTGTGACTTCCAAACCGTGTAACCAGTTTCCCGGAGAATGGCATCATCAGGAATTGCCCGACAGGCAGCGCAAACAAGATGGTCCCAAACATGGCATCATTCAGAAGCAGTGCTGTTTTGATATCCGGAATCCTGCTGGCCCACGACGAGAAACAGAGTCCCATGCTAAAATAAACCAGCGCAACGGCAAGGCGGATACGGCTTTTTGATTGGTGCGGCTCAATCACGGGTTTCAGACAAGTTGAATATGTTGATTTTCAAGAGTCACATTAAAATGGATATCTGCTTTAAGAGCCTTAAATACTTTTAGAATTGTATCGATTGTTGCACTGTTTGTGCTACTTTCAAGTTTTGAAATCTGCGATTTCTGCACACCAACGAGTTGTCCCAATTGCTCTTGTGTCAATTTCCGTTCCTGCCGTGCAGATTTGATCATTCTACCCAATACTTCCATGTTTAGTTCATACTCATATTGGTCTCTTTCCTCAGTACCCACTTTGCCAATGTATTTATCTTTCATTTCGGCCAGTGAATAGGTCGTATTTTTTGTCTGTGCCATTTGTTTACTTTATTGCTTTATTTTCAAAATAATTTACTCTAATCCGAACTGCCCTTTCGATTTCATTTCTTGGAACTTTGTCCCCTTTCTTGATAAAACCAAGTGCTGCAATTACCAGAGTCGCTTCGCCAGCAGATTTGTCCCAAAATGCAAGTAACCGGATTTCCATTCCGCTATACTTAGTGCGAAATTCCCAAATCTGGTCCTGCAATTTTTTAAAAAGTCGTGGGTCATTGGTCTGTTCAGCAAGGTCAATATTAAAAAACACCTTTCTGGCAGTTTTTGTGTCGAGTCCAGCTATGAATTTGTCAGCCTCTGCTAAAAATATGGTTTGAAAGTAATGCATCCGATTAATTGTCAAAAATAGTAAATGTTTCCAAATATTGCAACATTTAAGACTAAATATTTCTCTGAGGAGATGACCCTTCAATTAACTGCTATGTCCAATTTTTACCGAGGTCATAGTCAATGAGCCCGCAACCGTCTTGTCGTTGAAGATTGATACAGTTTCATGTTTCTCCTTCAAGGCAAGGACGTACAGCAGCGGTAAATAGTGTTCTGGAGTTGGAATAGCCAAATCGAAGGCCTTTCCAAGTGATTTGTAATCGATCAACTGCTGGTGATCGCCATTTAGGATGAACTTCTTCATTTTTTCATTTGCCTCAGTGGCCCAGTCAAAGGCAAATCCAACTTCGTTCAGTTTGTCCCATGCAACCCGGCCCAGGTTATGAACCAGGTTTCCGCTGCCAACGATCAGAACTCCCTTCTTACGCAAAACGCTGAGTTCTTTGGCCAAATCATAATGTGCCTGGGGTGTTAGGGCGTAATCCAGGCTCATCTGGATGACAGGCACATCTGCAGCAGGATAGAGATGCTTTACCACGCTCCAGCAGCCATGGTCGAGGCCCCATTTCTGATCGAGGCCTACCTCTGATTGAGTGATGATCTTTTTAACATTGAAAGCCAGTTCCGGACTGCCCGGGGCAGGATACTGCACATCGAACAATTTCTGCGGGAAACCACCAAAATCGTGGATCGTCCTTGGTCTCTCCATGGCAGTCACAAAAGTACCACTGGTCTCCCAATGCGCTGAGATACACAATATGGCATTGGGACGTGGAATGGTTTTCCCGGCTTCCCGCCATCCGGTTACAAATTCGTTCTCTTCGATGGCGTTCATCGGGGAGCCGTGACCAAGGAACAATAGAGGCATCGGCTCAGTGGTATTTATTGATCCGGCCAGATTATTCAGAGCATTCAGTTGCATGATGGGGTCAATATAAAATGCAAAAATGGAACTGTTTCTAATAAAAAGATAAGGCTTCAGTTGAACTGATAAGTATTCTGAAAAATTTAATATCGTAATAATTGTTCTGTAAAAGCCTAATCGTCAATAATTAACAAAATAGTAAATAGTAAATTATTTAATGGCAAATACTTACAATCTTCTCCAAAAACGTTGGTTATTGCAGAAGAAACATGATCGGTAAAGTATATGCCACACGTACTACCTGCCCATGAAATTTGCCAGGTTTCCAGTATGGCATGCGGTTAATTACCCGTAACACCTCCCTGTTTAGTGAAGGAAAAACTCCATAAGCAATTTTAGCATGTTCAACTTTACCGTCGGTAGCTACAACAAAGGATACAAGAACTTTTCCCTGGATCTTCTCTTTTTGGGCATCCGTAGGGTATCTGATCTCACTTAGCAGAAAATCATCCAAAGCAGATTTTCCCCCCGGAAATTCGGGCATTTCATCTACAACCATGAAAACACCATTCTCTCTTCCGGGTGGTCTTTCACCATCTTTAGCGAAAGGGATTTCTTCATTATTACCGGTGTTGATTTTCGATTTAATCAGGATAACCCCGTATTTGCCTTTTTCTCCATATAAATCAATTGCTTGCTCATCTTTCAAAATAGTGAAGGATGCTATTTGATCCGACTTGATTTGCTTTGCAATTTTTATATCAATCAATTTTCCATCTATAAAGAACAATGGAGGATTTGACAGATCAGTTCCTTTTCTTGCCTTCGCTTTGGTCGTAAACATAACTACTCCGTCCTTGCGCACAATTCCTTCGGGGGATGACAAATTCATGACAATCACCGATGCAAGACTGTCAGGAGGAACATGGTCCAAACTATTCTTATCAATGGTCACTCCATCCAGGGAAATTAGCGGAGGATTGGCCACATCGATTCCTCTCAATACAGTAATTGGATCAAGTTTGGGTGAACCAATTAATTTATTGGATGTTCCGGATTTAACCGTATCTGAAAGCACGGCCTCTTTCGCAGATAGGCTATCCCACATTTGAACCATGGTCCCACTTCCTTCCACTGATATAATTAACCCACTATCAGCCCATTCAATCTGATTTACGTGCGATCCCGATAAACCGGTCAGATGAAAAGCCAAAAACATTAACAGCAATCCAATAAATTTCCTGTCATTGTTCATTATAAATAGGTTTTAGGTTTTCAGGATGTTCCGATCATAAGCAGTTAGAGGCCGCTTCACCTCTATGAAACGGCCTCCAACAAAGTTATAAAAAAAAATTATTGCAGCTTGAACTCTATCGGCATCGTATATTCCACACTCACAGCCGTACCCCGCTGTTTGCCTGGCTTCCAGTCGGGCAAGCTGCTGACAACCCTGATAGCCTCAGCATCCAGCGCCGGGTTTACGGATTTTTCGACTTTTGCCTGTTCCACTTTCCCTTCACTGCTTACAACAAAAGAGACAAACACTTTACCTTGAATTTTATCCTTTTGGGCCTCGGCCGGATATTTAATCGCTTTGGCAACAAAAGTTCTCAATGCCATGGAGCCGCCCGGGAATTCAGGCATCTCCTCTACCACGATAAAGACTTGCTTTTCTCCTTTTTCATTGGCTTTTGGTGGAACAAAAGAAACGGTTTGTTTGACGTCTTTGTTGCCATCCAGTGAAAATGAAATAGGAATAGTGTAGGAAACATTGACTGCTACACCTCGTTGTTTGCCTGGCTTCCAGTCCGGGAGTAAGGCAACAACCCTGAGCGCTTCAGTATCCAGCAGTGGATGAACGCTCCTTGCAATCTTTGCCCTTTCGACTTTACCGGTATTGCTGATAACAAAAGTTACAAATACTTTACCTAGAATGCCTTTCTCTTTGGCTTCTACTGGGTATATTATCGTTTCGGCGATGAATTTTCTCAAGGCTGCTTCTCCACCGGGGAATTCAGGCATTTCCTCCACTATTACAAAGACTTGCGGATCACCGCTATTGGAGGTATTGAGCTGTGCTACAGGCGCGTTTCCACCTAGTGCAAAATTAATTGGCACGGTATAAGAGACACTAACGGCTTTCCCATCTTGCTTTCCTGGCTTCCATTCAGGAAATTGTTCCACGACACGCAAGGCTTCAGCGTCAAGCAATGGATCAAATCCCCTTGCAATCTTCGCCTTTTCAGTTTTCCCGGCGCTGTTGACAACAAACGTGACAAAGACTTTGCCCTGAATTCCTTTCTCTTTAGCCTCAACCGGATATTTTACATTTTCAGCGATAAAATTCCTTAATGCAATTTCTCCACCGGGGAATTCAGGCATTTGTTCAACTACAACATAAACACCATCTTCCCTTTGTTTCGGTTTTACCATTTTTCTGATAGCATCCTTAACTTTTTCAGGGTTATTGAGTGTATATTCTTTAGTATAAATTATAACCACTCCATTTTTACCTTTCTCACCATACGAAGCAATGTTTAAAGGATCCTTCATAAAAAATATTCTGTCTATTGTGCTTGGATTCAAGAGATCTGCAGTCGTTTTATCATTCTCTGCTCCGTCTATTATATACAAAGGTGGTTTCGCAGGATCGATATTTATTAACGCTGCTTGTTTGGAAGTAATCAGAATCACCCCATTAATACCCTTGTCACCATATACAGAAGTTGCTGATTTATCTTTCAGGATAGAAATGCTCTGAATGTCCTTCGGATTGATCTGATCCATCTCCTTTTTGTCTATTTCTTTCCCATCAAAGATTATCAGGGGTTGCTTCCCATCAAAGGCGGACTTCAAAAAAATATTTGCCGGAGTTGGTGGCGGCGGAGGTGGAGATATGCCATTACTATTCTCACTGCTCAACTTTCCCTTCGTTGGCGGCGGAGTTCCATAACCAACAACGACCACCTGGTCAATTCCTACTTTTTCAACCTCCATCACAATTTTCATCGGTTGATTGCCTATCTTCTGAACTACTGTTTTGAATCCAACAAAGGAGAAGACCAGTTCACCATCTTCCGGGATACCTTTTAATACAAAGTTTCCTTTCTTATCCGTTATAGCTCCTATTGTCGATCCTCTCAAAATGACAGAAGTCCCGTATAAAGGAGAGCCGTCGCTTTTCAGTACCTGTCCTTTGACTTTCATGCCTTTTTTCCCTTCCGGAATTGCATTTGTTCCGTTTGTTGTACTGTTCAAAATAACGGAATTAGCGTACAACGGTTTGCCATCACTTTTTAGAACCTGACCTTCGACATTTATGACTTTCCCATCTGTAGCTTTGCCGGAATTGTCGTCTCCATATTGATAGTCGGGTACCGCAAAAGCGTAAAAAATCATCGCGACCAGTGGCAATACCACCAATATTTTCAGTTTTCTGAAAGGGGATTCTATTTTCTTTTTCATCATGTTAAATCTTTTTTTGTTTAATGAATAGCTGAAGGAGTTGGTAAGACTGAAGACAGGGGCTCCCAACAACTGGTTTAAAAGTGCAGCCTGATAAATAACCGGATCGACCGTACGCTGCAAGGCTTGCTCATCGGCCAGATATTCATGGTTCTGGCGTACCAGATGGAGATAAATCCAGGCAAAAGGATTGAACCATTGCACAATACAGATCAATTCGACCAACAGCAGGTCCAACCAGTGGCGTTGCTGAATATGCTCGCGTTCGTGGTTCATGATCACTTCCATCTCACTTGCCGATATTGAAGGATTGACAAAGACGAAAGAGAAAAATGAAAATGATGAGGCATATTCTGATGCACGGACCAGTTTAACGGATCCGGTTTGCTCATAACCGGTTTTCCTTAATTTCAGGATGATCTTCCACGTCTGAAAGAGCAGTCGGAGCAAAAAGAGGAGCATTCCGGCCAGGTAGATCCAGCAGTAAAATGGTACTGCCGGCACATCGGCAACGACACCTTCGACCATCAGGTCCCCGGCTGAAGCCGAGACAGTTGGCAACGAAGGAATGACCACTGTGTAATGAAAAGTATAAAAAGGAAAGAGGAGAGAAGCAGCTATTCCTGCCAGCAGGTAGAGCCTGTTGAGCCTGAAATAGCGTTCGTTGCGCAACACCAGCAGATAAACCAGTGCGAAACCGGTCAGCCATGCGGCTGATTTTAACAGAACCAGTCCAAGCGCTTCCATCTTATTCGGTTTTGTTGCGTTTTACCAACTCCTTTTTAGTCTCTTCGAGCAGCAATTCAAGATCGCGGATCGACAGGTCATTCTCCTTGGCAAAGAAGGAGGCCATGGCTGGGAAGGAGTTGTTGAAATAGTTGTTCATCAATCCTATCAGCTGCTTGCCTGAATACTCTTTCTTCTGCACCAGCGGATAATAGACAAACACTTTGCCATAATCCTTATGGCCTACAAAGCCTTTCTTTTCCAGTATCCTGACTACTGTCGATACGGTGTTGCGCGCAGGTTTCGGGTCGTCAAACTTGTCCAGGATATCCTTGACGAGTCCTTCGCCCAGTCCCCACAAAATCTGCATCACCTGTTCTTCTGATCTTGTTAATTGCATGGTTTTTGTTTTTCGTTGTCAATCCTTCGATACAATTATACAACTATATTTATAGTCACGCAATAGTTTTAATGATATTTAACTATTTTTTTAGTCAATTGATGGGTCGCTTATGTCATTCTATTAATATTCAATGCTTTAAAATATGTGGGTGCGATTTATAAACAGATTGCTTCACACATCGTTACTTTCCGATGAAAAATTGGGACAGGCTGTTCCTCCTACCAATGACAGTTTTTTCAATACTGTCATAAAGGGATTGTGCGACGTTGAAGATTATGAATATTTGAATAGTCGGTATGCTGTATATTTTGCTGATTATCGACAGATTGCTTCGTTCCCGATGAAAAATCGGGACAGGCTGTGCCTCTTCGCAATGACAGATTTTTATATTTTCCTGACTATCAACAGATTGCTTCGTAGTACCTCCTACCAATGACGGATTTTTGTAAACTGTCATAATTGGCATTGTGTGACGATCTATTATCAAATATTTTCACAACTGGTTCGCTGTATATTTGACTGTAAATCAACAGATTGCTTCGTCGTTCCTCCTACCAATGACATATTTTGTAATATTCTGAAAATCAAATAAATGCAAAAATGTATTTAACAGCTTCATTATATGCAAATATTTTTTGTCATCTTCACATTGTGCCCAAAAAATTGGGTGGTGACTCGCAATGACGGTATGCTGTTGATTTTGTGAGGGTGGAGAGAAGGAGGCGGGCGGCGATTCTGCTATTACCGAAAACTGATGACCCGCCTCTTTCTCTCCACCCTCACCTCCAAAAAAATGATCCGTCATTGCGATCCGCGAGGCACGAAGCGGGAAGCAATCTTTTTAAAGTTCAAACTTTCATTTGATAATAATTTGTTTTTCAATTGCCAAATGGAATACCCACATTATCATTTTCGTTTGTGTGAAAATTTTCTCATGGGTATTTCTTATGAAAAAAATGTACGCAAATAATTACTTTATACAATTACAGTCTTGGTACAGACATCCCGCCATCTACCATTACCACCTGTCCGGTCGAATAGGGCATATTTCCCGTTGCCATGACAGCCGCCACCTTGCCTACATCATCGGGTACTCCCCATCTTGACTGGATGGCCATCCCGTTTTGAAACAGTGAATCGTATTTTTTCTGGACTCCCGAGGTCATATCGGTTCTGATCACCCCCGGCTGAATCTCATACACCGGAATGTCAAATTCCCCCATCCGGGTGGCCCACAATTTGGTGGCCATGGCAATACCGGCCTTTGAGATACAGTATTCGCCACGGTTGGTCGATGCAAATGAAGCAGAAACCGAAGAGACATTGATGATGCAGAAAAATTCATCCGGCACCTGCTTCTTCGCTTCTATCATCTGATTGGCAATTAATTGGGTCAGGAAATAGGGACCCTGAAGGTTGACATGGAGCACCTGCTCGAAGCTTTCTTCGGTTGCATCCAGGATATCCCTTCGTTCGGACGGGGCTATGCCGGCATTGTTTACCAGGACATTCACCTTGCCAAATCGCTTCAACACCGCACCAACGAGCTGCTGGCGGTCGGCGGTTTCAGATACATCGCTCCTGAAATAGGCCACCTCACAGCCCAATTCGGCCAATTCTTCAAGCACAGATGCAACAGATGATTCCTCACGTTTTCCACTCAACGCCAGGTTAAATCCGGCTTTTGCCAGTTCAGTGGCGATGCCGAGTCCGATGCCACGGGTACCGCCGGTGATTAATGCGATCTTTTTCATTTTCAAGTTTAACCACAAATTAACACAAATGAACACAAATTGTCTGAAGCAGGATTTACAGAATTATAGAATGAATAGAATTGGAAACATTTCGAACAAAATAAAACCTTCGAATCCCTCCTACCACAAATTACACAAAGGAACACAAATTGTCTGAAGCAGGATTTACAGAATTTCAGAATGAGCAGAATTGGGAAACAATTACACAGATTGAATTAATAACATATCTCTGTTTCTCTGTTTCAACTTTTAGGAGTGACTTTCCCCAAGTCCCTAAGTCTCCTAGTCCTTTTTCTCTGTTTCTCCGTTTCCCTATTTCCCTGTTTCCCTGTTTCCCTGTTTCAATATTTTGGAGTTCGTCCTAGTCGTCCCCTTCGTCCTAGTCCCCCAGTCTCCCTGTCCTTCCATTGCGTGCAAAATATTTTGGAGTCGCTTCTCTTTCAAATCGGCGGAACCTCCACCCAGCACCGCTTCGCCCAGCTTTCCAGCCCTTTTTCGGCCAGTTGAACCCCTTTGGCCCCCTCTAGAAGCGTCCAACGGAAGGGTTCGTCTTTGACCACATGTTTGAGGAAGAGTTCCCATTCTACTTTGAAGGCATTCCCAAACGACTCCTGTTCAGGCACTCTTGACCATCCCTCGTAAAAATTAATCGGGCTCGGAATATCCGGATTCCAGACGGGCTTGGGCGTATTTCCATAATGCTGCGTCCAGCATTCGCGCAATCCGGCTACGGCAGAACCTTTGGTGCCATCGACCTGCAAGGTCAGCAGGTCGTCGCGGCGTACCCTTGTCGCCCAGGAGGAGTTGAAATGGGCAATGATCCCGCCTTCGAGTTCAAAAGTAGCATAGGCGGCATCGTCGGCCGTACATTTATAGACCTTGCCTTTCTCGTCGACCCTTTCGGGGATATGCGTGGCGCCAAGACAGAATAAACCCTTCACATTTCCGAAAAGATTATCGAGTACATACCTCCAGTGACAAAGCATGTCAATGATTATGCCGCCATCGTCTTCCTTCCGATAGTTCCAGCTGGGACGTTGAGCGGGGATATTGAATCCTTCGAAGACCCAGTATCCGAACTCTCCCCTGACGGACAGAATTTTACCGAAAAAATCGTTCTCCATGAGCCGTTTGAGCTTTAACATTCCCGGCAGGAAAAGCTTATCCTGAACTACCCCGTGTTTGACGCCGGCCTTTTCGCACACCTCATAAAGCTCCAAAGCTGTTTTCGTATCGCTGGCTATGGGTTTTTCGCAATAGACATGCTTGCCTGCCCTGGCAGCCATTTTAACAGCTTCGGCACGGCGACCGGTAGTTTGCGCATCGAAATAGATCTGGTAGGATGGATCCTTCATGACTTCATCCAGGTTGGTGGTCCATTTTTCGACACCTGACATTTGAGCCAGCTTCCTGAGCTTTACTTCATCGCGGCCAACAAGAACGGGATCAGGCATGATGAATTCCGCCGGGCCACATTGCACGCCGCCCTGTTTGATGATTTCGATGATGGAACGCATCAGGTGTTGGTTGGTTCCCATACGTCCGGTAACTCCATTCAGGATGATCCCAATTTTGTGGATGGTAATGTTTTCAGCCATATATCAGAGAGTAAGAAAGTTTTCGTTGTCTTTTAACAAAATTATAATTTCATTTTTCATAAACTATCGAAAATTTTGAAATTGGTTTCAAATCTTTCATGACTCGCAGGACGTTAAGGACATTTAGGCCAATTATCTTAGCCAATCGCCCATTCTCCCCTTCGCCCCCTCCTTCTACCTACGTCTTTGTCAAATACGCTTCCTTAATCCTTTCGAGATAGGCTTTCTGATCGGTAGCCCAATATTTATCTGAAAAAATCTCTACTTCGTTGTATCCCCTGAAGCCGGCTTCTTCTACCCATGACCTGATTTCGGGAACATTGATACAGCCATCTCCCATCAGTCCGCGGTCATTCAGAAAATCCATAGTCGGTACATTCCAGTCGCAAACATGAAAGGCAAACAGGTTGTTGTGAGCGGCGCACCGATGAATTTCTTTCCGAAGATCCGGATCCCACCAGAGATGGTAAACATCTACAGCCACTCCAACCCATGCGGAATTGATCGCCTCAGCCAGATCGTTGGCCTGCCGGATGGTGTTGATGGCCGAACGGTCTCTGGCATACATCGGGTGAAGCGGCTCGATAGATAGTTTTACGCCTGCACTTTGAGCTGAAGGTAGTATCTTCAGGATTCCATCGGCAATCTGGTCCCTCGATTTATCCAGCGACTGACCACCATCCGCACCGCAAACGAGCACAATCGAAGGCGCCCCAACTGCGGCAGCCTGTTCAATGGCAAATAGATTGTCATCAATGGCAGTTTGACGTTTTTTCGGATCCACAGATGGGAAAAACCCACCACGGGCCAGTGACACCACCTCCATTTCAAATTCATTCAGCAATTTTTTGACTTCTGCCAGATTTCTGTTTTCCAATACATTGCGCCAGATGGTAATCCCTTTGATACCTGCCGCTGCATAGTTTTTCACACACTCTTCGATGTTCCAGGGCTTGGTCGTCAGCGTGTGGACGCAAAGTTTGGAGAGATCTTTTATTTCAGCTATCATGGCTCGGTTATTCCATTAAAGAAGGTATAGTAGGGTTCCCCGGAAATGATCCTGGTCAGATACATAGCGGCTTCCCGTATATGGTAATCGCCCCACATGCTCGATTCATTGCATGGGATCTTGTACCCTTCCGGGATGAAGTCCCAGCCATTCGGTCGGTGGTAAACCGAGTGGAGCAATATCCCCTGATGACCAGGTTCAGTTGACAAATAAGGCTCTTCCAGTAACCTGGATGCCACGGTCAGGCCGGCCTGCCAGTAGCGATTTCCTTCCTCCTGCTTTCCCTGAAGTTTCAAATATTGCCCAAGACGCAGCAACCCCTGCACACCGATGGCCGCTGCAGAACTGTCGACCGGCTCAAAATCATTGAATGGATCGGCCTTCCTGGTAAGCCAACCATCGAGATGGACAAGTCCGGGGGCGCCGGTGTCCCAGTAAGGAATACCATCGGTGGACGTGTGATCGAGGTAGAAATCGCAGGTTGCCCTGGCGCCTTTTAGCAAAGTACTGATAATCTGATCCTTACTGCTTCCATCTTTGAATTCAGTTTCCGGTAGTGACTGCAAAAACTCCAGCTCTTCGGCAAATCCAACCATCGCCCAGGCCAGTCCGCGGGTCCAGGTGGTGAAGCCTGAATATCCCTGCTGCGAATTCGGACAGCGATAATTCCCGTCGTTTGGATTGAAGATAGATTCGTGGGCGGTTCTTCCCCAAACATCATAACAATCGCGGCCTTCGCCGTAATAAACTGCGTATTTCGCGGTAGCCAGAAGATGATCCGTTGCCCGCCGAAAGAGGGAGGTATGCTTGTCATTTTCGCCGGGAAGGTAGTGGCCCAACCGGTGGGCCATCATCAAAATCCTGCATGAACGGATGGTGTCGACAAACAGGGAGTGTGGCCCGTTGAAAGAGTAGATAAAGCCTCCATCGGACGTTTTGGTCCACCGGTTGGCCTGAACTGCCCCCGAAGCTTTGAGCGCCAGTTCGTAGAAATTTTTCTCCCATTCGTCGAAGGGAATTTTGCCCTCCTTCATCAGTCGGTGCAGGTTTCCGTAAGTGCTGATGTTGTTAAATCCGTGGTCATGCACCCCGACATGGCTGATATGAGGGGCCATGGCTTGAACCGTGTTTCGCCGGCCGATTTCCAGGAAAGATTCGTCGCCGGTGGCATCAAATTGAAGGATGGCCGAACCAAACTGGAATCCCTGGGTCCATTCCGTCCATCCGCGGGTGGTGTATTTTCCTTTTTTGGTAAAGACCGGGGCGCCGAATGAAGCGTCGTATTCCTTTTCGATGCTTTTGATCTTCTCTCCGGATAATTTCCAGAAGTGGCCGAGTTTTTCTTTAAGATCAGCGGGTTTAATATGGTAATTTATAATCATATAGCGATAAATTATCAAAAAAACTTAAAGTTAAGAAAAATCTTGGTGTAATCTTTGTGATTATGCAATATTCAGACCTTTACCGAACCGCGGAAACCCCTGGCGCCATAGTAAGATTCTGCACCGTTGTGATACACGAAGACATGGTCGTAGCGACGATCACAAAAGATGGCGCCACCGAGTTTTCTAATCTCAGCAGGCGTTTTCACCCAGCTAGATGTTTTCGTATCGAAATTTCCAAGTTTCTGTAACTCCCGATATTCTTCTTCCGTCAAAAGTTCAATGCCCATGTCAGCGGCCATATCAACAGCGGTATTTTCAGGTTTGTATTCTTTCCTCAATTCCAGCGCTTCGCGGTCATAACAAAAACTTCTGCGGCCTTTGGGACTTTCAGCTGAACAATCATAAAAAATGTATTCGCCCGTCTTTTTATCGTACCCTACAACATCAGGTTCACCGCCGGTTCTCTCCATTTCAAAGAGCGACCACAGTTTTTTCCCCAGGGACACAGAGTCCAGTCTTGCTCGCACTCCATCCCATGAAAGGTCATTATGGAGGTTCATGTTTGACTTAAAACGGGCTTTTAATGCTCCGATTAATTCTTCTCGCTGTTGTGGTGACAACTCCTTTTTATTTTCCATTGAGCTAATGTGTTGAATTGATTTGATTACAAGGTCTTGCTATTGATCTTGTGCTGGTCGGGCTGAGCGAGCGTTTAGCCTCGCTGCTAACGGTTGTCGCTATGGCAAGTAAGGGATTTCGGAGCATCAAAATTTTCAACCAAAACGAAAAGCTGGTGCGAGATTTAAGCCATCCAATCCACCTAAACCCTTATTGGCCATAGCGTTTGTTATAAGCATGTGCGTTTTATTCTATAATAATTCTAAATGTCTTTACTTCGAGGTCATTTACAGCAGAAGCAGAATATATCAACTTCTCATCTTTCTGTCCACAAATAATTATGCCTCTTACTTTTTGTCCTTCTTTTACTAAATGTTTTCGAACATATCCCATATATCCTGTAATCTGGTCAATTACCGAACTTTTAGGTGCGTCATACTTTTTTAATTCTATTACAACAAAATCATTATTCTGATCCGAACATAAAATATCAATTCTACCAACTGGCTTTACTGTAAGCTGTCTCTGGATTAATTTCAATCCTGGCTCAATATCAGTCAACCTTTCCACTATTATATTCTCCAAATTTCTTTCTGAAATTGTCTGACTGCTGTCAATGTAGCTTGATTCTGAATGTGTGTCAGACGGAAATGACTTCTTATTTTGTTTTGAACGATATGAATTTATTGATTCTTCGAGTAAATTTTTAATATTATAGAAGGTTGTGTCATCAACGACTGGTTTTTTTATTGTGACTTGTAACTTTGATCTATCTTTTATCATATCTGTACGTACATTGGCCTCTCTGATGTCAGAAGCATGAAATTCCTCTTCAATTTCATAGATTCTAAGAAGTACAATACGATATTTTGAAGGATCGCCTTTTGCATCTTTGAAACGTGCATATGGTGCTTCTGGCAACCAAATGTCAAACAATCCATTATTACAGAGAGTATTCCATAACTCTATTTTATTCTCTATAAAATATTCCTCCACAAAATCAGCGATGTACTTAATTCTTAAAGGAGAACTATCATAGTTCAGGTCATAACCAATTTTACTGAGAGGAAATTTTGCAGGATGTTTATAATAAGTAATCAACATCGGAAAATTCTTATTAAGCATTTCGCAATAGATTGTCTGATGAATTAATTTCCCGTCTTTTTCAAAACCATTAATAAATGCCTTTGCATTTGATCTGTGTAGTTTAAAACATTTTTCTTTGATTATCGTTTGCATAATTTCAGATTTTAGATTTGTAGTGCTCTCGCATTGCTTATAACTCGTTTATAAAAAGGGTAAAGCAATATATAGCCCATGAACGGTTTCCGGCTATGTACAGCCATGGTCAGTTTTACTTTACCAAGATAAGAATTAACCTTTTACAAATTACCTGAACTTTTGAAAAATTTCTTTTCAATATAAACAATTTGTAACTAATAATAGTTACATTTGTATTGCAAATGGGTATGAATGGGGACAAAGGAAAAACTGGTAGAACGTTTTAAAAGACAACCCAAAGATTTTACGTTTAATGAATTAACGCGTCTGTTTCAAATTCTTGGGTTTGAGATGAGCCATAAAGGAAAAACATCCGGTTCGCGTGTTGAGTTTATCAATAACGAAAAAGATCTCTCCTATGGCGCTCATAAACCACACCCCGACAGCGCGATAAAAAGCTATGTAATGAAGCAAGTCCTGGAATTTCTAACATCAAACAAAATTATATAACGCTCATTATGGGAACTTTAAAATACAAAGGCTATTCAGGATCCGTTGAATTCAGCGAAGAAGACAACTGCCTGTTTGGCAAGATAATCGGCATGAGCAAGAACGTCATTACTTACGAAGGCAAAACAGTTGAGGAGTTGAAAGCTGATTTTGAGGCCGGCATTGACTTATACCTCGAAAGTTGCAAAGAGATGGGGATAAAACCCCAAAAACCTTACAGCGGATCGCTGAACATCCGGATTCCATCTGAGATACACAGTCAATTGGCACTAAAAGCACAGATGACCGGACGTTCGATCAATGCGATTATCAAAGATCTGCTTACAAATCAGCAAAACCTGTTAAACGCATAACATCTCGCGTCTCAGGGATTGGCGATGATGTAGCTTGCAAGTTGACCCTTCGACAAGCTCAGGGACCGACTGATGTTGATACTTATTTTTCGACCTTTCGACTGGCTCAAGGAGTCTTTTCAAATATTATATTTAACCACTCGCCCCTTCTCCCCCTTCGACAGGCTCAGGGACCACTTCATCTGGTCGCCCCCTCTGTTTCAGGTTTCTTCCTTTTTCTTCGGAAGAAAAGTCACAACCACATTCGACGAAAAATCTTGATAACCAACAAATCTTTCCTAATTTCACCTTAATTTGTAATTCGTTATTAATTCATGCTCTACAACAACAAAAAGCATCTCTCCTCCCTCAAAAACAACCTGATGGTTTCGGGCCTGGTGTTACTCCTGACCATGTCTATTGCTGTTTTTTTTCAACAATTTGTGATCGTTCTGATCCTGGCCTGTCTTTTAATTACCGGACTAATACTTAACAGGATACTAAATTTTAACTATGTGCGCTTTCAGCATGAAAACAACAAAGTATTGATCAGGTACTATGCCCTGTTTTCAGTCGACAGGAGCTACGAATCCGTTGAATTTCCAACAGCTTCCCTGCGAAAGGTCAAAGTCAAAAAATATCTCTTCGGACTGAAATGGGACCTTCACCTTACCGTCAAACTAAAGCAGGGAATGGCAAGTTACCCGGCAATTTGCCTCTCCGCAGTGCCCTTTAAAGAGAGGAAGTTATTGGTGGAGGAGCTTATGGGGGTGATAAAATGAAAGAAGGGACGGAAAGACTGAGGGACTGGGAGACTAGGACGAAGGGGATGACCAGGACGAACTCCAGAATATTGAAACGGGAAACGGAGAAAAAGGACTAAGTGACTAGGAGACTGTGAGATGGAAAGACTATAAGACTAAGGGACCAGGAGACTTAGGGACTAGGGGAAAGAACTCCTAAGAGTTGAAACGGAGAAACGGTGAAAAAAGACCGAGTGACCAATATATCAAAAAATGCACCCGGTCCCTGAGCGAAGCCGAAGGGTTTGTTGAAATGTTTCCCAATTCTGTAAATTCTGAAATTCTGTAAATTCTGCTTCAGACAATTTCTCTAATCCTACTTCAGACAATTTGTGTTCATTTGTGTAATTTGTGGTGGGGGACAATCGAAAATCCACAATAAATTCCTTACCTCACCTTCGTATACGGCTGCTGCTGCAAAACGATTGCTGTCCTTGCGGGAAGATAAAGCTTCACTTGGTGAGGCGATCCCAGACCACTTTCAGGGAGTGAATAATAGGTCATTCTTTCGTCGATACGGTTGAACCCGCCATAAATATGGGCATCCGTCTGAAGAATAACTTTGAATTTGGCCGGTTCACAATAAATACCATAATCTTCAAACGATTTGTCCGGATTGAAATTGAAGACAAAAAGCATATTTTTTCGCTTGAAGGCAAGCACCTGATCGGGCATATTGTCGTGGATGCGCCAAATTTCAGGAACCTCCAGCAATCGCTCCTGCCTGAAAAGATGGATCATATCCCTGTCAAAATCAAGCAACCAGTGAAATTTAAGCTCCAAATCTTCGGCAACACTCCAGATTCTCCGGGCATGCTGGTACGACCAGCCGTTTCCTTCCCGCGGGAAATCAATCCATTCGGGATGGCCGAACTCATTCCCCATGAAATTGAGATATGCGCCTCCGGCACAACCGATCGTAATTAAACGGATCATTTTGTGCAGGGCGATTCCCCGGTCAACGATCAGGTTGGGCTGATCTTTGCGCATACTGTAGTACATCTCCTTGTCTATCAACCTGAAAATGACGGTTTTGTCGCCTACCATGGCCTGATCGTGGCTTTCGACATAGCTCACCACTTTCTCTTCCGGACGATGGGCCGTCAATTCGTAAAAGAGATGCCCGACATTCCAATCCTGGTCTTGTTGTTCTTTGATCATTTTGATCCACAGGTCCGGAACCCCCATCGACATCCGGTAGTTAAAACCCAGACCACCGCTGCTTAATGGTGCAGCCAGTCCTGGCAACCCACTCATCTCTTCGGCAATCGAAAGTACGTGTGGATTAATTTCGTGGGCAAGCTTGTTGGCAAGCATAAAATAGACCACCGCCTCATCGTCGAGGTTGGGGGTAAAATAGTCGGCATAATTGGTAAACGCCTTGCCCAATCCGTGGTCAAAATAGAGCATGCTGGTCACTCCATCGAAGCGGAAACCGTCGAACCTGAATTCCGTTAACCAATATTTGATATTTGAAAGCAGGAAGTGAATCACCTCATTCTTTGAATAGTTGAAACAATATGAATCCCAGGCCGGGTGCTCTCCTCTGGCCCCTTCGTGAAAAAACTGGGTCCTGCTCCCGTCATACAATCCCAATCCTTCGTTCACATTCTTTACCGCATGGGAATGAACCAGATCCATCACTACCGATATACCAAGGCCGTGTGCCTCGTCGATCAGGTGCTTCAACTCCTCCGGGGTGCCAAATCTGGAAGAAGGGGCAAAGAAACTGGAGACATGGTAACCAAAACTTCCGTAATAAGGGTGTTCCGGAATGGCCATCAACTGAATGGTGTTGTATCCGGCTGCTTTGATGCGGGGCAACATTTCGTACCTAAACTCGTTGAATGTATGAACCCTGGGTTCCTCCCCGGCCATTCCCACATGAGATTCATAAATAATTGGCGCCTCATTGGTTGGGATAAAATGGTGAGCAAAACGAAAAGTATCCCTGGGCGCCCACACCTGGGCATTGAAAATATTTGTCCCGCTATCCTGCACAACCCTTTTTGCCCAGGCAGGGATCCTTTTGCCGGATCCTCCGGGCCAATACATGGAGAGTGCATAAAGATCGCCGTGGTGCATGGATGAAAGAGGTAATTCAATTACCCACGAACCATTACCAATATTTTCCAACTCAAAATCCGAACGATCCTGCCAGTCATTGAAATTTCCTATCAGGAAGATCCGGGAGGCATTGGGAGCCCAATCGCGGAAAATCCAGCTCTTTTCAGTTTTGAAGAGGCCAAAATAATCGTGCCCGGAAGCAAAATCCTTTAAAGAAACAGCGCCCAGCAACTCCTTTTCTTTTGATTGGTATTTTTCAGCCCAACGCTGGAAGTCAGAAGTATAAGGCTGTAAATAAGGATCTTCTCTTACCAACTTGGGAACGTCCATGGCAAACAGGTTTTAGCAGGTTCTAATCGTATAAAGTTACTACAAATAAAGCACTTTATCGCTTTGAATAATATTTATCAATACCCTCTGCAACGATTATTTCAAGCTCTTCGGGGGTGTCAATGCCCACCGTTGCATGATCCGTGACAACCGTTTTTATGGTGTACCCATTCTCAAGCCACCGCAGTTGTTCCAGCGACTCAGCCTGCTCCAGAAGGCCTTCAGGCAATGCGCTGAGCTTCTCCAGAATATCGGTCCGGTAAGCGTAAATCCCTACGTGACAGTAATAAGTGAATTTTTTCAGCCAGTCAGATTCCTCCGATTTAAAGACCATTGGAATAGGCAATCTACTAAAATACAGCGCATTACCATGAATGTCAAGCGCTACTTTTACCTCTGCATGGTTAAATAGTACCTCTTTCCGGTGGATTTGCTGGATCAAAGTTGCAATCCCGGTAGATGCTTCCATCAGAAAAGGTTGCTTAAGAATGGATATTTGTTCGGGACTTATAAAAGGCTCATCACCCTGGATATTAATAACCACATCAAAGTGAATTCCGGTCTCCCGGCTTATTTTTCGAACCGCCTCCGCACAACGGTCTGTGCCGCTGCGATGATCTGCTGAGGTCATCACCACTTTACCACCAAAAGCACGAATTGTAGAGGCTATTCGCTCATCATCCGTTGCCACCCATGCCTCCTCTTCGGCCTGAATCACCTGCTCGTAGACCCTTTGTATCATAGGTTTCCCTGCAATGTCGGCCAATGGTTTCCCGGGAAACCGCGAAGATCCGAATCTGGAAGGGATGATGGCAATAAATTTTGTTGTCATGGTCATCAATTCATTTTTTTACAAAAATAGCCATTGTTTGGTAATGTTGAGTAAGGTGAAACGGAGAGACAGGGAAACGGTGAAACGGGAAGGAAAGAGGGGGAGTCGAAGGGACGGAGAAAACATACAAATGAGGAGACGGAGACTAATTTCTTCTGTACTTCGTGCAATTTGTGTAATCTGTGGTTGGGAGGGGTTTTGGATCGTCTCAATCATATCCTGTTAGTAGAATATTCGGAGATTAGTGTTAAATTTGCGTTCGAAAAAGCGAGTTGATTGCATGGATATACAGGAGATTAAACAACGTTTCAGCATCATCGGTAATGCTCCCGGACTGAACCGTGCCATAGAAGTTGCCCTTCAGGTGGCGCCGACGGATCTTTCCGTGCTGATTAGCGGAGAGAGTGGGGTCGGGAAAGAGTCATTCCCCCAGATCATACACCATTACTCGCCGCGAAAGCACGGAAAATACATCGCCATCAACTGCGGGGCAATCCCGGAAGGAACCATCGACTCAGAACTTTTTGGTCACGAAAAAGGTTCATTTACCGGTGCGCTCAACGATCGCAAAGGTTATTTTGAGGTTACTGACGGAGGAACCCTCTTCCTGGACGAGATAGGGGAACTTCCCATCTCGACGCAGGTAAGACTTTTAAGGGTGCTGGAAACAGGCGAGTTTATCCGGGTAGGCTCTTCCCAGGTACAAAAGACCAATGTCAGGGTGATTGCCGCCACCAACTTTGACCTGACAAACGCCATCAGGGAGGGTAAATTCAGGGAAGATCTTTACTATAGGCTCAATACCGTTCCAATCAAGGTTTTACCATTGCGCGAGCGGGGTACTGATGTGCTTCTGTTATTCAGAAAATTTGCCAACGATTTTGCCGAACGATACAAAATGCCATCCATCCGTCTAAATGAGGAGGCCCAGAAAATATTTCTCGGCTATCGCTGGCCGGGAAACGTCAGACAGTTGAAAAATATCACGGAACAGATTTCAATCATTGAGACAGAAAGGGATATCTCCTCGGAAAAACTGATCCATTACATCCCCAACGAGGAGCCGGGCTTCCTTCCGGCATTATACCATAAAGAGATGGATACCAGGGCGCTGGAGAACGAGCGTACCATGATGCTCAATGCCCTCATCGGACTCAAGAAAGAACTGGACGATCTGAAAGAAAAATTTAACCAGATGGTAAAGGGGGCGCCGGCCACGGTTCGGGCGGATGAGACTGATGAAGGGATCATGCAACTCTTTCACCAGGATAAAGAGAGCGCTGAGCAGGATGAACCCCTTCTTGCCGGCTATCCCAAAACAGGCACCAGGGCGCACATCCAGGATACTGAAGAATTTGTTGAAGAATCCCTCTCCATTGAAGAAAAAGAGATGGAGCTTATTATCAAAGCATTGGAAAGACATAGCGGAAAACGCAAACTTGCAGCAGAGGAGTTGGGAATCTCTGAAAGGACCCTTTACAGAAAGATCAAGGAACACAACATTAAACAAAAATGAACAACCCGACAAAAAAACGTTTACAGGCTTTCGCTGCCGTCCTGCTTCTGTTCACAACCTGGGGATGTCAAATAAAATACGGGATGAGCGGCGCCATCATCTCTCCTGAGATCAAGACTGTTTCAGTTGATTATTTCAGGAACAGGGCCAGAGTAATCAACCCGACTTTAAGCCAGTCATTCACAGAGGCCATGAAGGATAAGTTCGTCAACGAAACAAGCCTGTCCATCAACACAGATCAGGGAGACCTGGAATTTTCAGGCGAGATTACCGGCTACGATGTCCGGCCACTTTCCATCCAAAAAAGTGAAACAGGGCGCGATTTTGCCTCCATGAACAGGTTAACCATCACCGTCAAAGTAATCTTTGTCAACAACAAAGACCACGACGCGGATTTTAATACCACCTTCTCTGCCTATTATGACTGGGATAGTTCAAAAGCTATCAACCAGGTCGAAAATGAAGCAGTACAGGTGATCAACACACAGTTGATTGATGATATTTTTAACAAGTCCGTATCGAATTGGTAAAAGAATAAGTTGACAGTGGAGGATTGAAACTGAGAAGCGGGAATGGAAAGTTGAAGAAAAATTGGTATATTGCATTAATCCAGTATAAGATAAATTTATCATGTCGGTAACCAAAGACCAGTTGCTCCTGTATGTTGAAAAGCCGGGACTGCTCAAAGAACAGACCATCGGGGACCTGAAGGAAATCGTCGAAGAGTTCCCCTATTTTCAATCAGCGCAACTTCTTTATACCTATAATCTCCATTCTCAGTCAAATTTTCGCTTCGACTCATATTTGAAGATTTGTTCCATCTATGCCACAGACAGGACAATCCTTTACCGGTTGCTTCAACCGAAAAATGCCAGGGAACAAATCTCAAGACCATCACAGCCGACCGATATTCCCGCCCAGGATAACACGCCCCTCTTTGAACTTTCTGAGGAGCGACAGATCACTGTGGCCGAATTCCCTGATTTCGGCCCAAAAGATCCTTCTGGTCCAAAAGTCATTGATTTTGACCTGTTAAGCTTCGACCCGCAAGATGCACTTTTCCAACTGGATGAATCAGATCAAAACCAGAGAAGTGCTACACTCTTCCAGACTCACACAAAAGCTGAAATCGCAGGGGAAGGATTAGATTTGATAGGGAAATTCATTAAAGTCAATCCCTCCATACAACCACGAAATGAAATCTCAACCGCGCAAGACGACCGGATTGAGTTACATGACGATTCGGAAAATGAAAACGATGAATTTATAACAGAAACATTATCAAGAATTTACCTTAAACAAGGACATCTTCAAAAAGCTATTGACTCTTTTAGGCGGTTAAGTTTGAAATATCCCGAAAAAAGTGTTTATTTTGCCGAGCAAATTGAAGAGATTAAAAAAATGCTTAAATAACACCAGATGTATAATTTTATCATAGTCCTGATTTTTATTGTTTGTATCCTTATCGTCCTGCTTGTTTTGGTTCAAAACTCAAAAGGAGGCGGCTTGGCATCCTCATTTTCAAGTTCCAACCAGGTAATGGGCGTACGTAAAACAACCGACTTCCTTGAAAAAGGAACCTGGATCCTGGCAGCAAGCCTGATATTTCTTTGTGTTGCAGCAACGGCATTCCTGCCACGTCAGGGACAACAAGCCAAATCGGCTATTGAGCAGCAAATTCAAGGTGTTCAGGATCCATCTGCCCTGCCTACTTTTCCACAGTCTGCACCGCAAAAATCTTCTGACTCGTCCAAAACAAAATAACTGGAATCAGTCAATTCAGTAAGATGATAAGCCGCTGCCCAAAAGCAGTGGCTTTTTAATTTATGTCATCTTGTCAGAATTAGCTGACATAAGGCTGTCGATATACTTCATTGTATGTCACGTATTTAACAAAGATATATAGATTTACTTCCAAAAAATTGGTGTAATTTTGTCTGAAAACAAGGAGGCGATGTCTACTTTTCGCTTTGGCACAAAATCTGATAGGGTTGAAGTATAAAAAATATTATTCACTTTAATTATTAAATAAATTTTTAAAAATGGCAGAACTTAAAGGTAAAATCCTTGCCGGCAAAGTATTGATCGAGCCGCAGGAAGCAGAGAAAAAAACAGCTGGTGGTATTATCATTCCTGATTCAGCTAAAGAAAAACCACTCTCCGGGAAAGTTGTCCTGGTAGGTAGTGCAAAAAAAGATGAAGCAATGGAAGTTAAAGTTGGTGATGTGGTCTTCTTTGGAAAATACTCAGGCACTGAACTCTCTATCGAAGGGAAAGACTATCTGCTTGTTAACCAGACAGACGTACTTTTTATCGCTTAATTAATTGATTGTCAATAAATAAAATTTATTCAAAATGGCTAAAGAAATTAAATTCAATATTGAAGCCCGCGAGCTGTTGAAAAAAGGTGTTGACCAATTGGCCGATGCTGTAAAAGTTACACTGGGACCGAAAGGCCGTAACGTGATCATCGAGAAAAAATTTGGCGCTCCCCTGGTAACCAAAGACGGTGTAACCGTAGCAAAAGAGATCGATCTTGCCGATCCTTATGCAAACATTGGCGCCCATCTGGTTAAAGAAGTTGCCTCAAAGACCGGAGACGATGCCGGTGACGGTACAACCACAGCCACAGTTTTGGCCCAGTCTATCATCACGGTAGGTTTGAAAAACGTTACCGCAGGTGCCAACCCAATGGACCTGAAACGCGGTATCGACAAGGCAGTACTCAAAGTAGTAGCCCATATCAAATCACAGTCTGTCAACGTTGGCAGCGATTACGATAAAATCGAACAGGTTGCCCGTGTTTCTGCCAACAACGATGCAGAGATCGGTAAACTGATTGCAGAGGCAATGCAAAAAGTTAACAAAGAAGGAGTTATCACTGTCGAAGAGGCCAAAGGAACCGACACTTACGTGGAAGTTGTTGAAGGTATGCAGTTCGACCGCGGTTACATCTCTCCCTATTTTGTAACAGATACCGAAAAGATGGCTACTGAGATGGAGCATCCTTTTATCCTGATCCACGACAAGAAAATCGGATCCATGAAGGAACTGGTCCCTATCCTGGAAGCAACCCACCAATCCGGTCGTCCGTTGATGATCATTGCGGAAGACATCGAAGGTGAAGCATTGGCAACTTTAGTTGTCAACCGTTTGCGTGCCGGACTGAAGGTTTGTGCCGTTAAAGCGCCCGGATTTGGCGATCGCCGCAAAGAGATGCTGGAAGACCTTGCTATTTTGACTGGCGGAACAGTTGTTACCGAAGAAAAAGGGATGAAACTGGAAGACACCACGCTTGAGATGCTTGGAAAAGCGGAAAAAGTGACTGTCGACAAGGAAAAAACTACAATCGTTAATGGTGGAGGCGACTCAAAACTGATAGCAGCCCGGGTTAGTCAGATCAAAAAACAGATCGAAACCACTACTTCCGATTATGATCGCGAAAAATTGCAGGAACGTCTTGCCAAACTTTCTGGTGGTGTTGCAGTACTTTATGTTGGTGCTCCTTCCGAAATCGAGATGAAAGAGAAGAAAGCCCGTGTGGACGATGCTTTGAATGCAACCCGTGCTGCCATCGAAGAGGGTATCGTACCCGGAGGCGGTGTTGCGCTGCTCCGTGCCATCGATTCACTCGAAGGTCTTGAAGGTGACAACGATGATGAGACAACCGGTATCCTGATCATCAAACGTGCCATTGAAGAGCCAATGCGCCAGATCGTATCCAACGCAGGGGTTGAAGGTGCTGTGATCGTTCAGAAGGTTAAAGAAGGCAAAGGCGATTTCGGCTACAACGCACGCCTCGATGTATTCCAGAACCTGTACGAATCAGGAGTAATCGACCCTGCCAAAGTTACCCGCATTGCACTTGAAAATGCAGCCTCTATTGCAGGCATGTTCCTGACAACAGAATGCGTACTGGTAGAAGAGAAGAAAGATGAACCAGCAATGCCAGCCGGCGGAATGGGCGGCGGTATGGGTGGAATGATGTAATTGTCAACCCAATATATAAATGACCAGCAATGGTCAAAGCCAGAACGCCGGAGAAATTCTCCGGCGTTCTTTTTTATATATTTGCATCAATGGAAACCAAGTTGCAAATAATACCTGTCGGATTATTGGAACAATACAAATTGGATACCGCAATTTGTCAATTGTCAGAAAAATTCGATGCGTTGAAGGATGCCGAAATCTCTACGAATTCGTTCAGCTTTTATACTTCGGTATCCTCTGTTTTCTCAAGCAAAATCGAGGGAGAAGAGATTGATTTGGACTCTTTCGTAAAGCACAAAAGATTTGGTATTGAATTTCTGCCCGACTATACCAAGAAGATAGACGACCTTTACAATGCCTACACATTTGCCAAAACTAATGTGATGTGCAAATCAAACATTGAAGAGGCCCACAAACTTTTATGCAGGCATATTGTAGCCAAACATCAGCAAGGGAAAATACGAAAACAAAATATGTATGTTACCAATGATGAGGGTAATATTGAGTATGTTGCAGCAACTCTCTATGAGGTTGAAGCTGAAATGCAAAAATTTTACATCGATGTTGACCTGCTCATGCGGATGAAAATGGGAATATCCGAAGTCTTCTACTATGCAGCCATGGTGCATTTGGTTTTTGTGAAAATTCATCCATGGAATGATGGTAATGGCCGAAGCGCAAGGTTATTAGAAAAATGGTTTCTGGCTCAAAAATTGGGAGACAAGAGCTGGTTTATACAAAGTGAGAAGTATTATTATTTAAAACTTCAAACTTACTATAACAATATCAGGATCTTGGGTTTGGAATATCCTTCTCTGGATTATTCACAGGCTCTGCCCTTTTTACTAATGCTTCCAAACTCAATCTAGCACATCAACTGATCAACTACCAACCCATATGGATCTGGTTACTGTCCTGATTTTAGCTACCGGCCTCTCAATGGACTCTTTTGCTGTATCCATCAGTTGTGGATTGGCAGAACAAAAGGTTTCATTCAGGCATGCGGTCAAAATTGCCTTTGCCTTTGCTTTTTTTCAGGGCATTCTGCCTATCGTCGGCTGGTTCATGGGAACCGGCATCAAAAGTTATGTGGAAGATATTGACCATTGGATTGCCTTTATTCTTCTGGCCTATCTGGGTGGCAAGATGATTTATGAAGGGATCATGATGCCTGCGGATAAAAAGGAATCAGATATCTACTCTTTTCGTCACATCATGACCCTCTCCATCGCAACCAGCATCGATGCTTTGGTTGTGGGTTTCTCCTATGCTTTGGCCGAAACGAACAAAATATTCGGCGGAGCAGTGATTATTGGCGGTGTTACCTTCTTTTTCTCCATGCTGGGAATCCGGATCGGGAAAGATGTAGGAGGCAGATTCGGTTCGAAAGTGGAAATTTTAGGGGGAATTATCCTGATCGGAATAGGATTAAAAATTCTGATTGAACACATCATCAGGTGACCAAACAGATGATTAACAAGGTCACAATTACAATTTACCCAAATTTCTTTGTATTCACTCTTCTTATCTTTATTCAATCAATAAAATACGTATTTTAGCATTTGTTCTTTAAAAAGCAAATAAGGAAAGGTCATATTTCTTGGACATACGGATTTATCAGAAAACCCTCATCTGCTCGAAAAAAATATGTTTCACTTTGTTTTTGATATATCAATAAAAATCTTTGGCAGAATTGCTAAATTGAATCGGATATAATACACAGGATAATCATAATTCAAAATGTAAATTTATGGAAATAAATACCAAGTACAATTTCGAATGGAAAGACATTGGTGATATCGCTCTTGGCCGTCCAAACTTAGGTACAACTACTCATGTTGCTGTATATCGGCTGATGCAATATACCATGCGGGACGTATTGGAGAAACACTGGGGAGCCGAACAGACCAATCGCTTTTTCGTTGAAGCGGGATTCAAAGCAGGAGTTGAATTCTGCAAAAATTTATTAGATTGCTCCCTTGATTTTGATGGATTTGTGGCCAATTTAACTGATGTGCTTGAAAAATTAAGCATAGGACTTCTTCGGGTTGAAAAAGCCGATATCGAAAAACTCTCCTTTATTTTCACCGTTTCTGAAGACTTGGATTGTTCAGGGCTACCTTTTTCAGGTGTGCCATCCTGCGATTATGATGAAGGTTTTATTGCCGGTATTATGAAGGTTTATACTGGAAAAGATTTTGTAACAAAAGAGATCGACTGTTGGTCGACCGGTGAACGGACCTGTCGTTTCACTGTTAATGTTGTTTAGGAAAACAATTTATTTTATGACTGAAGAAAAGGACAATTTATATCATCAAGTTAATCAGATACTCTTGTTTTTAATGGAAGGCAAATCAGATTCAGCTATTGAATTGGTAAAAACAATGAAAATAGAGAAATTTGATGGTTCAACCTACCCTGAATTCGTTGATACGCTTGAACAATTCTCCATACAATATAGTGGAGGAATTCAATATCTGAACAAGTTATCCAATGGGAATCTTGATATTACTCCCCCTGAGGATCCTTTTCATAAAAGTTATCTGGTTGCCCAATGTAAACAACTCCATTCTAATCTTCAATACTTTACATGGCAAATACTTCAAGTTTCCAAAGGAGACTTAAAACAAAAAGTAAGCTTTTTGGGCGACTTTTCCCTGGGATTCAATAAAATGATTGAATCATTGCGTGAAAAAAAAATACTTGAAGAAAAGATCAGCCAACAGAATGAAGAACTGAGAGCTATCAATGATGAGAAAGACAAATTGTTTTCCATTATTGCCCATGATTTAAGAAGCCCCTTCACTGCACTGCTTGGCTTTACGCAGATACTGGCAGATCAATTGGCTACGATGAGTTTAGAAGAGGTCCAGGAAATAGCTATCGATCTGCTTGCATCGGCTAATAAGCTCTTTGCCCTACTTGAGAATCTTTTGGAATGGTCTAAGATACAAAGGGGTATGTTAAGTTATCAACCTAGTCCAGTATCTTTTTCAGCAATAGCATTAAGAGTTAAGGAGGTTGTGAGAGATGCTGCTGAGAAAAAAGTGATTACGGTTGATTCAGCTATCCCTGAAAATTGTGTGGTATTAGCAGATGAAAAGATGGTTGAAAGCATATTGCGGAATCTGGTTTTCAATGCCATTAAATTCACCCCCATAGGAGGAAATATCTCAATTTCGTCCGATGTTACAACTCAATCATTAGTAGAAATATCGGTTCGTGATTCAGGTATTGGTATGAACCCGCAGCTGGTAAGTGATCTGTTTAAAATTGACAAAAAGACAGCTAGAGAAGGTACAGAAGGAGAACCAAGTACTGGTCTTGGGTTGATCATTTGCAAGGATTTAGTTGAAAAACATGGCGGAAAGATTTGGGCAACAAGCGAAGAAGGCAAGGGATCTACCTTCCATTTTACTTTGCCAAAATACCTTGAATAATCCCCCAGGAAGAAAATTTGGAAAATAGAAAAACAGAAGACCTCGCAAACTTAAAGCTTACGAGGTCTCTTTGTAGCGGGGGTAGCGCTACGTTTTGCTTGTTTTTACTATATCTCATCTTTACGCATCCTTACGTAATGTATCTATATAACTGCATTTTACAAAACATTAAAGTAAAGAAATGTAACTCTAAGTAAAGAAATGTTTCCAATTTGTTTCCAATATGCTTCCAATTTTATAACTTTGGGTTCATAAAAATAGCGAGACAATGGCTACAACAAAATTGCTACTTCAAAAGCCTTATAAGGCAGGAACCAAAATTCTTAATTCAGAAAAAACCAGACTTTACCTATTCTTAATTGTTGATAGGGATCATATGGTAAAGATCAAGACAGAACATGTCATATTACCCAAAGAATGGGACTTTAAGAAGCAACTGAAAAAAGAATTATTGGCAGGTAGTGTAGAGTTCAATAAATCACTTAATCTTCTGAAAGATGATGTTCTTGAAAAATATCAAGACATTCTAAAGAAAAATCCAGATATAACATTTTCGGAAATTTCAGAAAAACTCAAAGAATTCGGTAAAACGAAAGAGATCCCATTTTTAAACAACAACAAAGAATTCTTTGAAGTGATGGATGAATTTCTGCTGTTTCTCGAAGGCGAAGTCACAGAGGGGACTATAAAGAAGTTCAAAACACTAAAAAAGAATCTCAAGGAATTTAGTGAGTCTAATAAAAAATATAAGTCATTATCTTTTAGCTCAATCGATCATTCCTTTAAAGATGCTTATACAAAACATCTCAGAAACCAGGAGCCAAGAGGAAGACAAAAGACGAGGCCAATAGGCGAACAAAAAGGCTTATTGAATGACACCATCGGAAAATACGTGGAATGCCTCAAAACCTACTGCAAATGGGCTACAGAACGAAATTACAATCACAATCCTATCTATAAAGAATTTTCAACCTTTACGAAGGCAAACCTGAAACGGAAAAAACAGGATCATGACATCGTGACACTAACACTACCGGAATTAAAACAGTTTTACAACTTTGACTTTTCTGCAAATCCGGCATATGGCAGGGTCAGGGATGTGTTCTGTTTCGGAGCATACACTGGACAGAGATGGGGTGACATCTCTAAGTTTAAAAAAGAGGATTTGCTCGGAGATGTCTGGAGCTTCATTGCAGATAAAACGAAAAAACAAACCGACATTGACCTGATTGGATATGCAGCCCCAGCACTCGACATTCTGAAAAAGTACGATTACAAACTGCCTGTAGTCTTAGAGAAAGAGGGAAAGGAGGAATTAAGCAAGTCCGAAAAAAGCGACATCATTACATCCTTACAGAATTTCAATGATGACATAAAGAAAGCAGCAGCAGAGGCGGGCATCACCACTCCGGTTAAAATTCGACGCTACGTAGGCGAGAAAGAAATCGAAATGACAAAACCAAAATCTGAATATTTGGGGAGCCATACAGCTCGCAAAACATGCGTATCGTTGCTCCTCAACGTTTACAACATGAACATTACACATGTTCTCCAAATCACCGGGCACACAGATCTGAAAACCTTACAGAAATACATCAATACAGATCGGCAAGCCCGCCGGGAAGCGATTAGTAACACAAAAAGCATTAATGATAATATTCTTACAGTAATTAAGCATAAAGCAGTATGAAACCAAATCATAATCATTCCCCCATTCAATCAAATGAAGATTGGAAGCACAGGAATATTGAGAGAACAACTACTACACATCTACTCGAAGAACATATTAAAGAATGTTCAAATGAAAGAAAATGCGAGGAGTTTGAAAAATTAAAAGATGACTATAATAAAACACAATATATTGTAGCTGAGGTTAGAAAGAAACTTCATTCAGAAATAACGTCTGATACCATTGAGACCTTAGAAAATCTAAGAAGATTTATATTTGACTGTATTGATGTCATTGAAAATATAAGTTTCATAATGCCCATAAACTGTGAATTTGAAGAAAATTCACAGTCTTTTGAAAAGAATATTAGTCATTATAAGCAAGCCTCCAAGATGTTGAATTTTTCATTAAAAGAAGTAGAAGAAAGAATCAAAAAAATTGAAAATGAGCAATGCAAAGAGTTGCCTAAAACATTCTCAACAAATCTAACCAAAGAGCAATTAACAAAATTTCGGAAAGGATTAATTGATTACAATTTAATCTACAATTGCATAACAGACAATGAGTTTGCCTACATCTTTACTGGTAAACCGATTAAGGGAAAAATGATCCCAATAAAATGGAAACTTCCATGCGGTGCAAAAACTGCCACACGTACTTTTATTGAATTATTACTTCCTGGGGAAACAGTTCGCAAAAACCAAGTAAAGAGATGCTTTATTGATAGGGACAATAAGCCTATTGAGCTACTAAAACCTAAAGAGGGTGAACATTCTAAGTATATCGATACATTCGAAGAAATCATTCGAAGTATAAAACTGTAAAGAAAATACCGACCTCAGTATAGCCGGGCTAATTCAATGTTAGTCTGGCTTTTTTGTTTTATATCCGACCCTATATAAAATTTTTCGACCTTGGCAAGGTCGGTTAATATGTTGATATATTGATACTTAATTGTCATTTGTTGTTTAGTTTTGACTGTTTAATTAATAATACACAAAATGACAACAAACTCAATTTTATTGGAGAATATTTCTTCAGACGAACTGAAAAATCTAATTGAAAAATCTGTTAGCGAGGCAATTTCCAAAATTCCAAAATCCACAGGCAAAACAACCGAAGTCGAACAGCCAATTAGTCAACCTGAAGCAATAAGATTTTTAGGGAAAAGTCGACAAACACTTATCTCATGGAGAAAGAAAAATATTATTTCAGCGCATAAAATGGGTGGAAGGATATTTTATTTAAAATCAGAATTATTAAATGCTCTAAAATAATCTGGCAATTATTTCTGCTTGTCGCGTTTTAAATAATGGATATGTAAAATCTAAAATGCTTATAAATACATTGGGGAATATCATGGAATTAATTAAAAAAGAAGCCCCTGAAAGCCGCGAACTTTCAGGAGCATATAACTTGCAAACAGGACAAAGCAAAGGTACTCAATTTTCTGCTTTTAAAGCCCCAATTTCAAATAAGGTACCAGAAAGAAATGTTACTCTGTTTGAAGTTTATCAGGAAATTCTTGGTGGCAAGTATGCGGATCCTATTCAGAAAATTCGGTCTAGTACTGACCTAAAAATAAAGCGGAAATTAAAAGGGACCTTACTCGATTATATAACCCCATCAGGAACGTTTGTTAGTAGGTCAGCAAAAGGTCTGAAGGATTATTCGGGAATATTATGCGTTGATTTAGATCATTGTGGTACTGAAATAAAAGACACAATAGAGGGTGATGCCTTTTTGAATCCTAGTCTAATATTTACCTCACCTTCCGGGGACGGCTTAAAAATCTTCATCTGCATAAACGATGCTGTTTTATTTGATCATAAACGGTACTATGAGGCGTTAAAGGTCTATTTTGTAAAAACCTACAATATTCAGCCTGATCCCGCTCCTTCAAATATTGCATCAGCATGTTTCCTTAGTCATGATCCTGATGCTCGATATTCTCAAAATGGAACTGTTAATGCTGCAGCCTTGCTGTATTTGTTGGTACCGCCTCCCAAGAAAGCAGATAGTCCAACCCCAAGGAATTATCAAAGACCGAGTGAGAAGCTAAATCCGAATCCCATAATAATTTCCATGGCTAAACGGGCATTAACTAAAATAGGTTGGAGTTCTAAAGACGGCGTTAATTGGGTTCGTCCCGGGAAAGATCCTAATGAAGAGAAAGGGGCGATATTCAATGTTGATTCTGATGGTATTGAGAAATTCACTGTTTTTACTTCCAATGCATCACCTTTCAAACCAAATCAAGGATACAGAGCAACTAATATTCTGTGCTTATTGGAATTTGCAGATAATTGGGGGGAATGCATTCATTCTTTACTATCAGAAGTAGAACCAAACAACAACTCGCATCCAAAGATACTTGCTGAGAAGCCAAAGAATACCGATGAGGGAACTGAATATTTTGAAACTCGGACGTTTGACCAGGTTATCTTGGACGGGAAAAAGATACCAGATAGGAAAAAGATTATTGGTGCTTTTCTATACGAAGATACCAACACCTACCTATTTAGCCGGACAAATTATGGTAAGTCATTACTCGCTTTTCAATTGGGTTATGCTGCTGCAACTGGAACAAGTTTATCTGATTACCCGGGATTAATGAATCAATGTTCCCCCATGAAAGTTTTAGTGGCCGATATGGAAATGGATGTTAAGGAGTTGTTCGACCGGCATAATCAAGTCATTGATAACACCCCTCCAGAATTATTAAATAATCTTATCTATATCCATGAGAAGGTTAATTCAACTCAACTAAGTGGTTTTGCATTGCTCGAGAAAATTGAAGAAATCGCGATAAGACATCTCGTAGAACTTATAATCATTGACAATATCAGCAAGATCCTGCCAGATTTGCTGAAAGCCGAGGAGGTAGCCAAGGTTATTGACTTCATTAAGCGAATAAGGACAAAGATTGGTGCCAGCTTCTTAGTGATTGGACATACAACTAAGGGTGATCCCAAGACTGCAATAACCCCCACCAGTTACTTTGGAAGCTCAACCCTTCAGAATTTCTTTACAGAGATCTTCTTTTTGGATACCACCACGGATGACAAATTCTTTTTATGCCATTCCAAAACCAAAAGAGCTGAAAGGTATATCGAAACAGTCCCAGTGTTTAATAGAGGGATCCATCCACTATTTGGGTTAGGATTCATTTTTGACTCAATGCAGCCATTGGGCAATATTCAATTACCATTATCGAATATGTCCCCGGTAAAGCAGCGTAAGGAGAGTCTGAGCAAATTCCATGACCAGCTTCAGATGTTGGACAAGAATGGTGTGAATAGATCAACTATCGCAGCCATGTGTGATGTTAATAGATCCACTATTACAAAAATACTCCAGGATTAATCCATACTTATTTGTATGAAACATTTTACACAACGCTTATTTATATATATAATATTAATAATCAATAATATATAAAGATATCATGCAACAGTTTAAACAACAAATACGCAACAACTTCAGAAATTATCCTTTCCTCCTTCATGACTGCGCTAAAAGACAATGTTGCTCAAACGTTGCGCGATATTAAGATAGAAGATTGAAATACTGTTAATTACGACACTTATTGTGTTGCACATAAATATAAGTGGGAGATTTTAAAATAGAATATTCACGCAACAAAATTGTAGCCAGATCGGATCACTTAAGAAGATCTTAAAATGACGGAATATCCTGGCTGTATGAGGTTTAAGAAAAGAATAAAAGTACATCATGAAAAAAATATTACCGTTAATCATTGAGCTGAAAGGGAGTTGCCGGGGAATAGTAACCACCCTGGTAGAAAGAACAGAACGAAAAGCATTGTACCACCGTTCAGATGGGTACTATGAGTGCTTCGTGATCAAAGTTGTGAAAGAGAAAGCTTACAAAGATGGAAAATGGATCCCAACCGGAGATACTGTTGAGAAATATCCGAAAGATAATGATTTCGGTGCATGGGCTTGGTGCGACCGGGAGAAAAAAATAAGAGAACGATATGAAGCTATGTAGCATCACTAGATGCTATTTCTGATATAACCGTTTCAGAAATTACCGATGATCTGTCAAAAGTGAAGCAATGATACTGTCAGGACGAAAGAAGAGCTAATTTTTAATACAATCAAATGGAAACAAAACACTCGCCATGGAGTAAAAAACACTTCAAACCGAAAAAAGGTGTGCCCAATATTCCTCAGAAATCCAGACCTGCAGTTTCAGCCGATTGGAGTATAGAGATCGACCGGCTGGAGAAAGTCTTTGAAAGCATTAGCATTCCAGAACAACCGTTCCTACTCAACAGATGGACCAAAATCAATGACCTTAGATTTTGCATTGATGCTGACATCGCCGTTGTCAGGGCGAACATCGGCAAGCGCGCGTTCCTATCATCCCTTGAACAACTGCAGCAAATCGAACTGATGTTGGTGCCGGATAAAGAGCGAGAAGCTCGGAAGGCTGAGTTGATACCAAAGCAAACACAGCCTAGTATGAAGAAGGCCAAAAGACAAAATGAAAAGTCCGCTCCAGTTGATGATTTTGTTTTGGAGATGACATCATAATTTACCGTGAAAGAACAATGTTTGGATCATAAATCGTCTCCCCCAAAATCATTTTCCTCTGACCTCCAAACATCAAATTTTCAGGCACTTTCTGACAAAAACTTTTTTTTCTAAGTCAACCACCGGAACCACCTGTATTCACAGGGTCTGTAGAGCATTTTTAAGCGCACCTTATAAGTATTAATTATATTCTCGCGTAATCCGAAGCAAGTCCCGAGCTTTCCGAGGGAGATTGTTTCTGAGTGAGCCACCACCGACATCGGCACCAACATAGCCACAAATACAACAATCTAACGACGACCCAAAACTACTTCACATAAAAACGAAAACTGCCATTGTGAAAGGTGAGTTTTCAATCAAAATTCACATCTCGTATTTACCCGGCACTGTACCGCAGAAAGGAAATGGGTATCGTCTGACTAACCTACCGTTTAGAATCAACATTCACATGTTGTTATTTCGCAAACGATTACATTCTATCAGTGAAATAGTCTCCCCCCCCGCTGAAAGTGTGTCTACAAAAATAGACATAGTAAAATATGTAGACACAATTCTATTTCCACAACCTGGAATTAGCATTCATGAAGATCTAAAATGACGTTTATTTAGTTTTGAATTAATAACGGCAGATATCACTTTAATGCCTCTTTAATTCGATAATCACACATGTGGTACCTGCACACTAATAGACTTGATAACCGCAAGTAAGAAGCTCCTCCCAGGGGCTTTTGTATGTATCACATTCCAAATACAACCGACGCACCCCGTCAATTCAGTCATTAATTTAAAAATCAATTATTATGAAAACACAATTTTTCGAACAGGTTACAAACCTTGACGAACTCCGTAAGGAATTTTATCGCTTGGCTTTTATTCATCATCCGGACCGAGGTGGTGATCTTAAAACCATGCAGTACCTGAATGACGAGTACGAACGATTGTCCTTTCAGCTGATCAACTCAAATGAGGACTTTGATCAATCCAGAAAGGAATGGGAAATGGAACTTTCTGAAGCAATTCAGGAAAAACTGAACAAGATTATTTCACTACCAGAAATCACTATTGAATTGATTGGTAATTGGTTGTGGATATTGGGAAATACTTTTCCTATCAGAAATATTCTTAAACAGGAAGGATTCTATTTCAGTCATCCGAAAGCTGCATGGTATTTTCACCAAGGCACCTACATTAAAAAATCAGGTGTAATCATGTCAATGGATGAAATGAGGAATCTCTGGGGTCAACAAAAGATCCAATCCGAACCTCAGGAGCAGCTTAATTGATTCGCCATGATTGAAATCAAATTAAGCTTCTCGCAAGTGCAACGCCTCATGGATGCAATTTCGTGGACCGTTGCACCTTACCTGGATGACAATTCCATTCAGGACAAACCCTGGTTGATTGAATTGGCTGACTCTTACAATGAGTTGTACAACCAGATTCCTTCCGAGGAAAATACTTATGAACCAATCATTTATGAAAGATTATCATGAAAAATATCAATGATCCAAGAGAAAAGATGATTCAGTTTGGATTAGCTTCCTTATCTGATGCAGAAATTCTGTCTCCAATTTTTCGAAAGAATAAACTACAAACGGCGAATAAAGTTTTAAGTGGAGTAAAGTTTGACCTTCACTTATTGGCCCGAATGAATATTCATGAAATCTCCAGCATTTGTAATATTTCTGAATCTGAAGCAAAATATGTCGTATGTACTTTTGAATTAGGTAGGAGAAGGAATTTTCAAGAAGCAACAGAAATGGAACAGATCCGTGGCAGTAAAGATGCTGCCAATTACATCCGCCCAAAGATTGGAGATCTACATCACGAGGAGTTTTGGGTTCTATTTCTTAATCGAAGAAACACTATTCTTTGCTCTGAGAAGTTAAGCCAGGGCGGTATGACAGGCACTGTGATCGACGTGCGCCTGGTGTTGAAATCAGCATTAGAGAAACATGCGACCTCCATGATCTTTTGCCATAACCATCCAAGCGGTAACCTGGAACCGAGCGATGCCGACAAAAAGATCACCAGGCAGTTGAAAGAAGCAGCAGCTGTGATGGAAATTCCGGTAATCGATCATCTGATCGTGACACAGGCCGGATTTTTTAGCTTTGCCGACGAAGGTTTGCTCTAAAACTAAATGATGGAAGAGAGGACCGTTTTTACGCTTGTTTCTGTTGCCAGGCAATTTCAAAACAAGAAAAGAAAAGAAGGCTTTGGTACTCGTATGGTAAAACATGCGGGTATCTCCCAGCCTTATTGTGAAATCTTCATAAAACGAAAGATGATTGGACGTAAGGAAATAACTCGTTTAGTACGTGAAGGGAAAACCAACGATGAGATCTATGAGATTGGAATCAGTTCCTATTCCCTTTATGGGCAGGCATTCTTTGGTTTTAAATCAACTAAAGCTGAGAAGCAAAAGATGAACCGCTTATGGGCAAGAATTTTATCAACTGGCGAGTTAGATGCCAAAACAAGACCGAAGAACATCGGCAATTATCATTGAATATAACTGGTTGGAAAATTGTATCAACTTACACCAGAGCGGAAGCAGTTAAAGATGGCGTACAGGTTGCCATTCCAAAGGAGATTTCGAGTGAAGCGGGGATTAAGTTCCCTGTTTTCATTACACAGAAAGTTTACAACAAATACGTTTCCGTACCCAAGGGGATGGATTATCAGAATGAAGATGGCAGGCTCTGGGATATCTTGTACATGTTCTCAATGAAGGCAAGAAAATCGAATTCAGCATTGTTGCTCTTTGATTTTGTTTGTCATCTTCCTGATAACGATGACTGGACTCTTTTTGAAAAGATCTGTGAGAGGAACAGACTGCTAAGGGAAGTGACACTCAAAGCAATTGTGAGCCCATTAGATCTGGATGATCCACAACCGGCTATCACAATCCTTCTACCGGACGAAGATTAATGAATTTTATAAACAAACTATGAGTACAACCAATTGTGTTAGGCCGGACGGGGATTGCTCGAAATGTTCAGCATTCAATGAGTTTTTTGATGAATGCAACCAGGATGAAGACCTTGGTGGTACCGGACATGGTGACGATTCATATTCTGATGCCGATAGTGGACTCTAAGAAGTAGATCCACTCAGTAGGAGCCAATCAGTATGCAAACTAAAAAAAGGGAAGGGGAAATTAGTTCCTCTTTCTCTTTTTTGAGAAGATTCAACAAAGCATAATAATCACTGATGTTTATTTAATTCTGAAGAACTTATTCTTCGTTAACAATTATTATCAACTTTTTAATTTAGCATTATCATGAAAAATTTTATCAAACATTATCTGGGCAAGGGAAAACAAGTTGGTGAATTACAGATTATTAAAGTCACCGTCAAGCTCGAAGATCTTCAAAAGTACGCTTATCAATATGATAACGTTCAATTCGTGACCTTTGAAATCGCCAAGATGAAAACTCCAGACAACTTTGGTCGGGATTACACGGCTTATGTGTCCGTTCTTCAGGAGTCAACAGGACCTAAGGAAGAAGTTCCTGAAACTGTAGCCAGTACTGTTGACACTGCTTCAGAAGAACAATCGGTAGCAGTTGAAGAAGAAATCCCATTCTGAAAAGGGTATTTGCATTTTTTAAAAGAAAAGGAGGCAACTCCCTTTCTTTTTTTTTTCAATCCGGTTAATAATTTGATCGATGAAAGAGAATTAATGCTGAAAGAAATCTTTACATTTGATGGACATCAAACCTCAAAGCCTATGAGTAAATCATAATCGAAGGAACATATTTAAATACATAGAGGCGTAAGCTTTTATTCCTGTTTCTTAAAACCGCCAAATTTTAATACGCAACAAGGATAATAAGTGAAACCTCACGCCACGGCGTGGGATGGATCTATTTGTTGCGTGGGTGCTTGGCGGTACCTTAGAGACGGATACGGTTTTGTTCCACGCTCTTTTTATTGTACAAAAGAAGCAGCAAAATATTTATCAATATAAGATTTCAACAGTATTCGAATAGTTAAACCATTTTCCTTTAACCAATTACTAGTGTCAAACTCTAACACATCAAAAAGTTGTATGTTGCAATCATAAGTATGATAAATTACTCTTAATTAATAATATAACCGACCTAAAATAAAATCAAAACAGATCAGTAATCCTTCAATTATGAAAATCTTCTACTTTTTGCTTTTATTATTTTTTACAACAAGTTGCACAAAGAGTCTGCGTGATCAAGAGGATTTTGGCAAATATTTATTTGACAATTTAATAAATAAGAGAACGGATAAGGTTAAAGCTCTTTACTTTTCATTAAAAGATACAAATGAGGTAATTGATAAGAATCTTATCTCATTTCAGTTGTTTATTAAATTTCAAGGCAGTGAGAAAAAAGAAGAATATATCAAAAGACAAAATGATCAAATTAGTGCATGGTACGAAAAAGCTCAAAAAAATGGAATTAGTGCTGCTAATACCATATTTGTTGGAACTAAATATGATTCAATAGTTTTCATTGGAGACAAATACATTCATTTCTTAAAAATCATTTTTACATACAATAATTCTGAAAATTATTTCAAGCTCTTTCAAATGATTAAATTGAAAGATGGTTGGAGGATGCTTAACCTATTTGAACCGACAAACAAGGAAGAATTTCAAAAACAGATTTATGTACCAGTAGAGCTGAAATTTTCATACTTTAATTGGCATTACAAACTAAAAAGTGGAGCAACTTCATGCACCGAGTTTGCTTCATTCTTTGCTACAATTTCAAATCAAACGAAAGACAATTTTGACCACATTAAGTTTAGAATAAAAATTATTAACACTTTAAATGGACACGAACTATTCAGTAAAACCTATGAAAAATTCGAAAAAATTTATAGCGGAGATATTGTAAGATATGAAATTCCTGAATTAGAGAACTACTTTTTGGGGGTAAATGTTATGAAAACTGAGAACTTTAATTGTATTGGAGAAATTCTTGATGCAAAACCCAAACCATTAAGCCAACTTGATGAAGTCTTATACTAGCATACGAATAGAGAATAAGATAATCTCTTAAACGGTCATTTTTTTTAATGAATCTAAAAAACCTAAATGAAATCTGCTGAAGATTGCTTCAAAGATGGAAATCTAAAATTGCTCCATAAGGACTATGATGAAGCACGCTTGAACTTTACACAAGCAATTACCAGCAATCCTAAATGTTCAGCAGCATTCATTAATCGAGGATATGTAAATCACATGTTGGAGGATTTCAAGGGAGAAGTTGCCGATTACACAGCTGCCCTTGCTATAGAACCGGATAATGAATCCGCTTTATTCAACAGAGGGCTGGCTTTGATAAAACTGAAGAAGTTTAAAAAGGCCATCTCTGACTTATCAAAGGTTATTGAGCTAAATGAGAAAGACTCAAAAGCGTACTACCATCGAGCCATTGCAAAACAGAACCTGAAAGATTATTTCGGAGCCAGAGTGGATATCATGAAGGCCTTGGACATTAATCCGGATTTAATAATACTGAATTCAGAAAATGATTATTCGACAGATCGGATTAATGAAATTGTCAAAACCTTTATTGAGTGTTCGAACACGATCAAAGGAAATCCCAGGGACACCCAGGCTTATATGGCAAGAGCTGAACTCAGAGAATCTGCAGGAGACAATTTGGGTGCACTTGCGGATTACAGTGCGGTTATTAGAATTGACTACTGCAATATCAAAAGCTTATCGAGGCGCGCCTACATCAAATGCAGCCCTTTGCGCGATTGTGAAGGTGCTATCAAAGACTGTAATAGTATATTAAAAATTGATCGTAACAATGACTATGCTTATCTGGTCAGAGGATGGTCTAAATCATTTCTGAAGGATGTTCAAGGTGCCCTAAACGATTATTCTCAGATAGTTGATTTATACGAAAAACAAGATCCTGATTTTAATGACGAAACTGAATTTCACTGTTTAATGGCACTTACGAGTAGAGCCCACATGAAGAAAGAATTAAAGGATTATCAGGGTGCCATTGATGACTATACCTATACCATAAAGTTATCTCCAAACGCAGATCTGCTTTATACAGATCGGGGGCAAGTGAAATTTTTGCTAAATGATTTCGAAGGAGCAATCACTGATTTCACTAAAGCGATAAAGATTGAACGTAAAAGTGAAGATGCGTATTTCCTGAGAGGGAAGGCAAGTTTGGAGATTCAAGATTTTGCAGGAGCAATTCAGGATTTCGATAAGGCAATTAAATATGGAATATCACTCGAAGAGGTATCCCTCTTCCGAGATTTAGCATTAAACAATATTTAATACATCAATTTGATTTAACCCTTTAATAGCTAATGTGATGGAAAATAGTTTAACTTTTTTGACTTGAGCGTTGCTGGTAATAATTACATTTCTAATGATTCTTTTGATTAAGAAATTTGTTACAGCCATAAATTTGATAAAAGTTATAATCGGGAAAGCGATATAGAATAATCGTTCTTGACAAGCTGGTGAACGATAAAACAATTTAATAGTCCTATTATGATTTATTTTATTATCCTACATTCATTAATTTTTCTGATAGTAATTGTTTCATTAATTGTGAGTTTAAATAAAGTGTCTGAATTTGAAATGTACTATCGAAGAAAAATACAACACGCAACTATACTTGATATTTTTAATATGTCAGATGTTGAAAGAACGATTTCTCTAGGCAAATCATTTTTTTATAATCCTGAATTAGGTAAAAATAAAATGAGAATTATATCTGAAAAAGAAAAACTTACAATAAATAGGACTTTTGAAAGTGATTTTGCCTGGGAAGATTTTTGTGAAAAGAACATTAGACAAGCAATAAATGTAGGTTATACTTCTGAGCATTCAATTGAAAAACAAAAAAATTGTAATACGATCTTGTCTTTTTATATAGACTCTTCAAAATGTGAATATTGGCCAAAATGTGAATATTATTCAAAATGCGACTTGATTTGTTCGAATGAAGCTATCTCCTTATTGTGGACTAAAAGAGATTATTCATATCGCCCCAGTGATGAAGCCCGTTTTGAAAACTATAAGAATATTTTATCAAATTTGATTGTTGAGTACAAATCATCAAAATCTAATAATTTGTAAGATGAATTCATTAAAAATATTATATGAATCCTTGGATCTTTGGCAGTTTCTTTTAATTATTATTCCCCTGATATTCTTATTATTATCATTGATTAAATACATAATCGACAGAATTTTTTGGGGTTCAGATGCGGAATTAAGCTTCAAAGGATACTTCAGTTTAAAGGGAATATTGCATACTATTATTATGGGAGCCTTGGTGTTGGCAATTTTTTCTATAATAATTTATATTCTGTGGCTAATCGGTTCAAGTTTATATGAAGGTGTAATTACCGGCGGTTTATTAAAATCATCTATAATTATTTCGGCGTTTACAATTCCACTGTTCTCATCGGTTTTATGTTTTTATTCCCTAATTTCAGGAAATTATGATAGATGTGAGCCTTATAGTGTCACAAAAATTAAAATAAAGAAGCGAATATTTCTTAGAATTATTCTAATGATTATGATTATTTACGGTTTCTATATGGCAGTACGCATTACAGAATTTATATATAATTGTCCCTTTATATCAGACGAATACGGATTTCAACTCATATTAAGTTCAATAATAGCTCTTGTATTGTTGGGTTTATTTCACCAACTAATAAGAGTAAAGCCCTATTTAAGAATTCCATTTTTTTTAAATTCAATTCATAATTGGTCGTTTTTTGATCACTGAGGGTAAATTTCCCGCAGCTCTGCTGCGACAGAGAATTTTTTTGTCAATACTTCGACAGCTCCCTTACGAGGTAGCTTATTTAGAAAAAGAAGCAGGAAATAAGGCATTCGCTTGAATGCTCACATTTTTTCTTTGCTGGTTTGCAATGTCAGGCCCTGCGGGTTTACTCCTTCGTCGTAAAACTTGCAAACCAAACAAGCCTCTTTCCGCTTAATCGCTTCATTCGGTTCTCAAAGAAAAAACTGTTACGCATCCGTCGCTCATTAGCGCTCTCTTCAATCCCTGAGACCCTGCCAGGGAATTCGCTTCGCTCATAGGTTTCTTTACAGGGATTGAACCGCGCTTGTTGCTTGGCTCGCCTGCTAGTCGAGCTTGTTTCGCTCACAGTTCCTCGTGCCCGAAAAAGGCACTTCGTCATCGGTTCGCTCAGGTCGGCCTGCTATTTTGCCTTCGGCTGCAATAGCTCCCGGCCTCCCACCAGCTCTTAACTCGCAGACGGCTCGCGCCGGAAGATGGAAACAAGGCCGCAAAACGGTCAAGCAAGATAGATGGGGGCAGGAAGAATGATCGTCAAGATCAGTGCCCTTTGGGTTGTCGCAAGTGGTTTTGGCTAAGTCATTGCTGCTTGCTCCAAACCTTGACAATCATTTGCCCCCATTCTGAAAAGGTGCTTAACCGTTTGGCAGTCTTGTGGTATTTCTGCAATGGAAAGTACCGGAATGCGTACATTATTATTCCGGACAAATTGTTTATTTAATTGGGATGGTTGTAAGCAGACCCCATAAAGCACGGAACTTTCAATGCACACTCAGAAATGGGTGTGTATTTTTATTCAGGAATTGTTTATTTGATTCTGTACAGAATTGTCATCTGTACCTTTGATTCGACTGTAATCCTTGCAATAGGAACCAGCGACCTGCATTATGACAAAGAGTTTCAGTCACTCGGCAGGTTAGGAGAACTGTAAGATCACACAATCGTTGCTGATTGGAATGTGTGACCTATGATAATCAGCATTGAAGCGCCCTTCGGGGTGTTTCTTTTTTTTGCATTCTACACGCAGCCACGTACAAAATCCTTGCACGCATGCGTGTACAAAATCATACATGAAATCATTTGAACATACACGCTGCATTCGTGCTCTCATGTCCTGCTCGCTACGCTCGCCGGACTCAATCGAAATTTTCCAGGAAAACTTTGGGTCCCCTCTGGTCCCCCCGGTACCCAGTGATCGGTCATCGGTCGTCACTTAAAACCATACCCGGTTCCCTCTCTTTCAAAGAATTCCAGAAATGGACAATTAATAGCGCTTTCTCCCTAACTTGACAATCATTAACCGCCATTCAGGAAGGTGCTTAACCGATTGCAATCTTGTGGTATTTCCGCAGAAAAATAAACGATGGATGAAAAGGAAATAATAAAAACCTAAATCATTAGATTGACTTAATTCCAATTAGGTCATATCGCCTTCTCATTTTGTAATTGGATTTGTATACCTTTGCCTAATTAAATTTTCATTTAAAAACAGATGCAACCAGTTCAAGTATCAACTGTAATAGTTGGAAGTTGGAATCCGCGAATTTTTACTCCTAAATGGATAAAAATCAATCTTTTTGGTTTAAATGATGGTGAAGAGATCCAGGGGATGGTTAATTTCGAAGAAATGGATTTTGGCTTTCATTACCATGGGATAAATCTATTCCCAAAGGCAAACTTGGTAGAAGTTACTTTTGACGGCTATGACATGAATAAAGCCGAATTAGCGTCATCAATTATTAATAAAATTTTAGAATTACTACCCCAAACTCCAATTAAGGCTCTTGGAGTTAATATACGTTATGTTCTAAACAAGCAAGATCCTAATATATTTATTCAAACGATTAACAACATCAGTTGCTCGTTTGGAGAATTTGAACTAAACCAAATTAAGCAGTCACAGAATCAAGAAAATTACCAAATAAATATCATCAGTGATATCTTGAAAGATAACATCCAATCTAATTTTAATTTTCACTATTCCAAAATTGCGCCTTTTGAACCTGATTTCATTAATCTGCACTTTGAAGAAAGTCAAAAAATTTTAAAGAATGGAAACTAACATTACTTCATATCCAATAAGTGAAAGCACGATAAAATTTGAATATGTCAAACAATCGTCTTTAAGTTTTCAAAAGGTTGGTAGCCTTGAAAATGTAAATGAAAATGGGTTCATAAGCTTTATAATTGATGAAAAGCATATGAATTTTTTGTTTGAACAGTTTCAAATCACGAATCATGTTAATAATCTTCGTAATGATTATTGCATTGTAGCTATTAAAAATCTCATAAAAAAGAATGAGTTCTTGCAGCTTTCCATGCAATTGTCTGAAAATCTCATTTCTGAAACTGAGTTTGAAACTGAGATAGAAGAAAATCCAGAGAAGTATATTATTCAGATAAATAGGCTTAATCATCCCATTAATTTGCATGTTATCAGTAATATTCTTACTCAAATAGGAAAGTCTTTTAATCTTGATGAAGTTTCAGAATTATTCTCATTTGATACAAGATCTATTAATAGCGAACTCAAAGCCATTGATACTAAATTTGGAGAATAATGGAGTACGTATACAAAGGTGCATCAATTGAATGTGATGGAGCTGAAATAATTTCCAGAAAAATAAATTTTGGATCATTAGTCAATATTCCCGACCTCGGTAATTGTAGAAAGTATTCTTGTGAACGTAATAGCGAAACAACAATTGAAAAAGAATTAACCCCTAAAATTCCAATTCGACGAGGGACTTCTTACTTAGATCTTGGCGATAAGTTAAAGGCAGACAGTATAGTTGTATATATTAAAAGAGCGTCAAATATCAAGATTCATAAAATTGATAAATCACATCGGCATAATGCTCAACTTGCCAACACAGATGTTTACACTCATGCAGAGATCACTGAGATATTTCCTAACATGAAAATATTAAATAACCTAATCCAAACCTTTCCTCCCCCAAAGAAACTTCTTAAGGAAGTTAATGATGGAGAATAAACAATGAAGTGTTTCAATGACCATTAAGGTTGGTTAAATGATTTTGTACCTATCCCAATGACTTCACCATTGACATAAAATTACCGACTGACACTTTGAAAAGCGTTGACTTAAGTTGGGTGTAAGGGCAAAGACAGCTAATAGCAGTTTGGTTGTGTCTTTAAAAGTTTTGGCAGGTTCCCTCTCTTAGATACTCAGGAATACTATTTTATCCCATGACAATAATTGTAGTGGAATATTATTTTACACCCGCATTGGATGCCGGAATGGATAATGACATTTTCTCGGCAATGAAATATCTGTCAAAACCTCTTCCTCCGGCCAAATCCTTTTTCTTGCAGCGTCTTGAAGGATCTGATCTCAATTTCCGGATTGAGCTTTTCACCAAGTTGGCTCAGCAATTCCTTTTTATTATTCTTTGGGTCCTTGATGTCCGGTGAGATTGGATAAGCATTCATACGTTCAGCAGGGTACTGGACCAATAGTTCAGTAATTTGACTCAGTGAGGAGTTTTGATTCAGCCAGGTGTGGTATGCATGATCCGGAAGGATCACCGGCATTCGATGGTGAGGGATTTTTTGAAGAAGTTCATTTGCAGTAGTAGTAATGATAGAGAAAGACTGAATTACTTCCTGGTTATCCGGATTAGTCCAACTGTCCCATAAACCTGCAAAGGCAAAAGGTCGCTTATTCAAATGGACCAGGAAAGGTTTATCCAGACCTTCATTAGTGGTGCCCTCAATAAAGGCACTGGCAATAATCAAACACCGCTTTGCTCGAATAGAACTGCGAAAAGCAGGTTTCTCAATAATACCCTTTGCGCCATGATAGCCTGGATCGTTCTCTTTGTTGTGGTCACCTTCAGCCCTGGCATTAAACAAATACATCTGTTTCTTCGCCCAGGAGGGAGTAAACCCAAATTGAAAATACTGCAATTGTTTAGGATCCTCATTAGTAACTACCAATGATTTTTGACCAATGGAGACATTGTAGTTTGGAGAAAATAGGTCATGTACTGCCAATTTAGCATTAAATGTCTTTTCAATGGTTTCAATCTTATCAATCAGTACAAATCGACCACACATAGAAGTTTGATTTTTAAATCATTTGTCGAAATTAATACAAAGAATTCGTTTTTGTCAAAAAAACGGGGTAACTTGTAGTAACTACAAGTAATCAAATCATGGGAAATGAATCTTTAGTTGAATTGTTAGTCAGATTGACAATTGAAAAGGCCAAGAAGGAAGGCAAACAACCTCAAGAGATATTGGAGGAAGTTAAGCGACTGATTGAACAGAAAAGAACAATGGAACGACAGAGGATCAACCAGGCAGTTTCAAAGAAAGGATCGGTCAATTAATAACTGTGAACCTCTTAGTGAAGTCGAGTCTCAACCTTGGGTCCCCTCTGACCCCTAAGTGCCAAGTGACCGTAACTGCAGCCTCTCAAAATAGAACCCGGTTCCCCCTCTCTCAGATATTCAGGAAGCAACATTTATCCGGGTTATTAATCAAACTACTTTTACATATTTCAGCCATTATTTTCTCCGAGTGGCACAATTGTATTACTTTAATGAGGTCGTTTAAAATACTCAATACGTTTACATCAAAAAGGGCATACATGACTCCTAATCAATACCGAGCTGCTAAACTTTAAAGATAAATTCCAAACGCACATTATCCATAGACCGGAAAACAGATCTGCCAAAAACCTTTCCCCCTCTGGCTCTCATTTGAGGAAACCGGAATAATTTTATATCCTGAATAAGAATCCGGTGGAATATTTTTTTACACCGAAGCAACAGTTTGTATGTGGTTCTTCTTATCTTAGTGAAAATTAAACCTAATGGTTGTGCATGGCCAGTATTCGTATGCGAGCTATGTTGAGCTTTACAAATGTTATACACAATTCAGTAGCAATAAGTTACTATTAAGGAAGATATTATGAAAATTGATATTTCATATAAGCTAAAAAAATACATTGATATAGTTGAGAAACAAACAGGACGAAAGGTACTTATAGAAATAAACGAAGATTTAGGTGTTTCTGGTATGTCTGCAGCATTTGTTGACCATCCAACACATCTCAAAATCATTTTCAATAAATCCTTTCAGAATAAAGACCCAGAATTCGAGCAATCTTTTGCTCATGAGATAACTCATGGACTTTTGATTTTCGGTAAAGGATATTTTACTCCTCAAACATCGGAATCAATAACAAACGAAGAACTAAATTTTTTGGGGCTAATATGCACTCTAATTGATGACATAGTTGTTAATAAAATCATTCAACAAGAAGGTTTTGAACCTTTTTCATCCACATACATGGGGATGTTAGGAAAAGAAACGAAAGCCTTTAAAAATGGGGATGATATTTATAGGGAATTCCCTGATATAAAGTTCAAATCGAAGTTTAAGATTTTCAGATATGTACTGGCGTGGGGATTTCTGCAATATTTTGATATCTCAGGTGAACAAAGGAATCAACTGAATGAGTTTGTTAAAACTTTTGAAACTACATACCCTGTTGAATTTGAAGAATCAACAAAAATCTGCAATTGTATGTTAAAGAATAGTGTATTTAATTCTGAGGGGCACGAAATCACATTTAGATATGTAATAGACTTATGGGGCTTAAATGACAAAATTGTGAATTAATTACTTCTGCTAAAATAAATATAGTGCATTTGGCAGAAAGTAATAGAGATGAAGAAGTTATTAACGAATGAAAATAGTAGTAAGCTGAAAAATTGAACCGTTGAAATGCTCAACATCTCATACCAACCAGTTAGCAAACATTATAATGGCGCTTGACAAAGAATATTTATATCTTCCCAAAAGATTTTGGAAGGAACATAAACAGTGTGAATTGATTGTGGGGCAAATTGAGGAATTTATCACAAATAGAGCTTATGACGAATTGCGTTTCCAAACTATTAACTTCAATTCTGCGGAGGACATCAAAAAAGGAGAGCACTTCCTAGACTTTTTATTAAGGAAAGGTAGGGTTGATGAGCACGATAAATTTGTAAAGAAAAGCATAGTAAATGCCTTGCTAATTGATGTATGCTATTTCTTGCAGGAGGCATTGTCTTGTTCAAAGAAGAAAAGACTAACAGTCACATTTTCGCTTTTACGTAAACCTTTTGTATATCATCTTCCCGTTTTTCTAAGAATAATGTTTGATATTGATTTTTTAGATAAATTTAATTCCCTAGATTCTTTCGATGCATCATTTCTAAATGAGAGTGAGAAAATATTACTATTAAAACAATCATTACCGCTTTTACTAGCTGCAAAGACAATAACTGAGCGCGAACTATATGACTGGATTTTCAATCAAGAAGAACAAGACAGTTTAATTAATTTGTCAAACAAAGCCTTACATTTATCTACGACACGAAATAGAAATAATAAAACTGAAATTCAGAATCTAAATCTTGTATTCTCAAATCAAGGAGACATAGAGAATCTTTGGCGTTATATCTATCAGCGTTTGCCCATATTACTGCTTTATTATGTTGAGATAATTGAGGCTTTAATATTTAATTTAATTAAATTACCAAATGAAATATACATGGCAAGAATAAATAATAGATTAAACATTTTGACTAAATAACGTTTGCCTTCAGTAAAATACATGCAAGAAGGGGGTTTCCTTGCTACGTTGATAGGAAATTTATAATGAACGGTCAATTTGTAAGGTCGAAACGACAGAAATTTGATGTACTGCATGACAATACTGAACTTCTGAATGTTTCAGTGAAAGAATCTATATTGTACAAAGAATGGAAAAATTAGGATAGATGAGTTTTACCAAACTACTTGAGAAATACCGCAAATATTCGTTTTCAGAACGCGACAAAGGCACCCGCTTCGAGCGGTTAATGCAGGCGTATTTGTTGACCGACCCAAAATACTCAAACAAACTCAAAAGGGTTTGGCTTTGGAGTGAGTTCCACGGGAAGAATGATTTAGGCGGCAGTGATACTGGTATTGACTTGGTTGCGCTGACTTACGAAGGCGATTATTGGGCTATTCAATGTAAATGTTACCAGGAGAGTTCTACAATTGACAAACCAGCAGTAGATTCTTTTCTCTCTACTTCCAGCCGGGAATTTAAAAATGAAGAATTAAAAACGGTTAGGTTCTCACACCGTCTCTGGATCTCGACAACCAACAAATGGGGACCGAATGCTACTGAGGCCATCAAAAATCAAAATCCACCGGTAACAAGATTAAGCCTTTTCAATCTACAAGAAGCTCCTGTGGATTGGTGGATGTTGGAAGAGGGTATTCATGGTAAACGCTCACTTACTCCTAAAAAAACACTTCGTCCCCATCAAAAAGAAGCACTGGAAAAAGTCCATGAGTATTTTAAAACTGCCGACAGAGGGAAACTTATCATGGCCTGTGGAACTGGGAAAACGCTCAATTCCCTTCACATTGCAGAAAACGAAACAGATGGTAAAGGTCTAATACTTTTTTTGGTGCCATCCATTGCCTTGTTGGGACAAACCCTGCGTGAATGGTCTGCAGATGCCAGCGAACCAATCAATGCTATCTGTATTTGTTCAGATCCTGAAATTTCAAAGACTAAGACAAAAAATGATGATACTGACAGTTTTAGTATTGTAGATTTGGCACTGCCTGCATCAACCAATACGAAAGACATATTGCGCCAATTAGAATACGCGAAGAATAACGGCAACAACGGACTGACAGTAGTTTTTTCTACATATCAATCAATTGAAGTCATTGCACGTGCCCAGAAAGAATTTTTAAAGAAAGGGTTTGGTGAATTTGATTTGATTATTTGCGATGAAGCTCATCGCACCACCGGTGTCACACTTGCGGATGAAGATGAATCCTCTTTCACGAAAGTACATGACAACAACTTCATAAAGGCTAAAAAACGTCTGTACATGACGGCAACACCCCGTCTCTTCAGTGATGACAGCAAAAGCAAGGCAGCGCAGGCCGATGCAGTTCTTTGTTCCATGGACGATGTCAAATTGTACGGAGAAGAGATCTACCGTATCGGTTTTGGGGAAGCAGTCGATAAAGACCTGCTTTCTGATTACAAGGTGTTGATTTTGACCCTCAGCGACAAAGAAATTCCACCGGCAATTTATAAGATGATTGCTGACAAAGAGAGTGAAATCAATACGGATGATGCCTCAAAACTCATTGGTTGTATCAATGCCCTTTCAAAGCAGGTTCTTGGTGATGAGGGTATCATCAAGAGCTCTGACCCTGATCCGATGAGAAAGGCTGTTGCCTTCTGCTCAAATATTGCCGTTTCTAAAAAGATTACAGGAATTTTCAACAGCACTAAAGACACTTATCTGAACTCTTTACCTTCGGAAAAGAAGGAGCAGATGGTTTCCGTTTCCTCCATGCACATAGATGGTACCATGTCTGCACCGGTTCGCGATGAATTATTGGGATGGTTAAAAGCCAACACTGAAGACAATGAGTGCCGGGTTCTTACCAATGTGCGTTGTTTGAGTGAAGGGGTGGACGTGCCGACCTTGGATGCTGTGATGTTCCTATCCGCACGAAACTCTCAGGTGGATGTAGTGCAATCTGTTGGGCGGGTAATGCGAAGATCACCGGGTAAAAAGTACGGTTACATCATTATCCCGGTAGTGGTCCCATCGGATGTAGAAGCTGACAAGGCGCTCGATGACAACGAACGCTACAAAGTGGTATGGACAGTGCTAAATGCCCTTCGAGCGCATGATGACCGCTTCAATGCCACCATCAATAAAATTGAACTCAACAAGAGTCGGCCAATGCAAATTTTGGTTGGCAGACCTCAATATTCCTTCGGTAACGATGGTGAAGCCTTTACTGTTGATGATGGAGTAGGTGCCTACGAAAGTAACAGGGATATCAACCAGCAAATGGCTTTGCAGTTTGAACAATTGCAAAATGTGGTGTTTGCACGGATGGTCAATAAAGTTGGCGACCGCAGGTATTGGGAACAATGGGCCAAAAGCGTTGCTGAAATTGCCGAGCGTCAGGTTGAAAGAATAAATCGTTTGATAAAAGAGGATCCTATCCACCAGGAAGCCTTTGCTAATTTCTTAGCAGGATTGCAGAAAAATATCAATCCGAGCATTACCCAACAACAGGCTGTTGAAATGCTTTCTCAACACATCATTACCAGGCCGGTTTTTGAAGCCTTGTTTGAGGGTTATTCGTTTGTTCACAACAATCCCATTTCGGTGAGCATGCAAACGATGTTGGATTTCCTGGAAGACCAATCGTTTGACAAGGATGCCGAAACCTTAAACAAATTTTACGAATCCGTAAAAATGCGGGCTTCAGGTATCGACAATGCCGAAGGGAAACAACGCATTATCATTGAATTGTACGACAAGTTCTTCAAAACCGCTTTCCCAAAAATGGTGGAGCAATTAGGAATCGTTTATACGCCGGTCGAATGTGTGGATTTTATCATTTATTCGGTCAATGATATTTTGCAAAAAGAATTTGGCAGAGGTATATCGGATGAAAATGTTCATTTGTTGGACCCCTTCACCGGTACAGGCACATTTATTACCCGATTGTTGCAAAGCGGATTGATAGATAAAAAAGACCTGCTTCGCAAATACCAACAGGAGATGCACGCAAACGAAATTGTGCTACTTGCCTATTACATAGCTGCCGTAAACATCGAAAATGCCTTTCACGATGCCATGGGAGAGACCGATTACCATGCCTTCGATGGTATTTGTTTGACCGATACGTTTCAATTGGGAGAAAGCGATGCAACGGAGAAATTGTTTTCCGAAATGTTTCCTCAAAACTCTGAACGGGTTGCCAAGCAAAAGAAGGCCCCTTTACGGGTGATTTTTGGTAATCCACCTTATTCTATCGGACAAAAATCCGCCAATGATAATGCTCAAAATCAATCTTATCCGGTTTTGGATGCTAAAATAGCCAGTACCTACGCCAAAGAATCATCTGCTGGTCTGAATAAATCTTTATATGATGCGTATATCAAAGCATTCCGCTGGAGTAGTGATCGTTTAGACCCCCAAAATGGCGGTATAATTTGTTTTATTTCTAATGGCGCGTGGTTGGATGGAAACAGTACTGACGGTTTCCGGAAATGCTTGGAAAAGGAATTCTCCTCAATTTTTGTACTCAATTTAAGAGGAAACCAACGAACCAGCGGAGAACTTTCACGAAAGGAGGGCGGTAAGATTTTTGGTTCTGGTTCACGAACTCCCATTGCAATTACTTTGTTGGTAAAAAACCCAGAAGCAAAAAGCAAAAAGGCCATCATTCATTATTTTGACATCGGCGATTACCTAAACAGGGAAGATAAATTATCTATTGTCAGGAATTTTGGTTCAGTTTCTAATCAAGCAATACAGTGGACAAAATTGAAGACCAATGATCATGGGGATTGGATTAGCCAAAGAAATGATGTTTTTGAAACTTATATACCCTTTGAACCTCAGAAGAAATTTGATTTAAAAAGTCAAACTTTTTTCAATACATATGCAATTGGAGTATCTTCAAACCGTGATGCTTGGGTTTATAACTTCTCAACATTTGAAATTGAGAAGAATATGAAACGAACAATTGATTTCTACAATGAGCAACAAAAAAGTTTTGAAGTAGAGAGCGCAAAAAAATCTAAACTCAATGTAGATAGTTTTATAGATGCTAACCCCAAAATGATAAGCTGGACAGTAAACTTGAAAAGGGATCTTGAACATCACAAGGAACATCAGTATCGAAAAGCTGAAATAAAAACAGGCATTTATCGTCCTTTTACAAAGCAGCGACTTTATTTTGATAAACCCTTTATTGAACGTCCAGGATTAAGTGATAAACTATTTCCAAATTCCATTCTTAAGAACCTTGTTATTTCTATTACTGGAGAGGGTAATTTGGGATTTTCAGTATTAATAGCGGATAAGATGCCTGACCTTTGTTTTACAAAAACCGGTAATGGCGGTGCCCAGTCTTTCCCCCTTTATTATTACGAAGAACGCCAAAAGCAAAGTCGTAGTTTATTTGACACTGATGAAAATGACAGCGAATACATCCGCAGAGATGCTGTAAGTGATTTTATCTTGGAACGAGCCAAAAGGCAGTATGGGAAGAACGTGGAAAAGGAAGATATATTCTATTATGTGTATGGCTTTTTACATTGTCCGGAGTACCGTGAGAAGTTTGCAAACGATTTAAAGAAAATGTTGCCTCGGTTGCCATTGGTCGAAGATGTTCGGGATTTCTGGGCATTCAGTAAGGCAGGTCGTAAATTGGCAGAGTTGCATATCAATTACGAAGGGGTACCGCCACTCACAGAAGTAACTGTTTCCGGCGCCGAGGCATTGTCATTTCTGGACGCCGAGCCTGCCGGCTCCAATTTGTACCATGTTGAAAAAATGCGCTTTCCCAGGAAAGACCAAAAAGACACGATCCATTACAACAGCAAAATAACTGTAACCAATATTCCTGGTAAAGCTTACGAGTATGTCGTCAACGGCAAATCGGCTATCGAATGGATCATGGAGCGTTATCAAATAACCACCCACAAAGAAAGCGGCATCAGAAACGACCCCAATGATTGGGCAACTGAGGTTGGCAATCCGAGGTACATTTTGGATTTACTCTTGAGCATAATCAATGTGAGTGTGCAGACGGTGGATATTGTTATTAGTTTACCAAAGTTAAAATTCCAATAATTAATAGTCTCTTTTCTTATGAAAATATGGATAGTTTACAACACAATCCAGAGCGAGATGTACAATTGAATTCCTGAACAAAATATAACCCAAATATTCTCCTAAAATAAAATTAAGGTAATGTCATAGTTGTTGGTAGTAAATAGTTGATAATTATTATCACTTTTATTTGGTATTGATATTTTAATGGTGTATATTTGTCCTATCAATTGGTAGTAGCTTAAACTAAATGCCATGAATATAGTACAAGTTTACAGAACATTTCCAACACAACAAAATTGTATTGATTATCTGGAAAAGGTAAGGTGGAATAATAAACCAACTTGCCCCTATTGTAAATCAGAAAATCAAACACCTTTGCCAAAAGAAAATAGGTATCACTGCAATACTTGTAATACTTCTTTTAGCGTAATGGTAGGAACTATTTTTGAAAACACAAAACTCGATTTTCAGAAATGGTTTTTAGCTATATCTTTGGTTCTTAATGCAAAAAAAGGGATTTCTGCAAGACAATTAGCACGTGATATTGAAGTAACAAAAGATACCGCTTGGCTAATGCTTATGAGAATAAGAACGGCAATGACTGAAAATTGTGACTTACTCGAAGGAATTATTGAGGCTGATGAAACTTATGTTGGTGGGAAGAATAAAAACCGTCATACGAATAAGAAAACTAAAGATGGTCAAGATAGGGGTGGCGAAGATAAGACTCCCGTAATAGGAATCTTAGAAAGAGGGAGTAAAGTAAGTGCACAGAAAGCAAAAGACACCTCCGGAGAAACACTTAAGTCGTTCATTAATATGAATGTAAAAAGTGGTTCACAGATAATGACTGACGAATGGAGGTCATACAATGGTCTAGCTTTATTATACGGTCACTCTATTGTCAAGCACTCAATGGGAGAAAATGTAAACGGCGCCGTTCACATAAATACATTAGAAGGTTTTTGGTCATTGCTTAAACGTGGTGTTATTGGACTATATCACTATGTTAGTTCTAAATATCTGAATAAATACATTGATGAATTTTGTTTTAGATATAACAACAGAGAGAATGTAAATATATTTGATTTAACAATTTTTAAAACTGTGAATCTATGAAGCAGATAGCAAAAGCAGATTATTTCGCAAGAGTACCTATAGGAAATGCCATATTATATTGCGGAGTATTAGATGATGAAACGAGAGTAATTTCAGAGCGTAGCCTTTCTAAGGCTTTTGGAATTAAAGGAGGAGGCGCTCATTGGGCAAGAAAGAAAATTATATCAAATGAGGAGATTTTGCCGGAATATGTTTCAGCACATTATTTGGCGCCGTTTGTTTCAGATGACTTAAAGCGAAAACTCTTAACTCCAATTCAGTTTGTTCGTAAAAACGGCGCTATTTCTAAGGGGTTTGCTGCCACTGTGTTGCCTGAAATTTGCGATGTATTTATTAGCGCAAAAAAGGCAGGTGTACTAAATAAATCACAAGAGATCATTGCTGATAATGCGTATATATTATTAAAGGGATTTGCTACCGTAGGAATAATAGCTCTTATTGATGAGGCTACTGGCTTTCAAGAAGTAAGACAAAGGGAGGCGCTACAAAAAATTCTCGATAAATACTTAAAAACAGAGTACGCAAAATGGGCAAGTTGTTTCCCGCTTGAATTTTACGAAGAATTATTTAGGTTAAAAGGATGGACCCTAGATAAGCGAACAATGAAAATGCCTCAAGTAGTTGGTAGATACACTAATGATGTAATTTATGAGAGATTAGCGCCAGGTATTTTATCTGAACTCCAAGTAAGAAACCCTATATTACCATCTGGAAGGAGAAAGACAAAGCATCATCAATGGCTAACTGACGAAATAGGACATCCGGCGCTAGATAGGCATTTTACTGGAATCATGGCACTTATGAGAGCTAATTCTAAATGGGAAAATTTTAAAAGAGGGTTAGAACGTGCTTACCCTAAAATGGGATCACAACTGGCGCTTCGATTGTTTGATGATGACGAAACTTAAAAAATAATGTAAAATAAAACCAATGATTTTTACATGGTTCTATTTTATAAGTTCATTACTACCAACAGCTTGACATTACCATAATTAAATATAAGAATGACGTTTGACAATGCCTCCATAATGATTGCCTCATTAATCATTATGTGCAGTTGGGGAGAAGAGGGGTATCAGAAACAAACAGATCACCCTCTCAATTATTTCGTGCCTGGCTTAACAGATACAAAGGATGGTCAGAAAAACTGTCTGAGCATGGATCGGATTCGGATAACCGGTGAAGGACTGATCCCAGCAAAACCTCAATGAACACAGCTATTCTAAAGGCACTCATACCATCCTGTTGTTTCCAATATATTTCCAATTTTAAAATCAAAAAGCCCGCAAGTGTTTGGCTTACAGGCTTTTATCATTCTTCAAAGTAGCGGGGGTAGGACTCGAACCCACGACCTCCGGGTTATGAGCCCGACGAGCTACCAACTGCTCTACCCCACAGTATATTTTTTAAAACCAGCTGTGTCGGTTTTGTGGGTACAAAGATAGCCATTTTTTCCGATTCTGCAATATACATGCGAGTTTTTTGTGTAAGTTTGGATTTTCAAGAAATAGCTACCCATGTCGGCAGAAAGAAAGAGAGATAAGTTGAAGAAACTGTTTCAGAACCCCTATCGGATCGTTATCTTCAACGACCTCAACCTGCATATCATCAGACAGATCAGGTTCAATGCCCGTACCCTGGTGCTCGGACTGGTTGGCGCCGTCGTGGCCATCATTATCGGGGTGACGATCCTCATTGCTTTTACTCCTTTGAGGGAATATATACCTGGCTACCCTTCCGGGAAATTAAGGCAAAGACTGATCAACAATGCCCTGGTAACTGACTCTCTGGAACAAAAAATCAACCTCTACGACCGTTATTTTCACGACATGCGTGCCATGCTGAGTGGCGAAAATTCGCTGGATACTGTAACCAGAAGAGACTCGATTGTAAGACCAAACCTCAAAGACATGAGGAAATTGAACCAGGACAGCCTCTTCAAGGATGAACTGGACCAGGAGCAATTCAACCTGCACCTCAGTCCCGGCAGTATGAGAAAAAGCGGTCTCGCGAGCCTGCTATTCTTCCCTCCGCTTAAAGGAATGGTAACGGGCAAACAGGATATATCCACCGGCCATTATGGCGTTGATATCGTGGCCAAGCAAAATTCAAGGATCTCCTCAGCGCTGGATGGTACCGTTATTTTCTCCGAATGGACCATGGAAACAGGCTATGTTATGATCATTCAGCACGATCAAAATATTGTAACCAGTTACAAACACAATTCAGAACTGCTCAAAAAACAGGGCGACAAAGTGAAAGCGGGAGAGGTAATTGCCATCATGGGCAATACCGGAAGAAAAACTACGGGACCGCACCTCCATTTCGAACTATGGGTAAATGGCAACCCTATCAACCCCGAAGACTACATAAGCTTTTAACCAATACCCTACCATGAAGAAAATTGCCCTGCTCGGCTCTACCGGATCTATCGGTCAGCAGACCCTTGATATTGTTGCGAGCAATCCTGACCTCTTCACTGTCGAAGTTCTGACCGCCAACAACAATACTAATTTGTTGATCGATCAGGCCATGAAATTCATGCCCAATGTGGTCATTATCGGCAATGAAGCTAAATACCCGGAGATAAAAGAGGCATTGTCAGAACTCCCTATAAAGGTCTATGCCGGCTGTGATGCGATTGCACAGGTGGTAGAAATGGGCTCCATAGATACTGTGGTGACAGCCATGGTAGGCTTTTCCGGACTGTTGCCAACGATCAGGGCAGTGAAAGCCGGAAAACAAATCGCCCTTGCCAACAAGGAGACACTGGTTGTTGCCGGTGATCTGGTCACGCGGCTGGCACAGGAACACCATTCAGAAATTCTTCCGATCGACTCGGAGCATTCTGCGATCTTTCAATGCCTGGTTGGCGAAGCGGATGATTCGGTAGAAAAGATCATTCTTACCTGTTCAGGAGGTCCTTTTCACGGAAAATCAGCCGAACAGCTATCTAAAGTGACCGTAAAAGAGGCATTGAAACACCCAAATTGGGACATGGGTGCAAAGATCACCATCGATTCTGCAACACTCATGAACAAAGGGTTCGAAGTCATTGAGGCAAAATGGCTTTTCGGACTAAGACCTGATCAGATCGATGTAGTCGTTCATCCGCAAAGCATCATTCACTCCATGGTGCAATTTTGCGATGGATCCATCAAAGCACAATTGGGACTCCCAGATATGCGAATACCCATACAATTTGCCCTGGGATATCCCATTCGCATCAAAAATTCCCTTGCACGGTTCAACTTCGCCGATTACGCAACCTTCACTTTTACAACGCCCGATACAAAAAATTTTCGTAACCTTGCACTTTCTTACGAGGCACTGAACAAAGGCGGCAACCTTGCCTGCGTGCTGAATGCCTCAAACGAAATAACAGTTAAAGCATTTATAAACGAAAAAATATCATTTCTGGAAATAGCAAAAATCAACGAGCGAGTGATGGAAAAAATTCCGTTTGTTGGTCATCCTGAATTAAATGACTACATGGAATCAGACAAAACTGCCCGAATTTATGCAGAAGAGATTATCCTGAAAAGATAAAAACAAACATTTGATAGAGACAAGATGGTTATATTGATCAAAGCTGCCCAGCTCCTGCTGAGCCTCTCCATACTGGTTATCCTGCACGAATTTGGACACTTTTTGTTTGCCAAGCTTTTCCATTGCAGGGTAGAAAAATTCTACCTCTTTTTCGATCCCTGGTTTTCCCTTTTTAAAACGCAGAAGGGTGAAACTGAATATGGTATAGGATGGCTTCCCCTTGGCGGTTACGTCAAAATATCGGGCATGATCGACGAATCGATGGACAAAGAGCAGATGAAACTGCCACCTCAACCCTGGGAATTCCGGTCAAAACCCACCTGGCAGCGCTTGCTGATCATGATAGGCGGGGTTCTTTTTAACCTAATTCTGGCGCTTGCACTCTATTCCATGATCCTGTTTGTGTGGGGTGATGAGTATCTTCCAACCCAGAATGCCAAATATGGGATCGTAGTTTCGGATACCGGACGCGAGATCGGGCTGCGGAATGGTGATAAAATCCTTTCGGTAGATGGTAAAAAGGTTGAGAGTTTTACAAAAATTGTTCCTACCATCGTGCTGGATGGGGCCCAAACCATAGAGGTACAAAGGGATTCTCAAAAACTGACACTACAGATTAAAAAGGAAATCATCTCTAAATTACTGACTGATAGGAATATTCTTTCCCTCCGTGTTCCCTATTCATGCAAAATCATCGCTTTTGCCAAACAATCCCCTGCCAGGGATGCCGGAATGGAACTTGGCGATGAAATACTTTCAGTCGACAGTACCAAATTTAAGTTCTATGATCAGTTTGTCGACAAACTGGCGCTTGCAAAAGATTCCGATGTCACGGTTCAATTTGTCCGCAAAGGGGTAAACCTTTCAAAAAAAGTAAGAATTGGTTCAACCGGATTAATTGGCATACAAAGGGCCTATGACCTGGAAGGCGTTTTCGAGTACAAGATCATCAAATACAGCCTGCTAGAATCTATTCCTGCCGGGATTTCCAAAGGCTACAGGGCTGTTGGGGATTACCTCAAACAGTTCAAACTGCTTTTCTCCCCCAAAACAAAAGCCTACGAATCGCTGGGTGGTTTTATCGCCATCGGGAACATCTTCCCGGGAGTCTGGGATTGGGAATCTTTCTGGAACCTTACCGCATTCCTCTCCATCATTTTAGCCGTTATGAATATCCTGCCCATCCCGGCATTGGATGGAGGTCATGTACTATTTTTACTATACGAAATCGTTACGAGAAGAAAACCGAGCGATAAATTTTTGGAATACGCACAGATTACCGGAATGGTATTGCTCTTCTCGTTATTGATTTACGCCAACGGTAACGATATCTTAAAATTATTTAGGTGAAGTGGGAATATTGGATTAAAACAATTGCTATATTTGCCCCAAACGCATAAAACAGTAGGCTATGAACTTATTTATATTGGGAGTATTAAGTGGTGCGCATGTCATTATTATTATCGCGGTTCTACTCATATTCTTCGGAGGCAAGAAAATACCTGAATTGATGGGTGGGCTTGGAAAAGGCATGAAAGAATTTAAAAAAGCGATGAAAGATGAAGAGGAACCCACAACTCCTCCAGCTACCGCTGACGAGAAGAAAAACGAACCCCTGAAACAATAGTTAAAGGATACGAATAGATACAACGACCCCGATGCAAACATCGGGGTCGTTTTTTTTGTAACGATTTGAAGCTATTTGCGTCTTATCGACAGATGACAAAATTGTAGTACCTAAAATTCTTCGTCATGAAAAAAAATTGGACCAATCTTATGGCTATATGGCTGATGGTTTTCTCATTAACAGCCGTTTCCTGCATTGCCCATATCCATGGTAATGGAAATGTTGTGAAGCAAGAGCGCGCGGTTTCGAATTTTGAAGAAATATCCGTAAGCACAGGAATTGAAGTTGTTCTCAACCAGGATTCTTTTGAAAAAGTGGTGGTAGAGGCAGATGAAAACATTCAGAAAATACTTAAAACTGAAGTGACTGGCGGCAAATTGAAAATATACCTTGAAGAGGGTGTCAGATATGCCAAGAAAATGAAAGTATATGTCACCCTGAAACAGCTGAAAGAGCTGAGCGCCAGTGCTGGTTCTGAAGTTAAAACCGCCAATAAAATAAATTCTGAAAGTTTACTGATCAGCTCTTCCAGCGGATCAGAAGTGACGATGGAGGTGAGCTGCAACTTGTTATCCTTGGATTCGAGCAGTGGGAGTGAATTGACAGTTTCTGGAACATCTGCCTCTGTTAAAGCGGAAAGCTCCAGCGGTTCTGAACTGCATGCCTCAAAACTGGTCGCAGAAAAGGGTGAAGCGTCCTCTTCGAGCGGCTCTGAACTGGATGTGAATACTTCCAAGGAGATCAAGGCCCATGCGAGCAGTGGCGCCAATATTACGGTTTATGGCAATCCGGCAGTCCGTGATACCAACAGTTCAAGTGGCGGAGACGTCGATTACAAATAAAAAGAAATCCCTTGCCGCGGCAAGGGATTTCTTTTTATTTGTAATCGATTTTTAATCTCGTCTCATGATGCCATAACAGATGATCTTAACGATGGCATCCACACTTTTACCCAAATCATTCGATCTGTAAGGTCCAGCTGAGAGCGGCATCTCCAGCCCGCGGATGGCGGTCGTGATACCAATGGCAACCAAAGTAAAATCCTTGATGACAAACTTGTGCTGCCTGGCGCCATCCAGTAAAATCCGCTTCATCATCCTGATCTCCTCCTGGTCGTATTGGGATTTGATCTTATCAATAAATTCTACTGCGGCCGTATCGTTCTCAATGGCATTGTAAAAATTCGCAAGTTGCCTGTAAGTGGTGATTTTCGTCATAACATAGTCGCGAAGCTTATCCGCAGGATCCATGTCTTTCTGCAGTACTTTTGCCAACTCCACCCTTAGAATATCGGCCTCTTTTTGAATTACCTCCTGAAAGAGATCTTCCTTACTGCTAAAGTAGTAGTAAAGAGAACTTTTACCTTTTCTGACAGCATTGGCAATGTCGTCTAAAGTGGTCTTTTTGTAACCAAATTTGCTGAAAATTTCCTGTGCAATGGTTAAAATGTTCTCGCGAACTGCATCCTTTTTTGTTCCTAAGTTTTCGTTGCTCATCGTTTGGAATTCATCTTTATTGACCAAATATAATTATTTTGTTGAAGAAACAACAATTTTGAAGTCAAGCTGCTTTTTTTCCAGATTCGCCCTGAGGATCTCAATTTCGACCTCATCGCCCAGCTGATACCTCCTCCTGGAGCGTCTTCCTGTAATGCAATAATTCTTTTCGTCGAACTGGTAATAGTCATCATTTAGCTCGTGTAAAGGAACCATACCTTCGCATTTGTTCTCTTCCAGTTCGACATAAATACCCCATTCCGTAACGCCTGAAATAACACCTTTGTATTGCTGTCCGATCTTATCCGACATAAATTCCACCTGTTTGTATTTGATGGATGCCCGCTCGGCATTTGCGGCACGGTTCTCCATGTCGGAGGAGTGCCTGCACATCTCTTCGTACTTGTTGGCTGCAACCGAGGTGCCATCCTGCAAATAACGCTCCAGTAACCGGTGGACCATCATATCAGGATATCTTCTGATCGGTGAAGTAAAATGGGTATAATATTCGAATCCTAATCCATAATGGCCAATGTTCCTGGTCGAGTACTCGGCTTTGGCCATGGTTCGGATGGCGAGGGTTTCGATCACATTCTGCTCCTTCTTTCCGGTTACATGGGTAATCAGTTGATTCATGGATGAGGATACCGCCGCCGGAGAATTGGTCATGATCCCATAACCGAACCGTTTGATAAAGTGGTTGAACTTCTCCAGCTTTTCAGGATCAGGCTTGTCGTGAATTCGGTAAACAAAGGTTTTCTCCTTCTTCCGGGGAGCTGGTTTACCGATCAGCTCTGCCACCTGTTTGTTGGCCAGTAACATAAACTCTTCAATCAGCTTATTGGAATCTTTTGACTCTTTAAAAAAGACACTTACCGGTTTTCCTTCATCATCAACTATTATTTTCACCTCAACCCGGTCGAAATCAATGGATCCACCTTCGAAACGTTTGCCCCTCAATTTTTTTGCGAGCATATCGAGCGTGAGAATCTCTTCTTTCATATCACCCTCTCCGGTTTCGATCACTGTCTGGGCCTCTTCATAACTGAATCTACGGTCGGAATAGATAACGGTCCTGCCGAACCACTCCTTGTGAACCCTGGCATTCTCATCCAGTTGAAAAACTGCAGAATAGCAAAGTTTCTCCTCATTGGGGCGCAAAGAGCATACTCCGTTCGACAACCGTTCCGGTAACATAGGAACTACACGGTCGACGAGGTAAACAGAGGTAGCCCTTGAAAAAGCCTCCTCTTCAATGATCGAATTCATACGCACATAATGGGTTACATCAGCAATGTGTACACCCACCTCCCAATTTCCGTTGTCCAATTTTTGGATCGAAAGGGCATCATCAAAATCCTTGGCATCGGCCGGATCGATTGTGAAAGTTGGAACCGTCCTGAAGTCGCGTCGTTTGGCTATCTCTTCGGCGGAAATCTCCATGGGAATCTTGTTGGCAGCCTCATCAACCTTTTCGGGATATTTGTACGGCAGCCCAAACTCAGCCAGAATAGCGTGCATTTCCGTGTTGTTGGAACCTGCATCTCCTAAAATGTCAACGATTTCAGCAACAGGATTGCGTGCATTTTCAGGCCAGTCAACAATTTTTGCTACAGCTTTTTGCCCATGTTTGGCGCCTTTCAAATTTTCTTTGGGAATAAAAAGATCAAATGGCATCCGTTTGCTGGGAACCAGGAATGCCGAAAACTTGGAAATCTCGACTGTACCAACCACTGTTTTTTGTGCACGTTCCACTACCTCAACCACCTCGCCTTCAACATCGCTCTTCTTACGTCTGGCAAATAACCTGATTTTCACTTTATCACCGTCAAGCGCGTGGTTCATGTTGGGCGCCTGGATCAGGGCACTTACATTCAGCTCTTCACAAAATACCTGACCGAATCCTTTGTTGCTAACTTCCATGGTCCCGATAATTGTTCCACCACTTTTTGGCTTCAACCTGAAGCGGCCTTTAGAAACCTCCTCCAGCGCCTCATTGTCACGAAGCTCCTGCAAGACCACACTGACCAGCATCTGTCCGGTCGTATTTTTTACTCCGATTTTACCAGAGAGCTGCTTGTAGTTGTAAACATAAGTGGGCTCCTCGTAAAAGAGCGCCATGATCGATGTTTTTAATCCGGCCTTGTTGAAATTGATCGCTTTCTCCAGCTTTTTCCCTTTTGACATTCCATCGTATTTTAGATTCATTAAAGATAGCAAAAATTCGAATGCTTTACAATTCTATTCGAGAAAGAAAAATTGCTTTAGATCGCTTCTAAACAATTATATTTGCAAAATCACCGGTATTCTCCGAAATTCTTTTTTTACACATGAAAGTCATTGACCTGATTCAACCCAATAAAAAGACGATCTTCTCCTTCGAATTGCTTCCACCGCTGAAAGGTCAGAATGCATCCAAACTCTACGAAACCATCGATGAGTTAATCGAGTTCAATCCGCGTTACATCAACCTTACCACTCACCGTGATGAAATCGAGTACCGGCCTCTGGAGAATGGACTGCTAGAAAAGAAAATTGTGCGCAAGCGTCCGGGTACGGTTGCCATTGCAGCTTCCATTCAGCACAAATACGGGATTCCTGTTGTTCCCCATGTGGTTTGCGGAGGGTTTACCAGGGAGGAGACGGAAAATATGCTGATAGATCTTAATTTTCTGGGAATCAAAAATATACTGGCGCTCCGTGGAGACGGATTAAAATCGGAAAGCCAGTTCATGCCTGAAAAAAACGGGAATGCCCATGCCAATGAGCTGGTGGAACAGATTATCCACTTGCGCGAAGGCAAATACCTCGATCCTGACCTGAAAAACAAGAGTGCCCTGGATTTTTGCATCGGTGTTGCCGGTTATCCCGAAAAACATTCTGAAGCCTCCAATCCCGAAACAGATCTCTTCTACCTGAAACAAAAGGTGGATGCAGGTGCCGAATACATTGTTACCCAAATGTTTTTTGACAACAAAAAATATTACAGTTTTGTGGATCGTTGCCGGGCTGCAGGCATTACTGTTCCCATCATTCCGGGTATCAAACCCCTTGCACTGATGAACCAAATTACCATACTGCCAAAACTCTTCAGCATCGACATTCCCGAAGAGTTTGCTGCAGAGGTCCGAAAGTGTAAAACCAATGATGAGGCAAGACAAGTTGGGACAGAGTGGGCCATTTTGCAAGCCAGAGACCTGATAGCAAACAAGGTACCCTGTTTGCATATTTATACCTACGGAATTACGGATAACACCAGGCAGATCGCCAAATTACTAATATAAATTCGCCATGCATCAACTGGTTTTTGCCACCAACAATGCACACAAACTGAGAGAACTTGGCGAGATTCTGAAGGGAGAATACACCCTTCTCGGCCTCAACGACATCTCCTGCTCAGATGAAATTCCCGAAACCGGAGATACCCTGGAGGCCAATGCGTCACAAAAATCGTTTTACATCTGGGACCGTTTCAGGATCGACTGTTTTTCCGACGATACCGGTCTCGAAGTGACAGCGCTCAACAACGAACCGGGGGTGCGCTCGGCCAGGTACGCTGGTGAAGGTAGAAATTCTGACGATAATGTTGCAAAACTGCTCTCGGAATTGGAAGGGAAAGAGAACCGTTCCGCACGTTTTCGTTGTGTAATTTCATTGATTATCAGAGGAAACGAATATATTTTCGAAGGTATTGTGGAAGGGGAAATCCTCCCCGAAAGAAGGGGAGTCGCGGGATTCGGTTACGATCCGGTTTTCTGTCCGGAAGGCTATACCCAGTCATTTGCTGAGATGGATGCCGCGTTGAAAAACAGCATGAGCCACCGCGGACGTGCTGTTCAAAAGCTGGTCAGGTTTCTGCAGGAAGAGTATCCTCACCTGCCCGACAGATAATGAGAAAATTGCTCCTTCCCCTGATTTTGCTGCCGTATCTCATTTTCGGTCAGAGCCGCATCGGGGAGTGGAGAGCGCATGTATCATTTACTCCTATCATTAAAGTTGCTGAAACGCCTGAAGCCATTGTAGCAGCCACTTCAAACGGTTTACTTTTTACAGACAAGGAGGGGCGCCAAATCACTACCAAAACCAAAGCAAATGGGCTCTCGGATGATGGAATCTCAGCCATTTCATACGCCTCTGTACCCAATATCCTGCTCGTCGGATACCAAAATGGAAACGTCGATCTTTTGCAAAAAGGGGGGATTGTCAATTTTCCCGACCTTACCCGGAAGGCCGGACTCCCAAACAAAACCATTCACCGGATCATTTGCGAAGGCAACTATGCCTGGCTCTGCTGTGCTTTCGGTATAGTCAAGATAGATTTACTTAAAGTGGAGGTTGCCGAGACCTGGTACCTTGGGGCACAAAATGACCCAAAAGAGGCCAACGACCTGGCCTCCATGGGAGCCAACTGGTATGTCGCCACCAACCGTGGCATTTTCACTGCCCCAAAACAAAACAGCAATCTCCAGGATTACCGGAACTGGCAACTGCAATCCGGACTGCCTCAGCCGGACGCGGATTTTTCATCCATCGCTTTTTCGGATGGATTAATATTTGTTCATGACCGAAGCAATGACCAGCTAATTGCCTGGGATGGGAACAAATGGCTAAGGTATTATCCTGAAATCAAACAGATTCGGGGTATAAGATCTGAGTCAAATGGTCTGATCATCCTGACCAAAGGCGCAGTTTGGCTTGCCGGCAAAGCAGGAAACAAAATCATCAGCAGCTACCAGTCGGGTGGAATTCCTGAGGTGATCGATCCCAGGGATGCACTGACGGACAGCAATGGGAAGTTGTGGATTGGCGACAATCGCTTCGGACTAACTTACCAATCAACTTCTTCATCTTTCGTCCACCTTGATTCCAACTCTCCAGGCAGCGATCAGATAACGGCCTTGAATTCAGCAAACGAAGAGATCTTTGCTGCAACATCAATTGATAACACGGTTGGAATTCCCGAAGCTTCCATCTCCATCTACCAGGCCGGCATTTGGCAAAATTTCAGTGCTGCCGATGATATAGGACTCAAATCAATCAGACCAATCACCTCATTTGCCTTCAGCAGCAATAAACCGGATGAATATTGGGCATCCACGGCAGGTTCCGGTTTGCTCTTTTTCCAGAAAACCCGGGTCATAGCGCATTACAACGAACTAAACTCTTTGTTGGGGGTGCTGAACGGTTCATGTGTCGTTAGCAGCTTAGCAACAGACAGCCAAAATAACCTTTTCTATACCAATCCTACCGGGAAGATCCCTCTTGGAAGCCTTTCGCAAAGCGGAAATTTTGTTTCTCTCCCCTATCCCAACCTGAATTCTCCAAATGCAACAACCGGAAATCAAATCATCTCCAAAACAGGTGTTCATTGGGTGGCTATTCCGCAAGAGGGACTTTTTGCTTTCAAGATAAAGGGCGCCGTAGAAAATATATCCGACGATCAGTATCGAAAAGTGGTTGTACAAAGCCGTTTCAGTAACGGGACAACCTCTCTGATCACACAGTTCGGTGAAATATCAACTATTGTTGAAGATCACAATCAGGATATTTGGGTTGGAACAGGAACAGGTGTGGTTGTCTATACCAACCCCGACAGAATATTTGACTCCGGAGAATTTTACGGCTCCCAACCCTCCCTCGATGATGGTGAAGGACTTTTCAAACCAATTCTCGAAAAAGAAAAAATCACTGCCATCGCCGTTGATGGCGGCAACCGGAAATGGGTGGGAACAACCAACTCCGGAGTTTTTCTTTTCTCCGAACAAGGCGATCACCTGTTGCGTCATTTCGACAGCCAAAATTCGCCTCTGCCTTCGGGTAGGATCGACGCGATAGCAATTCTCCCGGAGAGCGGAGAAGTTTTCTTTGCCACCGAAAGGGGACTTTTCTCCTGGAAAAGTGATGCAACAGCAGGAGCCGGTGGACTGGAGAAAGCCTATGTCTGGCCCAACCCCCTCCGTGAAACCTTTGATGGAGTAGCGACCATCGATGGCCTGACAGAGGGAACGGAAATAAGGGTAACCGATGTGGCTGGAAACCTGATCTTCAAAACCTCCTCATTGGGTGGCAGGGCCACCTGGAATGTCAAGAATTCAAGTGGGAAGCGTGTTGCCACAGGCGTCTACCTGATCTTCTGCAGCTCCCCCCAACAAAAAACCACAAAAATTATTAAATTGCTAATCATTCATTGAGCAAATGATTCAATATTTCCTTAGTGCCCTTCGTGAAACCCTTTGCGACCTTAGTGGTTAAAAAATTTTCCACCACAATGGTCGCAAAGTACCACACAAAGGTTTCACAAAGGATTTGATGAATCTGAGTGACTCAAAGTACCATTTTTAATCTTTAGTTTGTAATCTGTAATTTCCAGCTCAATGTTCCACAAGACTGAAGGCATCGTTTTACATGGCCTGAAATACGGCGACTCCGCAAGAATTGTAACGGTTTATACGGAGGCCTTTGGCAGGTGCTCATTTATCCTTCAGGGTATTCATTCCAAAAAATCATCCAACAAAGCCAACCTTTTACAACCACTTTTCCTGTTGGACATGGAGATCGATCACAGGCAAGGCAGGGAGCTTCAGCGAGCCAGGGAAATTCGTACAAATCATCCGTATAACACGGTCCCTTATGACATCGTCAAAGCATCCCAGGCTATCTTCCTGGCAGAATTGTTGTTCAAGGTATTGAAAGAGGAGGAGGCAAGACCCGAACTCTTTCAGTTCCTGGCCCATTCCTTTCGGATTTTTGATCTCATTCAGCATGGAGTGGCTAATTTCCATATTGCCTTTTTGATCCAGCTTACCCGATACATGGGTTTTGAACCTACCGATAACTTCTCTGAAGAAAAGCCAATTCTTGACATGGCATCCGGGCTTTTTGTGGCAAGCCGACCGCCTCATCCCTATTTTATGGAACAAATAGAGAGCCGAATCTTCGCTGAACTCATAGCCAGTCCTTACGAGGAGATTGGAAATATTGCCCTAAATTCCACTCTTCGATATCAAATATTGGTCAAAATAATTGACTATTTCTCTTTGCACCTGGGAATTCACCTTCACATCAAGTCGTTGGAAGTCCTTCGGGAACTTTTCACTTGAAAACTTAATTTTTTCGAAATTTCAGGTACTCAAAAAGATGGTCAAGAATTCTTATTAGTTTGTTTTTCAGCTAATTTGCCATAGATATTTTTGAACAAGGATTGCAAAATACAATCTTTCAAAATATGATAAAATAAATTGTAACCTTTCTATTTTTAGCCCGCGAATTGCCATTCACAATTTTTTCAGTACTTTTGCAGGATATTAATTCAGTATGACCATAACAAAACTTCCAACTACGAAGAGGAACGCCTTCGTTTCAATGATGGAGATTGCAGAGGAGTACAAGGCGACCAACCTTGTGGATCCTATGTCGGGTCTTCCATGCCCGGATGATTTGATCAACCTTGTTGACAAATATATGCGTGCAGGGAACAACGACTTCTCTCCAAGTGAAGGGGTCGGGTCACTGAGAGAGCAAATTGTTGCTTTATTCAACAAAAAGAATAACACAGAATTACAAGCCGAAACCGACCTAACCATCACTGCCGGCCCTCAGCAGGCTATGTCTACCGCCATCACCACCTTTGTGAAGGAAGGTGATGAAGTAATTCTATTTGAGCCCGTTCAGGAATCTTATGCACAGTTAATTGAAATGACCGGAGGACGTCCGATTTACATCAACCTGAAACATCCGGATTACCGGATCGACTGGGACGAAGTTAAAAAGACCGTAACGACCAAAACAAAAATGATCGTTATCAATAATCCTCAAAATCCAATGGGTCAGATTTTTAGCCTTGAAGATTTTGATCAGCTCAAACGCATGACCAACGGAACCCGTTTGGTAATTCTCAGCAACGAAACTTTTGGCAACATTGTTTACGATGGCAACCGCTTCAGCAGTGTTGCTTCGGTACCTGAACTTGCAGCCAAAAGTTTGGTAGTATCCTCTTTCGGAACGATGTTCAATATCAACGGCTGGGGAATCGGCTACATTGCCGGTCCCGAAAAATTAATGGCTGAATATCGAAAAACTCAACAATACCAGGGATTCAGCGTAAATACACCTGCCCAGTATGCACTTGCAGAGTTTTTGAAACAGGATCAGAATTTCAAGGAGATCAATGCTTTTTACCAAAGCAAAAGAGATTATTTCATCGAGCTGATGTCGGGAAGTAAATTTTTATTGACACCGACTAAATCAACCATCTATCAGCTTCTGGATTACAGCAAAGTATCCGATGAACCCGATACAGAGTTTGTAATGAAATTGGCCAAAGAGTACAAGGTTGCTACCATTCCATTCTCTGCCTTTCAGCACGAGAAAACAAAGATGCAACTGATTCGGGTCTGTTTCGCCAAATCCAATGAATTGTTGGAAGAAGCTGCCTATCGGCTGAAAAATGTGCCGGTTAGCTTTCGGAATAAGGAGAGTTAGTAAAATTTCTTACAATAAGCCAGAATAGCCCACTGCGAAGCGGGTTATTCTGGCTTAATAAGGCCTCATAGTTCAAGGGATAGAACGGAAGTTTCCTAAACTTTAAATTCGCGTTCGAGTCGCGGTGGGGCTACAAGGCGTCTAATCCAGCTGGGTTAGACGCTGTTTTATTTTCCTCTCTCTTCATATAAATACACCTCAACAACAACCAAACCAACACACTGCTAACTACAGCAAAGTAGAAAGTGCTATTGTTGAAAAGGGAGGTTTCTGCCTTATCGGGTTCCAGTCCTTCGCCTGTTACGAAGAATATAATGACCCCTGCAGCATTGTTGATAAAATGGGCAATTATGGGCAACCAAAGCGTTCCGGTCCATTCGAGCAGATAACCAAACAGCGCTCCAAGTAACAGACGGGGCAAAAATCCAAAAAACTGCAGGTGGAGCGCACTGAAAAGAATGGCTGTTATCCAGATGCCCCAATGGCTGCTGCCGGTCATTTTTTTAATCAAATTTTGCAGCACTCCCCTGAAAAGCAACTCCTCTCCTATGGCTGGCAAGACAGCTACAATAAAAAGATTGCCCAGTAATCCTCCAATACTTTTGGTAGTCAGAAACGCCTTTGTAATCTCATTAGCTTGATCTTCAGAGCTTCGCATCCATTTTTCCAGCGAGCCTAACCATGACGGCAATACAAGATGCTGGTTGAGCAGTGAAACCCATTCAATGACTGGTCCGCTTACCAGGATAACCCCACACACAACTCCCAGCATCTTCCAGTCAGGTTTAGCCGACAACTGTAGAAACTGAAAAGGTTTATCGTCAAGCGAATATGCAATAAGCACTGGCGGGAGAATGAACATTCCCAAGGATTGCAAAACCTGGAAAAATTTCAATAAACCAACATTAGCTGGGTCACTGACATTGTTAAGCATTCCCGATAGCTCATCAAAACTAATTCCAAGGCCAATCCGGCAAACCAAAAAACCAACCATCGAAACCAGAATTCCCCCCATCAGGATCATGATAAGTGTGAATAGAACCTGGGTAAAAGGAGTCGAATCGCGAAGAAATTTCATCGAATAGTATTTGATCGTTTGTTCGCAAAGTTATTTATTCCTGCCAGTCATCCAAGAATGCTTTCGATTTGAATGGTTATCTTTGCAGCCAATTTATCATTCCAAACAGGGAAGGATTGATAGCAAATTAATACATGTAGTTAAATGTCTGGAAGATTGATATATAACAAATTCTCATTTTCAACTTTTCTCTTTCAACCCTCAACTTTCAACTTTTTCCCATGAAGATCGGCAATCTCGACCTCGGCAATCTTCCGTTGTTTCTGGCTCCCATGGAGGATGTAACTTACAAATCTTTCCGCTACCTGTGCAAAAAATATGGGGCAGATGTGATGTACACTGAATTTGTTGCTTCTGAAGCCTTGATTCGGGATGTCGCCCGGACAAAAAGGAAGATGACGATTTTTGATTTCGACAGACCGCTTGCCATTCAGCTTTACGGCTCCAACATTGAATCAATGGTTCAGGCGGCAAAAGTGGCGGAACTTGCCCAACCTGATTTTATTGACCTCAATTTTGGTTGTCCCATGAAAAAAATTGCCGGGAAAGGGGCCGGCGCCGGATTGCTGCGCGACATTCCAAAGATGGTAAAGATGGCCGAAGAGGTAGTGAAGGCAGTAAAACTTCCGGTTACGGCCAAAACCCGGCTTGGCTGGGATCCCGAAGATCAGCCCATTGTCGATGTGGCAGAACGGTTGCAGGATGTAGGGATCCAGGCTCTGGCCATCCATGGCCGTACCAGAAGTCAGCTTTACACGGGTGAGGCAGATTGGAGTTTGATCGCAGCGGTCAAGAACAATCAACGCATGAAGATCCCCATTATTGGCAACGGAGATATTTCCGGACCGGAAAAGGCCAAGGCATTGCTCGAACAGTCAGGTGTCGATGGGTTGATGATCGGCAGGGGTTCGATCGGACGCCCCTGGATCTTCCGGGATGTGCGTCACTTTCTTAATACCTGTGAAATCTTACCTCCTCCAACTGTTCCGTTTGTCGTAGAGAATGTAAAAGAACAACTCAGCCAGTCACTAACATGGAAGGATGATCCGCGAAGGGCAGTACTCGAGATGCGCCGCCATTTTGCACGATATTTCCCCAACCTGAAAGATTTCAAAGAGCTTCGCATCCAATTGCTACGGGCCGATGAAATAGAGAAGGTTCTCAAAATCCTAGACCATATAGCGGAAAAATATGCTGATACTAACTTGGATTATACCCACGTTGGATTGAAATAAATATTTGCTAATTTCGGGGGACTAAACCTCTGCAAATGGCTGAATTTACGCGTCGTCATTTCATCCGGACAGGTATTGCCGGAGCAATTGTAGCAGGTGACACCCTATCTGCTCTGGGTGTTGCATCAAATATTCCCGCCAAAGTCGATCTGGTCGATCTTGGTAAAACCGGACTGAAGGTGACCAGATTGGCCATGGGAATGGGGACCAATGGTTTTGTTGCATTGCATGACCAAAGCCAATTGGACCGAAGATAAAAAGCGTTTCATTGATGGATTAAGTGAAGCCAAATCAAAGGGATTGATCAAAAAGGTTGGCTTCTCAGCCCACGATTTTGGGGCACTGGAAAATGGCGTCAACCACGAATGGCCTGATGTCGTTCTGGCTCGGATCAACAACAAACAGATCAGGATGGATGGCACTCCCGAAAAGATCATGTCGCTTTTGGAAATTGCAGGATCAAAAGGGAAAGGGGTGCTTGGCATGAAAATTTTTGGTTGCGGCGGATTACTCAAAGAGGCGGAGAGAACTGCATCACTAAAGTATGTGGTCCAAAGTAAAAAAGTGCATGCCATGACAATAGGTTTCGAGGACCCATCACAAATTCATGATACCGTAGACCGCCTGATGGGGATTGTCCATCAGGGTTAAGGGAGTCTAATTGTTTGAAGGATTAAATAGTTGCTTACCAAGCCCTAACATTTCCCTTCGACAATCCCAGGGACCGGTAGCTTTTCAAACATTTCCCTTCGACAGGCTGTTCAACGGGAAACTGGAAGGGAAAGCCGGTACACCCGATGGAATTGTGGCAGTAACTGCCTACAGGATATAGCTTTACCTTTGATGGTACTGCTTTTCGTAGTACTTTTCGTAGGCCCCGGACGAGACATTCTCAAGCCATTCCGAATTTTTCAGGTACCAGGCAACTGTTTTGGCAAGACCCTCCTCAAATTGCAGGGAGGGTTTCCATCCCATCTCTCTTTGAATTTTGGAGGAGTCGATGGCATACCTCAAATCGTGACCTGCCCGGTCTTTTACAAACGTTATCAATTGTTGGGAAGTGCCTTGCTCCCTGCCCAACTGTTGATCAACTACATCGCATAATGCCCTGATCAGATCAATGTTGGTCCATTCATTGATTCCACCGATGTTATAAGTTTCGCCAATAACACCGTTGTGAAAAATTACATCGATGGCCGAAGCGTGGTCTTCGACATAGAGCCAATCCCGGATATTCTCTCCTTTCCCATATACCGGAATTGGTTTGTTGTGTTGAAGATTGTGGATACACAGCGGAATCAACTTCTCCGGAAACTGATTGGGCCCATAATTGTTCGAACAGTTGGAAATCACAACCGGCAGGTGAAAAGTATTGTGATAAGCCCTGACCAGGTGATCAGAACTTGCCTTCGAGGCAGAATAAGGACTCTGCGGATCGTAGGAGGTCGTTTCCGTAAAAAGTCCGGTTTCACCAAGCGAACCATAAACCTCATCCGTCGAGATGTGATAAAAACGCTTACCCTCCATGGCTCCCTTCCAGTGCTCCTTGGCTGCATGAATCAGGTTAAAAGTCCCGAATATGTTGGTGCGGATAAAGGATGCCGGATCTGTGATAGAGCGGTCGACATGCGATTCGGCGGCCAGATGAATGACCCCTTCGATGGGGTAAATGCCAAAAAGCTTGTTTACAAATTCACTGTCAGTGATATCCCCTTTGACAAAAGTATAGTTAGGCAATACATCAATATCCTTCAGGTTTTCGAGATTACCAGCATAGGTCAGAAGGTCCAGATTGATAATCTGGTAGTCCGGATAGTTTTTTACAAATCTTCTAACAACGTGAGACCCTATAAATCCTGCCCCGCCAGTAATCAAAATATGCTTTTCCATCTAATTTAGGTTATTGTTTATCAATCAGTTATATCTTTCACCTGATCCAATCCAGCAATCCATTCATCCCTTTATCCGAATCCTTTGCTCCCAGTTCCATGCCGATAAAAGAGTCTCCTCCAACGTGGCTACGGATTTCCATCCCAAAACTGAGTTCGCTTTGGTAGTATCTGCATAGATCTGCTCAATATCCCCTGCCCTTCTGCCAACAATTTTGTAATTGACTTTTTGTCCGGTTGCTTTCTCAAAGGCATTCAACAATTCAAGCACTGAGACCCCTTTCCCGGTTCCCACATTGAAAAATTCAAAGGCAGACTCATTCTTCTGATCGAGCAATCGCCCGATAGAAATTACGTGTGCCTTTGCCAGGTCAACCACATTAATGTAGTCACGGATACAACTTCCATCCGGTGTATCGTAGTCGTTGCCGAAAACAGAAAGCTGAGGCCGGATCCCTGCGGCAGTTTGGGCCACAAAAGGAACCAGATTGTTGGGAATGCCATTGGGGAGTTCCCCGATCAATGCAGACGGATGGGCTCCTATGGGATTGAAATATCGAAGCGCTATCGCTTGAATTTTTGGATTTGCATGGGTATAATCCTTAATGATATCTTCACATACAATTTTTGTATTGCCATAAGGGGATTCGGCAGTCTGACGAGGGGTTTGTTCGGTTACAGGAAGATGTTCAGGTTGACCGTAGACCGTGCAGGATGAGGAAAAAACAAGGTTGTTGACTCCCGCATTTTCCATGCATTCAAAGAGGTTAATCAGAGAAACCAAATTGTTACGGTAATAGTTCATCGGTTTTTGTACTGATTCACCAACTGCCTTGAATGCCGCAAAATGAATCACTGCATCGATACCTTTACACTCTTTAAAAAACTTCCCGAGTAGTTCGAGGTTTTGCAAATTGAATTGGTGAAACGCAGGACGTTTCCCTGTTATCTCTTCAATTTGATTCACTACTGCTGCAGTTGAATTGCTTAAATCATCAACAATAACGACATCGAAACCAACATTTTGCAGCTCAACAACGGTATGGGAACCAATGTATCCTGTTCCTCCTGTGACTAAAATTTTTCCCTTCATCCGAAATAAATAATTAGATGCTGTTCTATGTTCAAACAATATAATTCATGAAAATGTTTTGTCAAATACATTTCACCGCCGCTCCAATATAAACATCCGATCCTTATCCAGCGAGACCTGATTGGGAATAGATTGGGTCATAAGGCCCTACTACCAACCATTGACTGAATTGCAAAACGATGGTCGCCAAAAGTACAAAATATAAGATTTATTCTTATATTTGGGATTCATTTATTCAGGAATAAAAGTGATTCCGAAGCTTTCGGGCCAACAGTATCCGCAGAAGCGGCATTAAACAAATTCGTATCAAATGAACCTTTCTTCGTATCTTTCAGAGTTGTTGAAAACCAACGATTGCGTGATCATCCCGGATCTCGGAGGGTTCATTGCCAATTATCAAACCTCTGGTTACGATATTCAGGGTGATCAATTTTCACCACCCTCCAAAGAGCTTATTTTTAGTAGTAAACTGAAAAAGAATGATGGGCTGGTTGTAAATTATGTTGCAGAAAAAGAGGGGGTTGGATATCTTGAAGCCAGAAAAATAGTTTCAGAATTTGTTTCAGAGTGTCAATCCAGGCTGGAAAATGGTGAACGGGTTGAATTTAGTCAGGTTGGTTCTATCTATTTTGATAAGAATGAAAACATTTTGTTTGATTCATTACCAAAAGTTAATCTTAGGGTAGATGCATTCGGACTTGACTCTTTTCATTTTCCACCGCTTGTTAACAAATTCAGCCAGGCGCCAAAACCTGCATTCAGGGACAAAGAGCCTGAACCTCAAAAACGCCTTCATCCAGTTGTGAAATATGCATTGGTCGGTTTACCTATCCTTGCATTACTTTATTTTGTACCTTACAAAGGTATTTTTAATAGAGGTGATTCTGCCAAACAAACGAGCTCCAACAATGCTTCTCTTGCACTGTCTGATTCACCTGTTGCTCTTCCGGGTGTCAAATCAGAGCCTTTGATGGTATCATCTCAGTCCAAAATTGAGACGAAAACCAGTGAAATTGAAGTAAAAGACGGGTTCGATTCATCAGAACCTAAAACTTTCTTGGATCATGCCCCGGTTGCATCTGTAGTTCCTGAATCCAAGGCCTCTGTCTCCCAAAATAGTGTCGTTCAAAAAACAGCGGGAGGTAAATTTCATGTTGTAGGCGGCTGTTTCAAAATAAGGGAAAATGCAGACAACCTCGCGGAAAAGCTGATCAAGCAAGGTTATCATGCTGAGGTTTCCAACCTGGGAAAAAGTTTCTTCAGGGTTTCTGTTGAAAGCTATCTGACCAGAACAGAAGCAGTTCAAAGCCTGGCAAAAATATTGGAAGCTGATCCCGAAACTGGTTACTGGCTGATGGTCGACAAATAATTTTTATAGTTTGGCCGATTTCTGAACCGAGCGGAAGACACGCATAAAATTGCCCCCCCAAATCTTTCTGATATCTTCATCAGAATATCCCCTTTTTACCAGCTCCATTGTAACGTTTCCCATCATGCTCACATCCCTACAGCCCGATAATTCCCCCCCTCCATCAAAGTCTGTTCCAATACCAATGTAATCAATTCCAATGACTTTTACTATATGATCGATGTGGTTAACCATATCCTGAACGGTTGCAAGTTTGTTGGGGAATTTCCTGCCAGCTTCGCGGTATTCCTTATATGCTTCTTTGGATTGTTCGTCACTCAGGCCCTGAAAATCGTTGTACTTTTTGCTCACAATAGCCATAACAGAATCCCTTTTCGGATTTGGATCCGGTTTTTTGACATAGTCCGAAAGAAAACACATCTGGATGACGCCGCCATTTTTTGCCAATGCACGAAGGTCGTCATCAGTGAGATTTCTAGGATGATCGCACACAGCGCGGGAACAGGAATGACTTGCAATGACAGGTGCTGTACTTAATCTGATGACATCCATAAATGTTTCATCAGAACTATGGGAAACATCTACGATCATTCCTGTTCTGTTCATTTCAGCCAAAACTTCCTTCCCGAAAAGTGAAAGGCCATGGTGTTCAGCACCCTTTTTCTTGTCGGTTGAAGAGTCACAGATGTCATTGTTAGAGGTGTGACACAAGGTAATGTACCTGATTCCCATATCATAATATTTTTTTACCAGGGTGATATCATTGCCCAGTGCATAGCCGTTTTCAATTCCCATGAAGATGGCTCTCTTGTCCAGTCCTTTTAACCTGTAGGCATCATCGGGAGTCAATGCAATCTCAGCTTGATCGGGATTTGCACCAACGCTTTTGCGAATCGCTGCCAAAATATCCAAAGCCTTCTTTTGAACAATGGCATTTCCATCGGAAGTTCTTGGCCCCTGCCCTACAAATACTGCAAAAAACTGGGCATCCAAACCGCCCTCCTTCATCCTGGGAAAATCAACTTTGGTACCGGAGGTCGCCTGATCCTGTTTTTTTCCAATATCAAAGCCATCCCTTAAAAGATTCAACGGGGTGTCCGAATGGGTATCGATGGTCAGGACAGCCTTGTGAATCCTGGCAGCTTTGACTTCAGCGCTCTCTTTTCCAAAAGCGGTTCCGTTGACAAAGTGCAGCAAAAGGAAGAGTGATAGACTCCTTTGAAATATTTTTTCCATTCAATTAGTAATTTCATCTACTGAACTCAGCCAGTCTGCTAAGGTATTTTCCAATGATGTCAAATTCAAGATTGACCATGCTCCCCCTTTGGATGCCATGAAAATTGGTGTGTTCAAAGGTATATGGAATGATGGCTACCTGAAATGAGTCTTTTTGCGAATTGACAACAGTTAGACTAACCCCGTTGACTGTAATGGATCCTTTTTCAACTGTCATGTAGCCCTTTCTTGCCATTTCGGGATCAAAGTCATAGCAAAAAGTATAATACCAGCTTCCATCTGCTTCGGCTACCTCTTTACAGATTGCAGTTTGATCGACATGTCCCTGAACGATGTGGCCATCCAGCCGGCCATCAATTTTCATGCTTCTCTCCAGGTTAACCTTGTCGCCAACCTTCATTACTCCAAGATTTGTTTTAAGCAAGGTCTCTTTGATAGCAGTTACCTTATAGGTATTGCCCTCTTTCTGTACTACGGTCAGGCATACCCCGTTGTGCGACAGACTTTGGTCTACTTTAAGTTCATCAGTAAAATCACAACTCAGCGTAAAGTGAACATTCTCCTGTTCTTTTACAATGGATACAACCGTACCCATTCCCTCAATTATTCCTGAAAACATCTTATCCGGTATAAAATTTTTACGAAGATAATAGTAATTCCATGCCGTAAAAGTTTCATGCTTGCTTCTCAAAGGAAATTACTATATTTATGCTTTCATTTTACTATTAAAAGGATTCCCTTAACCTTTTGAATATGAAAATAGCTCATTTACCCAGGTCGATAGTACTTGCGGCCATGGTTATAGTTTTGTTTTCTGCTTTTCCAAAATCTGTGAAATCACAGCAGGATCCGATTTACACCCAGTACCTCACCAATTTATTATCCATTCAACCAGCTTATGCCGGAATATCGGGTGTTCTAACCCTCAGTGCCTTGTCGCGGGCCCAATGGGTTGGTTGGGAAGGAGCCCCAAACTCCAACACTTTTACCATGCACTTCCCGATGAAATCATTTAATGTCGGGCTTGGATTATCCATTGTGAACGATAAATGGGGACCTATTCTCCAAAATGGCCTCTATGCCGATTATGCGTATCGGATAATTTTAAGACCGCGGGAATATCTGGCACTTGGAATTAAGGCCGGTTTCAATACCTACCATGCAAGGTTCACCGATTTGGAATTGAATGACCCACTGGACCCCTCTTTTGCCCAAAATGTGGATTTTAAGATGTTGCCCAATGTTGGATTTGGCGTTCTTTGGCACAGTGACATTTTTTTTCTCGGTATGTCCATTCCAAAATTTTTTAAAAACAACATTGTGGATGATTCTGACAAAAAGGTATACCGGGAGATCCTGCACGCATATGCCATGGGAGGATATGTATTTAGTGTAGCCGACAATGTTAAACTAAAGCCTACCTTACTATACAGATGGAGTGAACAAACGCCCTCCTACATAGACCTCGCAGCAAATATTCTGCTCTATGAAAGGGTCTGGTTCGGTGCCACCTACAGGCTAAAAAACTCCTACGCCCTCTCTTTCCAGTTCAATGTTAATGCCCAGTTGAGATTCGGTTATTCCTTTGACCTGACTACCTTCCACGAGAATATGATCAACTCAGGGACCCACGAATTCACGATTAATTACGAGTTCCACAACACCAGACGGGCCAAACGTTACACGGCCAGGTATTTTTAGCAGAGGGCATGGATAATTCAAAGTGCTACGTTGGCAAGCTTTCTGTGTTTGGCCTGACAATATCAAAACCAAAACGCTCAATGAATTTATTGTATTCATCGGCCCACGAAACTTTTTTATGATGTTCGGGCTGTTTCGCAATGTAATTTCGTACGATGTCCAACTTTTCATCGCCAACGCCAATAGCCAGATATTCATCCTGCCATTCAAATTTATCGGCAGTCAATTGCAATTGATTGATCCAATGCGATGACTCTCCCTTTATTAGCTGGGCTATTTTGCCAATGCTTAAATCATCGTTCAGGGAAACAAGTACATGAACATGATCGGTATAGCCGTTAATGAAATCGATGTAGATATTTTTCTTTTTGGCATTGTCGCGAATATGGGCAAACAGCTGATTGCGAATTGAATCATTCAGGAACGGGTATCTCTCTTTTGTTGACCATACGAAATGGACATAAACCTTGATGTAGGACATAAATAGGTGGTTTTGAATTTGGGATTAATGACAATATCAATTTACGGATTTTCTATGAATTTTAAAAATGTGCGTACCTTTAACCCGGACCCTGTATCCTGCATCCCGTATCCATTGTCCGTAGCCTGAAGGCTACGGCTAGTCAGGTCGGTACAATAACGAAACCTCCATAATCCAAATGACAGAGATGCCGCAAAATGGGCAATTGACTAGCAATGCCATTTATGGCGTTGGACATTTGTGTCGTTGTATTTATGGCGTTGTATTTATGGCGCTGTAATTATGGCATTGTATTCATGGCGTTGTTGATTGAATGATTATCCCGAACACGGCTTTAGCCGAAACGTCTGCAACCAATTTGGACTGAAGCCCGTGCGTCGATGATGGATCTCCTGTCCATAAACCATAGCCTGAAGGCTACGGCTAGTCAGGCCGGGAGAATTGCGAAAACGCCTTAATCCAAACGACGGGAATGCCGCAAAATGGCATTTGACTAGCAACGCCATTTATGGCGTTGTTGATTGAATGATTATCCCGAACACGGCTTTAGCCGAAATATTGGTAGCCAGCGATCACTGATGTGTGAAAAACGCAGATACCAACCGCACCACCCGGATGTCCCCACACATTTTTCCTGCCTAAAGCTTTGGAAGTTAAATAATATTATGTATGTTTAGATGCCTGTAACACTCAACAAACCTGCCTGTTTTCTTCAAAACTTAATGTATAGACGCAAGTTTGTAGCGTATATAAATGTTAGCGGTCATTATAAAAGCGACAGACAACATGAAAATTGAAGTGCCATCTTGGATAAAAGTATTTTGGATAATTGTATTATCCGGATTGTTAATCTTTATGAATCAGATGTCTTACGAAATTTTATACTTGACCTATAAAATTGTACCTTATATGATTGGTATTCCAATGATAGATGCGAATCCAACTCTATGGATTTTTATGGTTTTTTCCTATTTAGCCTCAATAATTTGGATTGGAATGTATACAATATGGATTGTTATGATTTTAAAAGAAAGAAACTCCAAATTTCATGGATTTATATTTCAACAGTTTTAATTGTATTGTATATTAATTTGCTAGATCCCTTATTACGTCTAATATTGTGACAGTTCTGAATAATAATTTGTTCCCTTTCTTCGTCCGGTCTATCAGTCATTCCGTCTCTCCCTCTCGCCTCACGTTTCTCCCTGTCAGGTCTGCCATTTACGGTCTTCCGAACTTCTGGTCATACTTCGTCCTGTCTCCAGTTTTCCGCTCCCTATTTTGAAAAAGAACTTTTTATAGGTAGTTTTGATTAACATTGCGGTTGAAGCAGTGTATCATATGAAAGAGACAGAAATTAAAAATAATCATGATTCGATTTGTCAGCTTCTTTCGGACAGGAAACTGAAACCGGCATTCGATCAGCTTGAGCGTATTATTACGGCCAACGGCCTGGGTGAATTTGGGGATCAGCAACTTGAGCTGGAACAGAACTACCGCTTCATGCTAAAATATACCGTCGAAGGAATCAAAGATCCCGAAAGACAGAAAATATACCAGCATATATTGCTCTCCGCATTCGAACTGGCCGATAGTTGTGCAGATACTTTGAGAATGAAATTTTCTAACGCTCTGGAGTATCAGAAAAAAAGGGGATTTGTCCGTATTGCCCTTGACAATGTTGCCGACCACTTTTCTCAGCTGGAATCTTTCCACCTTGGGAAAGAGCTTAGATCGCTGATCGAAGTACCCCCCCTTGACAAAAAATACGAACCCGAAGAGGAAAGACATCACCAAAAGCTGATCAATCTTTTTTACCACTATTGGTTTAAAAACAAACTTTCACACGAGGAGGTTTTATCCTTTAATGATTTTCTTCAAAATCAGCATATTCCTGGATATGAAAAGGCCTTCTTGATCTCATCTGTCACCCTCGGTCAACTGCATTTATTTGATGAACAGAAGATCATGCTTCTCTTCGATGGATACGAGTCAGATCAGGAAGAGGTGAATCAACGGTCATTAATCGGATTGCTTCTTACACTCTATTATTTCGATAAAAGGATTTTCCTGTTCCCTGCCATTTCAGCCCGTCTTGCTTTGCTGAGCGAAAAAAAATCGTTCAGGCAACATCTTGAAAAAATTATTTTGCAGTTAATCGGATCAAAGGAGACTGAAAAGATCCAGCGAAAACTCCAGGACGAAATCCTTCCGGAGATGATGAAGTTAAGTCCGAACCTGCGCAATAAATTGAGCCTTGAGGCTATACTGGGTGAAGGGTTGAATGAGGACAAAAATCCGGAGTGGCGGGATATACTGAAAGATTCTCCCGGATTTATGGACAAGATGGAAGAGTTAAGCGAGATGCAGATGAAGGGGGCGGATATTTTCATGACCTCTTTCGCAAATCTGAAAAATTTCCCTTTTTTTAGTGAACTGACCAACTGGTTTGTTCCTTTTTATTCACATCATCCCGATTTGATCAGAAGTTCGGCCAATGAAGATTTGCAAGTCAACCAAAAATTGTTCGACCTCTTACTCAAAACTCCGGTATTGTGCAATTCAGACAAATACTCGTTCTGCTTCAGCATGCAATCCATTCCGGCAGAATACAAAAAAATGATGTTCGACAACATGTCAGCTGAGTTTGATCAGTTACTCGAGGCAGAAAGTGAAGATGAAATCATTGCCCACGATAAAAAAGCTGAAGCAATTTCAGGGCAATACATCAGGGATTTGTACCGTTTCTGCAAACTTCATCCACAGCGCGAAGGATTTGTGGATATCTTCTCCTGGCCGTTCGATTTCCACAACAAATCTGTTTTTCGCGACCTTTTGCTTGAGGAGACGCAACTGATGAGAAATATTGCCGAATTTTACTTTGCCAAAGAATATTATCTGGAAGCTGCTGAGGTATATATTATGTTATTGCAAGATACCGACGAGGCCGAATTAATCCAGAAGCTCGCCTACTGTTATCAGAAGATGGAGAATTACGAACTTGCGCTCTCCTATTACCTGAAAGCAGATCTCTTTAATCAAAACCGCACCTGGAACCACAAAAAAATAGCCCTCTGCTACAGACATCTGAAAAAACCTGATCTCGCACTGCCATATTACCAGCAGGCAGTTGCGCTTGAACCGGATAATCTGGCCATCCACATATCAATCGGTCATTGCCGGATGGAACTTAAACAATATGATGAAGCGCTAAAATCCTATTTCAAAGTTGAATATCTCTCTCCGGGAAACAAAAAAATATGGAGACCAATCGGTTGGTGTTCTCTCCTGGTTGGGAAAAAACAACAATCAGAAAATTATTTCAGTAAACTGATAGAAGAGTCTCCCAATAAGTTTGATTTAATGAACATGGGGCATGTCCAATGGTGTTTGGGGAAGAGAAAAATTGCACTGGATTATTACATGCAAAGCATCAATGACGCTGAAATGTCTGAAAAGGAATTCATGGATGCCTTCGATGAGGATTTGGAACACTTATTAAATCAAGGCGTTGATCCTGAAGATGTTCCAATCATGCTCGATCAGCTAAGATATTCCCTGGAAAAGGACCAAACCACTTTTAAAAAGCAATGAACAACATAACCCGCAACAAGGAACTCAGTTGGCTCTCCTTCAACGAGCGTCTCCTTCAGGAAGCCTCCAAAAAAGAGGTGCCATTGATTGAGCGTCTCAAATTCCTTGGAATTTACTCGAACAATCTCGATGAATTTTTCCGCATTAAGGTAGCCATTTTACGCAGACTGGCCACCATTGACAATCTGGTACTTGCGGATGGCGAACTGCCTGCCGCGATCCTTGACCGGATAGAACAAACAGTCGTAGCACAAAGCCAGTGGTTTGAAAGAATTTACGGTCAATTACTGAAAGATCTCGCTGAAGAGGACATTTTCATCATCAATGAAAACCAATTGACACCCGAACAGGGCTCATATGTTACCGCGTTCTTTAAGGAGGAAGTTCGTCCGCGCATCATGCCAGTCATTATAAAGAAGAACCAACCGCTCCCCTCCCTGAACGACGATGCAATCTACCTGGCGGTCGTCATGACTAAATCTAAAAAAGAGGAGTATGCCCTGATTGAAGTACCAACTGACCTGCTCCCAAGGTTTGTTATTTTGCCCTCAGACGATGATAAAAGGCACATTATCTTGCTGGAAGATGTCATCAGGTATGAATTGAAGGACATTTTTTACATGTTTAGTTTTAAAACGATCAATTCTTACATTGTCAAACTTACCCGTGATGCGGAACTTGATCTGGATGATGACGTTGCAGAAGGCTACGTTAAAATTTTATCGAAGAGTCTCGAAAAAAGAGGCAACAGCGAATTGGTCAGGTTTGTGCATGACAAAGAAATTCCGGAGAATTTCCTGGCGCTCCTGCTCAAAAAACTCAACTTTGACCGCGATGATGTGATCATTGGCGGTTCCCGGATACACAATTTTAAAGACTTTATGGGATTCCCATCCATTGGGAAAAAACACCTCTATTACAAAACTTATAGCCCGCTTCCACATCCCAATATCCATCAGGGAGAACCATTTCTATCGGCCATCGCAAAAAAGGACATATTGCTTCATTTCCCTTATCAATCGTTTTATCACTTTATTGATCTTTTGAGGGAGGCTTCCATCGATCCAAAGGTGACGGAAATAAAAATGACTGCCTACCGAATGGCCAAAAATTCAAACGTAATCCATGCCCTGATCAATGCTGCCCGAAACGGTAAGAAGGTGACAGTTGTACTGGAATTAAGGGCCAGGTTTAATGAACAAGATAATATTCAATGGGGCAATCTTTTAACCCGCGAAGGTGTTAAGGTTATTTTGGGGGTTCCCGGATTAAAGGTACACTCAAAACTTTGCCTGATTTCGCGTAAGGAGGAGAAGGAAGTAATCAATTATGCCTGTATTGGTACAGGAAACTTCAATGAAATAACCTCTAAAGTCTTTTCAGACCAGATGCTCTGGACTGCTAATCCGGCCATCACCAAAGAAGTGTCTAAAGTTTTTGAGTTTTTCTCCAAAAACTACAAAATTGGCAGATATCATCATTTACTTGTATCACCATTTACCATGAGGTACAAGATGATACAGATGATCAGGCAAGAGATACAGGCAGCTAAAAATGGGAAGAAAGCAGCCATTTCCATTAAATGCAATAACCTGGTTGATCTTGAAATCATCGCTAAATTATGCGATGCAGCCAAAGCCGGTGTTGATGTTCGTATCAATGTCCGGGGTATGCTTGCCATAATCCCCATTTCAGTTGAAGAAAATTACTCAATTCCATCCATCGGGATTATTGACCGGTACCTTGAACATTCTAGAATCTATTACTTCTATGCCGGTGGAAAAGAAAATATGTTCATCTCATCAGCCGACCTCATGACCAGAAACCTCGACAGACGCGTAGAAGTATCGGTTCCCATTTATGATCCTGAGATGAAAAAAGAGCTTTTAGGTTTCCTTGATTTGCAATGGAAGGACAATACATCCGCCCGAATATTGGACAATGGGTTGTCGAACCAAATCAACAATCAGGGTACATTACCACTTTTAACCTCTCAACTGGCATTCTATGACTTTCTCCAGTCATACCGGGAAGAAAAGTAATGCCAATGCTCTTTTAATCAAGAGATTGGAAAATATAGGGGTTCAGGAGATTTCCCTCTGGAAGGAGATGGTCCTGAAAGATGAGCCGCTTTTTCGTGAAATTTATCACTTGATTTACTGCGACAATCCAAGAATTGCTTGGCATGCTGCCTGGGTAATAGACCATGTCTCTGAAGCAGATCCCTCGAAACTTAAAATGTTTGTCCCACAGATAATTGATCATTTAACGCATTTGAAAAGCAGCTCTTTAAAAAGACATTTCACGCGGATGCTCCTGAGTCAAAAAATCCCCGAAGACAGATTAGGAAAACTGGTGGACGTCCTGTATAAACTGCTATTACCATCTGAGGCCATTGCTGTAAGGGCAAATTCGTTACAGCTTCTTTTCAATATTTCACTCATTGTACCCGAACTCCAACCTGAGTTGATCTCCACTACAGAATCCATCATGGAAGAAGAACTTACTCCCGGAATAATTTCAAAGGCTAAAAATATTTTGAAGCTCTTGAAGGGTCAATGAGGAATAAAAATTCCGAAAAAGAGTACTGAGACAATTCCCCAAACAAATATGGAGAGCAACATCCAAGGAACAAAACTCCTCCTGTGATGGAAATATTTGGTGCCCAGCAAAGCTCCGATTGGGATTGAAAGCAATATTGGGGTCAATAATAAGATCCCTGGCATTCCAAATTTTCGACGGATGCCGGCAATCATTTTGTTCCTGTGGGTAAACTTGTTGGCCGTTAATTTACGGTACCTTCGGGTATCACGCCATTGTTCAAATCTTACCTTAAAAATTGGGGGTGTGATAAAATAAATGAAGGGCCAAAGCAATTTGAGTTCCTTCAGTAGAAATGAGAAAAATGCATAGAAAAACAGAAATCCCAACAACCCTCCCAGTTGAATCATCACAAAAGTCTCTATCTGGTTGAGCCGAAACATATAAGCATATGGGGTCGCCCAAAAAAATTTGACACTTGCGATGGCTATTACATTCAGGTATTTTAAAATTAACTCCATTTTCTCACTTTACACCACTCTCAAAATTAGCTATAAAACGAACAGTTTATATTAAAAAATGCTATTTAAACTTTATCTTTGTAAAAACCTTAATAATCTAAAAAATTGTCTGGAAATCATAAATTTTTTGAGCTTTCGGAGTCGGTTTCAGGAGGAATATCTTACCGGAAATTTTTGATTATTTACCTTTGCTTGTTCTTTGGCCCACATCTGCTTTCTGGTCAGACAATCAAGGATTTTAAGGAGATTTTAGTGATCGAGAGCCGCGAATTCCTGCATAACAACCAAAAGCCTTTACCCTATCTGCAATCCGGATTTCATTACTTTTCCCATCAACAGGACAATGGATTTACAGAAATGCTGGAACATGCCTGGGAAAAATTTTCGCCTATTCCCGGAATTCATGTCCCCAGATCCAGAAAATTTGACCCCGCACCAAAATTTAGCTTCGAGGAGACCAGCTACCACAATTCACAATCCTTGCCGTGCATAATCATTGACCAAAAGGACGAAGAATCCGCAACAATTTCTGAAAACCTTCCGAGAATTAGAAAACCTGAATATACGACCACAAATCTGCTAAGGCAAAATTTCAAATTTTACGGCAATACCATCTCTTTTACCTATGACCGTTTGTTGGCACTCTCTGTAAATCATCAAATTAACAGTGAGATAATTGTTGATTTCTGGAAAGAATTTCTAGTTGGCAACAGCGAACAGCTCATTGGTCAGTTAACGGCAATCAAAGATAGACTGGGACTAAACGACTGGGGCTATTTTCTGCTCGTTAAAGACTGCTCCAAATCACTTTATCCCAACGATGAACCGGGCGCAACGCTTTTAAGCTGGGCGTTGATGATACGTTCAGGATTTGATGTAAAAATTGGTTACAATCAACTGGGCGCCTCTGTTTTGTACAGAACCTCCAGCAACATTTATGGAATTCCTTCTGTCAGGATTGATGATTTCGATTACTACATAGACAAATCGATTGCGACCCTGCCGGTCACTTCATATTCAAGCAATCATGCGGAAGCTACTGGTTGCATTCGGCTGAATATCAATAGATCACTGAATTTTCAAGGAGAGATAGCGGTTAAAAAGATACAATTTCTTTGGAACCAAAAGCTGCATGGGTTCAACCTGAGATACAACCCTGAAGTAACAAAATTTCTTGAGGAATATCCGCAAACAGATCCTGAAATTTGTTTTAATGCCCCTTTCACCTTCCTGTCGAAAGAATCGTTGCTAAAACAATTTAAGCCTGTTTTGGCTGAAATGAAAAAGGAGGAGGGCGCTGCTTTTCTGCAACAGTTTGTGCAAAAATCATTTGCATATCGCCCTTACAACGATTTATTCGGATACGATCGTTTTATGTTTCCCGAAGAGTTGCTGTTCCGGGATGAAAGCAATGATAAGGGTAAATCCTTGTTGTTTGCCTGGTTAATCAGCAATCTGATGAACCAGAAAGCGGTACTGGTAGAATTCCCCGGTTTTTATTCCGTAGCAATATCGTTGAATCAACCCCTGGATGGAGACAATTTCCAGGTAAAAGGAGTAAGCTACACCATGGCGGACCCTACATTTGACAATGCACCCCTGGGACTGGTAATGAAAGATTTTTATCCGCTTAGGCCGCTGATCAAATTACTGCATAAGGCTTCGGATGAGTTCAATGAGCAGGATAAAATATGGAAACTTGCCCTATCCTTTGGTGCAGAACGATGTGGCGCCGGAAGGGACTATTTGAAAGATGAAAGTGGAAATTCCTTCATTACAGGCTTCCTGACAGAAAAAACCAACAAGCAACCGAGTTCTGTCCAAGTGCCCTTCATTGCTAAGTTTGATGAAAACAACAAACTAATCTGGATGGACAAGTTTCATTCGGATATGAAAGCATTTGGACTGGAATTAAAACAGCTTGATAAAAATGAGTTCTATCTTGCCGGTTCCTTCCGTGGAAAATTGGAATACAATGGGATCATGCAGCAAACAGCTCCATCTGATCCGGACCTATTCTTCGCTCAGTTTAACGGACAAGGCGATATTGAATGGATCTCCAAAAGTGGGATTGACGAATTGGAGGAAGATACCAAATTATTCTACACTGTTAATTTTGCCAGATCGGGTGACATTCAAGAGGTTAGGCTGGCCAACGAGGATGAAAGGTCTGGAACTATCGGTTTCAGGAAAGGGACCAATGAGGGACTTTGTTATGTTGGCTCCCGCTTCCAATCTACAGGACTTGAAAAAGCTACTGAAGAGGTTAAGCCAAAAGCCATCACCAGCTTTCGGCATCTTGTTGGCCAAATGAAATTGCTTGGGATTGAACCTAACACTGCATACATTTCAGCAATCTTAAATTCAGTAAACAAGGTGGGCAATCAACTGACAACGTCCGATTTTGCTTCATTGAACCTTCAATTATCCGACAAAAATGGTGGGTCCGTACCCATGTTGACCGAAACGCTTCAAAAAATAAAAAATATTACGAACAGCAACGGAATCATTGAACTCAGTACTGTCAACTCGATTCCAATCAAAATTGCACCTTTCAGGATTTCTTCCCGTTCTCATTTAAAAATTATTCATTTGGACAATAATGATCTGAAATTAAAGGTGATAGACGGAATTGAATATGAGTCAGGATGGATTAAGGAGTTTGTAAATTCCATTATAATTGAATTATCAACCGGTAATCTAGTAATCGATTTAGGAAGTGAACATCAGATAATCTCAAAAAATATAAAACATGATATTCTAAAATAATCATTTTTGTTTCTAAAGCTTAAAAATTTAATCTTACTTTGGATCCAAATGCGGGATTTTAACATTTAATAAAAAATTAATGAGAATAATTCATTTTGACAGACTATTGGTTGTTCTTTTCACTATAATGATTTGTCAGACGGCATATTCCCAAAGTTTGGCAACTGGACAGGAAATACAATACAACCCTATTACCACTGCAGTTCCCTTTCTAACCATTACCCCTGATTCGAGGCATGGTGCCATGGGTGACGTGGGTGTTGCCACAACTCCTGATGCTAATTCCCAGTACTGGAACCCTTCAAAATATGCTTTTACGAAAGACAATTTTGGTTTTGCTTTATCCTACACCCCGTGGTTGAGGCAGTTGGTCAATGACATTAATTTGGCTTATCTGGCGGGTTATTATAAATTGGATCAATATCAAACCATCGGAGCTTCACTTCGCTACTTCTCGATGGGCGACATTTTGCTTACCGATCAAAATGGCTCCAGTCTTGCAAATGTCAGTCCCAATGAGTTCGCTTTTGACTTAAGCTATTCAAGAAAACTCTCTGATTATTTTTCAGGAGGTGTCGCTATCAGATACATCCGATCCGATCTTTCGGGAGGAATTGGTCCGGAATCTTATGTACCCGGTCATACGTTTTCTACCGATGTCTCCTTTTATTACAACAAGGGTTTTGGCAAAAGCAGCAACGATCAGTCTATTTCCGCAGGTATCAACCTGTCCAACATAGGAGGTAAAATATCTTATGATGATGGCCAAAACAAAGAGTTCCTCCCCGCCAATCTCCGGCTGGGAGCAACTTACAGCAAAGAGTTTGATAGTTTTAATTCCCTGGCTATTTCATTCGATATAAATAAGTTAATGGTTCCGACCCCTCAGGCTACTTCAGGTAACCTGAATACAGCCGGAGGAATCGTTTTGCCGGACAATAGTACCAACATGTCGGTAATTAGCTCCATCTTCAGTTCATTTAGCGATGCACCCGGAGGATTTAAGGAGGAGTTGCAGGAGATCAATTTCTCTACAGGTGTCGAATATTGGTACAACCATCAATTTGCAGTCCGCGGCGGATACTTCTCAGAGAGTGAATTCAAAGGTAACCGGAAATTTTTCTCTACCGGTCTTGGTGTGAAAATGAATATCTGTTCAATTGATTTCTCTTACCTGGTCCCGATTCATCAGAATAACCCATTGGCCAACACCATCCGTTTTACCCTGCTTTTTGATGTAAAATCCTTTAACAAGAGCAAAAGACAATAACTTCGTGTTTCAATAATTTCCAAAGTCTGTTCCGAATCGCAGAGTTTTCAAGCAATTAATTGGCAGGCAGGTTGCCGCCATTATCAACTAACATGAATCCGGCAAATTTTGGTTTTCTCCGCCGGTCAGATTTTTTGTAAGTACTACTTTTTGATCATTACCCCTCATCCAGAGGAGTGTAATGATCTGCTAATTTAATTTATTAACATGCAAACAAGGAAATTTTTACGCTTGTTCCAATTTTTAATGGTAGTCCTTCTCCTGACAGGAAAGACGCTGGTAGCTCAGGAAAATCAGTCCGTTTCGATTGTCATGGACCGTGTCATTACGAATTTGTACCAGACAAGGAGCCCGCAAAACTTGATGAAACTGAATATTGGCCAGGTCATGGGGCTTTTCTCTAAAAAGGAGTTGACAATTCTCTCAACATGTCATTGGATGTTTGATGTCAATGTGCCTGTAACTGTCTCATTGATGATCAGCAAGGAACAAAAGAGGTTACCTTTTTGGTTGCCGCTAAGTGGGTTCCAAAAGACAGCCATGACGGTCAAAAACAGGCAAACAACCTACGATATCTGGCAAAAGCAGTTCCAAAAGGGCAGGGTTGGATTGGGTGTAAACGGTTTCGAAAATGGTTTGGCACTTCACTATTTTGTCTCTGTTGCACCGGCAAACAAACAGGATAAATTGCAAATCACCCCTGTTAATCCGGCTGATCAAAAATTTGGCATCTTGCAAGATGGCGCTTCCACCTACCTGGATTGGGATGAACTGGTTTTGCAGGAGGTTCCCGAGGCCTTGAAAGGTCAGCAGCTACTCACTACAACGAGAGGAAGAGCTTCCGAATCGCATTTGGTGGGCGCTTTCAGGTCAACGCCTTTTGCCTCTTCTCCAAATCCTGATCAAATCATCCTTACATGGAGTTCGGATCCATCAAACAGCATGGATATACAGTGGCGGACCAACACTACCGTGGATGCCTCAACCTTAAAATACAGGGCAAAAGGTACGACAAAGGTCGTTACTTTAGTTGCCGATAAAGTGAAATTGGAAGACCGCATGCTGGTGAATGACCGATATTCCAATCACTACACGGCAAAGCTTTCGGGCTTGAAGCCTGGTACTACCTATCAATATCAGATTGCCACACAAAATGAATGGTCTGATTCAGAAAGTTTTACTACAGCTGCAAGCAATTCTTCCTTTTCATTTCTCTGGTTTGGTGATACCCACTTTTCCCCAAAATTTGGTGAGATTCTCCACAAAGGCTGGGTAGCACATCCGGATGCCTCCTTCTTCTCGATCGTTGGGGACCTGGTGAGTGATGGTCTGAACCGGGAACAATGGGATGCACTTTTTAATTATTCCAAAGAAACCGCCGGTAAAATTCCTTTTATGTCCGTACCCGGAAACCACGACAATCGTGCCGGTCTCGGCGCTAAACTGTATTGTGATCTTTTCAGCTATCCAATGAATGGTCCGGATGGTGTACCAAAGGAGCAAACCTACTCTTTTACCTACAAGAATGCGCTCTTCCTGATGATCGATGCTACTTCCCCCATTGATGCCCAGACGGCCTGGATTGAGAAGCAGCTAGCCACAACCAAAGCCACCTGGAAGATTGCCATGTTTCATTTTGCCCCTTACAACCGCGAAGAGCCCAATCTTGACATTCAGAAGGCCTGGGTCCCTCTGTTCGACAAATACCATGTCGACATGGTTTACGGTGGTCACCTTCATTATTACATGCGCTCGAAACCCATGAAAGCCGGTAAAGTGGTCTCTTCTTACCAGGATGGCACTGCCTATCTGATTTCGGTCGGAATTCCCAACCGGGAACAGGATTTTGCAGCAGAACCTTATGCCGAAGTTACCGACAGTAAAGGTCAACTCTTTCAATATGTGAAAATTGACGGCAACAACCTCTACCTCGAATCGGTAAATCTTCAAGGGAAAATGATAGATTCTTTTACCCTAAAAAAATAGGCCCTGAAGGATGCTGAAGATCTGTTAGCCGGCGGTCGAGTTATCGTTTTAAAAGAGGGAAAACGTGAATTCAGTACCTGGATCCGTGGAATGGATGGAAAGAAGGTGCTTCCGATTACCTTTCCCGCCTCTTTTGCTCACTAAAATACAAAATAATGTATTTTGCGGAATCAATTCCGTAAATATTCGTATTTTTGCGGAATCAATTCCGTAAAAATACATATATTTACGGAATAGTACATCCGTCATGATAAAAAGAAGACTCAAAACAGTTATCACTGAAAAACTTGGAAGGGGCAAAGCAATCCTGTTAATGGGTCCCAGACAGGTTGGTAAAACAACTTTACTCAATGAGTTGTTCAAAGAAGACCCGGAAACGCTTTGGCTCAATGGGGATGAACCCGACATTTACGAACTCTTTGAAAATATTAGCTCAACCCGTTTAAAAGCCATCTTTGGCAACAAAAAAAACGTTGTCATTGATGAGGCCCAGCGAATTTCTGATATTGGTCTGAAGTTAAAATTGATTACCGATCAGATTCCTGAAATTCAATTGGTAGCGACCGGAAGTTCCTCTTTTGAATTGGCCAATAAAGTAAACGAACCTTTAACCGGCAGAAAATGGGAGTACAAGATGTTTCCACTTTCGTTTGGGGAGATGGTTGCACATCACGGATTGATTGACGAGAAACGACTTTTGCCGCATAGATTGGTTTATGGATATTATCCCGAGGTAGTCACCGGATCTGGAGAAGAGAAAAATATTTTAAAACAGCTGGCCGATAGCTATTTGTACAAAGATATTTTAAGATGGGAGCAAATAAACAAACCCGACAAACTAGTTAAGTTGCTTCAGGCTATTGCTTTTCAAATAGGTTCTCAAGTCTCTTTAACCGAGTTGGGGCAAATTGCAGGATTGGATTCAAAGACCGTAGAAAAGTACATTTCGCTGCTGGAACAATCCTATGTCATTTTCAGGCTGGGTTCATTTAGCCGCAATCTTCGCAATGAGTTGAAGTTCAGTCGAAAAATATATTTCTATGACAATGGTATTCGCAATGCCCTCATTGCGAACTTCACCCAAATTGAAACACGCACCGATACCGGGGCCTTGTGGGAAAATTTTATCATCTCAGAAAGGTTAAAAAAAATCAGCTATGAGTCAATATGGTGCAACAGCTGGTTTTGGCGTACAACACTTCAAAAGGAGATTGATTACATTGAAGAAAAAGATGGACAAATAGCAGCTTATGAGTTCAAATGGAATCCAGATGCCAAACACAAAACGCCCAAACAATTTCTGGCGGCTTATCCGAACAGTACATTCCAGGTAATTCACCAGAATAATTTTGATGAATTTCTACTTTAGCAAAAAAGGCTGTCCCATAAGTGAAAATATTTAACCACCAAGGACCCAAAGGTAAAACACGAAGGACGCAAAGTCAACATAATAAATATTATATATTTGAGTCCTTTGTGCCCATAGTGTTTAAATGAGACTTAGACATCCTCTTTGAACTTTTTGGATAGCTGATTGCACAACTCGATAAGATCTATCACTTTGCTATCTGTCGTCCCAGCTTCAATATCTGCAACTACTATATCACATGGCCCATAATTCTCAGCTATGAACTCCAGGTCTTTGCCTATCACATCCATCGGTTTGTTGGCCAAATCCATCGGTGTATACATGAGCGACCTCCTGGTAAGTGGGAACAGGGTTCTGGCCTTGTTTAGATCTGAATCGATTCCCATGTCAATATATCCAACTTTTGGAACAGAAGCGTAATCATCAAGGTATGGAGAGGCATCCCAGGCACAATTGTGGATTCCAATGGTATCGAATTCATTGGCAATTCTAAAATCGAAAGGCAATATAAATTCCTTATATAAATCTGGTTGTATCATATTAACCAAACAATTGCTTACAGTGAAAAAGGAATAGCTGACACCGCTTTCCCTTTGTCTTTCCTGAAGCATTTTGGCGGCATCAATCATGGTAGTAGTGACGCATTCAAGCAAATTCATCACCAGATCCGGATCCATAAGCATATCCAGAAACAGTTGCTGCCCCCTGAGTCTCTGAGCGTTGTTTAAGACGCCCTGCCAATTGACAAACCCAACAACTTTGCCTTCGCTTTCTTTGATCCACTCGACCTGGTCCATCAGCGATAGAAAAAATTGATTGGTTGCCGGATTAACAGGTTTCAACTGGCTCATCCCTTCATCGGATAGTTGAAAATGCTCGCTGGTAGGCCATTGCTCTTTATCATACCGAATTGGAACGCCAAACATGGAGGCGATTGTACAGGCGCCGAAAACACCGGTCAGAAGGTCTGGTGAATCTCCCTGATCATCCATCTTTCCGATATTACTTCCGGGAAAACGTCTTTCGATTTCCTGCCGCATGGCCAAAACCGTTTGCTTACGGTAGGCAGGATCTGCATGCCATTTTTCACCAAAATCGATTCCAAGCGCCTGGTGGTACCACTTGGGCGTAAACCCGATTTCGGGTCGTAAATAGGGTAAATTTTTAGAATCAGGTCTACGGGTCGCAGGCGCTCCTGGCGCAATGTAGCTAATAAGCTGTTGTTTCATCGATTTGTTTAAATTCCGGCCAAAGGTACTAATTTGGAGCGGGAAGAAATCCTTTGATCACAATTTCATCTCCCATCCTTTTTCATAACTTCTGGACCAGAATTTAGCAGCCTCCGTATCATGCAGGATGTGTCCGTTGGTCGGATTTATGTCAATGCTTCGTCCAATCCGTTGGGAGATATTGCCCAGTTGGACAAGAAGGGTACTCTTGAACCCGGAATCTACTCCCGAATTCAACGGAGATCCGTTGGTGATGGCATCAAACATGTTTTGAATGTGAAGCGCATCCACCTGTTCGGAGGGGTTGGAAAGATCGCGCGGATCAATTTTCTGTTGTTCCTTAAACTCTTTGACAACCTTGCCCTGAAGATCAAAAATAGTGTAACTGTTTCCGCTCGGTATCAGCACACTGCCGTTCTCTCCATAGAAAACAACACCTACTGAACTACCTTCAATTGGTTTTCCGTTGCAACTCCTTCCCTCCCATGACATGGAAACACCTTTGTCAAAATCGAGGTTGATCACCTGTGTATCCGGGGTCTCCCAATCATCTTTGTAGCGGTATCGTCCGCCATTGGAACTGACCTTCACCGGAAAATCGACCTCCAATCCCCAGCGGAGCAAATCAATCATGTGCGTGCCATTGTTCAGCGCTTCACCAGTACCCCAATGCCAGAACCAATGCCAGTTGTAATGCAGGAAATTGTCATTGAACTCTTTTCTGGGGGCAGGCCCTTGCCATAAATCCCAGTTAAGCCACTGTGGAACCTCAACCTTTTTCCCTTTTCCGATCGGACCGCGGTTATTTGTGTACCATCCTTTGCCAAAATAGACCCTGCCAATGGCGCCATTCTTCACTTCTTCTATTCCTTTTACCACATTGGGCCACGACCGTCGCTGGTTGCCCATCTGGATAACTTTGTTGTACTTTCGGGCAGCTTCGACCAAAATCTCACCCTCCCTTGGATTGTGGCAACAGGGTTTCTCGACATACACATGTTTCCCGGCCTGCAATGCCAGCAGTGAAGCTGGGGCATGCCAGTGATCAGGCGCTGCAATAACAAGTGCATCAATATCCTTACTTTCGAGTGATTTTCTGAAATCTTCAAATCCCTTTGGGACTATCTTTTGTCTATCCTTCACTGCTTCGATACAAGTCGTGACTGCCCTTGAATCGACATCACAAATATGGGCCACTTCACAATTTTCCTGAATGGAAAAATTTTTTGCCAGGGCTTTCCCCCTTGAGTTTACACCCATCATCGAAACCACAATTTTGCTGTTAGCCCCCACAATCCTTGCATAACTTTTGGCAGAGAACCCGGGCAAAATCCCTCCTGCCCCCAAGGCTCCGGCTCCAACTACGGTTTTCCTGATAAAATTCCTTCTCGTATTTTCCATAAATAGATTTTAGTTAGAATGATTTAAAATGAATCGATTTTGCATCAGCTTCCCATGAAAATTATTTTATAAACCAAATATCGCCAAAGTTTATCTAATCCCTAATTAGGGATAACCCACCAGCCAATGATCTCAATATTATGAATCGCAATGTTCGTTATCGCAAAGATCATTTGCTGTTTCGATTTCCAGGGTAGCATGGGCAATATTCAGCTCCGACAACTTTATCCTGATGGTATGCCGAATCCTGCCAACCTCATCAGCCGATAAATTTTCAGCGACAACCAGGTGACCGGTCAAGGCATTCTCCTTCGTACTGATGGCCCACACATGGATATGATGCAAGTTTTCGACACCCTTCATCGATCCGATCATGGTTTTGATTTCATCCAGGTCAATATCTTCCGGAACCCCGTCCATGGAGAGGTGCAGGCTACTCTTAAGCAAGTTCCAGGTACTCCACAAAATCACGAGACAAATAAGGGTACTTAACAATGAATCAACCCAATAATAATGTGTGAAATAAATGATGACGCCTCCGGCAACCAGTCCCAGGGAGATGACGGCATCCGAGAGCAAATGGAGGAAGGCGCTTCTGATGTTAATGTCTTGATCCTTCTCACTGAAGAATAGAAAAGCCGAAATTCCATTGATGAAAATTCCAATCAGGGCGATCCAGGCCACAGTGATCCCATCCAGTGGTTCAGGATCCTTAAACCGCAGAAGGGCTTCATAACCAATCGCCCCGATGGACAGAAGCAGAATAACGGTGTTCAGTAAAGCGATTAAGATGGAAGATTTTTTGTACCCATAAGTAAGCCTCTCAGTGGCTTTTGATTTTGTTAGCTTGAAAGCCATCAGGGAGAAGGCCAGTCCGCTCACATCCAGAAAATTGTGGCCGGCATCAGAAAGCAAGGATAAAGAGTTGACTTTAAGACCTACAATGATTTGCAAAAGGACATACGCCAAATTCAAAACAATCCCAACTACAAAGGCGAGATTTGCATTTTTAGTAACTGACGATTTAGCGTGGTTGTTTCCCATTTTGCAGGCATTGACACACTTGCCCTACAGATGGCAAGATTTCCCAAAGATATTTAAAGAGATCCATAAATGGAATATAAATTGCGGGCGAAGCGGTGGCAGTTGCCAATACGACAAAACTTACCCTTCGTTGTCCCTTGTATAATCTTTATGTGTGCGGGTCCCAGAGGCCAGCCGTGTTGTGGCCTTCTATTCCTTCGATGGTTTATATCCTATTTTTGGGCGGTCCTTTTGTTCTAATTCTTGTTGTTTGGTTTGTTCAAATTGTTTGAGGTATTCAAATATGAGCATGATTTTATCGTCTTGTTCAATATCCTTCTTTTCAAGCTGTTCAAGCTTGTGTACTATTTCTTTATGGGTTTCTACAAGTTCTCTCATTTTTGTAAATACCCGAATAATTGCAATATTTACCATTATAGCCCGTTCACTGTTCAAAACGCTCGACAACATGGCAACCCCCTGTTCTGTAAAGACCGAAGGCGGTTTTCTCAGTCCCATCTTCTCGGTATTGGATATCACAATTTGTGATTTCCAATCCTGCACTTCTTCCGATGTCATTTGGAACATAAAATCTTCCGGAAACCGCTTTTCGTTGCGCCTTACCGCTTGGTTTAACACCCTTGTCTCAACTCCATAAAGCTCTGCCAGAAAACGGTCAACCATTACTTTCTTGCCCCGCATAACGTATATTTTATTGATTATAGCTTCATCGGGCAAAATTTGCATTTCTGTTGTCATTGTTTTGATGTAAGGTCCTTAATAAATTTACCCAATTCCATGATCAAAAACGAATTTTCCACGACAAATCTTCAGGTAAAACCGGCCGGCCTGTAACCGTTTTGGTGATGGTTTGGGTTACCTGGCTAATGTAGGCTTCATTCAACTTACTGATAGAAAACAACTAAACCAGATAAAAATCATTAAAAATGCTGGACCGGAATGATTAGGTTATTAAAACATTTACAACCGCTTTTATTCCTAAAAGAGAACTAAAACAGATTGTGTTTTGTAAAGAAAAGCCTAGCATCGTCAGAAATTTTGGATCAATATTGCCATAAAATCTGCCATAAACGCAAAAAAGACCCCTTGATAATCAAGGAGTCTCTCGCAGGTTGAGGTCGATGGCGGATTCGAACCGCCGTACACGGTTTTGCAGACCGCTGCCTAACCACTCGGCCAACCGACCGTTTTCAGGGTGCAAATATAGGGAAATTTCTTTGGCGGGAAAACCTGGAGCTGAAATTTCCGGCTTATCGCTCCATTGTAACGCTAACTGCTTTGATATGACCTCCCATGGGAGGCCTTGCTTTGGAGATCTTCACCCGAACAACGCCGATTCCATTGTATTCGTTGTGTATCCTGGTAAGGATCCGGCCGGCAACATGTTCGAGCAAATGCGAGCGCTGGTGCATCTCCTCTTTAACCAGACGGTAGATTCCTTCGTAGTTTAACGCATCCGCAAGGAGATCACTTTGGGCTGCAGTTTCACAATCGGTTTCAATCGAGAGATTCACCTCGAACCGGTTACCGACGATTCTTTCACTCTTGAAATAGCCGTGGTATGCATAAAACTCCATTCCCTCCAGTTCAATGATTCCCATAATCAGACTTTTTATGAACAGCCAAATTTAACTCATTTTTTAATCCAATTTTTTTCTTCCGTGTCTAAACAACTCTTGTTACCTTTGCGGAGAGTGACTAAAGTGCACTAAAGTGACTAGAGTGCCTAAAGTTAGGGACTCCGGGCAATAAAGCAAATCAAGCATGCGGCGAAGTACTATAGTCACTTTAGTGCACTTTAGTCACTCTAGTCACTTCTTGTACAAAGAAAAAATTATTAAGCATAGCGATCATGGATCCAATCGTTCCAAAAAATTTTATTCAACAGCAGATCGTGGATGATCTGGCGGCAGGTAAAAATGGCAAAAGGGTCCATACCCGCTTCCCGCCTGAACCCAATGGCTATCTTCACATTGGTCATGCGAAATCTATCTGTCTGAATTTTGGTACGGCCAAGCTTTTTGGCGGCATCACCAACCTTCGTTTCGACGACACCAACCCAGCCAAAGAGGAGACCGAGTATGTCGATTCGATCATGGAGGATGTAAAGTGGCTGGGATTCGACTGGGAAGACCGCCTTTTTTATGCTTCCGATTATTTCGACAAACTGTATGATTTTGCCGTTGAACTGATCATAAGAGGGAAAGCTTACGTCGATTTTCAGAGCCAGGAGGTGATCAGTGAACAACGCGGAACGCCTACCCGCCCCGGAATTGAGAGCCCCGCCCGAAACAGTGCGCCGGATCTGAACCTTCAGATATTTGAGGATATGAAGGCCGGAAAATACAACGAAGGAGACTGTGTGGTCAGGGCAAAAATCGACATGTCCTCACCCAATATGCACATGCGAGATCCATTGATGTACCGCATATTGAAACAGCCCCACCACCGTACCGGTGACAAATGGTGCATCTATCCGATGTACGATTATGCACATGGCCAGTCGGATTACTGGGAGGGAATCACCCACTCCATCTGCACCCTCGAATTTGAGGTTCACCGTCCGCTATATGACTGGTTTGTTGAAGAGTTGAAAGATTCTGATTACCGGCCAAGGCAAATCGAATTTTCACGTCTGAACATCACCTCGACCGTGATGAGCAAACGTAAATTGCTTCAATTGGTCAAAGAGGGATATGTCAAAGATTGGGACGACCCGAGGATGCCTACCATCTGCGGACTACGCCGGAGAGGATATACACCGGAATCCATCCGTAATTTTGCCGATTTGGTTGGAATTACGAAGGTAGATGGTGTAACGGATGTGGCATTGCTGGAGTTTTGTATTCGGGAAGATCTGAACAGACGGGCGCAGCGTGTGATGTGCGTTACTGATCCGCTAAAAATTGTCCTGACCAATTATCCCGAGGGTGAAGTTGAAGAGGTCGATGCCGTCAATAATCCCGAAGATGAAAGCATGGGAAAACGAAAAGTACCCTTCTCCAGGGAGATTTACATCGAGCGGGAAGATTTTATGGAAGAACCCTCCTCAAAATTCTACCGTCTTGCCCCGGGCAAAGAAGTTCGTTTACGCTATGCCTATTATATCAAATGCAATGAGGTAATCAAAGACCCTTCCGGGAATGTTGTTGAATTGCGTTGCACCTACGATCCCGAGACCAAAGGCGGCAATGCCCCCGACGGGCGCAAAGTAAAGGCAACCCTCCATTGGGTTGCAGCCTCACGGGCAAAAACTTGTGAAGTAAGGCTCTATGACCGCTTGTTTACAGATCCTGATCCAGACGGACACAAAGACAAAGATTTTCTGGAGTTCCTAAATCCGGAATCTTTGAAAACACTCAATAATTGCTTTGTTGAGCCATTCGTTGAAAATGCAACTCCGTTAACCAACTTTCAATTCGAAAGATTGGGTTATTTCAATGTGGATCACGACTCCACTGCGGATAAAATGGTGTTCAACAGGACGGTTTCGTTGAAGGACAATTCCAAGAAATAAGAGTGCCTAGAGCATTTAAAGTGCCTAGAGTGCCTAAAGTTGGGGACTCCCAGTATTTGAACAAATCATGACAGAAGCGAAGTACTCTAGGCATTTTAGGCACTTTAAATACTTTAGGCACTCTTCAATTTTCGAAGTCTGCGCCGGGTATAAAAAAAAGTAAAAATAGCCGCACTCCAATTGGCAAAGAAGATTCCCCACCAGATTCCTTTCGTTCCCCAGCCCAGATGAATGGAAAGCAACAGGAAAAGGGGCAGTGGAACTAAAAATTGCCGGTAAGTCCCTACAAATATGGCATACATCGGTTTTTTAATCCCCTGTAACGTTGACACTGAAATGTTCAGGAAAATGTATGCACAGAAGAAAAGAACCGCAACATGGAGATATTCTACACCGATCGAAATGACATTCGGGTCAGAGGTAAAAATTTTCATCAGTGGTTCGGAAAAGAAGGCAACACCTGTGATCCCGACCAAAATGACCAATAAGCCATAGATGATGTTCAATTTCCATGAATCCATCACCCTTCCGGAGAGCCCAGCACCAAAATTCTGCGCGGCAATCGTTAGGGCTGCAATGTTTAATCCAATGGTTGGCAACAGCGCCAACTGTTCAATCCTGGTGGCGATTCCATAAGCGGCAACTGCTTCCTTCCCAAATTTACCTGCAAAATAGGTGATCACAAATATTCCAATCGCGACAGTCATCATATTTAGACTGGCCGGAAAGCCCTGTTTGAAAAGATCCAACATCGGTCTCTTTTGGGGAATAAATTCCTTCAAACTAATCCCTTCCATGATTTTTCTCTTTTTGATCCTGTAAATCAGGTATCCCGAGCCCATTATCTGAATGATAACAGTAGAGAACCCAATCCCTCCAACACCCATGGCAGGAATTCCAAACCCTCCGTACATAAACCATGGATCCATCACAACATTTAGAAAAAATCCTGCAACCAGAAAATTCCGGTAGGTTTTGGTGTCTCCCCTGGAAGTAAGTGTTGCATTCAGTATGCTGTTTAGCAAGAAAAAGAGCGTCCCTGATAAGATGATGTTCATGTAGGCAACGGCAACACCAAGGTATTCATCTTTGGCCCCTAGTAACTTTAGCAGGTGAGGCGCAAATATCATCCCAATAACAGTGAGCAATAGCGAATTAAAAACGGACAAGGAAATTGCCTGCGCTGCAAATATTCCAGCCTTCTTTTTCTCTCCTGCACCCAAAGAAGAGGATATCAGGGCAGTTGCGCCGGTACCCATTCCCATTCCTACCGAAAGAACAATAAAAAATACAGGAAAGGAGAGTGACAAAGCTGCCAGTGCTGTAGTGGAGACCAATCCTCCGTAATAAGTATCAATTACATTAAATAAAGTATTAAATATCAATCCAATACTAGAAGGAAGGGCAATTGACCGTATCAACTTTGGCAAAGGGGTAGATGTAAAATCTGTATTCATCGGAAGATTCTTATCAATCTATAAATATTTTATTTACTGAATCATACGCAAAAATTGGATAAAGGGTTCTATTGATGAATATTTACTGCGGAATTCATCAATATTAGACAGCAGATTTGTAATTTTGAGGTTGTAGCACAAAAACCAACCAAACAATAGGGAAGGAGGAGAAAAATGAAACTTTCTTTTAAAATTGATTACCAGACGACTTGGGGAGAAGCACTGTTTATTTCTGGCTCAACAACCCAATTTGGTGAGTGGGACCCTCAAAAGGCGGTTCCACTAAAAAATCAATATCCCGGGGAATGGCAATGTTTCATTGAAACTGAATCCAATTTTCTGGAATACAAATATTTTCTTCAAAAAAGTCCGGGTGTTTTCCTCTGGGAATGGGGTCCCAACCGGAAAATCGCAATAAACAAGGAGGTTGATGAGATTCGATTACGCGATTTCTGGCGTAGCAACAGTGATCCCGACAAAGTGCTTTATTCGGCAGCCTTCCAGAATGTACTATTGAAAAGAGCCAACATTTTTAAAACCCAGACCAAAAAACCTCCACTGCGGACACTGCGCCTCCAGCTTCATACTCCCGCCATCCCTCCGGAATACAAGCTTGGTGTATTGGGAGCAGAAACAGCACTTGGAGCATGGAAGGAGTTGGAAGCAGTAGTTATGGACGACAGCCAGGCCCCCTTGTGGAAAGTCGATCTTGATGCTTCGAAACTCAACTTTCCAATGCATTACAAATATGTTGTCTTCGATCCGACCAACAAGCGGGTCATCGAATGGGAAGAGGGAAATAACCGGGTCATCAGGGATTTCGTATGCCAATCTGCCAATTCCATGAAAGTTCATACCGACGAAAAATTCCGTCAAAACAGTGGTCGATGGAAAGGTGCCGGAGTTGCAGTTCCGTTGTTCTCACTCCGCACTGAGCACAGCGGTGGTATCGGCGAATTTACGGATCTCTGCAAGCTGGTTGATTGGTCCAAAATGTGTGGCCTTAAACTGATCCAACTTTTACCCTTGAATGAGACGGTCTCTACACACAGCTGGGTCGACTCTTATCCTTACAAATCCATCTCAGTGATGGCGCTCCATCCGGTTTTCATCAACATTACAAAAATCGGGGTACTCGATGATGAAGCTTTAATGGTGGGTTTTATTCAGACCCTTGCCGGGTTCAATGCACAGGGATCAGTTCATTATGAGGAAGTCCATAAAGTGAAATCGAAATTTTTCAAACTAATTTTCGACCAACAGATGGATTCATTCCTGAAAAATCCAGCCTATCATGAATTTTTCGAGGAAAACAAAGAATGGTTGGTTCCTTATGCTGCCTTTTGTTATCTGAGGGACCAAAACAAAACAGCCAATTTCAGAAAATGGAAAGCGTATCAAAAGTTTAACAAAGAGGAAATTCAGGAACTCGTTTCACCAAAAAACAGATCCTATCCCGACATTTCCGTTCATTATTTCATTCAATTCCACGCCCACAAACAATTGGGCGAATCAGTTGCCTATGCACGAGGAAATTCTATTGTGCTGAAAGGTGATATTCCGATAGGCATTAGTCCAAACAGCGTTGAAGCATGGACACATCCCGACCTTTTCAACCTTGAACAGCAGGCAGGCGCACCGCCTGATGAGTTTGCCGACCAAGGCCAGAACTGGGGATTTCCAACTTACAACTGGGAGGTGATGGCCAAAGATGGTTACAAATGGTGGAAAAGCAGGCTGAAACAAATGTCCCGCTATTTCGATGCCTTCCGGATCGACCACATAGTTGGTTTTTTCCGGATTTGGGAGATTCCTGTCACCCAGGTTTTTGGGACGATGGGGCATTTCAATCCGGCCCTACCCTATTCCAGGGATGAGATTATCGACCGGGGAATTAATTTTAACGAGGAACGCTTCACCAGACCATACATCCGAGACTACTTTTTACGCGGTCTTTTCGGTGAGTTTACCGAAGAGGTAAAGAACAGTTTTCTATCGGAATATGAACCCGGAAAATTTAACCTCAAACCGAACTTTTCTACCCAAAGGCAGGTTTGGGAATATTTTGAATCCAACAAAAGTGAGGATAAATTAAGCGGAAAAGAGAGCAGGATCCGAGATGGACTCTGTGCTTTGATTGGTGAGGTACTCTTTGTCCGCGATCCATCACATCCTGCCCATTTTCATCCAAGAATTGCGTTTCACGACACCAATTCCTACATGAACCTCAGCGACAACACCAGGTACCTGCTGGATGAACTCTACATCGAATTTTTTTACAATCGACACGATGAATTCTGGAAGGAACAGGCAATAAAAATTTTACCCTCGATCCTTGAAGCCTCCGATATGCTCGTTTGCGGTGAGGACCTGGGCATGATTCCGTCTTGTGTCCCGGGAGTCATGAATGAACTGGGAATCCTTAGCCTGGAGGTACAGCGGATGCCAAAAGATCCAAAGATCGAGTTCCTGCGACCTTCTGATGCCCCCTATCTGTCGGTAAGTACTACTTCCACCCACGACACCTCTACACTAAGGGGATGGTGGGAAGAAGATCCACGCAAAAGTGAGCGGTATTTCCGGACCATCATGGGAAACCATGCCGCATTCAACAAGGTAATGGAACCTTGGCTTGCCAAGGATATCCTGCAACAACATTTATGGTCGCCGGCCATGTGGACCATCTTTCCCATACAGGATTTGCTGGCCATGGACGAGGAGCTCCGACGCAAGGATTTTGAAGCCGAGAGAATCAATATTCCGGCCGTTGCATTGCATTATTGGCGGTACCGTATCCATGTTACGATGGAAAAACTTTTAAAAGCCGGCAAGTTTAACTCAGAATTGTTAAGAATGATTACCCACTCCGGACGACAATAAAGGATGGATTTCTCCATTCACCGATAATTCTCCTGATTTGGCCGATTACCCCTTCAGGTTTATAGGCTGTCAGAATACCTTTGGGTCACAATTAACATGGTCTCACCAAAACAAAAAATTATGAATATTGTGAATGATCCCAACGACCGCAGTGTTTACAGCGGAAGAGAAAGAAGGCGCCATGGTTCCGATTCAAGGGTATTCCTTGGGGTACTTTTTGTTGCCATCGGGGCTTTACTGATCCTGGAAAACCTCGATTTACTATCTTACGACTTTGCCCACATCCTGATCAGCTGGCCCATGTTGCTGATCGTCATTGGCATCTACAACCTTAGCCGTAAAGCAGCTTCTGCAGGTTTTATCCTGATAGGAATAGGCGCCTATTTCATGCTACCGCGGATTTTTGACCTGCCCGACCACTTCTTTCACAGTTTCTGGCCGGTCATCCTGGTCATCATCGGACTCGTCTTTATCTTTCAATGGAACAGAAAGCCCGGCATCCCTTTTGGATCCGGAGCGGACCACAACGACGTTCTTGACGAAACGGCCATTTTCGGCGGTCGGAATATGTCTTTGGTCTCTGAACAATTCAAAGGGGGAAAGATCACCTCCATTTTCGGCGGATCAAAGATTAACCTACTCTATTGCAAGCCGGTAGATGGATGTGTGATCGATGTCGCCACCATCTTTGGTGGGACTAAAATCATTGTTCCCGAAAACTGGAATGTAAAAACAGAGGTCGTTTCCATCTTCGGTGGTTTTGAAGACAAGCGAGGCAACTCAGTAATTTCAAGGGTCGATCAGTCAAAAGTAGTTATCATCAAAGGTGCTGCTATCTTTGGCGGCGGTGAGATTACCTCAATGCCTTAACTATAATGGAGAAAGCCGGTATCGTCAACAAGTATTCCCTCGTTTTTTACTGGATAGTTCCCGTTACATTGGGGCTCATCCAGGCTAGTTTCAACCTCTATTTCGAAATCCTCCCAGTGGGGATTTCGCTTGTTGATGGCGCCGTGTTCGGATTTTTGCTTGGGGCCTTTGGTATGGCCATCTGGTTTGTGGTAAAGTACAACAGTCCGGACGATAAATCTTTTGCACTACTACTCACAACCCACCTGGCCGCATCCATTATCCTCTCACTGGCCTGGGCCTATAGTTCGGCTTTAATTACACGTTCTTTAATTGCTTTCCCTGAATACCTTACTTACCAGGAAAACAATCTTCCCAACAGGATTTTCATCGGGTTCATTATCTTTATCCTGATGGCAACGGTGTTCTATTTCTACATTTTCTACAGGAAAAACAAGGAGAAGATTGACCGCGAAGTTGCGTTAAAGCAGGAGGTCAGGGAAGCAGTATTAAGAGCCCTGAAATCCCAGATCAATCCGCATTTCCTCTTCAACAGCCTCAACTCTATTGCCTCACTGACCCTCACCAATCCGGAGAAGGCACATGAAATGGTCATAGCCTTATCCGATTTTATGCGCTATTCGCTGCGAAAGCAACACAATGAAATGGTCGCGCTCGAAGAGGAGATCAACCACATTCGTCTCTATCTTCAGATTGAAAAAATTCGGTTTGGTGACAAAATGGCCTACTCCTTCCTGGTCGAACCGGATTGTCTGGATTGTCAGATTCCCACGCTCTTACTACAACCGCTTTTCGAAAATGCTGTGAAATACGGGGTTTACGAAGCATCCGAACAGGTAGAAATTTCGCTTGTTGCCAGAAAAGAGGGAGATCATACTATTCTGGTCCTCACCAACAATTTCGATAAAGAGGCAGCTCCTGTCAAAGGGGAGGGTATCGGACTGAGCAACGTGCAGGAGCGGCTGCGGCTGGTTTACAACAGCAACAACCTGATGGAAATCAAGGAAGAGGATGGGAGATTTGTGGTGACTATTTACCTTCCCTGCGAGAAGCAAAAAAGCAATGGACAATTGAAAATGGACAATTGAAAATTATATCTATTCTGCCAATGTATCTTTGCGACCTTAGTGCCGTACTTTGTGCCCTTTGTGGTTAAAGTATTAAATTTCAACACAAAGGTCAGTAAGGATATCACAAAGGACTCAAATAAGAATCCGGTCATTGGCAAGAATTCCGAAAAAAACAGACAAGAATTACCAATAGACTGATATTAAATATGACTACAATAAAAGTACTGATCATCGACGACGAACAACTCGCCAGGGATTTGCTGAAAAGCTACCTGGCCAAAGATTCCCGATTGGAAATAGTCGGGGAGTGCAGCAATGGGTTCGAAGGGGTACTGGCCATCCAGGAGCTGAAGCCCGATCTGGTCTTTCTTGACATCCAGATGCCAAAAATCACCGGATTCGAGATGCTGGAGCTATTGACAGATCGGCCGGTCATCATATTCTCGACAGCTTACGAAGAGTTCGCCATCCGGGCCTTCGAAGCCAATGCCGTTGACTATCTACTGAAACCCTATCCGCTCGAAAGGGTGCAAGTTGCCGTCGAAAAAGCCTTGAAACAAATTCAGTCCGGTGCCGGCAACAAAGAAGAACTGGAAAACCTGAGCCAGACGCACGACGAAAACAGTGGACTGCTTACCAGGATTGTCGTCAAATCCGGATCCAAAATCAAAATCATCCCGGTTGAAACCATCGACTACCTCGAATCGGAAGATGATTTTGTCATGATCTACTGCAAGGAGGGGCATTTTCTGAAACAGAAGACAATGAAGTTTTTCGAAAACCACCTCGACCCCAAAAAATTTATCCGCATCCATCGCTCCTGCCTGGTTAACAGCGTACAAATTGCGGAGATCCAGCAATACGGAAAAGAGTCGTGGATGCTGCTGACAAAAAATGGGGCTAAACTGAAAATAAGCAAATCGGGGTACCTGGCGCTTAAAGAATTCCTCTCAACTTAAATCATGAAATCTAAGACTGTTTAAATTTATTACACAGAGAATAATTTTCTATTAATCGAAAATATAGGATGCATAGAAATTTATGCAATTATGTAGATTCAAGAGAGAAACCCCGGAGTTACAAAGAGTTGGAAAATCGCAAGCGATTTTCTCTCTGTGTAACTCCTTGTTTCCTCTTGTGTATTTTACTGCAAGCGACAATATCAAAGCCATCTTTAATCTCATTATGGAGCCATAAATTCTCTGTGTAAGAAATTTAAACAGCTTCTAAAAGACAGATGGAAAAATAGCGACCATTCCGTTTTTTTTATTTTAAAATCCTTCCAGAATGCTTTTCTTTGCAGCGAGTCAACTGACATTGCATCCATGGCCATAAAAGATTCATTTTTCTCCCATTTAGCCGCCAGCATCCATCCGTATCTCCATTGGATATGGCTGTTTTTGTTGGGTGTGATCTGCCTTTGGGGATTGATCAGTCTCTATAAAAGGATGCGCACTTCCCCAACCAAAGGAAGAAAATTAACATTGAAAGAGCGGCTAAGCAGAAGAAAAGCGCAAATCATCATCAAAGGCGACAGGTCCAGAAATCCCGATTACGTGACCATGTCGCTTCAAAACTATGGTATACGTCCGGTTGATCTTCAGGCGCCATGCCTGGTTTTCAAACGGTGGAGCAGTGAGCGAAAATTCAGGATCAACAACTTTGGAGGGATCGACGATTTCCCGATGTGGCTGGAACCCGGTTACGAAGCAACCTACCAGATCGGATTGAGCCAGTTTTACGATCGTGCACCGGCCTTGAAGAGGGCCTGCAGGCTGAGCGCCGAAATCAGGGAGGTTTCAGGAAAGAAATTTGTAAGCCCAACCATTCGAATAAAGCTGATTTGACCATGCGAGATTGGATCTTCAAAGAGGGTGCCTTTAGCGATTTTCCTGTTTACCATGGGGACGACCTCGGTGTAAACTGGTCGGAAGCCTCCTTGTCTGTACGGATTTGGGCACCGACAGCGTTGGAGGTCTTGTTCAGGCTCTATCGATCCGCGGAGGCCGGAGAGGCCGAACACACCTTTCAACTGATCCGTTCCGAATCAGGGACTTGGACTACCAAACTGGCAGGAAATTATGATCGCTCTTTCTATGCTTTTCAGGTGCGCGATGAAAAAGGGTGGCTGAACCAATGTCCAGACATCGGGGCAAAAGCCACCGGCGTTAACGGGATGAGAGGTGTTATTCTGGATCCTTCGACTACAAATCCCGAAAATTGGGAAAAGGACAACAGGTCGCCTGTCGTCAAACCCGCAGATATGGTGCTTTACGAACTGCATGTCCGCGATTTCTCCATCTCTCCCGATTCGGGCATAGCGCACAAAGGGAAATACCTCGGTTTAACGGAAACCGGCACAAAATCCCCTGAAGGGCAATCCACGGGAGTTGACCACCTGAAGGAGCTGGGTATCACCCATGTGCACCTGCTGCCTATCGCCGATTTTTACACCGTCGATGAGACCAAATCGACACCTCAATACAACTGGGGGTACGATCCCCTCAATTTCAATACGCCTGAAGGGTGGTACGCTTCAGATCCTTACGATGGCCAAACACGTATCAAAGAGGTGAAACAGGTGGTGCAGGTCTTGCACGAGAATGGCCTCGGAGTGATCATGGATGTTGTTTACAACCATTCCGGACTGATCTTCGATTCATGGTTCAACCAGTTCGTACCCGGATACTATTACCGCCAGCGTGCTGATGGAACCTTTTCGGATGCAAGCGGTTGCGGCAACGAGCTGGCCTCCGAGCGGGCGATGGTACGAAAATTCATCGTCGATTCAGTCGCCTGGTGGGCAGAGGAGTATCATTTCGACGGCTTCAGGTTCGACCTGATGGGAATCCTTGATATTGAAACGATGAACCAGATCCGCAAAAGATTGGATCTGATCGACAAAAATATTTTCATCTACGGGGAAGGGTGGATTGCAGCAGAATCGCCTCTTCCCGAAATTTTTCGCGCCACAAAGCTGAACACGCCTCAGCTCGACCGAATCGCCTCCTTTTGCGACGACATGCGCGATGGGTTGAAAGGATCGCCCTTTAACAGGTACAGCATTGGCTTCATCAGCGGATTGACGCTCAGGGAGGAGAAGATCAAATTCGCCATTATTGGAGCCATTGAACATCCGCAGATTTTCTACGATTACGTCGATTCTTCACGGCGGTCCTGGGCTAATTCACCGGCTCAATGCGTCAATTATGTCTCATGTCACGACAACTATACCCTATTCGACAAGCTGCAATACTCTTGTCCGGAGGCCTCCATGGAAGAGATTGATCGGATGACCCGGCTGGCCATTGGCATTCTGCTTACTTCGCAAGGCGTTCCATTCCTTCATTCGGGAATTGAAATGCACCGGACGAAAGGGGGCCACCACGACTCCTACCGTTCTCCTGATGAAGTCAACCAGATCGAATGGAGCAGGAAGTCGGAGTATCTCTCACTTTTCAATTTCACCAGAAACTGCATCGAACTGCGTCGACAGCACCCTGCTTTCCGCATGAGCGATCAGAAAATGGTTAGAAAGAACCTCTCATTTTTGGGGAAATACATCCCCGGAGTGATTGTTTACGAACTAAAAGAGAACGCTAATGGAGATAGCTGGAAAAACATCCTTGTTCTGTTCAATGGGAACAACTATTCGGTTGAATTTGTGATTCAGGAGAAGCGATGGCTGATTGTTGCGCAAAACGGGGAAATCCAGCCCCACGGCATGGGTCATGTCGTCACCAACCTGGTACGGCTGCATCCCATCTCCATGATGATTCTCGCAGAAGAATAACCAATAATCATGCGGCGTTCGTGTAATTCGTATTTTCCTAGAAGGCTCCCAGTAACAAGTTAATATCGTTGTCTGGTAGCGAAAGGGTTTTGGCAATATCCCTGTTGGTCAGGATTCCGTTCAGGAGGTAAACCCCTTCACAAAAGCCCCTGTTACTTTTGATGTATTCTGTAACCCCTCCCGATTGCCCGATCCCGAGCAAAATGGGGGTAAAAATGTTGCTGGCCGCGATAGAGGCGGTGCGTGCAACCTTCGACTCGAGGTTTGGAACGCAACAATGGATAACACCGTGTTCCTTGTAGGTAGGGTTTTTGAGTGTGGTAATCCTGGATGTTTCGAAACAGCCGCCCTGAATAATATTGAGATCAATGATCACCGAATTTTCTTTCATTCCCTCTACCATATCCTCCGGTACAATCATGTTGGGAACCTCATTCATGGGCATGGCGCCCAGAACAACTTCAGCGGTTTTCAGCGCCTTTCGAAGCGCTTTGGGATGAAAGACGGAAGTTGAAATATGTTGCCCCAACCGTGCCTTCAGGTTCATCAGTTTGTAGATGGAATCATCAAAAACCCTCACCACAGCGCCAAGCGCCATGGCGGTTCTGGCAGCCTGCTCGGCAACGGTACCTGACCCAAGAATTACCACCTCCGAGGGTGCGACACCGGTTACTTCCCCAAGTATCACCCCTTTGCCACCGATCGTGCTGAGCAGTTCGCTGGCCAACACCATCGAAATATTTCCAATAATTTCACTGCTGATTTGCACCATAGGGGAGACGCCATGTTCATCTTTCAGGTATTCGAACCCGATGGCGGTAACCTTCTTGCGCATCAGTTTACGAACAAATTCAGCAGTCATCAGGGAGAGGTAAACAGGAGAAAAGAGCAATTGGTTGCCTTTCATCAAATCAGTCTCGTCGCTGGTGTAGGGTGCCATTTTGAGAATGATATCACACTGGAAAATCTCAGCGGCACTCTGGCAAATCACAGCCCCCGCTTCGGCATAAGACCGATCAGAATAGTTGGCCTCTTTGCCCGCACCTTGCTGGATGAAAAGATTATGCCCTTGCGAAACCAGCACCTCCACCGATTGCGGTGTAAGTGGCACCCTGAATTCTACCACATTCCCGACATCCGGAATCCCAATGCTCAATTTGATATTTCGTTTCCCCGGCTTGTACAACTCCTCCTTGGGAATAAGTTTCTCCTTGGTCCAAACAGAAACATTCTCTTCTTTGCGATGGTTCATTTCTTCAATTATTAGGCTGCTTCAATTATTCTGGTTCCATTGACTGTCTCTGTGATAGAGATTTTAACTGTGTTTATTGGAAGTAAAGGTTCAATTAATTCAGGCCATTCGATAAAACAATAATTATCGCTGAAAAAATACTCTTCGTATCCCAAATCAAAGAGTTCATCCAGACTCTTGATCCTGTAAAAGTCGAAATGAAAAATCTCATTGGAATGCTCAGTCGCATAGACGTTTATTAGTGCAAAAGTAGGCGAGGTAACGTAATCGATTACCTGCAATTTATCACATAGGGCTTTGATAAAGGTCGTTTTCCCCGAGCCCATCTTCCCATAAAAAGCAAAGAGCCGATCCGCCGGATGAGCCTCGAGAAATTTTTCTGCAACATGGTTTATTTCACTCAACGAATTGATCTCTGCTTTAAACATCTATTTGTTCCTCTTTTCTCCATCAATTTTAATCAATTAATTTTGATAAAAATCAGCTTCTGACATTCAATTTTATCTTAATTTTGAAAAAAATACAAATACTTTAACCATGAACATTCCATCAGCATTAAAATACACGAAAGAACATGAATGGCTTCGTGTTGAAGGAGATGTCGCCTTTGTCGGGATTACTGACTTTGCCCAGGGCGAACTCGGAGACATCGTATTCCTTGAAATCGAGACATTGGGAGAATCCCTGGAAGCCGAAGAGATTTTTGGTACCATTGAGGCAGTAAAGACTGTTTCCGATTTGTTTATGCCAGCCTCAGGAAAGATTCTTGAGATCAATTCCTTACTGGAAGAGAACCCCGATTTGGTAAATAGTGATCCCTATGGAAAAGGATGGTTGATCAAAGTTGAACTGAAAGATGCTTCGGAAGTGAACAAACTTCTCACTGCAGAACAGTACGGTGCAATACTGGAAGCATAAATTACAAAGATAACAGATCAGAATAGTTGCGTCTGACCCCTGCTGCAAATCCCGTCCTCAACGGGATTTGCTGTTTAATAAATTTTTAAGAATCAGTTGGTCCGACCTTCAAATTCTAAAAATTGCAACTATATTTGCTTTCCTGGCAAACCCCGTTATTCAGAAAGAATCACTTTCGCCACATACAACAAAGCAGAAAGGCCAAGAGTCCTTCAGGTCATAAGTGTCCTGCGAGTACTACGGTTCCTATTGGAGATAGAAAGGCGATGATTCCAGAAAATTGAAGAACACTACCAATAAATAACTACCATGATGACTAAAATCCACTTTCCCCTAAAGACCTTTTGGATAATCCCTGGATTGACCCTTTTCCTTTTTACCGGATGCAGCAAAGAACAAAAAAAAGAGATTAGCAAAATCAATGACTTTGCTTCCCTGCAATCCAAACTTCAGGATCCTCCCTCCGAATACCGCAGTGCGCCACTATGGGACTGGAACGACAAGATCACTGAAGAGGGGATAGATTTCCAGATGAAGAAGTTCAAGGAGGGTGGCTTGGGTGGCATTTTTGTTCATCCACGACCCGGTTTGATCACGGAATACATCTCTGAAGATTGGCACCACCTCTTTGATTATACGGTGAAAAAGGGTAAGGAACTCGGGATGAAAGTGTGGATCTATGACGAAAACAGTTACCCAAGCGGTTTTGCGGGGGGACATGTTCCTGCCGAAATGATTGATTCATATACACATGGAACTGGTATGAGCTGTTTGGTTCAGGATACCCTCAAAACTGATACAACCAAATACGAAGTGGTTCTTAAACTGGAGAACAATCAGTTCAAAGAGATCACCGCCAACCTCAAAGAGGAGCAGGGAAGGATAGGAAAATACTATCTTTTCACAAAAACATTTGCTAAAAAAGGTTACTGGATGGGGAATTTCCCTTATGTCGACCTGCTTTACAAAGGGGTAACCGAAAAATTCATGGAGGTGACCATGAAAGGCTACGAAAAGTACAACCAGGCAGATTTTGGAAATACCTTGCATGGAATTTTCACCGATGAGCCCAACCTCGAGGCTGCGCTGGGAACAAGAACTTCCTACCGGTGGACCCCGGATCTTTTTCCTGAATTTCAAAAACGTTGGGGCTACGATCTGAGAATCAATCTTCCCTCTCTGGTAGAGGAAAAAGGCAACTGGAAGAAGGTCCGGCACGATTACTACACCACACTGCTCGAAATGTTTATTGACCGCTGGGCTAAACCCTGGAGCAAGTATTGCGAAGAAAACAAACTCCTCTGGACAGGCCACTACTGGGAGCATGGCTGGCCGAAACCAACCGACGGATCTGACGAGTCCTCCTTTTACCTTTATCATCAGCAACCTGGTGTTGATATGCTCGGAAACACCTATACGCCGAACGGTTTGGGAGGTCAATTTGGAAATACGCGGGCCATTCGCGAACTGCACAGCGCTGCCAACCAGGCAGGTCACGACCGAATGTTGAGTGAGACTTACGGAGGAGCAGGATGGGAGATAAATTTCGCCAATTTCAAGCGATTGGTCGACTGGGAAGTTGTGTTGGGAGTCAACTTTGTCAACCAGCATCTCTCCTATTTCACCATCAAAGGGGTTCGCAAATTCGATTATCCGCCTAGTTTTTCTTACCACGAACCATGGTGGGAAAATTACAAACCCATGGGTGATTACATCGGACGAATCTCCATGGCCATGTCGACTGGTGAGCAAATCAATAAAACTCTGGTATTGCAACCCAATACTACTGCGTGGAGCTACTTTTCCAGGATCGTAAAAAATGCCACCATTGACACGATCCAGGACAATTTCAAACACTTTGTCTTCCTACTTGAAAGGGCGCATTACGAATATGATCTTGGATCGGAATTGGTTTTACGAACCATCGGATCCGTCAAAAACGGAAAGTTGACTGTTGGGAAACGGGCATATGGTCTTGTTGTCATTCCCGCAACAATGGAAAATCTCGATCAGAATAGTTACAATCTGCTGAAGGAATTCCTGCTTCAGGGTGGCAAAATACTCTCTTTTACGCACAACATTCCCCGACTGGATGGGGTCGAAAGCAATCTGAACAACGAATTAATGACTGCCTTCTCCAAACAATGGAGTTTTTCAAATGCTCCTGATGATGATATAGCCAGGACTGCCCTGAGAGATCCTGATTTTGATATTACCGAGTCCCTGCCGCTCAAAGGTGAACTTTACCACCAGCGCAGAATCCTGAAAGATGGCGAACTGCTCTTCTTCGTAAACACCGATACCATTCAAAATGTCTCAGCCACAATCACTGGAAATGGCAAGAGCCTGATAAAGATGGATCTCAATGATGGAAGTTGCTCGGTGATTCCGGTGAAATCCGAAAATGGACAAATCACTTTCGACCTGGAACTGCCTCCCATCGGAAGTTCCCTCTATTTCCTGACCAAAACAAATACTTCGGCACTTTCAGCTTCATCTATTGCAGCAACTGCAACAGCCACGAATGGATCAGAAATGGCTGCTGAAAACCCGGTATCGGAGCAAGTAGAAACTACAGTGAAGCAGGAGGCCGACAACGTTCTGGTTCTCGACTTCCTGGATTTAAAGGGAAAAAAAATCGACTTAAAGGAGACCTACTTTATGAAAGCCATGCACCAGCTTTACGATAGCAGCGGATTCAAAATGGGCAATCCCTGGCAACATAAGATTCAATATAAACAAGATTACATGGCGCTGGACACTTTTAAAACCGGATCAGGTTTTGAGGTGAACTACCATTTCAATGTCGCTGCCCGGGCAGATTTAAATGCTCTTTCGGGGCTTGATGCAGTGATCGAACGCCCCAAATTATGGGATCTCTATCTCAACGGCGCCAAACTCGCTAAATCGGACAAATGGTGGATCGACCGCGAATTCTTCCGTTTCCCGGTAGGAGCTCATCTCAAAACTGGTGAGAATATCCTCACGCTGAAAGCAGAAAAAATGTCTGTACATGCAGAAATCATGCCTGCATATCTTGTGGGCGACTTCAAATTGACCCCGCTCAAACAAGGCTTCGAAGTGACCAGCGGAACCATCCATACTTTGGGTTCATGGAAAGCACAAGGTTTTCCATTCTATTCCCAAAAGGTAATGTACACACAGAAATACAAAACGCTGCAATCCGGGAAATCCTATAAACTCAAACTGAACCGCTGGAACGGGACGATGGCGGTGGTCTACCTGAATGGAGTCAAAACGGGTTTGATTACAACTCCTCCATTTGAAATTAATCTTCCGCTAAACCTAAAAACTAATGAAAATACCGTCTCTGTTGAGGTTATAGGAAGTTTGAAAAACACCTTCGGTTTTCTGTACAAAAGCAGTGCAGGCAGATGGATCATTGGTCCGGGAGATTGGGATGTCGCACCCGAGTCTCTTCCTTCACTGAGTCAATATTTCCTTATTGATTATGGATTGTTCGAACCCTTCAGCCTCATTTCGATAAATTGAAACATTTCCCTTCGACTACGTTCAGGGACCGGTGACTTTTCAAACATTTTAAACATCATAAACATTTCAAACATTTGCAGTTTTTATGCTTGAAAATATAATTTTTGATCTTGGAGGCGCACTCCTGAATATTGATACGAGCCAAACCAGGACAGCCTTTGCCAGGCTCGGTTGGAATGAGGGCGATTGGAAAGGCATTAACCAGGCTGGTAACCTGATTTTTGAAAATCTCGAAATTGGGCTGGATACTCCGGCCCTTTTCAGGGAGAAAATCAGGGAGCTTCTGCCTTCCTATCCAACAGATGCTGAAATTGATGATGCCTGGAATGCAATGCTGCTGGATTTTCCAATTGAAAGGGTCAATTATCTGACCAGTTTAAAAAGCAAATACCGGTTGTTTCTTTTGAGTAATACCAACGAATTGCACTTTCAAAGATTCAGGAATATTTTTGAAGGGAGTTTTGGTTATTCCATCGATCTGCTATTCGAAAAGTGCTATTATTCGCATGAAATAGGTCACAGAAAACCTAATCCCGAGGCTTTTGAAGTGGTTTTGGCAGATGCCGGACTGGATCCGGGAAAGACCCTGTTTGTAGACGATCTGAAACTCAATACCGAGACAGCCGAAAAACTTGGGTTGAAAGTTCTTCACATTGAGGCAGGGACATTGATGGAAAGACTACCTGAATTCCTTGAAAAAACAGATTCCTAACCTCCTGAAAACAATTCTATATTTTCCAATTTTATCTCCTTTCCGTCCGAAACCAGGCAATCGCTTTTTTCTATTCGCTACCGCGGACGGTCATCCATCGTCATCTCCAAACCCCGGGTTCCGCTTCGCTCCACCCGGGGCTACAAATATGCCGCCACTATGTTGTTGGATTTGTGAGAATGCTCCATTATAGTCAAAAAAACCCAAGCCTTTCCAAATATCATATTTCCCAATTATCACATCTTCAAATCAACAAATCAGCACATCCTCTTGACTTCTAGTCTCTTAGTCTTCCGTCATCCTAGTCGTCCCAGTCGTCTCCGTCTTTCCGTCGTCCCAATCATCCGCTCGTCACTCCTTCCTTTTCGGCTCCTTCCACTCTCCACTCTCTTTGATCAGTTTTTTCAACTCCTCAACTGCGCGCTCGGTAGAAACATGCCGTTCTATCAATTTCTGTCCTTTGTAGAGGTTGATAGTTCCTTTTCCTGCTCCAACATATCCATAATCAACGTCTCCCATCTCGCCAGGACCATTAACCACACACCCCATTACCCCGATCTTAAGATTTTTAAGGTGGCAGAAATTTCTTTTGATCTCAGCAACGGTATCCCTCAGATCAAACAGGGTGCGGCCACAACCGGGACAAGAGATAAATTCCGTTTTGGTTACCCTCATGCGGCTGGCCTGCAGGATGCCAAAAGACAAATTTTTCAACTCATTGTAACCAATGTTCCCTTCGTTGGAAATCATGATACCATCCCCGTATCCGTCGATAAAAAGTCCTCCCAGATCTGTACATGCAGCCAGCAATAACTCCTCATAACTGTTTTTTCGGTAGGAACGGTGCAGAATAACCGGGATTTTGCATATATGCGCATCCAGTTCCATGAAAAAAGCACGCATTTCAGCAAAACTATTCAGGTTGTTGCTCTCCATGATCAAGACCATTTTCCGCTCTCTCTTCAGTTTCTCAATGGTTTCCGGATTCCTCTCCTTGAAGCGGTCGTATTCCGCCTTGTTGACACGAACAAATCGCATCAGGTTGGCATAGAAGTCGTTGTACAAATATTCTTCCAATGTCAGAATGGGATACTCCTTACCGGATCTATCCAGAATCTGCTTCCCGTCATAAAAGTATTCGGGCTCGGTCCCGGAGCTGATGGTTTTGATCTCATCGAGACCGTAATTGCTCAAATTGGCAATTACTACAACAGGCTTTTTACCTCCAATATCGTTAACCGGCCGGTTTGAACGCCTTTCATATTCAAACGGATTGGTTTGGGCAACCAGCGGTGCAGCTATCGGGGCATGAAATTCACGATCTTTGAAAACATTTACCAGTTTTCGGGCAAAAGGAATTTCTTCTGCCGGATCCTCTGTTAATGAAACCCGAATGGTATCACCAATCCCGTCCGCGAGCAATGCCCCTGAGCCAACAGCCGACTTAATACGACCGTCTTCCCCCTCCCCCGCTTCGGTAACACCGATATGGAAAGGAAAATTCATCTCTTCAAGCCTCATCCTGTAATTCATCAGCCTGACCGTATAAACCATGATACGGGTGTTGCTTGACTTTATGGAAATGACAATGTTGTGATAATCTTCTGCCTTGCAAATCCTCAGAAACTCCATCACCGACTCTACAATACCAGCCGGAGTATCTCCATACCTGCTCATGATCCTATCAGAAAGGGAGCCCTGGTTGGCACCAATTCTCAGGGCAATTCCCCGCTCTTTACAGGCACGTATAAATGGGATAAAGCGCTCTTCAATCTTCTTTAATTCCTGCCGATACTCTTCATCCGTGTAATTATACTGAACGAATACAGCCCGCTTATCATAGAAATTTCCAGGATTGATCCTTACTTTGCATACATTCCTGATCGCAATCTCAGCAGCCGACGGGTTAAAATGGATATCAGCACACAACGGTTGTGAATATCCTCTTCGATCAAGCTCATTCCGGATATTGATAAGATTTTCTGCTTCACGGATTCCCTGAACAGTTACTCGTACCAAATCTGCACCTGCATCAATGATCCTGATAATCTGATTAACCGTCCTTTCAGTATCATTGGTATCGGTATCTGTCATGGATTGAATCCTGACCGGATAACCGGAACCCATGTTTACCGGACCAATGCTGACTGTGGCTGTCTCCTGGCGTTTGTAATGCAGCAAATTATCTATGAAGTTAAAACTTTGATTCATACGCAAATAATCCATTTTGTATGATTCCCGAACCACCGGGCTAAAAGACATGAAAAAAAAGATTTGGTTTTTAGTAATAGAAAGTATCAATCAGGCGTACCACATCTTACTTGTCAAATCTTTCCTTATAATCAAGGCAAATTTATCCTTTTATTTTGAATAAATTTGATCCAAAATTTCAACTACATGTCTGTTATTGTTGAAGATGTTTCTAAAAGCTATGGGATTCAGCTTGCGCTCGATAAAATATCATTTTCGGTCGAATCCGGAAGCATCATGGGAATACTGGGGCCAAATGGCGCCGGAAAATCTACCCTTCTGAAAATCGTTTCCGGCTATCTCCGCTCTTCTTCCGGTTCGGTAAAGATCAATGATCTGAAAGTTGATCCTGAAAATCCTGAAATAAAGAAATCCATTGGATACCTTCCCGAAAATAATCCGCTTTATACCGATCTTTATGTTCAGGAATATCTAAGCCTGGTAGCCGGAATTTACAAAATCCCGGACAGCCATAGCAGGATCAAAGAGATGATTGACATGACCGGATTGGGTTCAGAGGTATTTAAAAAAATAGGTGCTTTGTCAAAAGGATATCGCCAAAGGGTTGGACTGGCACAAGCAATGCTTCATGATCCGGCATTGCTGATCCTGGACGAGCCAACTTCCGGTCTTGATCCTGCCCAACTGGTCGAAATCCGACAGCTTATCCGCAACATCAGCAGCAATAAAACGGTATTGTTTTCCACTCACATCATGCAGGAGGTAGAAGCTGTCTGCGATAAGGTACTCATTCTGAACCAAGGTAAAGTGGTTGCCCTCGAAACGCCCGAAAAAATAAAAAAGTTAACTTATCAGAAAACAAGGAAGATTCTGGTAGAATATGGTGAAGCTGTTCCTGTCCAACTATTAAACTCCATGAAAGGCGTCATGAGAACTGAACAACTCGATAGCAATAAATTTTTGGTATATACTTCAGGTGATGATCTCAGACCTCTACTTTTCGCCCATGCGGTAAAAAACAATCTGATACTTCTCACCCTCTATGAACAAGAGTCTACCATGGAACATAGTTTTCTGGAACTCGTTAAATAAAATAGATAACTATTAACAGATGAAAATTTCAATCCTTCTTTTACTGGTGATACTCTCAGGTTCTATTTTCTTGCAGGCGCAAACTGCAAAAAGGACCAAAGGTCAAAGTAAATACCTTAGTAGCTACGATAATAAAACCCTTGCACCAGGTCAAACACCCGTGCTGCTTCCTTACAACCGCTGGATTGATCCGGCTGGCACACAAATTATCTTTGGGAACAGGGAACTGGAAAATCATGCCTTGGATGTAGCGCTTTCACCAGATGAAAAGTGGTTGGCCATCGAAGGTCGTTACGAAGTTGTGATTGTGGATGCAGCTTCGAAAAAAATTGTCTCAACTTTCCAACTGAGCGAATATTTCAAAAATCAGGTTCAAATGAATTCTTTTTCAGGGATTTGCTGGCGACAAGAAGGTGAATTGGCCCAGCTTTTCTGGGGAGCAGGCGGTAAGGATGGCTCAGGTATGGTTAAAGCAACCTGGGCAAAGGGAAAAATTCAGTATGCCGAATATATCCCAATTGAGAAAGAATCTCCCGCCAAACTATCACTGGTTAACGAGGTTCTCTACCGCAATGAGTCCGGAATTCCCGCGCTTTATATGGTTGCAAATGGCAACAACACAGTGATCAAAATGAATCCTGATACTAAAAAAATCAGTTGGACCACACATGTTGGGGTCGCTCCATTTGGAATCACCATGGCAAATGGGAAAATTTATGTTACCAACTGGGCAGGAAATCAGCCAGAGGCCAATGATCCGAAGGTGGCGGGGGTTCCATGGGGGAGCGCCAAGGTGAATGACCAGAACGGCGCTACCCGTGAAGGGACTGTCTCTGTTCTGGATCCAACCACCGGTGAGGTAATAAAAACCATCCCGGTAGGTTTGCATCCAAACGACCTGATTCGTTCATCCAATGAAAAATTTGTCTATGTCTCCAATGCAAACAGCGATCAGGTCAGTGTGATTTCAACGATAAACGATAAGGTTTCCGAGACAATATCTGTGAGACTCAATGCAGAAGAGAATTCATACTGGGGTGATTCACCCAATGGACTCGCGCTATCGAAAGACAACAAGACACTATATGTTTGCAATGGACTTGACAATGCCCTGGCAGTAGTTTCCCTGGGACAAAAGTCAGCGGTCAGTTCATCCGAAGCGGAAAGTCAGGTTACCGGATATATTCCAACTGGGGCCTACCCGGCTGCCGCAGCAGTTTCAAATGAAAACCTCATTTATGTGGCCAATCTCGAAGCTTCGGGCTCTTCAGTTCCATTTTATACGGAGGGATCCAAAAAACCAAAATACAACTCACATAAAGAGATGGCATCCGTATCAGTTATTCCGATTCCTGACAAAAAGGTGCTAAAAAATTATACGGAAAGGGTAGAGGCTTCTAATTTTCAATTCAGACTGGATCTGACGGCAAAACTCCCCAGAAAAAACAGAGCGCCCGTTCCGGTTCCGGAAAGAGTTGGCGAGCCATCGGTGATCAAGCACATTCTCTATGTCATCAAAGAGAACAGGACCTATGATCAGGTTTTGGGTGACATGAAAAAGGGAGACGGCGATTCGAGCCTGACCGTGTACGGAAGAAAGGTTACTCCGAATTCCCACCAGCTAAGCGATCAGTACCTTTTGTTTGACAATTATTATGCATCGGGGAAATGTTCGGCAGAAGGACATCAGTGGACAGATGCTTCCATTGTAACAGATTATGTCGAAAAATCTGTTCGGGCCTGGCCCCGCAGCTATCCGCATGTTCAATATGATGCCCTTGTTTACTCCCCAACCGGTTTTATCTGGGACAACGCTTTGGCGCACGGCAAAAAAGTGCGGATTTACGGGGAAGCCTGCCTATGTGATTTCGGGCCCAATCAAAGCTGGAGTACGATCTACCGGGATTTCCTCGACCACAAAAAACTTGAATTCAAGAATAAAACGACCATTCAACCTGTTGAGCCAATTTTAAGTCAGAATTTCCCCTCCTCCGACAATCATCTGGTCTCTGATGTGCAAAGGGCTGACTTGTTCATCAAGGAGTTGCAGGAATATGAAAAACTAGATGGTGATCAATTACCCGAACTGATGGTGATGGCGCTTTCCAATGACCATACCTCCGGAACACGTCCCGGTCTTCCAACCCCCCGTGCCATGGTTGCCGACAATGATCTTGCCCTCGGACAAATTGTTGAAGCCCTTTCCAAAAGTAAATACTGGAAGAATACGGCAGTATTTGTGACTGAAGATGATTCGCAGGATGGTTGGGACCATGTTTCGGCTTACCGGACTATCGGTATGATCATAAGTCCGTATACCAGGAGTGCCAGCACCATTCATACCAATTACAACCAGGTCTCTATGGTAAGGACAATCGAACAGATACTTGGAATTCCTCCAATGAATGTGATGGATGCCACTGCCATGCCAATGTTCGATTGTTTCTCCACAAAGTCAGACATCACGCCCTACAAGTCCCTTAAAAACGAAATACCTTTGGACGAGATGAATCCTGATCTTCGCAGCCTAAAGGGTACTGCCCTTCATTATGCCAAAAGAAGCATGGAGCCTCAGTTTGATGGGATTGATGATGGTGATGAAGATCTTTTTAACCGGATCTTGTGGTTTGCGGCCAAAGGGAAAACCCCCTATCCTCGCATGAAATAGTGAATAAAGTGCCTAAAGTATTTAAAGTGCCTAAAGTTAAGGACTCTCAATATCTGTTCACATTAGCAAAATAGCGAAGTACTCTAGGCACTTTAGCGCACTTTAGACACTTTAGGCACTTGTATATTAAAAGAAATAATTTTACATTTGTGCTGTGGACGGATTTGATTGATTGCAACCACGGAAAAAAATGCTAAAACAAAGTGTGTTAAATTCCCCTTCAATCATCCATCCCACTAAGTTTTACATCCGTCGCCTTAAAAAAGTGACTTAATAATTTTAAACTATGGGATATCTATTTACTTCAGAATCAGTATCGGAAGGTCATCCTGACAAAGTTGCCGATCAGATTTCAGATGCGGTATTGGATGCATTCCTTGCATACGATCCTAAATCAAAAGTGGCCTGCGAAACGATGGTCACGACCGGACAAGTGATTCTGGCCGGCGAAATCAAATCAGAAACCTACGTGGATGTCCGCGAAGTGGCCAGAAAGGTCATCAACAAAATCGGCTATACAAAAGCGGAGTACCAGTTCGACGGCGACTCTTGCGGCGTTTTAACCGCACTCCACGAGCAATCTCCCGACATCAACCGTGGCGTAGAACGTAGCGAGCTGGAGAACCAGGGAGCCGGCGATCAGGGAATGATGTTCGGCTACGCTTGCAGTGAGACCGATAACTTTATGCCACTACCGCTGGAACTTGCCCATGCGTTGCTCAAAGAGCTGGCAAAAATCCGCAAAGCCGGCAATGTAATGAAATACCTACGCCCGGACGCAAAATCGCAGGTAACCATCGAATACGATGACAATAACCAGGCCATAAAAGTTCACACCATCGTGATCTCAACCCAACACGACGATTTCGATGAAGATGATGTCAGAATGCTTGCCAAAATCAAGGATGACGTTCAAAACATCCTGATCCCAGCGACCAAAGCTGCGCTTCCTGTTCGTTTGCAAAAACTCTTCGAACCAGGCTATATTTTGCACGTCAATCCTACCGGGAAGTTCGTTATCGGCGGACCGCACGGCGACAGCGGACTTACGGGGCGTAAAATTATAGTTGACACATACGGAGGACGTGGTGCCCACGGAGGCGGTGCATTCTCGGGCAAAGATCCATCAAAAGTCGACCGTTCTGCCGCTTATGCAGCCCGCCACATCGCTAAAAATATAGTTGCGGCTGGTGTCGCAGGGGAAATTCTGGTCCAACTTGCCTATGCCATTGGCGTTGCGCAGCCAGTCAATATCTATGTAAATACCTATGGCTCTGCCAAGGTAAACCTACACGACAACGAAATAGCCGACAAAATCTCGGCCCTGTTCGACCTTCGCCCCTATGCCATAGAGCAGCGTTTGAAACTCCGTAATCCGATTTATGAAGATAGTGCATCGTATGGTCACATGGGGCGTACCCCTCGCATGGTAACCAAAAAATTCGAATCGGCCTATTTCGGCAATATCGAAAAAGAGGTTGAGTTGTTTACCTGGGAAAAACTCGATTACGTCGAAAAGATCAAATCCACATTCGGAATATAAGAGATTGATTATCTATTTAAAAGAGGTCCCGCCGCATTGGTTTGCAGCGGGACTTTTCTTTTTGATCCCTTCTTTTTCTCCTTTTTTTGCCGTAACTTATGGTATTAAACTATCTGTTCAAGATAGATTGAGGTCACAAATTGTGACCTCAAACAAAAAGGGATAATAAAAAATACCAAATCCAATTTAGACATCTAAAAAATGGAACTGCAATTGATTCAAGACAAGATTCATGAGTTCAGAGGGCAAAGAGTGATGATGGATTACGACCTGGCTGAAATGTATGGAGTAGATACTAGAAGTTTAAAACAGGCGGTTAAAAGAAATGAAAGCCGCTTCCCTCCGGATTTCATGTTTGAATTAACCCGTGCTGAATGGGACGGTTTGATATCACAAATTGTGATATCAAACCGTGGAGGTAACAGGTTCCTTCCCTATGCATTTACGGAACAAGGTGTTGCAATGCTCTCTAGTGTCCTGCGTAGCGAAAAAGCCATTGAAATCAACATCCAGATCATCAGGGCTTTTATACTCATCCGTCAAAACACATTGCTATTTGCAGAGATCAATCAAAAATTGGAAAATTTTATGATTGATACCAACCTTCAGTTTAATGAAATCTACCAGGCTTTGCAGGAATTGGCCATTAAAAAGGCAACTCCACGAAAAGCAGTTGGTTTCCTGGCCATAGGAAAAGAGGCTTGAACCTAGGACATTCCCCCTTCGACTTCGCTCAGGGACCGGTGACTTTTCAACCATTTTAAACATCATAAACATTTCAAACAATTTCTATGCTCCTCGACGATCTCCTCTCCCTCTTCTACCCCAACCTCTGTGCAGGCTGCCATATAGCACTGATGCGGGGTGAAGGGATCCTTTGTCTTGGCTGTCTGGCCGACCTTCCCAAAACCGGATTCGAAAAAATAGAAGATAATCAGGTCGCCAGACTATTTTGGGGCAGGGCAAATATAAAAATGGCTACCTCATTTTGTACGTTCGACAAAGGTGGGATCATGCAACATCTCATGCATCAATTAAAATATCAGGGCAGGAAAGATATTGGAGAAAAACTTGGGTTTTTGATGGGAACCGATCTGGCCAATTCGCCACCCTTCCACGGAATTGAATTGATCCTGCCTGTCCCACTTCATCCCAAACGCCAACACAAAAGAGGGTACAATCAAAGCGCGGTAGTAGGAAAAGGAGTTGCCGATGCCATGGGGGTTCCTTTCATCGAAAATGTACTGGTTCGCAACCGCTATTCCAATACCCAAACCAACAAGGGAAGATTTGAACGATGGGAAAATGTTAAGGAGCTTTTTGGGGTCAGAAATCCTGAAATACTGGAGGGCAAACATATTCTTTTGGTCGACGATGTTGTCACGACCGGTTCAACGCTGGAAGCCTGTGCGCAAGTTCTATTGAAAATACCAGGTACCAAAGTCAGTATCGCGACTCTAGCATGCGCGTAAGAATAACACAGAGAGACATAGAGAAAGCCAGTAAAATAAACAGATCACAGAGAAGTGACGATTGACAGAAAGATCACAAGGACAAAATCATAATTCAAAAAATAGCCATCCATCTGTAGTTGAATACATTAAAGATCATATAAATCTTATTTCCTTATCAATCTTAGTAGAACTCACGATCCCACTTGAAACCCCAATCTTATTATCTTATTAATTACTAATTATTCTGCGAACCTCTGTGTCCCAAAATCTCCCCATTGGAACCCTGTATTCTCAATCCCAGCCAAATCCAAAACCCTGTTAACCACTGTATCCACCAATTCGTCGATGTTAGCAGGTAAACTGTAGAAAGAGGGCGTAGCGGGCATTACAATAGCCCCGGCTTCGGTAAGGGTCACCATATTGCGTAGGTGAATCAAATTATAAGGTGCCTCTCGCGGTACTACAATCAATCGTCCACGCTCCTTCAGGATCACATCAGCAGCCCTGGTGATCAGATCATCGGAGACCCCCGTTGCAATCCTGCCCAAAGTACCCGTCGAACAGGGGATAATCACCATCGTATCATAACCGGCCGACCCTGAAGCAAAAGGGGCATAGAAATCATGCGAATCAAAGACATTAAAGGGCATGCTATTCACATCAAAACGCTCCTTCAACTCATATTCCCAAATATCCATGGCATTCTTGGAGAAGACTAAAGAACAATTTTCGATTGGGGTCGAAGACGATTTCAGCTTCTCCAAAAATCTTTTGGCATAAATTGAACCACTGGCCCCCGTAACGGCAACAACAATTTTCCTTCCCATGTATCCATTATTTAAGCCGCCGGTTTAATTTTATCTATAATCAAATAAGCTGATTTAAAACCTGAACTAATCGTATCAACCGAAACATTCCCGTCATAATAACCATCCAAATGCAAGGTCATGTAAGCGTTGTTCAGGTATTGCATTAATTTTCGGTCAATTTTCGAAATATTTTCACGATAATATTCTATAGACTTTCGACCCTTTTGCCTTTTCACCTCCTTCAGCAACAAATAACAATCAAGGGCCTTAAGAACTGCGCAATATGCAATCCCGCAAGCTGTTTTTACATATTTATCATCTTTGTACAGATCATCTTCCTTCCCGGCTTTTATTAAAGTCTCTTTGGCATTATCCATATAACGAATAGCCTCAACGTAATATTCGCCTCTTATCTTATCCTGATCTGTAGTACCCATAAAGCTAAATTTTTACAAAGTTACAATTTTAAAATAGATGTGTACAGCTCCAATTATGTTTTAAGGGATCAGAATCCCTCTCTTTCAAAAGCTGAACAAACAATAACTAAGATACCAAAAAAAAATTACGGTACAGACGTTGCATGCAACGTCTCCTCCACGGCCTGCGCACATCCTCATAAAGACGTTCATGCAACGTCTCTACTAACCTAACCCCTTAATCATGATTTTCTAAAATCAATGCCCCAAAAATTCGCTTTTCATCTCAAAATGCGGTAAATTGAATAAACAATGTCAGAAAAATTCAAAGATATTTACCGCATTCCGTCTGCACGGGCAACATGGTGGGATTACAGCCACAAAGGCCTGTATTTCGTAACGATTTGCACCTACCGAATGGACCGTTGTCTAGGTCACATTAGGAACAAGGAAATGCATTTATCCGATATCGGAAAAATTGCCGAAATATTTTGGACTGAGATTCCTGAACATTTTCCATTCGTCAAATTGCATGCATGGACCATCATGCCAAACCATGTGCATGGCATCATTGAAATTTTGGCGGATGAACGTGCAGAAATATGGCAGCCATTTCCCCTCCCAAAGGGTCGTTGGGTTCTATCATCAGATCATACAAATGCACCGTTTCAAAACAAGCGCATATATCCCATCCACAATTTGAATGGCATGAGCGCTTCTACGATAGTATCATCAAGGATATTCCATCCTATCAACGTATCGAAGCCTATATCCGAAATAATGTACGCAATTGGGAGGATGATATTCTAATTGGGGAATAATTTGCCTGATTCGCACTCAATCATCGCGCCTCCCCGGTAGAGACGTTGCATGCAACGTCTCTACCGCCTCGCCCCTCAAGCCACAGGGCAAAAAAAACCTCCCCGAAGGGAGGTTTTAAATAGAAAACTATCGATTTGATAAATGTCAATTATTGAATAAGATTTACTTCAGCATTATTTACAGCAGAACCAGCTGCTGCAGTATTAATACCTGCAGTTGCATCAATAATAGTTTGGTTTGGAGCAACAGGCCAAAGTTGATGCAGCATTGTTGGTAGCCATCAATGAGCTAAGACTTTGGCTTCCTGCAGTTGCTGGATCAGCGTCCTTAAGATCAATCGAAACAGCAATATTTGTTCCTGAGGAACCAAAACCACCACTAGCAACTGAACTGTAAGCTTTAGCAACTAAAGCCTTAAACGTACATTATCGTCCATTTTAGATTAGCTTTTCAAATTCCGATGGGGTAATAATCCTGGTACCCTTGTATTCCACAAGTTCAAGCAAGTCATTATCTCCTGTAACTAAAAAATCAGCAGAACCAACCGAACAAAGTCCCAGTAAAAAATTGTCCTTTGAATCCCTGCAGATATCAGGAATATCTTGAATCTGATACATCAATCCTATTGCTGAAATTAAATTCAAAAAATCAACTACATCATGCTTATCAAAATATTTTTTAAATTTAGGTCGAGCAGTTACGAGCTTCAATTCCTTGATTAACCGTGCTGTAAGTATCAATTTTACCGATGAATCTGCCAACTTCCCTTTTAATCGCTGTAAACGTTTACCTATCAGGAAGCTAATCATCACATTAGTATCGATGACTATTCTAAATACCATGGGACTTCTGGTAAAGGCTTTTCCGCACAAAATCCGACTCTTCAGCTATTACATCTTCAGTCAAATCATTTGTCTTAAATGATTTTAGTAGTCTGGATAAAGTAGAATTTACAGCGTCTTTCTCCAATTCTTTTGAGAGCTTAATTTTCTCATTGATAGAAAGCTGCCTGACTATCTGTACTATTTGGCTAAATTTCAACTGAACCTGATAATTTAAGGTCTTCATCTGTACATCATATTAATATCACATAATCTTGAGAGAACCTCAAAGTAAAATATCTTCTTTGATGTGTAACTGCACGCAATGGGTTCGTCTCAAATTTTTATCAAATATAATAAATTCTGCAAAAAATTATTCAAGACTTGCACACATGCAAAAGACAGCACGTTCACTACAGATGATGCATGATTCAATTCCAGCACAATATACGCGGCGGTGCGGCATAGACGTTGCATGCAACGTCTCTACCGCCTCGCCCCTCAAGCCACAGGGCAAAAAAAAACCTCCCCGAAGGGAGGTTTTAAATAGAAAACTATCGATTCAATTTGAATGATATTATGGTTGTAAAATTGCAAGTTCAGTTGCTACATCTATACCATTAGCCGGAGCAGTTTGGTCAATTGCAGCAGAAGTTGCATCATTGGCAGTCATAGCAGCAGGTAAGTTAAAGGCAGCAAAAGGAGTGGTGTTGTCATTGTTATAAACAATGTTGTAAGTCTTTGTTGCATAACCGCTAGCGCCGGTAGCTAAATTCATATATGCTTTCAGCTTAGCCAACTCAGAACAATTGATAACAGCCTCAACATAAGGTGATACACCAGCAACCGCAGCAATGGCAGCAGTGAATGCTCCGCGGAATGCGTTACCGGTAATAGCAACTGAAATGGAAGTACCAGCGCCTGTGTTAGCAAGAGTTGCCAATGCAGGGAAACTAATAGCCTTCAGTGCAGTATTACCTGTGATTGCCAAAGAAGTAATTTTATCAAGTGCTGATACAGTCAAAGATGTAGCAACTGTATTGTTAACAACATTCAATATACCACCAGGAGTCCCATCAGTAGAACTAGTAAAGACAGAATGATCCAATGTGATAGCCGTCAATGCAGCGTTGGTTGCACCACTGATCGTAAATCCATTGACAACTGAACCTGTTGTAGTAAGAGATGTCATAGCAGTTAAACCTGTAAGGTCAACAGTTTTCCACATACCAGCAATAGTGACAGTTTTCAACGCGCTATTGGCTCCAGTTGTTGTAAGAGTTGCAAGAAGAGTAGCCCAAGTTGTAACAGTTTTACCAGTAACACTCAATGTTGTCAGTGTGGTATAAGGAACAACAGTTATGGCAGCATTCACGGCGCCTACTGTAAGAGATTTAACAGCAGCCCAGTTACCGGCTGTAGGAGTTCCACCACCCCATGACCAAGTATGAGCAGGCAAACTGATAGTCTCAGCAGAAGCAGCTACCAATGTAGAAGCAACAGCGCCACCAGCCCATAAAGGTAAAGAAGCAGTTTTAGACCCAATAATAGTTACAGGAATATCTGCATTAAATTTTTCAAGATTGACAGTACCTGCAGCAACCGTAGTAACACTAAGACTAGAACCAACAGCTGCAGTAGCCAAATTAGCTAAATTAACAGTAGTACCATTGGCAATAGTTAAAGCAGCAGCACCTACAATCTTTGTGAAACTGAGTGTAACAACAGCAGTAGATTTCGGAGTAATGGTAAGGCCTCCAGTAGCATCGGTAGTATTAACCACTGTAAGCTCAGTAGCATTAACAGCACTTAATGTGGTCAAACCTGTTGCAGGCATAACAACTTTTGTTGCAGATGGCAAAGTAATAGAAGCAGCGTTGATGACACCAGTTACATTGGCAAGCGGCAAATTTACTTGGGTTGTTCCAACCACTGTAGTTCCAGTTGTAGTGTAAGGAGTAATCGTCAATGTACCTCCAACTCCAGACAACATTGGAAGATCGATAGCGCCATCAAGACTGTAGGCAAAGTTTCCACCAACACTTGAAAGTTTGGATAAGTTACAAGCTGATTGTGTAATAAGATTACCACCAGTAATTGTAAGATTGCCTGAAACAGAACTTAAATTGCTCAAATCCATAGCTTTTGCGGCTGTTGCACTTGCAGTAATATTAACGGCGTTAGATCCAACTACTGCAGTAATTTTCTTAAGAATAGTATTCAGGTCAGTCATCTTCGTAACCAAAGCAGGATTAACAGTCAATGTTCCGTTAATAACACTCATCTGGGCTAATTTCAACATAAAGAAATCAACATCGGTGTCAGTTAAAATAGAAACACTACCTGTGTACATAGAAGTGTTGGCCAAAATTTGATCCAATTGAAGCTTTTGTGCATTCAACATCGCCTGCAAACCCATGATGGTAGCGGCAGTAGCATCTGCAGCAGTTCCAGTTTGAGCAGCAGCAGCAAGTGCATTGTTAACAATAGCAATCTGAGCCAAAATAGCATCACTTTGTGCTTTAGCAGCAGCAGCGTCAACAACAGCCTGGGCAGCAGCAGCAACAGCAGCATCATTGGTTTGGGCTGCAAGGGCAGTAATCTGATTGGCAACATCTTGAACCTTAACAGCCTGGGCAGTTACCTGGTCAGCTACTGCTTGAATGGCAGTACTGTTACTAGCTACGGCAGTCTGTAAATCAGTGGCTTTAGTATTAAGTATAGCCAGATTGGTTGTGAGGTCATTAACTTTGGAACTAATCCCAGATACACTGGTACCAAGATCCGTAAGTTTAGACAAAGCCAAAGTGATGTTGTCACCCATTGTTTTATTGTCGGTTGTAACTTTGGCGGTTAAGGTAGCCAAATCAGTTTGCAACTGAGTAACGGTAGCAGCAGTAGCAGTACCGGTAGCAGCAACTGTATTTAATGTAGTTGCTAAGGCATCAATTTTACCGTTAACAGTAGACAAACTTGTAGACAAAGCGGTGATAGAAGCTGTAGTTGGAAGACCGGCAACTGCAGTCTGAATTGCAGCAATCTGTGATTTCACGGTGCTCATGTCTGTAACCAAAGATGTAACACCTTTAACTTGTTCTGCCAGTGCATCCATTTTGGTGTTCAATTGTTTGAAATCATCTGCATACTTGTTGCAAGATGAAGCAAAAATTGCAACGACCATCAAGATAGCCCCTGCTCTTTTAAGGAAATTCATAGTACCCCCTGTTTTCATAATTTTTGTTGTTTTTGATGAATAAATAAAATCTCTAGTTTTCATAAAATAATCGTAAAAATTCTCTGTTTTTAATCGATTTTTGTTTTTAATTATTTAAATGCTAATTGTTTATAAGAACGAATTGACCTTATTGTAAATCAATTACCATCCCGGTTAGATTCAGGAATGCCAATTTAGGCACAATAATATCCATAAAATTTTAATATTCCTAATATTTTCAGCCTAATTCCCCTACATTTTAATTGTACTGAACTTTAATGTTAGATGTTTAAAAAGGGCCATAGGTTGCTTTGGTTGTTAAAAAAAGATGAAAAAAAAATAAATTTTGTAAAAAATGGTAAAAACCCTTGTTCTTATTTGAGAAACCCTTATACAACAAGGGCTTATCAATTCATTCCAGTTAACAATGTTAGAGAGAACTTTTCAATAAACCAAATTTTTCAAGCCATTTTTATACAAAACAGGGAAGGTTTTTGGCGAATAGTTAAGATAAAATCGGGGGGTAGGGTATTCGGTGGTGTAGAGACGCCATTCATGGCGTCTTCTTCAACAATTTTTTATTGTCTGTTGTCCTGGAAGACGCCATGAATGGCGTCTCTACGGCAATTTTTTCACTGCATGTTCAATTCGGACAATGGTTTCTTTCTTTCCGATAATCTCACAAATCTCAAAAATATCGGGGCCATAGCTTCCTCCGACAAGGCACAAACGGAGGGAATTCATGATGGTGCCAAAATTCCATCCCTTTTCTGTTACAAATTGAGAGAAAGGTACTTTAATTTCAGGAGCATGCCAGGTGTTCAATGTATTAAAGAATGCAGCTATTTCAGCCATCATTTCGGGAACACCCTCTTTCCAGCGTTTGCAGACAATTTTTTCATCATACGATTCAGGGGCTTGAAAAAAGAAGAATCCCTGGTTCCAGATTTCATTCACAAAATGACAGCGCTCTTTGACCAGTCCGGTCACCCGAACGACCAACTGGAATGGCACATCCACTCCTTTGGCTTCCAGGTATGGAAGGAAAAGGCCGGCAAGTTCCTGATCAGAATGCCTCATCAGGTATTGGTGGTTGAACCATTTGGTCTTCTCCGGATCAAATCTTGAACCGGATTTTCCAACCCTTTCAAGCGAAAAACTGTTGATCAGCTGATCCATTGAAAAGATTTCCTGCTCAGTACCCGGATTCCAGCCCAATAACGAAAGCATATTGATGAATCCATCCGGCAGATAGCCATCTTCGCGATAGCCTCTGGAAACCTCACCTGTTTCAGGATCTTTCCATGCCAGCGGAAACACCGGGAAACCCATCTGATCTCCATCGCGTTTGCTGAGCTTTCCTTTGCCTACAGGCTTAAGTATCAACGGCAGGTGCGAAAACTGAGGCATGCCTTTCTCCCACCCAAATGCCCTGTACAACAAAATATGCAAAGGGACGGAAGGTAACCACTCTTCTCCCCGTATCACGTGGGTGATCTCCATCAGGTGGTCGTCGACCACATTGGCCAGGTGGTAAGTGGGCATTCCGTCACTCTTGAAAAGAACCTTGTCATCAAGCTGATCGGTATTGAACTGCACATGTCCGCGTATCAGATCGGTCTCCCCGACTACTAAATTTTCGGGCATTTTGAAACGTACTACATGAGGCGCTCCGGAAGCCAGAAGTTTCTCACATTCATCCACGGTTAAGGATAATGAGTTCTTTAAACCTGTACGGGTAACGTTGTTGTATGTAAAAGTTTCCCCGGCTGATTCGGCCTTGTGTCTCAAAGCATCCAACTCTTCGGCAGTGTCAAAGGCGTAGTAGGCATGTCCCGAATCAATCAAATGTTGGGCATAGGCGCTGTAAAGATCTTTCCGCTCGCTTTGACGGTAGGGTGCATGTTGGCCTCCTTCGCGCGGGCCTTCATCGATCTTGATGCCGCACCAGTCGAGCGCCTCCATAATGTATGCTTCGGCGCCCGGAACGTACCGAGTCTGATCGGTGTCTTCAATCCTTAGCAGGAAATCGCCTCCGTGGTGCTTGGCGAAAAGATAGTTGAACAAGGCAGTGCGGATACCGCCGATGTGGAGCGGACCGGTAGGACTGGGTGCGAAGCGGACGCGTATTTTTTGGGCCATCGTGTTTGTTTTTAATTATTTACAGTTAATTGTGCCACCGGCGGACGGAGAGACGGAGAGACCTCAATAATCAAATAATTTTTCAACCGCCATAATTCTCCTATCTCCTATATTCGTTCAAGTTTTTTTAATCTTTTTATCCTCAATTTTGAAAATTGATGCCGCTAAACGTCAAATTAATTTAACCCTTACAGGTAGAATGCCGATCATATAAATCTTATTTTTAAAAGGCAATCTTAGTAGAGAGACCGAATGAAAAGAGAAAACCCCAATCTTATTACCTTATTTGGAGAAACCAACTCTCATTTTTTTGTTCCTTCCGCCCGCTCACAAAATGCAGGTTCTAGTCGGCACCTGTACGCGGGCGTTTATCACGACTCTCTCATTATTTCTACTAAGATTATCTGGTAAAAATAAGGTTTATATTATTGAATTTTAATTATTTAATAAACAAAACTGGGAGAACTATGTGACCTATGTGCCTATTGTGGTAAAAAAATTACTTGATCACAATATTCACAATCTTCCCCGGTACCACAATGATCTTTACAATCGTATTGCCTTCGGTCCATTTTTTTGTGAGATCGCTTTTTAGGGCCGCATCCTCTACTTCTTTTGCTGAAAGTCCGACCGGTAATTCGAGTTTGAACCTCACTTTCCCATTAAAAGAGACCGGGTACTCTACAACTTCCTCCGTTAGGCAAGCAGGATCAAACAGTGGCCATGCAGCGGTTCCGACACTTTGCGAATTCCCGTTCAAAGCCCACAACTCTTCAGCAAGATGGGGGGCAAATGGTGCCAAAACCTGGTAAAAAGTATTCGCCGTTTCATGAGCAACTTTCCCAACTTTGTAGCAATGGTTGGTAAAGACCATCATTTGGGAAATGGCAGTATTGAACTTCATATCTTCCACATCATCCCCTACCTTTTTGATGGTCTGATGTAATATTTTCAAAGTTTCTTTTTGTTCCTCACCCACTGACAGGTTGCCTTTTTCACCAAAGAAGGTTGCCACCCTCCGCAGAAAATTATAGACACCTTTCACCCCATTCTCTGTCCAGGGTTTGGTTGCATCGAGCGGACCGATAAACATCTCATAGAGCCGAAGGGAATCGGCGCCGAATTTCTCCACAACATCATCCGGATTCACCACATTTTTCAATGATTTGGACATCTTGGCCACAATCTGGTGCAGCTCCTCTCCGGTTTCGGTGTGGGTATATTTGCCCTCCCTTTCCGTTACCATATCAGATGGAACTTTGGAGCCGGAGGCTGTTTCATAGGCAAATGCCAGGATCATCCCCTGGTTGTACAATTTCCGGAAAGGCTCATTGGTAGAAACTATTCCCAAATCAAAGAGCACTTTGTGCCAGAAACGGCTGTATAAAAGGTGCAATACGGCATGTTCTGCCCCACCAACATAGAGGTCTACCGGCATCCAGTAGTTCTCTTTGGCTTTTGCAAAAGGTGCAGAATCATTTTTAGGATCGATGAACCGCAGGTAATACCAGCATGAACCAGCCCATTGGGGCATGGTATTGGTTTCGCGGCGGCCTTTCCTGCCATTGGCATCCGTCACGTGAAGCCAATCACCGGCATTGGACAAAGGGGATTCGCCGGTTTCACCCGGTTGATATTTTTCGACTTCCGGCAACTGCAAAGGAAGTTCAGAATCGTCAAGTAAGGAGATTTCCCCATCTTCCCAATGAATAACCGGAAATGGTTCTCCCCAGTATCGCTGGCGGCTGAAGAGCCAGTCGCGCAACTTATAATTAACAGTGGCTTTCCCCAATCCGGCGCTTTCGAGCCAGGAAGTCACTTGTTCAATCCCTTTTTCTTTGGACAGGCCATTGATGTCGATTCTAATATTTTTATTGACTGAATTTATATATGCCCCATCCTCGCTCCAACACGCTTCGCCAGCAAGAACCCTTTTTCTCAACTCTGAATCGACACCCTCTCCGGGATCTAAAATACAGACTATGGATAAATTGTAGGTTTTGGCAAATTCAAAGTCGCGGTGATCGTGGGCCGGAACAGCCATAATGGCGCCGGTTCCGTATCCCATCAGAACGTAATCCGCTACCCAAACAGGTATTTTTTCGCCATTTAACGGATTGATCGCGTAACAGCCGGTAAATACGCCGGTTTTGCCTTTCGCCAGATCGGTCCTGTCGAGTTCGCTTTTCATCGCGGCACTATTGATGTAGTCGGCGACGGCACTCTTTTGAGCGGAGGTAGTAATTTCCGAAACGAGCTCATGTTCAGGGGCAACCACCATGTAAGTCGCGCCAAACAGGGTGTCGGGACGCGTGGTGTAAACCCTCAATTTTTTGTTGGTTCCCACCAGTGCGAAATCAACTTCTGCTCCGGTAGAGCGTCCGATCCAGTTGCGCTGCATCTCCTTTACACCTTCGGGCCAGTCGAGGTCATCAAGACCTTCGAGCAATCGTTCGGCATAATGGGGTATCCTAAGCATCCACTGCTTCAGGAAACGGCGTTCCACCTCTTTGGTACCGCACTTTTCGTGCGAACCGTCGTTAAGAACCTCTTCGTTGGCGCAGACGGTTTTGCAGGTACGGCAATACCACACCTGGGCTTCACCATAGTATGCCAGGCGTTTCTGATCGACATATTCCCTGACAGCTTTCTTGCCGGCTATGGAAATTTCTTCAGGTATGGACAGTTCGCTGATGTGCCTTCCTTTCCTTGCTTCGGCATCAAACCAGGTGTTGTACAATTTGGTAAAGATCCATTGCGTCCATTTAAAATAGGAGGGATCGGTGGTATTTATTTCGCGGTCCCAGTCATAGCTCAGACCGAGCGACTGGATTTGACGTCTGAAATTATCACAATTTTTTTGGGTAGTTTCGGCAGGATGCGTACCCGTTTGGATGGCATATTGCTCGGCAGGCAGACCAAACGCATCCCAGCCCATCGGGTGAAGCACATTGAAACCTTTGCTCCGCTTGTATCGGCAAACGATATCAGTGGCGGTATATCCTTCAGGATGTCCTACATGCAGTCCAGCACCCGAAGGATAGGGAAACATGTCGAGGCAGTAGAATTTTGGTTTTGAAAAATCGTCTATTGTCTTGAAACTATTGTTGTCAGCCCAGTACTGCTGCCATTTGGCTTCAATCTCTTTGAAGTTATAATCCATCGGGTTTTGAACTTATATACGTGAAAAATATGGCGCAAAATTACGATTAATATCCTATATTTATAAATAGTCCGTATCTTTGTAAAAACAGTTCCCTATGTCAACAAAGGTAATAAAACCTAAAAATAGGGCAGAAGAAGCTTTGCTAACCAAATTGCTGAGTAAGATGAATGTTGATGCCCATCTCGTTCATGAGCCGTTCCCAAATTACGATACTATTACCGCAATTCAGGATGTTGAATCAGGAAAAGGTACCAAAACTGCAAACTCAGCAGATCTTTTCAATAAACTCGGAATTAATCAATCTATTGATGATAATCTTTAAAGATGCATCAATTAATGTCGATTTGTAAAACCTCATTTCCCCCTTTTCAACCTTAGTAGAAAAGTCGGTCCCCCCCACCGGTAATAACCTTATTACCTTATTTAGTGAACGCTTTAACGAGAAATTATATTTCTTCGAAATAAGGTAATAAGGTTGTTTTTCATCCGACTATCAATTTCTACTAAGGTTCAACAGGAAAAATAAGGTTTGCAAACCCGATGATTTTCTATAGGTTTCATTTAGGCAACATTCAGTCCTCAGCGATTACTTTTCTAAAACTTTATTCAAAACCACTCCTTTCACTTTCAGTTTGAAATCAAAATCCAATTAATACCAGCATAATCCAATAAATCCAAATCCGGGACTAATAGTTTGATTCTCTAAGAATTAATGATAAAATTCACATTCATCAAAGGATATCGGATTTAAAATTCAATTACTTTTGGCTATTGATTTTTCTAAACAAAACATCTAAAAAAATTAATCATGAACGCCGGAATTGATAAATTTATGGAGGAGCTGAAATCCCGCACTCCGGGAGAAAACGAGTTCCATCAGGCAGTAAGGGAGGTTATAGAGACTGTATGGGATGTGTACGATGCCAATCCAAGATACAAACAGGCCAAAATATTGGAGCGGATGGTTGAGCCTGAGCGTACCATTATTTTCCGCGTGCCCTGGATGAACGATCTGGGTGAAGTTGAGATCAACAGAGGCTACAGGGTAGAGTTTAACAGTACTTTGGGCCCCTACAAAGGCGGGTTAAGGTTTCACAAGAGTGTCAATCTTAGCATTTTAAAGTTCCTTGGTTTTGAACAGACCTTCAAAAACAGTCTTACAACCCTACCCATGGGCGGCGGCAAAGGCGGTTCTGATTTTAGCGCCAAGGGTAGAAGCGACAATGAGATCATGCGTTTTTGCCAATCATTTATGACAGAACTTTTTCGCCATATCGGACCGAATACAGATGTTCCGGCCGGGGATATCGGCGTAGGAGGCCGTGAAATCGGCTATCTGTTTGGACAATACAAACGGATACGCAATGAGTTTACGGGAGTGTTAACCGGCAAGGGCCTGGGTTGGGGCGGATCATTGATTCGTCCGGAAGCGACCGGATTTGGTGCCGTCTATTTCGTTCAGCACATGCTCAAAGATATGGGTAAAGAGCTGAAGGGTAAAACTGTCTCTGTTTCCGGTTTCGGCAACGTAGCCTGGGGAGCCATCACAAAAATCGACGAACTTGGTGGTAAAGTTGTGACCATCTCAGGCCCAGATGGATATATTTATGATCCTGCCGGGATATCCGGAAACAAAATTAATTATCTGCTCGATCTTCGTGCATCAAACAATGATATTGTTGCCCCTTTCGCCGAGGAGTTCGGCTGTCATTTCTTCCCCAATGCAAAACCCTGGGAGCAGAAAGTAGATATCGCGCTGCCTTGTGCCTGTGAAAACGAACTTGATGAAGCCGATGCCAGAAAGCTGGTTGCCAATGGCTGTTTCCTGATTGGGGAAGTCTCCAACATGGGATGTACTGCCGGGGCAGTCAATTACTTCCTTGACAATAAAATTCATTATGCCCCTGGAAAAGCAGTTAACGCCGGAGGTGTTGCAGTTTCCGGACTGGAAATGTCGCAAAACAGCATGCGTTACAACTGGACGAAAGAGGAGGTCGATAAACGGCTTCACCTGATCATGCACGACATCCATGAAACCTGCAAAAAATTTGGCCGTGATGGTGATTACATAAATTACGTAAAAGGGGCCAATGTTGGAGGATTCGTGAAGGTGGCGGATGCGATGCTGGCGCAGGGGCTGGTATAGAGTTATGAGTTATAAGTTATGAGTTATTTGGGTTTCGATTTAGAAGTGAGAATTGCACTTCTAATCATTTTGAGAAGTTCAGTTGCTTCAGAATGAAAGTTGTTAAACTCAATTTCGGTTAAATATTCCGTCTTCCAAAGTAACTCAAGCCAATATAGAGACTCATCGCATTCTTTTTGTGCAATGGCAAGTTTGTGTTCAAAATCTGCTTTACTTTCGGCATACTGGGCCTCGCGAACCATTGCTCCTACTGAAGTTCCGCTTCTTAAAAGTTGTTTACTTAATACAAATTCCTTCCTGCTATTTCTAAGAACAGGATACAATCGAATAACTTTAATTGCAAAAGAAAAACTCTTTTCTTTAATTACAAATTCTTTCATTACAGGATGAAATAGGTTAAACATTACTTACAAGTTACACAAAAAAATTTATTTCCGCAAATCCCATAACTCATAACTCATAACTCATAACTCAGATATAACATTCCCTTAACCTAACTGATATTCAGCTTGCTTACCTTTGCTGAAAATTACAGGGCATGTTTGTTGACAGTCATTCGCACATTTATTCAGTTGATTTCAGCCTCGACCGGGATGAGGTAATCACCCGTGCCCTGGATGCTGGCGTAGAACGGATTGTCCTGCCAAACATTGACAGCTCCACCATCAAACCATTGATGGATCTCACCGATACTATACCCGGACTATTTTTCCCGTTGGTAGGTCTTCACCCGACTTCAGTCAAGGAAGATTTCCGCAAGGAACTTCAGATTTTGGAGTATTGGCTGGGAAAGAGAAAATTCTACGGTATTGGAGAGATAGGCATTGATCTTTTCTGGGACAAATCATTTCTGGAAGAGCAGATTGAAGCCTTTACTACACAGATTGGCTGGGCCAAAAACAGAAGTTTACCAATCGTTATCCATGTCAGGGAATCTTTTGATGAGGTGATGGAACAACTCAGAAAAGTGCATACTCCTGGCTTACAGGGAGTGTTTCACAGTTTCACAGGGACCCTGGAGCAAGCGGAACAAATTATTGAGTTAGGATTTAAAATTGGGATCAACGGTATTATTACCTTCAAGAATTCAGATCTTGGAGAAACCATCCAAAAGATTGATCCTTCCCATCTGCTGATTGAAACAGACTCTCCCTGGTTGGCGCCTGTTCCACACAGGGGCAAACGAAATGAATGTTCCTACGTCGTTAACGTAGCAGCTAAAATTGCAGAGCTCCACAATACCTCCATCGAAAATATTGCCGCCATCACTTCGAAGAACGCGAAAGAGTTGTTTGGATTCTGAGGGAAAGTTATGAGTTATGAGTTATAAGTTATGACGCATCAGGAGAATTTTTAGGAGGTTTAGATTTTGATTTTGAAGTAATAATCGCACTTTTGATCATTTTAAGTAGTTCACTGGCTTCAGTATGATAGCTTACAAATTCACTCTCTGCCAAATAATTAGTTTGAACAAGTAACTCAAGCCAATAGAGAGACTCATCGCATTCTTTTTGTGCAATGCCAAGTTTGTGTTCGAAATCGGCTTTACTTTCAGCATTTTGGGCCTCACGAACCAGAGCCCCAACAGATGTTCCACTCCTTAACAATTGTTTGCTTAATACAAACTCCTTTTTGCTTTGACTAAGAACCGGGTACAATCGAACCATTTTAATTGCAAAAGAGAAACTCTTTTCTTTAATAATAAATTTGCTCATGATTTTATGAATTAGGTTTAATCTTACATACAATTTACAGAAAATTAAATTATTTCACAAATCCCATAACTCATAACTCATAACTCATAACTTTGCGAGAAGCTTTCTAACAAGATACTATTTAGCATGTCATCCAACGAAAAAGCAGCAATACTGATCATCTACACTGGCGGTACCATTGGCATGCGGGAAGACCCTGTTACCAAAACACTTGCCCCAATGAAATTCGGAATGTTGCTCGACGAGATTCCTGAGCTGAATAAGTTGGGCTATTCGATCTCCTCCATCACTTTTAACCCGCCCATCGACTCCTCCAACATGACCCCGGCTATTTGGACCCAGCTGGCCAAAACCATTCAGAAAAATTATAGCAAATTTGATGGGTTTGTGATTTTGCACGGTACAGATACCATGTCCTATACGGCTTCAGCACTGAGCTACATGTTTGAAAACCTGGACAAGGCCATTGTCATGACCGGCTCTCAATTGCCAATTGGTGTTTTACGGACAGATGGAAAAGAGAACATTATTACTGCTGTTCAAATTGCAGCGGCGAGAAAGGAAGGGAGATCCATCGTCCCCGAAGTTTGCATCTATTTTGATTCCCAGCTCTTTCGTGGTAACCGGACCACGAAAAAAGATTCGGCCCAATTCAGCGCATTCGCCTCCCACAATTATCCGCCATTAGCAAAAGCCGGCGTTGATATTGTGTACAATTTTGAACGTATCAATTACCCTAAAAACAAGGGGGTACTGAAAATCAATACGACCATTGATGATCGGGTGATCATCCTGAAGATATTCCCAGGTCTGAACCGCCACTATTTTGAATCAATCCTTCAGTTTCCGGATTTGAGAGGTGTTGTACTTGAATCATATGGATCCGGGAATATGCCAACTTCGCCCTGGCTGATTGCAGCTATTAAAAAAGCAACAAAAAGGGGGCTGATCCTGATGAATGTCTCACAGTGTCCGGGAGGGAAAGTGGTGATGGGCCACTACGAAACCAGTATTGAACTCCAAAAGGCAGGGGTTATAAATGGCAAAGACAGTACGGTCGAAGCTGCTGTAACCAAACTGATGTTTATGCTCGGACAAAATCTCTCACACGAGGAGACCAAGTACTACCTCAGCAACAATTTGAAAGGCGAAATCGAATTATAAAATTCGATACCGAATATATCTGAGGTTTTTCAGCTATTCAATTGAAAATCTGCTGATTTGTAAACCCTATTTTTCTATTCAACCTACTATATAATCTTGATTGGTGCGTTACTCAATCTTAACCAACTTAAGGAACAATTCATCAAGCTGTGCCTGCGCAATGGGTGAAGGTGAGTCGTTCATCACATCCCTGCCTGAGTTATTTTTGGGGAAGGCAATCACATCCCTGATGGAATCGAGGCCAGCAAACATGGAGACCAAACGGTCGAAGCCGAAAGCGATTCCGGCATGTGGCGGTGCGCCAAATTTGAAGGCATTCATCAGGAAGCCAAACTGATCTTCGGCAGCTTCTTTGGTAAAGCCCAAAATTTTAAACATTTTTGCCTGTAGTGCGCTGTCAAAAATACGCACTGATCCTCCACCAATTTCTACACCATTGATAACCAAATCATAAGCATTGGCCCTTACCTTACCAGGATTGCTGTCCAGCAAAGCTATGTCCTCCTGTTTGGGAGCGGTGAAAGGGTGGTGCATGGCAAAGAAGCGTTGCGTCTCTTCGTTCCATTCGAGTAAAGGGAAATCAACGACCCAGAGCGGTTTGAAGTTTTCTTTGTCCATCAATCCACACTGTCGCCCCATTTCCAGACGCAAAGCAGAAAGTACCGGCAGCGTTTTTTCTTTGGTTCCATAGGTAATGAGCAACAAATCCCCCTGTTTTGCTTTCAGGCGAACCGCCCATTTCTGTAAATCTCCAGATGAATAAAATTTATCTACCGAAGATTTGACGGTTCCATCGCTGTTGACCTTGGCATAGATTAATCCGCTGCCGCCAATTTGAGACTTCTTAATATACTCGGTAAGCGAATCCAATTGTTTACGGGTATATTCACCGCAACCTTCAGCACAGATTCCACCGATGTATTCGGCCTCATCAAAGAGTTTGAACTCTTTTCCCTTAACCAAATCGGTCATTTCGTGAATCATCATTCCAAAACGAAGATCGGGCTTATCGTTGCCGTATTTTTCGAAGGCATCTGCAAAAGTCATCCTTGGAAAATCGATGATATCTATCCCTTTGAGCTCTTTGAATATATGCGTGGTAAGTCCTTCGAACATATTCAGTACATCTTCCTGGTGTACATAGGACATCTCACAGTCGATCTGTGTGAATTCAGGTTGACGGTCGGCCCTCAAATCTTCATCCCTGAAACATTTGACGATCTGATAATATCTGTCGAACCCGGCAACCATCAACAATTGCTTGAAGAGTTGCGGAGATTGGGGCAAAGCGTAAAACTGATTGGGATTCATACGCGAAGGTACCACAAAGTCCCTTGCACCCTCCGGAGTTGATTTAATGAGCACAGGAGTTTCTGTTTCTATGAAATCTTTGCCGCCCAGATAGTTGCGTACCACATGGGCCATCTTCGCCCTCAACTCCAGATTTTTACGAACGGCCTCCCTTCGCAAATCGAGGTAACGGTATTTCATCCGAAGTTCATCCCCTCCATCTGTATCATCCTGGATGGTAAAAGGGGGAGTAGATGCACTGTTTAATACATTCAATTCAGAAATGTGCATTTCTACCTCCCCGGTTGCCATTTTTAAGTTTTTGCTGGACCTCTCCCTGACGACTCCCCGGACCTGTACCACAAACTCACGGCCCAATCCTGAGGCTATATTTTTAACTTCTTCCGTAGATTGGTCATCCACAACCAACTGTGTCAATCCATATCTGTCGCGAAGATCAATAAAAGTCATTCCGCCTAAATTTCGAACTCTTTGAACCCATCCGGCCAGGAGTACTTCCTGTCCGATATTTCCCATGCGGATTTCACCGCAAGTATGATTTCTGTACATTTGTAAGCGATTAATTTTTTCAAGTCGCTAAATTACAAAACAAAAAGATGATTCATCCGTTCGATGACGAATATTTCATGAGAAGGGCACTGGCTGAGGCAGAACAAGCTTTTCGCGAAGGCGAGATCCCGGTAGGGGCAATCGTTGTTTGTCAGAACAAAATCATCGCCCGGGCATACAACCAGACCGAAACCCTATCCGATGTGACTGCCCATGCGGAGATGCTGGCCATTACTTCTGCAACCGGCTGGTTGGGTGGAAAATACCTTACCGGCTGCACCCTTTTCGTGACGCTGGAGCCCTGCGTGATGTGTGCCGGCGCGCTTGGCTGGACACAGATCGACAGAATTGTCTGGGGCGCTCCCGATCCAAAGAGAGGATTCCAAAGATTTGCTCCTGGATCCCTGCATCCAAAGACTGGTACTTCAGGAGGAATACTTGCCGGCGAATGTGAGGCCTTACTCAAAAAATTCTTCGGGACCAGGAGGAAATGATTTGGTGATGGATTGATGTAATGATGTGATGATTAGGCGATGTGAAGATATAATCAGCACATCAGCTAATCAACCAATCAACACATCAATTATTTTCCCTCTTTTTCTTCTTTTTCTCCTAAAAATTGTGTAACTTGTATAAACAATCAGATTGGTTCGACAGGTATGCTTCTTTTGCTTCAATCCGATAGAATTACCTTCCAACCCGACCTTACACATCAAAATGATGTTGGAAGCAACCACCTGATCTGAACTGAATCTCCTCCAAAACTTGCCATAGATTTTGGCTGCCAAGACAAACTGTTTCCGGCAGCAGGAAATCCCGTGCCTAAAATTTTGCTGCCATGTTTCGATTCGTTGCAATAAGCCATATCGTTCTCCTTCTACTGGAATCTGCCACAGGAATAGGGATCAGTGGTGCTAATGTATCAAAACACAACAATGAGCCGACATTGCCTTTAATGGAATCCGTACTGATTATTAAAGTTCAACCAGTCAATCAGGCCGATTGCAAAGGCAACAAAGCTACATTCACAATTGTGGCAGAAGGTGGAACCGGCCCAATTCATTACCAATGGAAGAGAAAAAGACCGCAGGACGCAGGATTTAGCACCTTCGGGGCAAAAGATTCGACGAAACTCGCAGTTTATAATATTGGTTCAGCAACTGATTCTCCCGATGGGACCTTATACCAGGTAACTGTTTCAGATCAAATCAATCAGGTACCATCCGAGATGGCAACACTTACCGTGAACCAGATTACAGGAATTTCCCCTATCGGAGTTGCAACCTATACCCTAAACCAGGGAGAGAACCTGTGGTTAAAAGTTCTCACATCGGGAAATTTGCCGCTGGCATATCAATGGATCAAAAAATTTGGATCGAATGACTGGAGAAATCTTTCGGACAATGCAACCCTGTCCGGAAGTCAGGGAGAACAGTTGAACTTCAACAAAATTGCGGTTGCGGATTCAGGAACCTACAAAATCAGGGTATCATTTCCCACAATAAATGGTAACCAATGCACGGAAACCTCAACCATTTCAAGGCGGATATACGTAACTCCGGTCAGAGATACCATACCGCCCTGCTTCATTAACCTGGTTCCCCAAAACGTTACCCTTTGCCAGAAGGACCTGGAACTGGCCGTATGGAATGACTCCCTCGCCGACATCGTACCACACCGGATTGACTATTGCCGGTTTCCCTGTCAGAGTCCAGTGTTTGAGCTCTCATCCGAACATTTTTCAGACAATTTGACGCCAAATGCCAACCTCGTTCTCCATTGGGGAATTTTTGCCATGACGGATCCTCAGACTCCCCTGCTGGATGACGCTGGAACCAGGCTGGAAGATATTGTTGGGCCAATCGCCCTTCACCATGAAAACATTGACATCGGGTACAATCCAAAGGGAGAAGCATCCTGTCAGGTGATTTATTGGCTTGAGGACGAGTCAGGAAATCTTACCCCTGAGCCACAAAGGTATAAGATGTATGTTACCATAGCCAGGCGACCTGAAATAGTTAGTGATTTTTAAATATACCTGGATAACCTGACAGACAATATTCAATGCATTGATATACAATAAATTTCCATAAATATTAATTTTTAAAATATGAAAAAACCAGATCCGTTTTTTGGATTCATCTTAAGAAGATTGAACCTAATCGTTTTAATACTGCTAGTTCTCTTGATAGGATTAAATCTGATCATGCACGCTCAGACTATTCCCCGTCTTCCCGCTTGTACCGACACCCCACTGCATCCGATAGCGGGAAAAGTCTACAACTATTCGGTAACTATTCCGGCACCTTATACCACCCCTCAGAGTTTCGACTGGTATGTCACGGACAATCCCGGATTTATTGCCGGATCGGTGCTGATTGCGACAGGCATCATTCCCAATTCCAAAGAATTTATCGATGCCGGAGCAGGTTACCACGATACCTCAACCGGAACCAATTCCATTTCGATTAAATGGACCGGAAAAGCAGCTTTGAACGCAAAAACAAAACCCTATTTTCTGGTCATACACTACAAAGGCACAAATGGAACTGCTTGTGAAGCAATGAATTTAAGGGCTTACAAAATAGAACCATACAATGCATTTACTTTGGATCTGACCAATGTTAATGGTTCAACCGATCTTGGTTTGAATGGATCGAATCTGGCAGTTGAGCACCGGATGTGTGCAAAAGATATCGCTTCAGTAAATTTTGACGGTACGAAAATGATTTACGATTATGGAGTCAATGAACTGATTTTTAAGATTGTCGCCACCAATTTTTCAGGAGGCTGGAAGCCTTTTGTAAAAATATCCGGACTGGCCGCCACACAAACCATCGGATCAATCGAGTGGTCTGAGACAACCTCATTTACCGGAACCAATCTTTTTAGCAATAGTTCAGATGTATGGTCACCTTCAAACAAAGTTCCGGCCCCTGCAAATAACTCAACTGAAGGAGGGGTAGCTGTTTATCTTAAAGTTTCGATCAAAAACAACGATTATGAAGGAACGACTGATACGCCAGTTACCTTGTCCCTTAACGGAACAACGGATGATGGCGATGAGGATGTTCACTATGCAGATTGTCTGGCAGATGGCTTTACCAACGATGTGGCCAACCAGATCATACTGGCGCGACCGGCCATCACCAGCAATACAGGCACGCCTATCCAGTCCTTTCTTCCATAAGTTATAGGTTGCGCTTATAATTTTGGTTTCCTGAGAAATACTTTACTCAAAGAGATTAACCATTGGATGCTAAAATTCGACCTGTTGAAATGTATTGGTTTGGCAATAATACCATTCCTTTCATTTGAGGAAACCCTATTTTCCCAGATAACCTATCGTTGTGTTGTTGGGGAATCCAGTCAATTCAGTATCACTGCCCAACCAGGTATTTCCTATTGCTGGAGCGTGACGGAAACTATCGGACTTTTGAAAGGAGAAGAGACAGACAAGGTGACCTATCTTTCCATGAAGTGCAAATCCTCAGTCAATATAAAATGGGAAAAGTCCGGTACATTCTTTATTCAGGTAACCGGGTTTAACCAAAATGGCTGTTCAAACATCAAAATAATTCAGGTTAAAATATTTGACAATCATGTCCCTTTGGCGAATGACGATTATGTTTCAACAAATTGGATAAATAGCATAAGCATTGATTTGCTGAGAAATGATCATGATATTAAAGGCGACATAGACCCGTCAAGTTTGAAAATTTTGTCAAGACCCGAATTGGGGAACGTAATTCCAGGTAATGCAGGGATAATTACCTATGTACCTCTCAAAAATCGGGCAGGTTCTGACCGGTTTTATTATCAGATAAGTGATTCCTGTTCGCAGCGCGATACTGCCATGGTAACAATTAATATAATTGACCCGCCGCTTTATCTGCCACATGGAATTTCCCCAAACGGCGACGGACACAACGACAGATTTATCATTGGTGGATTGAAGTCCTACCCAAAATCCTCCCTAACCATTTTCAGCAGGGATGGATTAATAATTTACAAAAATGATGACTATCAAAACGACTGGGACGGTGTCCAATACAGGAAAAACGGGAATAACTACCCTCTTCCTTACGGTTCATACTACTATCTTCTTCATCTAGGGGGCACAAATCATATCATTAAAGGGTTTTTCTACCTGTCAGAATAATTAACCGGTTAATGCATCAGATAGACAAATCCTTTGAGATATCGGTTGGTACCACCCAGGTGAAGAACATAATAATAGGTTCCTGTTGGCAGCAAAGTTTCATCCGGAAGCGAAGAATTCAGCGCACGACCAGACCAATCATTCATATAGTCCATTGATTTATATATCAATAGCCCTGAACGGGTATAAATCATCAGGCTCGAATTTTTGTAATCTTCTATTCCCCGAATGACAAAATATTCGTTGTGTCCATCTCCGTTCGGTGAGATCGCCTCCGGAATCCAAACGGGACCGTCGAATATGTCGATAGTTACCCTTGCAGTATCGCAAATACCGACTGTATCACAAATCTGATAAATAAATTGGTCAACCAAAGCCTTTCTGGTATTTGGTGAATAAACAATTGTGCCATCTCCGTTAATCAGCGTGGAACCATAACTTGGTTTCTTAACGATTGACAGAGTCCTCTTGTCGATGTCTTTTCTTGAATCATAGTCATTGTTAAGAACATGAATGTGAATTGAATCAACCCATGATGTCCTGACATAATCCGCATTTGCGATAAGGTCATTTGTTTCGAACGGATATTGGAACATTTTCACTGATTTGCACCCGAAAAGATCGGTAACCTCCAACGAGTAAAATCCGGCGCCCCTGATCAATACCTGTGGTTTGTCTGTTGCCCCTATTATTTCCCCTTTCGTAGATGCCCAATGGTATTTCAATCCCAGTCCGGTTGAAGCCTTGCCGTCAATCATCATCGAACCATCCTTATTTGGAGTGTCAGGATAGATGATACCAACACTTGGTGGTGAACCAAATTTAACTGCAACGGTATCTCTTGCTGACAAGCCAAATTTGTTGGTTACAGTGAGCACGATCCGGATGCTAAATGGCAATGGCCCGGAATAGGTTGGTGAAATTGACAGGTTACTCTTAATCCTGTTGTTTGGCGAAAGAACTCCGCCCGGATCAATCATATCCCAGCGATAGGAAAGTCCATCACCTTTGGATTTGGATGCGTCCAGCATATAAGTACTGCAAATACCCAGTACAGTATCGTTGCCTGCAACAGCATAGATTGGCGGAGAGGTAACCTTTACATAGCCTACTTTCATGTTTTTACAACCACCGGCACCAAATACCGTAATGCTATAGAAAAAGTCTCCCTCCTTTTTCCATAGAACCGGCAAAACTGCCTGAGTGCTGCCAATATCGTACTCAACTTCCGTTGAATTGGCAAGATCAGCCGCTTGCAATGTTGACTTATTGTAAATCCGCCAGGCATATGTTTCACCTGTGTGCTGAACCACTGCAAGACTCTTTTGTTGACCTTCAATTACGACAATACCGGTCTGCGCCACGGAATTAACCGCAACAAACTGTGCAGGCAGCATTGCAAGCACTAAAAGTCTAAACATGGCGAAATACTTCATCAACTATGCATATATAGCATTGATTATGAATTTATTAAAATAGACTTCATTCAAGTTATGTCTCCATCAAAGGCAATATTATCCACCTTCAGGAGTTGATTATATGTTGTTTTTTCCCTACATAATATTTTAGTTTAGATTTGACATGCCTCCATAATAAACACGCACCATAAGTGCCCGGAAACATCGGGATCTATGGTAATGATAATGACCTGATTTCAGATCTATGATCATTTGAATTAAAAGTGTTATTTCCTATTTGTCCCTATAAACAAACCAGAACCTGACTGGGGATTTTTCAAGAAAAACTCCACTATCTGCCGGTAAAATTGGTATCATTACATATTTTCCGAACGGGTAACAGTACGACCCTCGTATCGTAATGGATACAACGGAGTACAGGTTCCCCATACTTCAAAATCAAGAAGTAGATAATCATCCGGGGCTATGTGTGGAATGAAATGCTAGGGCAATGTCTGAACTACGAAGGCTCCGGTTGCAGGAACGCTGGTTACAGTAGGACGCATATTCAAAGTTTGGGTAGCGATATCTTCGTAGGTAGATGCCGGAGCAGCACAAGTTGCATTGTCGATATCCGGTTCAGCTGAATCATTTACTGCTTCTACAGCCAGTGCAATGGCGTCATCTGTCAAACCTTCGTAAAGACCATTGGTAATAGTTACCCTTACATAAATTGAAACACCCACGGTAGTATTGGAAACATTGGTATTAACGACCTGTCCGGCGAAGCTTAACGGAGTACCAGTTGTTGCGTTCTGCGCGGCGCCAAGAGCGGTTAAGCCTGAAGCAAAAGTCTTGTCGACTGTCCATTCAACCAAGGCTGATTGTCCCGTTTTCAAACCCGATAGTTTAAATGAAGGGGTGAAAGCTTTCGTAAAGTTGGCTGCAACTACTTCGAAATACATTTTGTTCACACCATAATCATAGACCATGTTTGGTGATACAAATTTTGCAGATGCGATATCGGCATAACACTGGGTATCGGTTGCACCGTAAGCCAATGGTGATTTATCGCCGTTTTTAAGGTTCAAAATGTCTACCGTAAAAGCATTTTTCGGTAAGATTTGATAGACTTTCATGTTGTTGGAACAGGTTGGGCCTTTGTACTCCAAAACCATGAACAATGGATTTGTTGTGGCGTCAACTCCTTTTAAACCCGCTGAGGACCATGTAACATTTGTTGCATTGGGCGAAGTGGCGCCTGATCCCAAGGTACGATAGTTGGTCGCTCCCGACATAATCGTAGTTCCATCTGCGAGAATCTCCGTTGCTGACCTTACGCCTGCCGTCACGAAAGTGGTCGATTTGGTGGCATACCAATAGGTTGAACCTCCTGCTGGATTTAGAACGGCAGAATAGTCGTAGGGTTTTCCCGCGATTGGGTGCAAAGGATCATTCACACAGGAAACTGGTTGTGGGGCAGATCCGGTAACAGCAGTTTGACCGAAAGCAGAAGTGGCAACCATCCCAGTTACCAAAATCAAAAGAATCAATTGTTTCATAAAATAAAAATTAAGGGAGAATAAAAATTAATTATAGAAATTGGCCTTTCTGACCATTTTTTAGCAATTTGGTTACAACATCCTTTTGAAAACACGTCGCCCGCAACTATTGTCAGCAAAGTCTGTTTCAACACTTTAGCTCCTTTGTGGTAAACGTAGTCGTTCAAAGATGGCCTCCGGATACCGGATACAGCCGGCCTGGGGTGTATGATAATCTGGGAGGTTTTATGAACAGACTCATTCCCGTTCAGGTCAATTACCCAGTAAGTAATTGTATGGGTAACATCCGAAAATGCCATACCATCACCCGGTAATGGTATGTCCCCGGGATAAGTTGAGGGTTGCCCGGTGCCGGACACGGAAGGGGTTGGTGTCGAGGCAGAGAAATCAATTTGCCAGTGAAGCGCCAATTGACTGGCCGAGGTGCAATTATCGGAAAAAGAGGCAGGATTTACATCCAGTACAGTACTTCCACTCTTGAAAAGATAGTAATCAGGAGCAGGATTTATTTTCAGCGCACTTGAGACTATGGAAGCGGAGATGATATCCTCTACGCAAAAATTAAAGGGACCGGGGGCATTTATCACCGGAGGTTCCTTGTCAACCACCGTGATAACCTGGCTACACATATCGGATCCGGAAACATTGGTTGCTGTCCAGTTAATCGTGGTGGTACCAACATTAAAAGTATAGGGTACCGGAGTGACTGATCCTGTGCCTGTCGCAGTGCCTGAAGCAGGCGTTGCCCCTGACATGGACCAGGTATAGGTTATTGGCTCTGCTCCTGACAACTTAACAGGAAATCCGGGATCAAAGGCCGCTGAGCATAAGCCCGGGTCGTTGTCCTTCGTAATATTTGGCTGACAATTGATGTCGGGCTTAGACAATACAGTTACCGTGAAGGAACAGGTTGCCGTGTGGCCATTGACGTCTTTCACAGCATATTGAATGGTAGTTATCCCAACATTGAAGTTGGATGGTGATGGGATAATGTTCACTCCTGTAGCCGGAGAACTCCCGGTTGTTGCGCCTGTCATATCCCAGGTAAGCGAAAATCCGGGACAATCATCTCCATAAGCCGGAGCCGGAATGGCCACATTGGAAGCAAAAAGCTTCTCAAAATCTGCATTTACCGTGATATTGGCAGGGCATGCAAGCGTTGGATTTTTGTCAGTAACGGTGATTTTCTGTACACAAGTGGTGCTGTTCCCGGAAGCATCTGTTATAGTCCAGTTGACCGTTGTTACACCCACCGGATAGGTTCCAGTGCCATCGTCCGTATTGTTAAAGCTGTTTATTACCGTATATCCCTCGTTACACGGATCATTGACAAGAAGTTTGGGAACGGTTACCAAAGCACTGCAAATACCGGGATCAGTCGATGCAGTGATATCTGCCGGACATCCGGATGTCAGAACAGGTTTGACCAGGTCTTTTATCCGGACATCAAAAGAACAGCTGGCCGTATTTCCCGCTCCATCAATTGCTGTATAGGTTACGGTCGTGATTCCTACATTGAATGTTTGTCCGCCAACAACATTGATACCTGTCAAAGGACTGCTTCCTACTGTTGCCCCACTCATGGTCCAGATTTGCGCAACAACAGAACAATTATCGGTAGCTACCGGATTCGGAATGATCACATTGGACAGTGAACAATTTCCTGGTAAGGCAGTTTGAGTCACATTGGCCGGACATGTGATGAGAGGCTTCTGAATGTCGGTGATGGTTACTTTTTGCGTACAAATTGTAGTATTTCCGGAAGCATCAGTGACCGTCCAGTTCACGGTGGTTATTCCTACAGGATAGGTGCCTGAGGCATTGTCTGTATTGTTAAAGCTGTTATTTACCGTATATCCTTCGTTACACGGATCACTTACAACTAGTTTGGGAATGGTAACAGCGGCTGAGCACATTCCGGGATCATTCACCATGGTTACATCCGTAGGACAACCGGAGGTAACTACCGGCTTGTTCAAATCTTTGATCCACACATCGAAAGAGCAACTGGATGAATTCCCGGCGCCATCCGTTACTGTATAGCTTACGGTCGTGATTCCGACATTGAAAGTCTGACCACCTACAACGTTAATGCCGGTTAAAGGACTGCTCCCCACGGTTGCACCGCTCATGGTCCAGGTTTGGGTTACAACGGCACAATTATCTGTTGCAACCGGATTTGGAATGACTACACCGGCCAGGGAGCAATTTCCCGGCAGGGCAGTCTGGGTTACATTGGCAGGGCAGGTTATTGCCGGACTGATATTGTCTTTCACTGTGACCGTTTGCGTGCAGGTAGATTTATTTCCACATGCATCAGAGGCAGTCCAGGTAACTACCGTAGCCCCCTTCGGAAATTGAGCTGGCGCATTGTTGGTAATGGTCACACTCGAACATCCATCTGTCGCAGAAAGTGATCCGAGTACCACACCCGTGGCGTAACATTGTCCTGCATCGGTATCGACAGTAACATTGGCCGGACAGGAGGAGAGTACCGGGGGCTGGGTATCGGTAATTAAGAAAGTTGCTGTCGTTGTATTTTTATTGCCACAAGCATCTGTTGCAGTGAAAGTCACAATAATTGAAGCGTTGCAGGGGGTTGTATTCCATGTTTGGGTTAGATGGTTATCGCTCCATTCGGGATTGTTATCGCACAAATCGGCGGCAACTGCGCCTCCTTTGCTGGCCAGCCAAGCAACATACACCGGATTAAGATTGGGATCACCCCCCTGACAGGAGGCATTCATATTGGCTGCCTGTGTTACAATCGATGGTGCCTGCGTATCAATGACACTAATGTTTGAGTTTACACTACTAACATTTCCACACTGGTCTGTAGCAGAAAAAGTGACGTCCAAGCTAGTATTGCATGCCATGGTAATTCCGGTAAAATTATTGGTTGGAACAACATTCACCAATGTACCATCGGGTTTCGTATAAGTGGCAGTAGCGCTGGCCAGCCAATTCGTAATTTGCTGATTCGCTGTAGGATCACCGCATTGAATCGATAAGCGTGGAGGTATTGTTAGAAAAGTGGGGCCAACATTGTCCAGGGCCACATCAAAATCAAATACGGCAGTATTACAGGCAACCCCACTAAGAATATCTGTCACTTTGAGGGAATATGGTCCCACTGCAACGGGCTTATAACTTGCCGAACCACTGTAAATTGGCGTTCCAATAGCCCCGTGCCCAGTGTACCAGTTGAAAGAATAGCTGGCGGCCGGTGATATGTTTGCTGTAAGTGTGGGCATGTTACCAAGGCACACCAGGGCCGGATCGGTATTCCAGACCAATTCTATCTTTTGTTTGACGTAAACTGTCGCAATTGCACAATCTGTGCCAAGTGCATTACAGATCGTTGTGCCAACGTTACCACAAACTTCGTACTGAATAACAGGAGGTGAATTTACATCGGCAACAAAGAAAGGATTGGCGACAGTTGTACTTGAAAGATAAGCGTTGTATTGACCTCTGAAACCTGGAGAGATACTGTTCCAAACGGGATTGCTTTGAATCCCTGTTGCGGTTATCTGGCTGTTACAATCTACCCTTGTTGTTATATTTCCGGGAGCAATAACTCCCGGGACAGAACGAAAAGTAAAATCGTTTTTGTTGGCCCCTGGTTTACAATAGGTAAATAAATGAAAAGCCCCTGTCGGCATGCAAATTGTATTTCCATTAATTGATACACTTGAACAGTCTATCCTCCAATCCTGCGGGGATGGAGTTGCTCCATCAACGAGAATTTCAACACCAATGGCATTTGGATCCAGTCTGACATTAAAAGAGATACAATTCGCATCAACACAACAGGCTCCATTTCTTTGTTGATCGTCAAATTCTATCGAACCGCTTGGTTGTCCAAGCAAATCCACCAAATGGAAATTCGTGCCGGTTGTACACTTGGAACAACCACATTCCCCCAATACAGTAATAGTTTGGACAACATCGGCATAGTTTCCGCAGGGATCCGAAATCCTATAAATGCGCGTCACGCTAGTTGGGCAATAACCTGGCTTCCCTTCCAATCCATTGGCTATTTCATTGAAAAGGATTAAGGACAATGCGCCACAATTGTCTGTTGCTGTTCCTCCGGCAGTAATGAATTGAGCCAAAGTTGCATAGGGGACAGGAATATCCGCGGGGCAACCTACCGATATATTTGGGACTGTTGCAACTGGCTTCGTATTGTCTGATACTATTATTGTCTGAATTCCGGATGCGGTATTTCCACTGCAATCGGTGGCTGTCCAGGTTCTTGATATGGTATTATCGCCGCCACAAGCTCCACTTGCCACATTATCAACAAAGGTGATATTGGTTGGACTACAATTGTCTGTTGCTGTTGCAGTTCCTGTTGAAGCCGGCAAAATGCTCTGTTCGCAGCTTAGGGTCAGGTCCGGGGGAGTAGTTAGAACGGGTTTAATGTTATCCTTCACTGTAATAAGCTGTGTTTTAACTTCAAAATTACCGGCTGCATCTGTAACCCTCCACGTACGGGTAATGGTATAAGGCAGGTTGCAGCCCCCACCAACCGGAACAGGCGCCCCATCCGAATAGGTTGTTATTAAACCGAAAGTGGCAGTACAGTTATCCGAGAGTGTAACAACATTCCCTGTAATTGCCGGGGAAACATTTATGCTACCAGTCGCATCATTGAAAATGGTAATATTGTTTGGCGCCGTAAAAACTGGCTTTGTCACATCATCCAAATTCAGGATGAATGTTTGTGGCGTTGATGTACAACCAACTGCATTTTTTACAGTCAGGACAAATTGATAATTTCCCTTGGCAACCCCTGCCGGGAGTGAAATGGTCAAAGGGCTTGCACCAAAGGCTACATTTACCAATGGAACAAAACCGGGAATGGCCGGCACACCTGCAGACAGACTGTATGAAACCGGGGTGCCACTGGTTGAAGAGTAATTCAGCAAAAAATTTGGAACCCCCGGGCAATAGACAGGGAAAGCGTCTAATGTTACAGAGAGTACGGATGTCACTGGTGGTTCGGTGACATTGACGGAAGCATTTACAGTATTTCCGCCATCATCTGCCAAAACAGTGTACGAACCGGCAATGAGATTGGTAAAAATCCCGGTTGTATTTGTGACCGAACCAGGAGTAAGGGTATAATTGACCGTACCTCCTGACCCGCCAGAGAAACTGGAGGTAATTGAACCGTTGTTTCCCCCGTAACAAGTAACATTTGAAGCGGTCAAAGTCAGCAACAATGCATTCCCTGAATCCTCCGGAATGGTACTTTTTATAGTGTTGTAAAGTTCAAATGGACAAGAAGCATTTTTACCGGCAAAAGTATTCTGTACCGAAACCAAAACTAAAACAACAGTAGCAACAAGAAAACCAATTCTCACCAACATGGGCACGACTTTCCCGGGTGATTTCCCACAAAAAAATTGTCTTTTGCCGGTATCGTTTTCAAACCAACAAAAGGCAAGTATGACAGAAATGGTCAGATGGGCCGACCTTCTTAATTTTGGACACAACATAAGTTCAATATCTAAGGGAAATATCTAACCTCATTGTTAATACCAACATTCGTAAAATCGTAACCTTCGAAATATTACGTTAAACGCCCGTTTTTTAATAAACAACTATAAATAAACCGGTTAAAAATAACGCTAAAACTCTATTTATAACAATTCAAAATGAAAAGTCCCTTCATTCGAATGGTCAATGTATAAAAAAAGGAAATATTTGCCTGTCTTTTTAAGCTATCAACATACATGTTATGATAATATTTTCCAAAAGTATGTGCGAAAAAATGAGTTAATAAGAGATGTGTAAACTTCCTTAAATTTCTAATTATTGTTAACCTCTGTATTAGTTTAAATCCAGTATAAATTACCAAAATGGTCAAAAATAGAGGCAGTCTAAATAACCATTTTGCCATCCTGAGAATAAAACAAATGATTTCAATCTTTAATAGTGCAATAATTCATTGGGGCCTTCCCCGCCAATCGGGATAACCTCATTTTTAATTAATGCGGAAAAACTATTTCTTGGCCTGGTAAAGATCTTCAATCTTCACAATTTGAACGGAGGTAGAATCTTTCAATGTTTTCGAAATTAATCCATAGGGAGCCACAATCACTTCGTCCCCAACAGCCAGACCTTCCAAAATTTCAATTCTCGTATTGTCCTGAATACCCGTTATAACCCTTTTCTTCCAGGCAAGATTATTTTTTATCACGAATACCACTTCGTGCTGTTCAGGTTCTTTAGGAGCAATCTCCTTTGAATCTGTATCCGTTGCTCCAACTTTTTCCATCTGCTCGCCAGCCTTTTTGAAGGTACCATCATCTCCACGGGTTGTAACTGCCTGGATAGGAACGGAAATAATCCCTTTGCGGGTATCAGTCAGTATCTCAACGGTTGCCGACATTCCCGGGAGGAACGGGTACTTCAGGGTATCCTTTTCGATCAGGTCCTGGTAAGATTTTGCCAGCAATACAATTTTGACATTAAAATTAGTCACTTGATCTACAGTCGTTCCGGTGACATTTGCAGAACTGGCAATCTCAGTGACAATGCCATTAAACTTTCGTTTGAGGTAGGCATCGATTTCGATGTTGGCAGTATCCGATTTTTGCACTTTGACAATGTCGTTCTCATTGACCTCCACTTTCACTTCCATGGTATTCAGATCAGCCACTGTCATCAATTCAGTTCCGGCAAACTGGTTGGTTCCAACCACCTTCTCTCCCTTTTCGACATTCAATTTGGAGACGGTTCCATCGATTGGGGAGAAAATCTTGGTTTTAGTCAGGTTCTCGTTGGCCTCTTTAACACTTGATTCTGCACTTTTGACGGAATACCTGGCGGCCTGAACTTCAGAAATAGCCACTTTCCACGCAGCCTCAATGGTCTCAAATTCGGATTTTGGGATGGTCTTTTTTTCGAGCAACTGTTTAGCCCTCTGATAATTGAGTTCCCTCTCGATGAGCTGTGCCTCCGCTTGCGCCAACCTTGCTTTTTGGGTATTGAGCGAAGCCTCGATCCTGCTAAGGCTCGATTGATAGATATCCGGCTTAATCACCACTAAAAGATCGCCCTTTTTAACTTTTTCGCCCTCCTTAACAGGAAGTTCAATGATCTCACCCGGTACTTCCGGACTGATTTTCACCTCTTTCAGGGGCTTTAGTTTTCCGTTGGCGGTAATGATCTCGGTAATATCCCTGATCCCGACTTTCTCGGTAGAGACCTTTAGCGTTAAATCCTTCCCGAACCAACCTCTCTTTTTACCAATGACCAACAGAACCATCACGGCTATTCCAATGACGATAATCCAGGGCAAAAATCTATTTTTCTTCTTCATTCGTTGTTGATTATCTTAATATTTATTCAGACAGATTGTCGATCCAATGCTAATTCATCTTTCGTTTGCCTCATACTGAATTCACCTTGTAAAACATGAGGAAAGTATTGAAAGCCTTCATAAAAATAGCATAATTTTGCGTTAAGATCTTCAATTTTAGGATCAAATTCTTGAATTCATTAAAAAACATTCAGTTATGTACGGAAAGATCAAAGAGCACCTCCAAAAAGAACTTGAATCCATACGGGAAGCAGGACTCTATAAAAATGAACGTTTGATCGTCTCGCCACAAGATGCCGTTATCCGGTTGTCGACAGGAAAAGAAGTTTTGAATTTTTGTGCCAACAATTATCTCGGACTTTCCAATCATCCTAAACTGATACAGGCTGCAACTGAGGCATTGCAATCGCATGGATACGGCATGTCATCCGTCCGGTTTATTTGCGGCACCACAGATCTGCACAAGACGCTTGAGCAAAAAATTGCCGAATTTTTTGGAACCGAAGATACCATCCTCTATGCCGCATGCTTTGACGCCAACGGCGGAATTTTTGAACCATTGTTTACGGAGGAGGATGCCATCATTTCAGATTCCCTGAACCATGCTTCCATTATCGATGGTGTGCGTTTGAGCAAAGCGAAAAGGTTTAAGTACAACAATGCCGATATGCAGGATTTGGAAGCTCAGCTCATACTTGCCAAAGAGGCGAGGTTCAAAATAATCGTCACAGATGGAGTATTCTCGATGGATGGAAATGTCGCACCCCTGGACCAAATCAATATTTTGGCCAAAAAATATGACGCATTAATAATGGTAGACGAGTGTCATTCTGCAGGAGTAGTTGGAAAGACCGGGCGTGGGGTAACAGAATTATTTGACATCAGGGGAGAGGTGGATATCATTACAGGAACCCTGGGCAAAGCATTTGGAGGTGCGCTGGGTGGTTTTACTACCGGACGAAAAGAGGTGATTGAATTGCTTCGACAGCGGTCGAGGCCATACCTGTTTTCCAACTCCCTGCCTCCGGCGGTGGTCAATGCAGGCATTAAAATGTTCTCTATGATGGCTGAAACTACTGAATTGCAGGACAAACTTCATCAAAACACAGGCTATTTCATGTCAGGGATGCTGGCTGCTGGATTCGATATCAAACCCAGCAAATCCGCCATCTGCGCAGTGATGCTGTATGATGCAAAACTTTCACAGGATTTTGCCTCACGATTACTGGATGAAGGAATCTATGTGATTGGATTCTATTATCCTGTGGTTGCGCAAGGGCAGGCCCGCATCCGGGTCCAACTGTCTGCAGCACACACGCAGGCCCACCTGGAGAAGGCAGTTGCTGCATTCACAAAAATTGGTAAGTCACTGGGTATTATCAAGTAACAGGTTAATTAAAAAACCTGGCCGAAGGTTGCTTTTCCTCTTTCCCAAACCCGAATTTGTGTAGAAATAAAATTAATTTTACCGATTGAATTTCAGGAAGTAATTTCGACTTTAACCGGCTTAATCTCCCTGTATCCGGATCACATTTTTATCAATATTCTATAATGAAAAAAAGTTTTGTAGGCTTATTTGCCTTTCTTCTGTTGGTATCATTTCAGGTAAAAGGGGATGAAGGTATGTGGCTTCCCTCATTGGTCGGAAAGTTGAACATCGACAAAATGCACTCGATGGGTTTAAAATTAAGTGCAGAACAGATATACAGTATCAATCATTCGAGTCTGAAAGATGCGGTAGTTGCACTAGACCACGGTTCCTGCACGGCAGAAATTGTTTCGGCAGATGGATTACTACTTACCAATCACCATTGCGGCTTTGGAGAGATACAGAAACACAGTTCCGTTGAACACGACTACCTAAAAGATGGATTCTGGGCCAAGACCCGCGATCAGGAGTTGGCAAATCCCGGGAAAAGCGTTACTTTCCTGATAAGTATGCAAGATGTGACTGACCGGGTATTGAAAGGCATTTCAGATACCATGTCGGCCTCATCAAGAATGCAGAAGATGTTAACAGCCATTTCTTCCATTGAGAAAGAGGCAAAAGGATCAACCAAATATGAAGCAAGGGTCAGGTCGCTGTTTGAAGCCAATACCTTCTACCTTTTCGTTACAGAAACTTTCAGGGATATTCGACTGGTGGGCACACCTCCCCAATCGGTCGGAAAATTCGGGGGAGAAACCGACAACTGGATGTGGCCACGTCATACCGGCGATTTTTCCATGTTCAGGATCTATTGTGCTCCCGACGGCAGTCCGTCCGATTATGCCAAAGAGAACGTTCCTTATCATCCCAAATACCACCTTCCAATTTCCATCAAAGGTGTGCAGATGAACGATTATACGATGATCCTCGGCTACCCCGGCAAAACCAACCGTTATCTGACCTCCTTCGGTCTCAAAAATACGATGGATATCGTTAACAATATCCGTATCAAAACAAGGGCTGCCAAACTGGATATCATCCGCGAATACATGTCCAAAGGAGAAAAAAACCGGATCCAGTACGCATCCAAATTTGCAGGAAGTTCCAACTATTACAAATATTCAATCGGGCAGAATATGGGCCTGTCGGCGCTAAAGGTTATTGACAAAAAAGCTGCAATTGAGAAGAATTTTACAGACTGGCTCAATAGTAATCCTGATCAAAAGTCCAGGTACGGCGGAGTGTTGGGCACCATTGCAAAATCATACAACTCAATCGATGATAAGGTCGCGATGGAATATATCAGGGAAGCGCTGTTGGGAGGCCCTGAAATTTTACGTTTTTCACTGGGTGTCAGCTCCTTGTATGATGAATTAAAAGGCGAAGATGCCGCAAAAATTAAGGATGCAGCTGATAAGGTCAGTGCTTCGCTTGAAGATTTTTACAAGGATTTCGATGCAGGAACGGATCAGAAAATTACAGCCGCCCTGACTAAAATGTATGCAGAAAATGTTGTGCCTAAATATCATCCATCCTTCCTGTCGGATATTGCAAAAAAATACAAAGGCGATTATTCGGCTTTTGCAGCCCACATATTCAAGAAGAGTATATTCCCTGATCAGAAGAAATTGGAGGCTTTTCTTAACAGACCTTCCAAAAAAGTTCTTGACAAAGATCCGGTGTACCAGGCCATGCTCTCCATCCTGAAAGCAACCAAAGTGGTTAGTGAAGATAACCTTAAGTCGACAACCGGACTGGAGAGCAGTAAAAAACTTTTTGTAGCCGGTTTAAACGAAATGAACAGGGAGAAGAATCTATATCCTGATGCCAATTCCACCATGCGTCTCACTTACGGGAAAGTTGGTGATTACAATCCAAGGGATGGAGTGCACTACAACTATTTCACAACGTTGAAAGGTTATGCTGAAAAGGGAGTGGCCGGGGACCCTGATTTTGATTATCCCCAGCATTTGATTGATTTGTACCATGCCAATAATTATGGCAGATATGCCGACCAGGACGGTACCCTTCACACCTGTTTCACCTCCAACAATGATATTACCGGTGGTAATTCGGGAAGCCCTGTGCTGAACGCAAATGGTGAACTGATTGGAATTGCTTTTGATGGTAACTGGGAAGCAATGAGCGGCGATATTGCCTATGAAGCCGATATTCAGAAATGTATCAATGTGGACATTCGATTCGTTTTATGGATCATTGATAAATATGCCGGAGCGAAACACCTGGTAGACGAGATGACGATTGTACAGTAGAGACGTTGCATGCAACGTCTCTTCAAGTCCATTGCTAAAAATTTGTATATATAACCGCGCACTTACCATGGCCAATGAACCATCACCGAAGATTATCATGTATACGGATGGTTCTTCATTAGGGAATCCAGGACCGGGTGGATACGGAACACTTCTTCTTTATGGACACAACAAGAAAGAGCTTTCCGAAGGTTTTCGGCTGACAACCAATAACCGTATGGAACTGATGGCAGTTATTGCCGGTCTGGAGGCCCTTAAAAAGAAGAACAGCAAGGTAACCGTGTACACCGATTCGAGATATGTTGTTGATGCTGTAGAAAAAGGATGGTTGCTCAATTGGATAAGAATCCGGTTCAAGGGAAAGAAAAATAGTGATCTCTGGATGCGCTTTTACGAGATATATCAAATTCATTCCGTGAAATTTGTTTGGGTAAAAGGCCATGCAGCGATTAGCGGAAACGAAAGGTGTGACCAACTGGCAGTAGCAGCAGCCAATGGGACAGATCTTTTGGAAGATGAAGGATTTCTGACTAATAACCCGTTGTCTACTCAATAATTTTGGATTTTATCCGGATTATCCGAATTTGAATATGATGCATTTTCTTTACAATACAGGGATTCGTTTTTACCAATTTTTGATTTGGGTGGTCTCTTTTAGGAACCCAAAGGCAAAAAAATGGTTATCAGGAAGGAAAAATCTCTTTGAAAAAATTAAAAAAGAGGTTACTCCGGGTGACCATTTGCTTTGGTTTCATGTCTCTTCACTGGGCGAGTTTGAGCAGGCAAGGCCTGTCATAGAAGGGGTTAAAAAAAGATTTCCTGAATATCGGATCTTGCTTACCTTTTTCTCTCCCTCCGGTTACGAACTGAAAAAGGATTATCCCCTTGCCGATTATGTTTTCTACATGCCTTTGGATACTCCCCGAAATGCTTCCATATTTTTGGACTTGGTCCGACCGGACAAAGTATTCTTCGTCAAATATGAATTTTGGTTCAATTTTCTGACAGAGCTAAAGCAGAGAGAAATTCCAACTTATATTTTCTCGGCGCTTTTCCGTCCGTCCCAATTCTTTTTCAAACCATGGGGAAAGTGGTTCAGAAAAGCATTGAAAGCCTACACGCATCTCTTTGTTCAAAATCAAAGTTCGTTTGACACTCTCCGCAAGTTTGGGTTTTACAATGTTACCATTAGTGGTGATACCCGTTTGGACCGCGTGGCCCAAATTGCCGAAGCAGCCTCTGTGTTGCCAAAACTGGAAAAATTCTGTGCCGGAAATCTCGTGATTGTTGCAGGGAGCACCTGGCCTGAAGATGAGGCGATATTTCTGAATTATGTCAATGGATGTTCACATAAGGTCAAATTTGTTATAGCTCCCCACGAAGTCAATGAAGGCTCCCTTGACCGAATTACCTCCGGGTTGAAACGTCCCTATGTCCTTTATTCCTCGGCATCCGACCCAGAACAACTTTTCTCTGCAGATGTAATGGTTGTGGATGGTTACGGTTATCTGGTTTCTGTTTACCGGTATGCAAGGATCGCCTTTATTGGGGGAGGGTTCACGACCGGTATCCATAGTATCCTCGAACCTGCCGTTTATGGTATACCTGTCGTTTTTGGACCCGATTACCATAAATTTCATGAGGCCGTCGAGATGATTCAGTTGGGAGCAGCCCATTCTGTTTCCAGTTATGAAGAGTTGGACACCCTCTTCGAAAGCTATCTGACAGATCCAAAAAGGTTAGCAGAAGAGGGTCTTTTTGCATCGCAATACGTTGAAAGTAACCGCGGAGCCACTGAACAGATTATTCGGTATTTCTTCGAAAAGTAAGATTTTTCCCCCATTTCCCCTGCATCCTTTTTTGTTCCAAAAATTTGCAAAAAAATCTTTTTTGTAAACTTTTTGGCGTACTAATATTTTTATATTGCTGTATATGTGCATATTAACACATTAAAGTTGATAACTTTTTTTTTCAAACCGAAAAATTGCTATCCAAAAAAATGACTTTTAGCATATCTTTACCTAAGAAAGTTCGACTTCCATATGGGAAGTTGTCTAACTGAAAATCCTTGATATTTATCCTACGAACCGTTTAGCCATGGAATTAAAAGATGTTACCCCAATGAAAAAAGATAGTGACCTTAAAACCTATTCAAATGAAGAAGCTTTTGAGGCTTCCCTGAAATATTTTCAAGGTGATGAGTTGGCTGCCCGGGTATGGGTCAATAAATATGCCTTGAAAGACTCCTACGGCAATCTTTTTGAACTTACTCCCGACGACCTTCACCATAGGTTGTCATCAGAAATAGCCCGGGTTGAAAAAAAGTATCCAAATCCCCTTTCGGAGAAGGAACTATTTGAATTGTTCGAAGGCTTTAAATACATTGTCCCCCAGGGTGGCCCCATGACCGGTATTGGCAATGATTTTCAAACCGGATCGCTATCCAACTGTTTTGTTGTTGGAAATGGTGCCGACTCATATGGAGGAATTATGATGGTTGACCAGGAACAGGTTCAACTGATGAAAAGACGGGGCGGTGTTGGACATGATCTTTCACACATTCGTCCAAAAGGCTCACCTGTAAAGAATTCGGCACTCACCTCAACAGGAATTGTTCCTTTTATGGAACGTTTCTCCAACTCCACCAGGGAGGTTGCACAGGATGGCCGTCGTGGGGCCTTAATGCTATCTGTCTCTATCAAACACCCTGATTCTGAGCAGTTCATTGATGCAAAAATGGAAGAAGGCAAAGTGACGGGCGCCAATGTCTCAGTGAAAATTGACGATGAATTCATGAAAGCCGTTCGCAATTCCACGACTTATCACCAGAAATATCCGATTAACAGCAACGAACCTGTCTATACCAAAGATACGGATGCCGCGAACTTGTGGCAAAAAATCGTATTCAATGCATGGAAATCGGCAGAACCTGGTATCTTGTTCTGGGATACGGTTATCCGCGAATCTGTACCCGATTGTTATGCAGATCTGGGCTATGGAACAGTCTCGACCAACCCCTGCGGTGAGATCCCGCTTTGTCCCTACGACAGTTGCCGTCTGATTGCCATCAACCTGTACTCTTATGTTGACCACCCTTTTACAGAACAGGCAAAATTTAACTTTCCACTCTTCCGTTCCCATGTGAGACTTTCCCAGCGAATCATGGATGATATCATCGATCTCGAACTCGAAAAAATTGATGCGATCTACGACAAAATTGTTGCTGATCCGGAAATGGATGAAATCAAACAGGTCGAATTAAACCTATGGGAAAAAATCAAGGAGAAAGCCGTTAACGGACGAAGAACAGGAATTGGGATCACTGCTGAAGGTGATATGCTTGCAGCCCTGGGGCTCCAGTATGGTTCAGAAAATGCCATAGATTTTTCGGTAGAGGTACACAAAATCGTTGCCATCGAGGCCTACCGCGGATCCGTCATGTTGGCCAGGGAGAGAGGGGCATTCCCAATTTATGATACAAAGAAAGAGGTAAACAACCCATACATCAAACGTCTGGCAATCGCAGATCCCGAGCTTTACGACGAGATGGCCAAATATGGACGCAGAAACATTGCCCTGCTTACCATCGCGCCTACCGGGACAACAAGTTTGATGACACAAACTACTTCCGGTATCGAACCGGTATTTATGCCGGTCTACAAACGCAGAAGAAAAGTAAACCCGAATGATAAGGAGGCCCGTATAGACTTTGTGGATGAGATGGGCGATTCCTGGGAAGAGTACATCATCTTCCACCATAAATTCAAAGTATGGATGGATATCAACGGGTACAAAACCAACAAGAAATACAGCAACGACGAAATTGATGACCTGGTCAACAAATCCCCTTACGCCAAAGCAACCTCCAACGATATTGACTGGATGGCAAAAGTCAGAATGCAAGGCCAGATTCAAAAATGGGTGGATCACTCCATCTCGGTAACCATCAACTTACCGGAGGAAGCTACCGAAGAATTGGTTGGAAAGTTATTCTTTTCCGCCTGGGAGAGCGGCTGTAAAGGCGTTACCGTCTACCGGGAAGGTTCCAGATCAGGTGTATTACTCTCCACCAAAGACAAGAAAAACGAGGGGGTATTCCCGACCAAGCGTCCGGAAATATTGGAAGCAGAGATCGTTCGCTTTCAAAACAACAAAGAAAAATGGATCGCTTTCATCGGACTGATTGATGGTAAACCCTACGAAATTTTCACCGGTTTGGCCGATGACGAAGATGGGATCCTACTTCCACGTTCGGTTACGGATGGATGGATCATTAAAAACAGGGACGAAAATGGTGTTTCGCGGTATGATTTCCAATACAGGAACAACCGCGGTTATAAGACTACCATCGAAGGATTGTCCTTCAAATTTAACCCCATCTTCTGGAACTACGCCAAATTGATCTCCAGTGTACTAAGGCACAGTATGCCAATTCAGAAGATTGTCGAGTTGATCACAAGCCTTCAATTTGATGTGGAATCTATCAACACATGGAAGAATGGCGTCGCCCGTGCATTGAAAAAGTACATTCCAAACGGTACATCCTGCGAGGATGCAAAATGCGAAGGCTGTGGTTCGGACAATGTAATTTATCAGGAAGGTTGCCTCATCTGCAAGGACTGTGGCTCTTCCAAATGTGGATAAGTGTTTTCATAAGTTTTTTAGATAATTATCTCTGGGGGGAAGATCGAAGGGTCTTCCCCTTTTCATTTGTGCCATGTAGAGACGTTGCACGCAACGTCTCTACCCAAGCGTAGATCAGAAATCAACCCTGATCCCGGCAATTGGCACCAATCCGATCAATTTTTTATCTGTCTGTACCACCGCCCCTTTTACGTAGCTGAAATTTCTTTGGTAGATATTGTGCCTGTTCATGAAATTCTGGATATCCAGGGAAAAATTAAATGCCGATCTCCTTTTGTTGATCCTGTAATTGATCCCGGCATCCATCCTGTCAAAAAAAGGAAGTTGCTTCCCATAAACCTGCCCAATGTCGTAGACCATGTACTTTTTCGAGATCGTTTGGGAATAATTCGGAGGCGTAAAGCGATAACCTCCCCTGGCAATATTACGGAAATTGAATCCAACAGAATTTTGCCCATGCTTTCCAACCTTAAACTCTCTGCCCAACAACAGATTGAAGACATAATTGGAATTGTAATAGGTTGGGTACCAGTTAGCGTTCGAAGCCCTATATCTTGAATCAAAAAGCGAGACGGTTGCCAGCATGTAATAATTGTGTAGAAATGATTTATCCAGAGTTAGCTCGACCCCCGTATTGTCAGAAATTCCATCATTGCCTAGTTCAACATCCGGCATTCCTTCCGAAATATTGACCATCGAAAAGGTATTGCTACTACTCCTGCTGATCGGGACATCATACAAATGCTGGTAGTAACTTTCCAAAGTAACCTTAAACTCATTGGAGAAGGATCTTCTATATCCTGCCACCAGATGAAAGGCCTTGGTTGTCTTTAGATCACTATTCAGCGAAACCCTGCCACCTTTTGCAGTTTTCACCCTGAAATAATAGATGGGAAGCGGCTCCTGCTTGGAGTAAAAACCTGTTCCAAAGTTTAGGGATTGGTTTCCCTTAAGATGCAAGATCATTCCCACTCTGGGTTCAATGGTCAGTTCTTTGTTGATGCCCGTGTAGGTCGAATGAATTGAAGGTACCATCTCAAAAAAATCAACGGGCTTGTATTTCCACTGAAAATAGGCTTGTGTATAAAAACTCCGGGAACGCTTATCCACCAGCGTGTCAAATTTCGCATTCGATTGCCTCCTGATGCTAAACATATCGGGGAAAGCGTTGTGGTATTCAACGCCAATTCTAAATGAATTTTTGGCATTCACCTTTCTATTCACCATCACGGAAGTTCTCAAAACCGGGGTGACAAACCAGTCCTGTTTGTTCAGCACATGGACAAGGTTGGTATCAATAACTCCCTGGTGCCAGTTTTCACTGGAACTGGTGAATCCAACGATTGTACGGATGTAGGTTTTTTCGTCACTGAAATTTTTCAAATGTTTGATACCGAACACAGCCATTGCATCCTCCTCCAGAAACTCGTCATTGTTGATTCCATTCAAAATATCAGTCTTGACATGGGAGGGTTCATTTCCGGTTTTACTTTTCCCACCGACTGAAAAAAATTCAAGGTCTCCAAGTTTAGCCCCGCGAAAATTCATTTTGAAGGCCCAATCAACCGAACTTGGAACGATGCTCAAATCCTGGATATTGATGATGCCATATTTCTGCAGAATATTAAAATTGGCATACCGAAAATTAAAAAGATAGGAATTCCCGGAGGATTTCCCGATTGGACCTTCTGCTGCAGCTTCGGCGCCAACAACACTTAACTGTAAGCCAAACTCATGGCGGTCTGTGTTGCCCTTTCTCAGTCTTAAATCCATCACACCTGACAATGCATTCCCAAATTCTGCAGGGAATGCACCGCTATAAAAGTCAAAATCCGCCAATACATTGGTCGATATCATGGAGTAAGCGCCACCATTGTTCCCTACGCCATTTGCCAGGTGGTTGGGATTGGGTATTTCGAGTCCTTCGAGCCGCCACGAAATGCCCCTGGGGGAGTTTCCCCTAACTACGATTTCATTGCTATCATCGCTGTTTCCACTGGTAACGCCTGCAAAATTGGCCACCATGCGCAGAGGATCATAATAGCCTCCGGCGAATCTCACTGCGTCCTGACTCTGCAAGGTCTGCATACTTGATCCGCTGGTGGGGGTAAGCCACATTTTTTTCCCTGCAGAGACCTGCACTTCACCGGTTTCGAAGACCCTGGCCTCAAGCGTAATCTCAAGTATCACCTCCTTCCCTGTTCCAACCTGAATGTTTTGGATAACTTTGGAGGTATAACCAAGCCGGGATACCAAAAGGTCCCACCTGCCCGGTGGAATTTTCAAAGTAAAATTTCCCTGGTTATCGGTGAAAGCCGCAAACGCTTTGTTTTGATTGGCAAATTTCAGGATTACCTCGGGTATAGGTTGTCTCGACTCCACATCGACAAGGGTTCCCTTCACTGTCTGCTGGTAGCCCTGAGCGGTGGAAAAAAATGGACAGAAAAAGAGCGCAAAAAAAAGGCAAAGCAAATGCATATAACACTTTCCTTGCCTGTATATGGTAACTGCAATCATCTATGACACATGCTATTCGAGATATGTATACCCGTATAACCCTGAACGATAGTTAGATAAAAATTCCTTTCCCTCCTCTGCCGAGATGATTCCGGATTTAACAGAGGAGGTTACCCAGGTTTCAACCGTTCTCACAAGCTTTTTGGGGTTGTACTGCACATATTCCAATACCTCTGCCACTGTTTCACCGTCAATGACCTGATCGATGGAGTATCCCTTTTCATCCACGGATACGTGAACGGCATTGGTATCTCCAAACAGGTTATGCAGGTCGCCAAGAATTTCCTGGTAAGCCCCTACCAGGAAGACGCCGATGTAATACGGTTCTTTTGGTTTGAGGGAATGAACCGGCAGATAATAAGACTGGTTACGTACAGAGATAAAATTATCGATCTTTCCGTCAGAGTCGCATGTGATATCCTGCAATGTAGCGGTCCGATCAGGTTTCTCGTCCAGTCGATCCAGGGGTATGATAGGAAAAATCTGGTCGATGGCCCAGGAATCCGGCAGGGACTGGAAAAGCGAGAAATTGCAGAAGTATTTATCTGACAACAATTTAGGTAATGAAAGAAACTCTTCAGGAACATGTTTGAGACCATTGGTCATCTGTGTGGTTTCCTGTGCGATCGACCAGAACAATCGTTCAATCTTTGCCCTGGTTGAGATATCAAGCAGTCCGAGACTGAAGCGGTCCAGCGCCTCTTCCCGTATCTGCTGTGCATCGTGCCAGGTTTCCAGCATCCGTGGTTGGTTTAAAGTATCCCACAAGGAATAGAGCTCACGCAGGAGTTCATGGTCGTCGGGGCTCACTTCCTCCTCCTCTTCCCAACGCTGAAGGGTTGTCGACTCAAGGACTTCAAACACGAGTACGGAATGGTGCGCGGTTAATGAGCGTCCAGATTCGGTAATAACATTCGGATGAGGAATTCCGTTTTTTTCGCTCACATCTACAAGAGTCGATACGACATCGTTGACATACTCCTGAATACTATAGTTGACACTGCTTTCGCTGGAGGACCTGGTCCCGTCGTAATCGACGCCCAATCCACCGCCGATATCTACAAAATCAATCTGGAACCCATTCTTGTGCATCTGCACGTAAAATTGGGATGCTTCGCGCATCGCCAGCTTGATCCGGCGTATTTTGTTCACCTGACTTCCGATGTGAAAATGGACAAGACGCAAACAATCCTTCATCTTGTTCTTATCCAGATAGTCCAGGGCCTCCAGCAGCTCGCTGGAGGTAAGTCCGAATTTGCTGCCATCGCCGCCCGAATCTTCCCATTTTCCGCTTCCGGTGCTGGAAAGTTTGATGCGAATACCCAGATTTGGCTTTATTTTGAACTGCTTCGCGATTTTAACGATCAGCTTCATCTCGCTAAGCTTCTCAATGACGAGATAAATACGGCGACCCATTTTCTGGGCCAGCAATGCAAGTTCTATATAATCTTCATCCTTGTATCCGTTGCAAATAATGAGCGAATCGTTGTCAGTGTTGATAGCAATGACTGCATGAAGTTCAGGCTTTGATCCTGCCTCCAGTCCGATGTTGAATTTTTTGCCGTGGGTCACGATCTCTTCGACCACCGGTCTCATCTGGTTGACCTTGATCGGATAGATAATATAGCCCTGGGCGTTGTATTTATACTCTTCAGCAGCAATTTTAAAACAGCTGGCCATCTTTTCAATTCTGCTGTCCAGAATATCGGGAAAACGAAGCAGCACAGGGGTTGAAACATCCCTTAACTGCAACTCTTCTACCAGATCCATCAAGTCGACCTCCACACCATTTTTCCTTGGAGTAACCACCACATGGCCCTTCTCATTGATGGAAAAATAATTAACACCCCAACCGTTGATGTTGTACAACTCTGCAGAATCTTCAATGCGCCATTTTCTCATTTCACTAACCCCTTATTCTAAATATTATTTGACAAAGAAACACCGGAACAATCAGATCAATCCAAACGATCGCTGCAATTTCCAGTGCAAAGGTACAAAATATGTTTTTTTTATTTGACCATTAAATATCAAGCGACTAACCTACTCTTTCGACACCCTCCGGCAGGCTGATAAATTCGTAACCCTGGTTCCGAAGTTTGGGTATAAAACCGGCATCCAGTATGCATTTTTGCATCTGAACGGCGTCCATTGAAAAGTTGGCGCCTGCAGCAGAGACTACATTCTCCTCTATCATAATGGAACCCAGATCGTTGGCGCCCGCATGGAGTGCAAGTTGGCCGGTCTCTTTCCCGATAGTAAGCCAGGATGCCTGGATGTTCTCAAAATTGTTCAGCATGATACGGCTCAAGGCAATCATCCGGATATAGTCGATGGGAAGGATGGATTTGAATTCCCGGCTTCGGCCCAACAAGGTACCCTCCGACATGAAAGGCCATGGGATAAATGCTTTAAATCCCGGACTTCCGGCTGGTTTCTGAGCCTGAAGTTCTCTCAGTTGCACCAGATGTTCCATTCTTTCAAGAGGGGTTTCGATGTGTCCAAACATCATGGTGGCAGAGGTCAGCATGTGCAGTTGATGGGCCTCCTTCATCACGCCAAGCCACTCCCCGGATGAGGCTTTGCCCGGCGATATCTCCTTCCTCACCCGGTCGCAAAGTATCTCAGCGCCGGCACCGGGCAAACTGTCGAGTCCCGCTTCCATCAGTTTTTCAAGAACTTCCCGGTAGGAAAGACGCTCCTTTTTGGCAATGTGCACGACCTCCGGCGGACCGAGTGCGTGCAATTTCACATTCGGATATTTCTGTTTCAGATCGCTAAAAAGATCGGTATAAAATTTCAACCCATAGCGGGGGTGCATCCCTCCCTGCAGTAAGAGTTGATTACCGCCAAGTTGGATCATCTGCTCAATCTTCTGGTGGTACTCTTCCATGGTAGTGGTATAAGTTCCTTCACCATTGATCTTTCTATGAAAATTACAGAAGGTACATCCTGATATGCAGATATTTGTGATGTTTACATTTCTGTCGATCATCCAGGTGACTATCTTATCCGGCTTGTGAATTTGTCGCAGCGCATCGGCAACCCATATTAAATCAGCGGTGGAGGCCTCCAAAAAAAGCTTAACACCCTCTGATGCAGACAATGGTTCCAGCCTGATTGCCTTTTGAAATAAAGCGTCTGACATGATAACTAAATAAATGAAAAATAACCTGTTTTTATATTGGGCTAAAGGTAGTAATTTTGGGCCAAAGGATATTTAGAGAAGGGATAAGCTCTTATTTTCCTGACTTTGATATTGCTTGAAATGAAATACACCAGAAAGGGAAAAACAGCCAATACCTTTTCCCATTTTCTGAATTTATCTGAAGATTAATGGTTTAACAATAAACAATCCTGATAACATGATACTAAAAAAGGCAGATCCAGATGCAATTCATCAAAATCGTTGTTTCCTGATCAAAGAGGATGCAGCCGATTCGCAGATTCCGGTCAACGAAGAGGAGCGTTCTTACCTCCTCGACAAACTCAAAAAGGAACAGCAACTGGTTGAGGTCAACCGGTATACCAGCAAATTGCTGATCATCGGAATCCCCGTAACAAAGGGTGTAAACACTACCCTCGAAGCCTGGAGAAGGCAAGGCAACGAAGTTGCACAATGGGCCAAAAAGGAGAAGCTGCAATCCATTGAGGTTTCTTCACTCCTTGGAAATACAGCGCAGTTGATTGCATTCGCTGAAGGTGTTATCCTGGGCAGCTACCAATTTTTGAAATACCAAACCAAGGCTGAAAAATTAAGGACTACGTTACAGGAGATCTGTTTTAGCGGAGACGAGTTTTCTGAAAAGCAAATGGATGATCTGACTGTCCTGACTGAAGCCGTCTTTGCTGCACGCGACATGGTCAATGAACCTGTGATCAGCCTGAATGCCGAAAAATTTGGCGCCATCCTTCATCAGAAAAGTGCTGAAGCGGGTATACATGCCGAAGTACTTGGCAAAGATCAAATTGAAGCCCTGGGAATGGGTGGTTTGCTGGCTGTCAACAAAGGGAGCATCGACCCTCCCGCTTTTGTCATACTGGAATGGAAACCCGAAAATGCAGTGAATAGCAAGCCGGTTGTATTGGTTGGCAAAGGTGTCGTTTTTGACACAGGCGGCCTGAGCCTCAAGCCTACCGCCAAATCCATGGATTTTATGAAAAGTGATATGGCTGGAGCGGCGGCAGTAGCCGCAGCGATCCGTGTCGCCGCCAAAAATCTGCTACCCCTTCACATCGTTGCCCTGGTTCCAGCCACCGACAACCGTCCCGGCGGTAATGCAGTAACTCCGGGAGATGTAATTACCATTTCAAACGGGGCAACTGTTGAGGTGTTAAATACAGATGCGGAGGGTCGGCTAATTCTTGCAGACGCTCTGTGCTACGCCAAAAAGTATGATCCGATGCTCGTCATTGACCTGGCAACTTTAACCGGCTCTGCCGCCATGACACTTGGAATACACGGAATTGCCGCCATGCACAACGAATGCGGTAACCTGTTTGACTTGCTAAAGGAGGCAGGGGAACGGGTCAACGAGCGTCTGGTTGAACTTCCGCTGTGGGAAGAGTACGATGAGATGATCAAATCGAACATTGCCGATATGAAAAACATTGGTGGAGGGGAGGCAGGGGCCATCACGGCAGGTAAGTTCCTGCAAAGGTTTGTCGATTATCCATGGATTCACCTCGATATTGCAGGTCCTTCATTTCTGCATGTCGCTGATCATTACCGCACTGTCGGTGGCACGGCTACCGGAGTTAGGCTATTATCCGATTTTTTAAGCTCACTTGTTCTTCAGACGAATTCAGGCTCAATTTAAAATTGACCCTCTAATGATTGAATAAAAGTTTAAATTTGACAATTAAAGAGAGCGGAACCTTCCGTTTATAACAATACATATGACGCATGGAACAACATAAATTGAGAATAGGGATCACCCACGGAGACATCAATGGAATAGGATATGAGGTAATTATCAAGACGCTGTCGGATAGCAGATTGCTTGAATCTTGTACACCAATAGTTTATGGCTCCCCTAAAGTCGCTGCATACCATCGCAAGGCGCTGGACGTTGAGTTGTTCAGCTTCAACCAAATATCGACAGCGCGCGATGCCAGCTCAAAAAGGGTCAACATCATCAATTGCGTGGATGATGAGATCCGGGTTGAGCTGGGAAAATCTACTCCCGAAGCAGGTGCGGCCGCCCTCCTGTCCCTTCAGGCTGCAGTGAAAGATTTGAAATCAGGCGACATTGATGTGGTGGTAACTGCACCGATCAACAAAGAGAACATTCAGTCGGAGCAGTTTAAATTTCCCGGGCATACCGAATTTTTCGCAAGCGAATTTGCTGCCAAAAACTACATGATGCTGATGGTAAGCGATCAGCTGAAAGTTGGGGTCGTGACGGGACATATACCATTGTCCCAGGTTCCTCAGGCTATAACGAAGGACAAAATTATTTCGAACATCCGTATCCTTCACAAGACGATACTGGAAGATTTTTCCGTTCGTAAACCACGGATCGCGGTTTTGGGATTAAATCCACATGCAGGTGATAAGGGAGTCATTGGCCTTGAGGATCAGAATATCATCTATCCTGCCATCAAACAGGCAAATGAGGAGGGGATTATCGCTCTGGGGCCATTTGCTGCAGACGGATTCTTTGGCTCGGGTGACTATAAAAAATTTGATGCCATACTTGCCATGTACCACGATCAGGGACTTATACCATTCAAGGTCCTGGCATTTGAATCGGGAGTCAATTTTACAGCCGGATTACCAATCGTCAGGACTTCTCCCGGACATGGGACTGCCTATGATATTGCCGGGACAGGAGTAGCCTCGGAAGATTCCTTCCGGAATGCGATCTATCTGGCCATAGATGTATTTGAGTCCAGGAAATTGTATAAGTCGCTTTCCACAAATCCGTTGAAGCACCACGAGATCGACCGTACAGGAGGAGAATAATACCCTACAAACCCAGTTACTTATGTTTGAACATATAAAAGGATCAATTATCAGTATGACCCCTGCCGGAATTGTGATCGAGGCGGGTGATATCGGTTATTTGATCCACATATCACTCACCACCTATTCCCAGCTTCACGGTAGTGATAAAGCTAAATTATTCCTTCATCAGGTGATTCGCGAAGATGCCCATATTTTGTATGGATTCTTTGAACAGTCGGAAAGGGAACTTTTCAGAATGCTGATCTCCGTGAATGGAATAGGTGCCAATACAGCCATCATGATGCTTTCATCCCATAGACCTGACGAACTCCAGAATGCCATTCTTACAGAGAATGTTGGATTGTTAAAAAACATCAAGGGCATTGGGGTAAAGACAGCCCAAAGGGTGATCATCGATCTGAAAGATAAAATAGGAAAACTTCCTGCAAGTGATCTGTTGTTCCGGTCGATCGAAAATCCTGTTCGCGCAGAGGCGGTTGCAGCGCTGGAGATGCTCGGTTTTAACAAGAAAGCTGTTGAAAAACTAATCGATCAGGTCCTGACAGAGCAACCGGCCATTTCTGTTGAAAACCTGATCAAGTTGGCGCTAAAGAGCTTTTGACCAATTGAAAAAAGTACTTCTCAAAACCATTGGTGCAACATTGTTCACCGCATGTATTGCACTGTTTTGGCACAGCAACGCATCCTTTGGAACTGCAAATGCTTTGCAAAGGGGGTTTGATGCACTTTTTTTACCTTCAGGCGATTCTATTACCGGTGATACAATTGCCTTACATCTCCATGCCAAAAGAAGGGAAAGTCCTTTCTCTCAATTGTCTAACAGGGACAGTTCGGCGCTCTACCTGAAAAAACCTTCCAATATAAAGACTGAGATCTTGTATGATGCCCTTACAGGTCAATATTTAATCACAGAAAAGGCGGGTGACATTGAGTACAGGTTGCCAGGATCGCTGAATTTGCACGAATATCTTCAAAGCGACCTGAAAGAGTCTGTCGACCGTTATTGGCGGAAAAAAATTTCGCAATCATCCTTCGAAAACCGCGCAAAAATTATTCCTCAGTTTCAAATTGGCGGAGATGCGTTCAACAAGGTGTTTGGCAGTAGCATTGTGAACATCCGCCCTCAGGGATATGTCGAGATGAGCCTGGGGTTGAAAAGCAACAAAATTGAGAACCCAGCCATTCCTACCCGGATGCAACGCAATACCACCTTCGATTTTAACCAAAAAATCAATGTTAGCCTGGATGGGGAGATCGGCGACCGGTTGAAGATGAGGTTCAACTACAACACCGATGCCACCTTCGATTTTGAAAATAAAATTAAACTCAATTATGCCGGTGGTGAAGATGATATCGTTAAAAGCGTTGAAGCGGGAAATGTCTCCATGCCGCTTACCGGAACATTGATCCGTGGCGGAACCAATCTCTTCGGTGTTAAGACAGAATTACAATTCGGAAAGCTTTCGGTCACCTCCCTGTTTTCCCAGCAAAAAGGTGAAACCAAGGTCATCAGCACGGAAGGAGGGGCAGAACGTACAAAATTTGAAATCAATGCCACCAACTACGATGCAAACAGAAACTTCTTCCTTGCGCACCATTTTTACAACACTTACGACCAGGCCCTGGCTGAAATTCCTATCTTGAAAACATCTGTCACCCTCAATAAGGTAGAGATTTGGGTGACCAATAAATCGAGCCATTTTCAGGAATCACGCAATATTCTGGCGCTACTCGATCTTGGAGAAAATGGACAAAACCAGCAAAACCAGACCATTTCGGAATTTGGGGATACTCCCGGTTTACTCTATCCATATAACCAGCTTCCCAACAACAATATCAACGGCATTTACAAAGCGCTTACCACCAATTATTCTGACATCCGCGATATTGCAAAACTGAATGAAGTTCTTAAACCCCTGTCGGTAAGGGATTTCATTGCCGGACGCGACTATGAGAAGATCGAAAATGCCAGGCGGCTCGATTCTACCGAATACACAGTTAATAAGCAGTTGGGGTATATTTCCCTCAATATGGCACTCAATTCCGACGAAATTCTGGCAGTCGCCTATCAGTATACTGCCAATGGGGAGACATTCCAGGTAGGGGAATTTTCGACCGATGGCATTGAGGCGCCAAAAACACTCGTCCTTAAGCTGTTGAAAGGAACCAATCTCAATCCCATTTTCAAAAACTGGGACCTGATGATGAAAAATATCTACAACATTCGGGCTCAGCGAATTTCGAATGAAGAGTTTAAACTAGATGTACTATACCGGAATGATGCCTCCGGAACCGATCTTAATTATCTGCCCGATGGTCCTTTGAAAGAGAAAAACCTGCTGACCGTTATGAACCTTGATAACCTGAACAGTCAGCATGATCCATATCCGGACGGCATTTTTGACTTTGTTGACCGTATCACCATTGATGCCCAGAAGGGAAGGATCATCTTCCCGGTTGTCCAACCTTTTGGCTCGAACCTGGAGAAAAAATTCAACGGCGATGCGGCAGCTATCAAAAGGTACGTCTATTCTTCCTTGTACAACAATACCCGAACGGTCGCTGAACAGGACGCTGAAAAAAACAAATACCACCTGAGGGGCAGTTACAAAGGCCTTTCCAATTCGGAAATCTCACTGGATGCCATCAACATTGCCAGGGGATCCGTAAAAGTAATGGCCGGAGGCAGACAACTCCAGGAGGATGTAGATTTTATCGTCGATTATACCCAGGGTCGGGTGAAGGTGATTAACCAGGGATTGCTGGAGTCGGGTACCCCGATTTCAATCTCTACCGAGAGTCAGGATCTTTTCAGCATGCAGCGCAAGACCATGCTGGGGACGCACCTGAACTACGAAATAAGCAAGAATTTTAATATTGGCTCTACGGTTATGTATTTACTGGAGAAGCCATTGACCCAAAAGGTCAACTATGGCGAAGATCCGATTGCCAACACCATGCTGGGCTTCAATGGTTCCTATAGCGCCTCCTCTCCATTCATTACCAAGATGGTGAATGCCTTACCATTTATCAATACCAAGGAGGAGTCGAAAATTGCCGTTGAAATGGAGTGGGCTAAGTTGTTCCCCGGGCATTCCAAGGCTATTTCGAAAGAAGGTGCCGTCTATCTTGATGATTTTGAAGGTACTACGACTCCCATCAATTTAAAAACATTTACAGGCTGGTCCCTTGCAAGCACTCCTCAAGGGAATGAGCAATTCCCGGAAGGGGACCTGATCAACGACCTTGCATATGGTTACAACAGGGCTTTGCTTTCCTGGTATGTGATTGACCCTTTCATGCAACGGAATACGGCTCCATCCTACTTGCTCCAGCAAGAAAAACTGGATGACCATCGCGCCAGGGAGGTATTTCAGGCAGAAATTTTTCCCAACAGGCAGAATCCGATCGGACAGCCAACCAATATCCCAACCCTCGACCTGGCTTACTATCCGAAAGAAAGGGGACCCTATAATTTTGACACCTATCCGACAGCGCTTTCATCCGGCGTTGCGAAGGATGGGTCACTTTTACGACCGGAAAGCCGGTGGGGCGGGATCATGCGCAAAATTGAGACCAGCGATTTTGAAGCCACCAACGTGGAGTACATCGAATTCTGGATGATGGATCCTTTTGCCGAAGACAAGGCTGGGGATGAAAACCCTGGAGGAAACCTTGTTTTTCACCTGGGAACGGTGTCAGAAGATATCCTCCGCGATGGAAGAAAATCGTTTGAGCATGGTCTGCCTGCAGACGGCGATTATACCAATCTGGACATCACCACATGGGGAAGGGTTTCAAGGCAACAGTCGCTGGTAAAAGCATTCGACAATTCGCCCCAGGCAAGGATCTTCCAGGACATTGGCCTGGACGGACTCAATTCGAAAGATGAAAAAACCTTTTACAAACAGTTTTTGGCATCCCTGCTTCCTCTCGTCGATGCGACTGCCTTGGCAAAAGCGGAGAAGGATCCTTCGAGCGACGATTTTCATTATTTCAGGGGAAGTGATTATGACCAGGAGAAAAAAGATCTCCTCGAACGGTACAAATTCTACGGCAACACCGATGGCAATTCACCCACAACAGAACAATCAGCTGAAAGTTATCCTACTGCCGCAACCTCAATACCTGATGTGGAGGACATCAATGACGACAATACCCTCAACGAGAATGAGGCCTATTTCCAGTACAAGCTGAAGATCGACAGGGTAAACATGGTTTTGGGGAAAAACTACATCACGGATATCAAGAAATCTGAAGTTACGCTTAAAAGCGGGAAAAAATCCAATATTACCTGGTACCAGTTCAAAGTTCCGATCAACGAACCAGATAAAGCTTATGGGGCGATCAACGACTTCAGGTCGATCCGTTTTATGCGAATGCTGGTAAATGGATGGAAAAGACCTGTAGTTTTGAGGTTCGCCACCCTTGACCTGGTTCGCACCAACTGGAGAAGATACGACAAAACCCTCAATCCAGATGGGAGCCCCTCCTCAGTATCGACCCAGTTCGACCTGTCGGCTGTCAATATTGAGGAAAACAGCAACCGGAAACCGGTTAATTATGTTTTGCCTCCTGGTGTCGACAGGGTGATCGATCCGGCAAATGCGCAACTTCGCCAGTTAAATGAGCAATCCATGGTCATGAAAATCATGGATGTCGAACCAGGGGAGGCCAAGGCCGCCTACAAATCAACCTCGGTTGATTTGCGGAGATACAAGAACATGAAACTGGAGATCCATGCCGAAAAGCTGGAAGGGATGCCATTGAGGGATGACGAACTATCCCTCTTCATCCGGGTGGGCTCTGATTTTCAGTACAATTACTACGAATACGAAATACCGCTAAAGCTAACTCCACCCGGTTATTACGACAATGGGAAAGAGAGCGACCGATACCAGGTCTGGCCAACCGAAAACAGGGTCTACATTCCCTTGGACCTGCTGCCAAAACTGAAGCTCGAACGTAATGCAGAGATGCACGCTGCTGGCTCGACCATTGGGATGGGAGATATTTTTGAACAGGTACACCGTGGCGTTAACAACAACCAGAACAAGATAAAAATCAAGGGAAATCCGGATCTCTCCGAGATTAGTGTGATGATGATTGGCGTTGGCAACAGAAAAGGCCATACGACCGGAAGTCGTTCTGCAGAGGTGTGGGTGAATGAACTGAGGTTGACCAATTTTGAGGAGAACGGTGGCTGGGCTGCCATCGGCCGGGTATCCGGGAACCTTGCCGATCTGGGTACGTACTCCTTTGCAGGAAGATGGATGACATCCGGATTCGGTGATATTGATTCAAAGATGTCGACACGGTCGAAAGAGGATACCCGTGAATATGATATCTCAACAAATCTGGAACTTGGCAAATTCTTCAAACCCGAATCAGGCGTGAAGATACCTATGTACATGAGTTTTTCCAAATCAGTGGCTACGCCGGAATATTCGCCCGTCGATAAAGATGTTAAACTTTCGGATGCCCTCAACAATGCTGCTACAAAGTCGGAACGGGACTCTATCAAGCAGATGTCGCTTACCTTCAATACACGGAAGAGTATCAACTTTACCAATGTTCAGATTGACAAGCCAGGTAAAAGCGGTGAAAAGAAATTTTACGATGTTTCGAATCTTTCGCTCTCCTATTCCTACAATCTGTTCCAGCATGGGGATGTCAACACGCTTCTAGAAAGGACTACCAACTCAAGGACCTTGTTGAATTATCACTTTAACAGCAGGCCAAAATCAATTGATCCGTTTAAAAATGTCTCTTTTTTAAAACCTAAATCACTGACATTATTACGGGATTTCAATTTCAGCCTGACACCGGCCCAGGTCTCCTTCCGCTCGGATATGAACAACATGCAGAGTGAATTGCAGTACCGGAACATTACCAACCCCGATTTTATACTACCGGTTTCCCACCAGAATAATTTTACATGGAACCGGTACTATGATTTACGTTTTGACCTTACCCGGAGTCTTAAACTTGATTTCTCTGCCCTAAATGCATCCCGGATCGGCGACCCGTTAAAACTAAACACCCTAAATCAGGGGAGCTATGAATTGAGACGCGATTCTATCTGGAGGTCAATTCTGGAAGGAGGTAGAAATACTCACTACCACCATACCTGGAATGCTACTTATACACTGCCAATCAACAAAATACCATTGTTGGATTGGACTTCTGCCTCTGCCGTTTATCAGGCAGGGTATGATTGGAACCTTGCACCGGTTACACGCGGCGATTATGAATTGGGAAACTCCATCAGCAACATGAATTCGATTCAATTGAATGGTCAGCTTGACTTTTTGCAGTTGTACAACAAAGTTCCATTTCTAAGACGTGTGAATCAAAAATACGGTGAATTCAGCAGGGGAAGAAGGGAGAGTCAGGAGAACAGCCGTCAAAGATATTCGGGTCAACAAAATGCTGTTCCTCCACAAAGATACCTCGAACAAAACCTGAAACTCAAAAAAAATACCCCTTACTCCTTCTTCCACAAACTGGGATCCTCCACCGTTCAGGTAAAAATTGCCGACAAAAGTGGAAACCCCATTTCTGGTCAGGTTAAAGTTGTTAACGATAACAGGATAATCTTTACTCCATTAGCCGACTTTGATGGAGCATCGGTAGAGATCACCTCAAAAAAAGACAAGAATGCTGCCCCGAAAATAAATTTCGCTGAGATTACCTCCAGGTTTCTGATGATGTTGTACAATGTCAATATCTCCTATTCCGAGAATGGAGGAACTTCACTTTTCGGTTACCTTCCGGGAAGCAGTGTCTTCGGTCTGAGCAACTATTCGGGGGGCAATAGCTCTTCCCTGGCACCAGGATTGCCATTTATTCTTGGACACCAAAACGAGGGCTTTGGTCTTGAAGCCGCCAACAAACGCTGGATCACTACCGATACCATCGTCAACAAACCATACCAGATGAGCCACAACTCCAGGCTCAACCTGCGCGCCAAAATCGTTCCAATCCCAGACCTTAAAATCGAGCTCAATGCCAACAGGATCTTCGCAAAAAACTCTTCTGAATTTTTCATCTACAATGCCGCCAACGGATGGGACTCCTACAACAGCTCCTTCAACGGGAACTTCAGCATGTCTATCATTACCATTGGCAGCTCCTTCGAGAAACTGGGGAAAGCCTTTGTTCAGGATTCCAAGGGTTGGAACGACCTTCAGGCCAACAGAAGGATCATATCCCAAAGACTGGATGCCGGACGAATTGCCAATTCGGGCTTCGGCTATCAACCCGGAATTATTGATCCGAATACAGGTTTCCCGGTAGGTTATGGCCCTACTTCACAGGAAGTCCTGATTCCTGCCTTTTTCGCCGCATATACCGGGAAAAGCGCCAACAGTGTGGAACTTACCCCGTTCCCGTCGGCAAAATTTATGCTGCCAAACTGGAAAATTCAATATTCAGGTGCCGTCAGCAAAATAGAGGGATTGAAAAACATCATGAAATCGATGAACATCATCCACGACTACCGTTCAACCTATAACGTCGGTTCATATCTTTCCAACATGAAGTACCGAACTGTAGACGATGGATTCAGTTATATCAGGGATGCCCAAAACAATTTCCTGCCGCAACGGGACATCACAGCGATCAACATCACGGAGACCTTCAATCCGCTGTTCGATGTGGATATTACCTGGCTCAACAATTTTACCACACGTTTTGAGTACAGGAAATCGCGCAACATTACCCTCAGCCTTACCAACAACCAGGCAACTGAGATGTACAACAACGAAGCCAGCCTCGGCCTGGGGTACAGGTTTGAAAACACGGCGCTCTTCCTCAAAACAAAGAATTCCTCAAAAATGTTAAAGAACGATCTCAACATCAGGGCTGACGTTACCTACGGGAAGAACAAAACAGTCTTGCGCAAACTCGTGGAGACCAATACACAACTGACTGCGGGACAGGATGCCCTGTCGATAAAATTTTCGGCCGACTATAACCTGAGCGAAATATTCATCGTTCGGCTGTTTTACGACCGGATCGTGAACAATCCATACATTTCGAATGCCTACAGGACGACCAACTCGAATGTAGGTGTTAGTTTTAGGTTTACGCTGTTGCAGTGACGGAGGAGGGACGGAGACGACTGAGACGACTAGGATGACGGAGATGACTGAAGGACTGGGAGACTGGGAAAAATGAGGGGGAGAAGGGGCGACTGGGAGAAGGGGAGAGTGCGACTCCAGCTGTCTTGTCCCGCAGGTATTGGATTACAGTATTGCAGCCTGGCGTTCAGCCACGTAGTGGCGAAATGTTGGTAGCCAGGGGTGGAGTGAAACGGAACCCCTGGAAAATGCATGTCGAACGACAGCCGTCCGCGTTTGCATATTGAAAAATGTCATTAGATCATTTCGGACGGAAGGAAAAAATATTGATATAGCGTAATTTCAAATATGCCCCTTCGTCCTTTCGACAGGCTCAGGGACCGGTTGTACTGATGCGTTTCAATCTACCCTTCGACAAGCTCACGGGGCAAATGTCCGGAGAGCGATAACATTTCAAACATTTCAAACATTTCAAACATTTCAAACATTTCAAACATTTCAAACATTTCAAACATTTCAAACATTTCAAACATTTCAAACATTTCAAACATTTCAAACATTTCAAACATTTCA
>JALNYZ010000036.1 GCA_023229575.1 Prolixibacteraceae bacterium
GAAATATTCTCAAACCAAATATTTATTTTATGACGAAGTATGTTTATACATTCGGCAACGGCCAGGCTGAAGGCCGTGCAGAGATGAAAAATTTGCTGGGTGGCAAGGGCGCCAACCTCGCAGAGATGAATCTGATCGGTGTACCTGTTCCCCCGGGATTTACAATTACCACTGAAGTTTGTACAGAGTTTACCGAAAAAGGAAGAAAAGCAGCTTTTGCTTTGATTGAAAAAGATGTACAGGCCGCTGTGGCAACCATCGAAAATATTACAGGAACCAAGTTTGGATCAAAAGAGAATCCATGTTTGGTCTCTGTTCGTTCAGGTGCAAGGGCATCTATGCCCGGTATGATGGATACCATCCTGAACCTTGGATTAAATGATGTTGCCGTTGAGGGTATTGCTTTAAAATCAGGAAATCCCCGTTTTGCCTGGGACTCCTATCGCCGTTTCGTTCAAATGTATGGCGACGTTGTTTTGGGAATGAAACCACACAGCAAAACAGATATCGATCCTTTCGAGGAGATCATCGAGCACATGAAAGAGGAGGTTGGTATCAAAGAAGATACTGATTTTACTGTTGATAACCTGAAAACATTGGTATTGCGCTTCAAAGCTGCCGTATTGAAAGTGACAGGCAAAGATTTCCCGGTCGACCCATGGGAGCAACTATGGGGCGCCGTTGCAGCCGTATTCGAAAGCTGGATGAACGATCGCGCCATCTACTACAGGAAGCTGAACAATATCCCTGTTGAATGGGGAACCGCCGTCAATGTACAGGCCATGGTTTTCGGAAACATGGGTGGTAACTCTGCCACCGGCGTTGGTTTTACCCGCGATGCATCGACCGGCGAAAATATGTTTATCGGCGAATACCTTGTCAACGCGCAAGGCGAGGATGTTGTTGCCGGTATCCGCACTCCCCAGCAGATTACCAAAATTGGGTCAATGCGATGGGCTGAACTGCAAAATGTTACCGAAGCAGAGCGTGCATCCAAATTCCCATCCCTCGAAGAGACCATGCCAAAAGCTTACGCTCAGCTGATGGAGATCCAGGAGAAGCTGGAAGGTCACTACAAGGATATGCAGGATATCGAGTTTACCATTCAGGATGGAAAACTTTGGTTGCTGCAAACGCGTAATGGTAAACGTACCGGCGCCGCGATGTTAAAAATTGCCGTTGATCTGTTGAGCGAAGGGAAAATCGACGAAAAAACAGCCATGTTGCGTGTTGAGCCCAACAAATTGGATGAACTTTTGCACCCTGTTTTCGATGTGAACGCGCTCAAAACAGCCAAACTGATTGCAAAAGGCCTGCCAGCTTCACCGGGCGCCGCTACCGGCCAAATCGTTTTCTTTGCCGATGAGGCAAAAAATTATGACCACTCCATCCTGGTAAGGATTGAAACCTCCCCCGAAGATCTGGAAGGGATGAACATTGCCCGTGGTATCCTGACCGCCCGAGGAGGTATGACCTCCCATGCGGCTGTTGTTGCCCGCGGTATGGGAAAATGTTGCGTTTCTGGCGCCGGTGCTTTGAGAATCAACTACAAGACCCGTACCATGGAAGCCAGTGGAATAGTGTACAAAGAAGGCGACTGGATCTCTCTGAATGGATCAACAGGTGAAGTCTTCGACGGAAAAGTAATAACCCAGGAAGCTACCATCAGCAATGATTTCGCTAAAATCATGGAACTGGCCGATAAATATACCCGCATGTCTGTCCGTACCAACGCGGATACGCCAAATGATGCCATGAAGGCCCGTCAGTTTGGCGCCAAAGGTATCGGCCTGTGCCGTACCGAGCACATGTTCTTCGAAGGCGCCCGTATCAAGGCCATGCGCGAAATGATCCTCTCTTCCAGCATCGAGGGAAGAAAAGAGGCTTTGGCCAAATTGTTGCCTTATCAACGCGCCGACTTCGAAGGGATCTTCGAGGCTATGGCCGGTTATGGTGTGACAGTTCGACTGCTGGATCCACCATTGCACGAGTTTGTACCCCACGAAATTGCCATGCAGAAAGAGCTGGCCGATGAGATGGGATTGACTTTGGATCAAATCAAACAAAAAGTGGCTGATCTGGAAGAGTTCAACCCGATGTTGGGTCACCGTGGCTGCCGTTTGGGCATTACCTATCCGGAAATTACCGAGATGCAGGCTCGCGCTATCATCGAAGCCGCTCTCAATCTGAAAGCAAAAGGTATCGATGCACGTCCTGAAATTATGGTGCCGCTCGTCGGAACCGTTGCTGAGTTGAAGAACCAGACCGATGTGATCCACGCGACCATCCAAAAGGTATTTGCCGAGAGAAACGCTAAAATAGACTATCTGGTTGGAACGATGATTGAAGTTCCAAGGGCTGCCCTGACAGCCGAGAACATCGCCAAAGAGGCCGACTTCTTCTCTTTCGGGACCAACGACCTTACCCAAATGACCATGGGTTTCTCCCGTGACGATGCCGGTAAGTTCCTTCCTGATTATCTGGATAGGGGAATCCTGAAAAATGATCCTTTCCAGATCCTGGATCAGCATGGTGTAGGTTTGCTGGTTGAGATGGGCGTTAACAAGGGCCGTTCAACGAAACCGGGACTGAAGATCGGTATTTGTGGTGAGCATGGCGGTGAGCCAAGTTCAGTAGAGTTCTGCGACAAGGTTGGTTTAGACTATGTTAGCTGTTCCCCTTTTCGTGTTCCGATTGCCCGATTAGCTGCTGCCCAGGCCAATGTCAAGAAAAATGCCTTATCGTAAGAGGCTGTTTATTTACCAATAACAGTTCTTTATTGTAATAATTACAAAAAGGGAGTCTTCCGGGACTCCTTTTTTATATTACGATTGGTTTTTTCTTATTTTTGCTGGCATATTTAACACTCTAGATATAAGCTATGATCGATCAGTTGAAAAAAATGATATTCTCCATCACTACGGCGGGATTCGGTTTACTGTTGTTTGCCATGATACTGGGTATTGCCACTTTCGTGGAAAGCGCCTATGGGGCTGAAGCAGCCAAAGCCCTGGTTTATGGCTCCTGGTGGTTCGAATTGTTGTTGGTGTTCCTCTCTGTTTCCATGACGGTAATTTATTTCCGTAAGAAGATGTATAGAAAGGAAAAAATGACTGTCGGACTTTTCCACCTCGCATTTGTACTTATGATCATTGGTGCAGGTGTGACCAGATACATAGGAGAGGAAGGGGTTATCCATATCAGGGAGGGTGAGTCCTCCTCCGATTTGATCACCTCAGACCAATATTTCCACATGCTCCTTTCGAAAGGGGACCAACATTTTGAGGCAGAGCAAAAAGTATTGTTAACCCCTTTCTCGAAAGATGCTGTCCATGCCATCTTTGAAATTGACGGGAAGAAGTTGGATGTTACCTCCGTTGAATTCCTTCAGAATGTACAGGCCGGAGGGCCTATGGCAGCCATGGCAAGTCAGGGAAAGGGAGCTAAAATAAAATTGTCCGATGGATCCAAAGAGGAATTTACCAATGTGTTGATTAGTGATGAAGGTCGGGCTGCCTCCGCAAAGGGACAGTTTGACGGGGCGGATTATGAAATTTGGATTGGTCCCAAGACAGAAACGCTTCCGTTTGCCATCCATCTGAAGGATTTTCTTTTGACCAGGTACCCCGGATCCATGAGCCCATCCTCCTACAGGAGCGAGGTGACGCTGATCGATAAAGAGAAAGGGGTCAACATGGATTTCTCCATCTATATGAACAATGTATTGAAATACAATGGTTACAGGTTCTATCAGTCCTCGTTCGACCAGGATGAGAAGGGAACCATTCTCTCTGTCAACAAGGATATGCCGGGAACCATCCTGACCTACATCGGATACGCACTCCTGTTTGGGGCCATCTTGCTTTCAATATTCAACAAGAATAGCCATTTCTACGGAGTAATGCAGAAAGCTGCGAAACCGGTTTCAGTCCTACTTCTTCCGTTGTTTTTATTGGCCGGACAGGTTAGTGGGGCCGAAGTTTCCAAAGAGGCAGCCAGCGAGTTTGCCGGTGTGATGGTCCAGGGGCATGATGGGCGGGTCAAACCCTTCAGTACGCTGGCTTACGAAGTGGTGATGAAGATCTCGCGTCAGGAGAGCCTGAACGGATTATCACCCGAGCAGGCAGTACTTAGCATGATCACCTATCCCGAGGATTGGCAAAAGGTTAAGATGATTACCATATCTGAAAGCAAAATTGAACAGTTGCTCGGAATATCTTCCGGGAAGGCCTCATTTGCAGACTTCTTCGATGCCAAGGGCAACTACAAAATGATGAAAGAGGTGAGTGAAGCCTATGCAAAGCAGCCTTCCCAGCGCGGAACATTCGACAATGCCATAATCAAGGTGGACGACAGGCTCAATGTTTCTTACCTGGTCTTCAAAGGCGAGTTGCTTCGGTTATTTCCTTCACAGGATCCCAAAAATACCACATGGGAAGACCTTACAACTGCCCCTGCATCAACTTCAGGAGCAATGATGATGAAAGTATTCAGTGATTACCTGAATGCCGTTCAGGCCAACGATATAGCGCGCCAGAAATCCGACCTCTCCCTCATCGATCAGTTTCAGCACAAGCTTGGGGCCAATCTGATACCGGGGGTCGCTAAACAAAAGCTGGAAATACTCTACAACAGGGTGAACATTTTCAAGGACCTCTCCTTCCTTTACCTATTGGCAGGATTGGCGCTGATGATATTCTATTTCAGGGCCATGCTCACAACGGGTAAAATGAATCCCAAGGTGGTCGTGTACACAGGTTGGATTTTCCTGGCCGGTTTCATTCTGCATACCCTGGGACTTGCCATTCGCGGATACATCGCCAACCACATGCCCTGGAGCGATGGATACGAATCTATGATCTACATTGCATGGGCGGGGATGCTGGCGGGACTGATCTTTGCCCGGAGAAATCCGATGGTAATGGGAGCCGCCGCTTTGCTTTCCGGACTTACCCTATTTGTGGCCCAGATGAGCTGGCTGAATCCCGAGATCACCAACCTTGTTCCTGTACTCAAATCTTACTGGCTCGCTATTCACGTGGCAGTAATCACCGGGAGTTATGGTTTCCTGGGTGTCGGTTCCATCATCGGATTGTTGAACCTCTTGCTAGCAGGCCTGGTAAAACCAGCCAACAAAGTTCGGGTACAACGCAACATCCGTCAAATGAGCTGGATCAACGAGGCTGCCATGACTTTGGGTTTGTACCTGCTCACCATCGGAACATTTCTGGGTGGTATCTGGGCGAATGAATCGTGGGGCCGGTACTGGGGATGGGACCCGAAAGAGACCTGGGCGCTGGTTACCATCCTGGTGTATGCTTTTATCGTCCACATGCGCCTGATGCCGGGATACCGTGGTTGGTTTGCCCTCAACCTGGCCTCCGTAGCCGGATTTTTCAGCGTGCTGATGACCTACCTGGGCGTGAACTACTACCTAACGGGCCTTCACTCTTACGGAAGCGGAAGCGCCTCCTCGTTCCCGTTTGCATTGGTGGTAGTCATTGTGCTTGTTGGAGGTATCGTCTGGAAAGCGTACAACAATCTATCAATAATTGATGTAAAAGAAGATTAACAACAAAAACTAACTGTGTCTGTCCGGAATGTTAATAGTTCACGCAAAGAGCGCAAAGATGGCGCTAAGTACGCAAAGAAATATTCTGTATTTCTGCTCTTTGCGACCTTTGCGCCATCTTTGCGCTCTTTGCGTGAAATTTTTCAAAGTTTACATACACAAAGTAGTAATTTTGTCCATGTTATTTTGACCTCCCCCGCCCCCTCCGGAGGAGGGGAGAAGTGCACTGATGATGATCGGAACACTAATCAGAATTCTCCTCTTTGGGGAGATTTAGAGGGGTCAAAATTATTGTCAGTAGATTAAATTGTAAATTATTTCTGTCTTTTTAATTAATATCATCAAATATCATGAAGTCTATCTCCTATTTAATCATTGCATTGGCCTTGTTAACAGGTTGCAACAATGCCAAAGTCAAAAAAACTGAAAATAAACCATCCGATCACGCATCGATGCCTGCACCTGCAGCGGCGGTAATGCACACTGTCGTAGCCAAGGATGTGATTCAGACGAGTAAATATACTTACCTGCTTTTAACCGAAGATGGAAAAGAGTATTGGGCAGCCGTTTCCCGTTTCGAAGCCGAAAAGGGTAAAACTTACTACTACAATGTAGGTATGGAAATGAAAAATTTCCAAAGCAAAGAGCTGAACCGCACATTCGAAACGATTCAGTTTATCCAGGAATTTGGTAACCAGCCTATCCAGGAGAAGGTTCAGGCGCCGCTTACCACCAAAGGCAGACAATCAGTGGAGAAAGTTGATGGTGTCAAAGTTGAGCCGGTAGCCGGAGGTGTGAAACTGGCTGATCTCTTTGCCAACAAAGCCAACTATGCCGGCAAAAAAGTGAAAGTTACGGGCCAGGTTGTTAAGTTCAGTCCGGAGATCATGAGCAAAAACTGGATCCACCTGCAGGATGGTTCTGAAGCCAATGGCTCCTACGATTTAACCATCACAACAATGGAAACCGTCGAAGTTGGTACAGTCGTAACTTTGGAGGGCGTTCTGGCAGTCGACAAAGACTTCGGATACGGGTACAAATACGATGTGATCCTCGAAGAATCCAAATTGGTGAAATAACTTTCCGGGAATCCAAGGAATTGTTTGAAGGGTTTAAAAAGTTTTTTTAGTTTGAAATGTTGACATACAGGAACATTTCAAACTTTTTAAACATTTCAAACCCTTCAAGCTTTTTTTATTTCGCGGCATAAACTTGTTTTAAGAACTGAGCCACCGAAACAGGTTTTCTGCCAATCAGAGTTTCGATGGTATTGTTTGTCAGGTCCAGTTCCTGTAGCCTGAATGCTTCGGCAAAGCCGGCAAACAATTTGGCGTATTCCAAGGGTACTCCTGCGGCAGAAAGTGTTTGAATGTATTCTTCCTGAGAGGGGGATACATAAACGATGCTTTTGCCTGTAAGCTGCGAAATATCGGCAACAATTTCGCTGAAGGAGACTGCCTTCTCGTTGGTAATGTCGTAGATCTTGTTCTCATGCCCCTCAGAGGTAAGAATGACCGCTGCCACCTCGGCCATATCCGCACGCAGGGTGAAAGCCACTTTCCCCTCGCCGGCCGGCAAATAGGCAACGCCTGTTTCCAGTAATTGTTCGCCCAGGAACGCGGGTACCATATCCAGGTAAATGGCATGTTTTAAAATGGTGTAGGTCATTCCTGACGCTTTCAGCCAATTTTCGGTTTTGATGTGCGCCTCGTTGATGATGGCTACAGGCGAACTATCCGTGTCATTTTTGCGCTGGGCGCTTGTATAGACTACATGCTTAACCCCTGCTTCCCTGGCTGCTTTTACCACGTTTTCGTGTTGGGGAATCCTGCTAAGATGGTCACTCCCTGAGACAAAATACAATTTGTCAATACCTTTGAAAGTCCCGACCAGTGAAGGATAGTCGTTGTAATCGCCCGTGCGGATTTCTACCCCTTGCGTTTTCATCTCTGCAGCTTTCGAGGCATCACGGACCATAACTGCAAGATTGGATGCGTCTGTTTTGTTAAGTAATTGGTTGACAACTTCTTTCCCTAGTTGTCCTGTTGCTCCGGTAACTAAAATCCTGTTCATCTCTTTTTTGTTTTAAATTAATACGTTATATTTGCATACTATTAGTAAGTAACTTACTTAAAGTTTGCAAAGGTGAAATAATTCATTTAACAAAACAAGAAGGCACTTATTGGTTTGATACTTACTTCAAAGTAATTATTGTTGATAATCAGATGTATATGAAAGAAAATATTTTGAATAAAAATGGTTGGGACATTAACAACTGTCCGGTAAGGGGGGTGTTGCAACGGTTTGGCGACAAGTGGTCGATTCTGGTTCTTTTGATTTTAGGGGAAAAGGAGAAATTGCGTTTCAATGAATTGAACAAGGAGATAGGAAGCGATATTTCCCAAAAGATGCTGACAGTAACCCTGCGTACCCTGGAAGCGGACGGCTTGGTCAAGCGAACGGTTTATCCCGAGGTGCCTCCGCGGGTTGAGTATGAAATTACCTTATTGGGGAAGAGCCTGGTTCCCCATATTGAAAGTCTGACAAAATGGGCTGTCGAAAATATGGCAGGGATAAAAAAGTCTAGAGAGCAGTACAGTGTTTAAGAGACTGTTTAAGTTCTTTACGAAATTCTTAGTGATACCTTTGTGACTTTGAGACTTAGTGGCTATTTTTTTCTTGCCACGACTTGTCCCGACTGGTCGGGAAAGACACTAAAACACCAAGGTGTCACAAAGGAAATACCATAAAGGCTGAGATAATCTATTTCTAAACAGTTTCTAAGAATATGAGGGCTTGTTTACCTGTTTGCGTTAAGAAATTCTTGCCCCTTTAATGCTGAAATCATTTCCCCGGCACGGCTTACGACTTTTATGATTTTTCCACTTCTGTCTACAATCAGATGGGTTGGATATGAACGTATCCCTAATTCATTGTTTATAAACTGCTCTTGGTCAGAAACAACGGCATAGTTGAATTTTTTTTGAGATAAAAACTGATTTAATTTTTCTTTCGAATCCAATGCCAGACTAATAAAGAGAATATCATTGCGATTTGGATATTTTAATACAAGTTCATTCAATTCGGGAAATTCAGCAACACAAGCATGACAAGCAATAAACCAGCATTTTACAATTACAATTTTGCCTTTCGTATTTTCATTGTTGAATTCAATTCCGTTTATATCCTTGAAATTAAACTTGGGGAAGTTCTTGCCCTCCATTTTAAAGTGTAAATATTCAGAATATGACGTGTTTTTAATTGTACTTCTAATATCCGCATCTGAGGTTTGGTCCAGTTTGAAAAGTTTATAACGAGAGATACTGTCTTCTGAAATAAGTTTTAGCGGGATAAAATCCCCGGATGTTAGTTTCTTCAAGAACTCCCCTTTGCTTATTATTTTTGATGAATCATCTATCGCGATAAAATTGGATGACAATACGATATTGTTGGATTGATAAGTCCACCATTGCATAAAATTCTTCTCAATATCTTTGAAATTGACATCAGGTAGTCCTGAATCTGGTTTTTGTGCACAAGCCATCAGGGAGATAGTTGCAATGAAGAATGCAAGGCAAGTGTTTTTTTTCATCTTTGATTAATTTTGAGAGTCGCAGAACGACCATATTTTAGCTGCCAGCGTATTGGTTGTCATTTTTCTCTTTCTTTTAATTCTTTCAAAAAATGTGGATGTATTTGATAGGCTCCTTTTTTCGGTATACCTTGATATACAATTAGATTGTTTTTCTTTAATATCGCCATATCTCGTTGCGCTTGTGCTCTCTTTACAGTAAATTGATCAGTAATGTCGGGTAAACGGATTTCTCCATTTTTGAAAACGAAGATCAATTCATTTATTAATCTTTGTTTTGTAGCATTTCTTACATCATTTATTTTATTATTTACAGCATCAACTATCGTAATAAATTCGGGTACAGCATCAACTTCAGTATCATTTACAGCATCAACTATCGTAATAAATTCGGGTACAGCATCAACTTCAGCATCATTTACAGCATCAACTACAGCATCTTTCTCAAATAAAGTATCAGTTAGCGATTCATCCAGCGGAATGATGGTTTTAAAAACTGCCCCTTCGATAAACTGCGCGTGGTCGTGACCGGAATAGGCTTTCAGGTAGCGGTTAATATTAAGTACTCCGGAACCCAGTTCGTCGAAGCGCCCCAGCTGCATAAAGAATTTGGCAATGGTAGGATTTTTAGGGAAGGGTTTAAAGTTATCCATTGAAATAGGCCCTTCACCATGAGGGACATTGGCATTCTCAGTAACCACCGCAGTTTTGGTTATGACAAAGGTTGTAGGATAAGCATTGGTATATTCCTTATGTACAAGGATGTTTGCTGCCAGTTCCCTGAAAATGATCGTTCGCAAACTCCGGCGCTGATCCCCTTCAAGATAAAACTTATCGGGCAGATGTTTTGCCACAAAGTCTAGCAACTGCTCATAAGCCTCAATCAGGTTGGTTTGAATGTACAAACGGTCATCGTAACGGCCCGTGTTTTCCCGGCGAACTAACGCATCGACTTTGAAATGCGGCACCACACTTCGGATGGCCTCATTTTTACCAAGCAATAAAATGGCAGCCAACGTGTAGCCCTCTTCTCCCGTTTTATAATCGCGGTCCCACAACCCGGCCATCTTTAGCATTTGTTCGTTGTTCAGTTCCAGCCAGGGGTGATCTGCATTGTAACTGCGGATAAGGTTGTGCACTTTTGGGAAAAGCGACAAATTAAAATCTTCAAACCGAAATGCCGGATAAATAATCCCTTCGGTATAATGGTTCCGTTTTCTGTTGTACAATTCGGCTATTTGCTGGGCATCTTTTACCCAAAAATCGCCATCGTTGCTGCGGTCGTAAATTTTTCCGGCGGATTGGTGTACCTGGGAACTTTCAGGAATCTGAATGTGAACGACGCTGAAACCATCAACCATTACCACTTTGGGGAATAGGATAAACGGTGGATTCAATTTTTGTGGGTTATTGCTTAAATTGGCAACTTGAGCAATCATCTCATTGATCTTTTCCGGGTTAATTCCGGTGATGTTTCCACTATCTTCGGCGCCTAAAATAATATCCCCTCCTGTGCGGTTGAGCAAGGCACATATCGTCTCAAACAAGTTTTCGGGCAGCTTTTCTCTTGCCTGTTTATACTCGTTGCGAATGCCTTCGCCCTGTGCCAGGATATTTTTGATGCGCATGACGGTCATATGAATTATGCTTCAAATCTTTCTTTTAACAACAACAAAACACTTTCGTAAGAAATATTACACAAAGTTACACAGAGAAAACACAACCTGTTCCGATAATTCGGGAGAGTTTCACAGAGGAAAGCAAAGAGTTCCCCGCCAGTTTTTACTGATGGGGAACTCTTTGCTTTTGGACAGGTTTAATCTAAGTTTTCCCAGGCGGTAACGTTGCCTTGTTTGATTTGCAAAACCCCGTATAATATAGCGATACCGGCCAATCCAAACAATGATTGTCCAACGCCTAAGCCAATAATTAGGTTGATAATCAGGGCTCCGGCACCTGTTACGACAAATCCCCAAAATCCAAGTTTCTTCCATTGAAAAAGCATCACAGAAAAAATAATGTTTCCTATTGCCAATATCCCCAACAGAATGATCATTGGCGTTGAAACTTCACCCGGTAAACTCTTTGTAACCATTTCTTTGGCAAAAAGATATAAACCGGCAGACAGCGAATTGGCTACAATCATTAGGATTAACCAGGCTGTCACACATCCATGTCTTTGTTTAGGAACGTTTAGATTTTCGTTTGTAGTTTCCATACTTTCTTTTATTTTGTCCTACTCATAAGGCTTTTCGGTGACGCCCCGTTTTTTGAGTGGTTTCTGGACTCCACTTTATATTTTGGTTTTGTATTCAGCTTTCATCGAAGCTCACAAAGTAGCCTTCTTTCTGCCAGTTTGTGACCATAGAAATATTACACAGAGTTACGCAGAGAATCTACAGAGGCAATATAGCCCAACTTCAGTTTTATATGCATTTTCAATTGAACTGAGGCATTAAATTGCTGCTAATTAACATTTTAGCTATGTATTTACATTTCTGTTCGAACCATTATCTTATATTCTACCTAGTATTTCATTGAACTTACTCCTTGTGGTAATGTCGCTTAGTTGATTGATATATATTGGATTGCAGAAAAGATAGGCTTGCATATTTTCATGAAGATATTTTAGATTTGAATTAATTTCTTCCGGTGTTGTATCATACCTATTTTTACGTGGATTCCAAAATTCAAAATCTTCTAAGCATTCTATCTTGTTATACTGCTGAAGAGGTGTAGTTTCAAGTAAGATGTCATAATCGTCGATATTTTTCAGTTCATTAAATTCACGTCTTAATTCCGATACCAAAATATTACTTTTATTTCTTATTTCTTCATAGTCTAAATCTATCAAGCCTCTGAAGAAATTAGTAATATTTTGCTCTTCATATTTTTGATTATTTTTAAAATATATATAAGCTGGCTTGTATATATTTCTTTCTTCGCTTAGTGAAAAAGTAGCGATGAGTTTTCTCAGACTGGATCTTTCAGGGTTCTCTTCTGTCCACAATAAGAGTTCATTGAGGAATAGTGAATCTGTAAGCTTGTAAAGATTTTCTACATTATGTTTAGTTATTTTTGATTGACTAAGATATTCATAGAAAAATCTTTTGAACATTGCCTCACACGATCTAACAGTTTTATGCCAATAGACTCCTTCATACATATTGTTCCGAGCATCAATAACAGCATTGAATGTGGTTCTGCCTTTTGTTGTAAGACCAATATTTCTCGTGTTTTTATCGACAGTTAGACTACTTAAAAGTATCTCAACATCAATTGATTTTCCATACGTCACACCACAATGAATACTATCTCTAACTAGGTAGTCTAATTTGTCAACATCAATCTGTGAATCTATAATTGAGCGTATTGTATGCTCCTTACTTTCTTTTACAGGTTTAGGCCTTTTACCAATTAGCAAATCTAATACGTTGTTGGAAAAGCCCCATGTTGTGATAATTTCTCCTATTTTTCCAGATTTTATAATGTTGCATCCTCTTGTTTCATGAGAATCAAGCTCTTCTCCATTATCGAATTTATATTCAAGTTCTTCGATCCAATGAGAATAGGGATAGTGACCAATATCATGCAGAAGAGCAGATAATGATGTAAGTTTGATTGTTTCTTCGATTGGATCACAAAGTTTTCTAAATTCAGCCTGTGGAACTAACCGCTCTAAATATTTCATTGCTAAATGATAAGCACCAAGCGAATGTTCGAATCTTGTATGATTTGCACCAGGGAATACAAAAATTGTCGGACCTAATTGTTTTACCCCTCTTAGGTGTTGAAAATCGCTAGTTTTAATAATTGAGTCAAGTTCTTTTGTTATAAGTGCCAAAGTATGCTCAGGCAAAACAATATGAGTATAGAAGTTACCGAATTTTGGAGGAGTCATGTATTCGCCAATTTTATATTGCAATTTCCATGGTGTTTTAATGATAAAGTTGTGTTTTAAGTCATTATAAATATGATCCATATCCATATCTCCTCTCTCGGATAACTTTCCGCAACCTCTCAATAATATTGATTTGATTCCTTCATAACGATTAACTCCATAAATATCTTTAAACTCATCCAAGATGTCAAGTACTAATGAGCAAAACTGGAACATATCAACCTTAGAGTATTTTCCTTCTTTAGTTCTCAAATTATTTGATTCATGATCAGTATAAACTTTTATATGTGTTAAATTTTTTCTGTCTAAGTATTCTTCGTCAATGTCTAGGCCTCCAGGCTTTTTCAAATCCCTTGCAAAGCCGAAATCAAGTATAATAAAATTGTTGTCACTAGCCGATAATCTTATATTATCAGCTTTTATATCTGTATGGAATACTCCTTCTTTATTAAAATATGCGATAGCAAGACAGATTTGGGAAATGAATTTTTCGAAGAAATTCACTCTTTCGTCAATGCTTTTAAAATTATTTAGATTTTTATCCTCTGCTAAGGAGACAAATATTTTATCGAGGCTTTGTCCATCAATAACATCCATAATATAAAAAAGAAATGCTCCTTCTTTCATGTCATCAATTGAGGCACCATTAAATCCTTCAATTACTCTCCAATGATTTTCTGATTCTATCCATTTTGCGTGTCCACCCGTTATGATTTTTACGATATTTTTATGATTTAACTTTGACGTAATTCCTATTTCTTTCTTAAAAGTTTCTAATCCTCTTTCAAGTTTTCTTTTTGTCAGGTCATCCTCGTTTGGTGTATAAAACTTTAGTGCAAATTCTTTTTCAATATCATTTTTGATTCGTAAAACTGTTCCTTGTTCACCTCCACCGATTTCGTCAATAATTTTATATGAAGTGCCAAATTTTAATATTGAATATTTATCATTAGTATAATTAATACTCAGTTTGTCCTTTAATAAAAGGCTAATCTTTTTTAAAATGTCTTTAGAGTTCATGAGGAATTGTTTGAGGTTTTCGTGATCTATTTAATATGTATGATAATTTAATTTGTCTTTTTCATCGTTGCCATTAAGCCTTCTTTATTATTAACGCTATTATTTTGTCGCAACAAGTGGGGTAGGATTTAGCCGATGACCTACCTACAGAGCACTGCTTTTCAAAATACTCATTTCCTGTCACCGAAGCACGGAAATCTTACTTGAAGTTAGCTTGCAAATAGCTGCTAGGCTGAGTTGTCTCAATATTTTCTTCCATGCCTATCTTATAGTATTTTCTTCGATCACAATTCTCTAATATTCTAATAATGAGCTGGTAATACTGTATTGTCATAAAAAGCAGAAATGTAGAATTGTTCTTCTTAATGCTCTCTCAGATTCCCAATAATATGGTGGTGCAAGGGAGCTTAAAGGAAAACTTAGTGCTGGTTTATAAACAAGTCTTCCTTGGTTGTGCGCTGAACAAATTATTTGGCGAGTTACTAAATCAATGCGTGTACAATAGGGCAATTCACGACCTGTGTATGACTCAGCAGGTAAACAAATAATTAACTGACCTTGAGGCCGAAGTGAGGAGATTGCTTTGTCAACAAATTCAGAATATAAATAGGAAAGCTTCCTATCATCTTCGTTTGTATTAAAACCATATGGAGGGTCACAGATTACAAGATCATTTGAAGATTCTTCTAATTTGCGAGCGTCAGTGTTTGCAAATATTTCTAATTCAAAATTCTCCCATAAATTTCTCATGTGTTTGAAAATCAACGTTGGAATAAGTCGATTGGAATATTTTGCAATCGATTTTATGTAAGAGTTGTCGGAAATAGAGTTAAGAGAATTCACAGAGGCTTCAACCTCTTTTTTTAATTTAATAAACATCCGTATTTGCGCTATGATTTTAGCCAAAGATTTTTCGAATGCTTCTTCAAATTTTATTGATTTCCGCTTATAACCACCTTGGAACCTTAATTCAGCGCGTAATCCAACATAAAATACGATCCTGGTTAATAATGGAAGCTTCATTAATTCAGATACAAATAATTCCGATAGCTCATATTCTTGATCTTCATCTTTCTGTTCTTTCATTAAGCTTTCAATCAAGCTATATGCATGTGAATAAGGATCGAGAGGAATGTTATTCTCATTGAAATTGAGTTTATATTGACCTGTTAAACTTTTTGTTGGGTAACATAAATTTAAACCATTTACTAAATGAGTTAGTTCATCGGCTGACATAGTGAAAAACTGTAAATTGTCTGAAACTAATATTTTCGTAGCTGGAGATAAATCCGAACAATAGACTCGATTCTTAAGTTGCATTCTTTTAACCTCAAACCAAGTTGTTCCTACACCTCCAAAAGGGTCACATATTCTGCCATCTTTTAAAAATAGCCTACTGGCATTAAGAAGTGCTGCAGTCAAGCTGTGAGGGAGTGTAGTATGAGATTTCCATGCCGGTTTATTTTCGTCAAAGTAAAAGAATGGAGAATCATTTGCAACTGTCTGCTCATAACAAATGTAGTACCTATTTTGACCAGGATTTTTAATTTGCCCCCCAGATATTGACCTATCTGTAATAAGCCATAGAGTTTTTTCTTTGCGGAATGAATGTTGTTCTAAGAAATTTCCGGGGTTAGGGAAAAATAATCTTCCTTTATATTCATCTGTATTCTGCATCTCATTTATAATTGTGGATAAACGATAACTCCCAAAACTCATCTTTTCTACGAATATTTTACACTGTTCAATGCCACGGTTAATCAATTCAGAACTGTCTTTATCATAGTCAGAAAAGTCTTCGTGTGAGTAAATAATAAAAGGTATATCCTTCGATGAAAGATTCGTTTCTAAATAACTATCAATGTTATTTAGAAAGTCATTTTTCTTAGCTTTATTTATATTTCGTATAAATACAGAATGGCCAGCAGAATGGATATAACCTGAATCGAAAACTATTTTATCGAGATCCGTTTTAATTCCATTAGGTAGAAAAACAGCACATGACCCAAAAAACATGTCCACAACAACACTTGAATTAAAGATATCTATATATTGTTTTGAGAAAAATAAGAGCTTTGAGGTTTCATTTGGATTGTAATCTTCAAGCAAAGTCATTATAACTTCGCTAAATGTTATTTTAATATATTCTGTAGAATAAAATAGTAATTTAGGCTCTTTCCTGTCTTCAAATTTGCTTGAGCTATGTTTTATTAATAGGGAAAATAACTCTACATACTGGGTGTTTGTTACACTTAAATTTTTTTTGAACAAGAAAAAAAGCGGATTCCCATTTTCCCGAAACCATAGTTTGAAAAAAAGTTCCCATCTAAATTCAAAACCATCTATGGAATTAATTATGCATTTCGTCAACAACTTAGCTTGTTTGAGTTTTAGCTCTTCCATAATCAAATTTTTACTGTATCTTATTTGTAACTTTCGATTACTTTCTTACCTGACAGTTGGAACAATGCCGCTTTTAACGCCTGTCAAGAAATTTTGCTGTATGTTCATATCTCTAAGTTTTTCTAATGTCTTTAGCTGAAGCATCATTTGTCTTTGTTATTCCGTTTTATATCCGTCGGTCAATCTGAGTAGTCAACCTTACCACTCGTTTTGTATTCCGCAAACCCCTGCCTATACAACAGTTTTAGGGTGCATTGGCAGGATAGCGATCAAATTTTTGCTTTTTTTTTAAAAGAGATTCATCAGGTTTGTCTGTATTCTGGGTAGGTAAAAACGTTTGAAAATGTCCGGTTATTATGTTTAGTCTTCCAAACGTATAAAATAATTTTCGAAACAGCAAGAAAAAAGGCCTTCATTTTGAATGTTTTACGCAAATATTTAAACGGCAAGAGCTGCATGCGCGCGTTAAACCCAATAGGGAAAGGCAATCCAGGCCGTCTCCTTAAAATTGAATCGATACATTTGAAGAGCCGCCCGGCCGGGCGGCTGTACCTGGCAGCGGGGAAATGGTTGGAGTCGTCCTGCCTGCCGACCCTACCTGAAGATTTGTTGGGGAAAATTCGTTTTTGATCGTAAAATGCGGTAAATTTATGTAAGACCTAATATGAGCGCAAATGGCAAAGAAACAAACAATAAAAGTTGAAAGTTTTGAAATTGTCCTTTACTCCCAGAATAGTGAAGACTACATTTCCTTAACGGATATCGCCAGGTTAAAAAATTCAGAAACTACCGGTCTGGTCATTTCACATTGGTTAAGTACCAGATATACTGTCAAATTCATGGGACTGTGGGAAAAAATGAACAACCCAATTTTTAATGTTACGGAATTCAGTAACATTAAAAATGAGAGTGGAAGCAATGGATTTGTTTTCTACGGAAAGCATTTGATTGAAAAGTTTGCAAATATTTTTTAAAACCAGAAGATATGGCAAAAAATAAAACAATAAATGTGAAGGGTATCGAGATAACGATTATCAAACAATGCGATAACGATTACATTTCTTTAACTGACATGCTTAAAGCTAAAGACGGTGATTTTTTTATCTCCGATTGGCTCAGAAACCGTAATACCGTTGAGTTCCTTGGCATTTGGGAAAGTGTCTACAACCCGGATTTTAATTAGGGCGAATTCGCCACAATTAAAAGTCAGGCAGGGTTGAACAACTACAAGATTAGCGTGAAGGAATGGCAGGAAAAGACAAATGCAATTGGGCTGAAGGCTACAGCTGGACGATACGGTGGAACTTATGCCCATCCAGATATCGCCTTTGAGTTCGGTATGTGGATTAGTCAGGAGTTCAAAATTTATCTGATCAAAGAATATCAGCGTCTGAAACTTGATGAGAACCATCGCCTTAATCTTGAATGGAACTTACAACGCACTTTAGCCAAGGTCAATTACCGGATACATACCGATGCAATTAAAGAGAAGATAATTCCTCCGGAGATTACGCCACAGCAAGCCACTTCCATTTATGCCAGCGAAGCCGATTTGCTCAACGTTGCACTTTTTGGAAAAACTGCAGCACAATGGCGCAACGAAAATCCTGATGCCGATGGGAATGTGCGTGACGCTGCCGCTTTGGAGCAATTGGTAGTGTTGAGCAACCTGGAGAGTATCAATGCCCTGCTTATTCATCAGGGACTGCCACAAGGCGAACGGTTAAGGCAGTTGAATGCCATTGCCATTACCCAATTGAAATCACTACTGGGCTATAAGCAAATAGCCAAACTAAAATAACTTTATTGCTTGTTGGATTTGAAATCATGCTGTTACCCAACCCTTCAAACATTTCAAACAATATAAACTTTTAAACCTTACATTATTCTTATTTTTATCAATTATTATCAGAGATAGCTCAAAGGTTTTGTGCTCTTGTTGAGAAAATGAAGTATAAATATTACAATAGGCCAAACTAAAATTGGTGTTAACCTGATGACTGATCAAAATGCAATAAATCAGAGACAAAATGACGAATCAAAATGCACTAAAGCTCTTTGAAGATAAGAAAGTTCGTGCCGTGTGGGATAGCGAACAGGAGAAATGGTATGTCGCCATTGTTGATGTTGTTGCAGCATTGACCGATAGTCCTAACCCCCAGGTATATTGGCGGGTATTAAAAAAGAGGTTGCTGGCTGAGGGGAACCAAACCGTTACAAATTGTAACGGTTTGAAAATGGAAGCCCCCGACGGGAAAATGCGCTTAACCGATGTAGCCGATGTTGAACAGATTTTTCGCTTAATTCAATCTATTCCATCACCTAAAGCAGAGCCATTTAAGCTGTGGCTTGCCGAAGTGGCCCGCGAGCGTTTGGACGAAATAGAAGACCCCGAACTGGGTATTGACCGGATGTTGGAATACTACCATCGGAAAGGATATTCAAATAATTGGATCAATCAGCGGCTCAAAAGCATCGAGGTCCGAAAAGAGCTGACTGATGAATGGGAGCAGCGAGGCGTTAAGAAAGGTCAGGAATACGCCTCATTAACCGATATTATTACCCATGGTTGGTCGGGATTGACCACTAAACAGTATAAACATTACAAAGGATTAAAGAAAGAGAGCCTGCGCGATAATATGACCAACCTCGAATTAGCCCTCAATACACTGGCCGAGGCCACTACCACCGAAATATCGAAAGAACACAAACCCAAAACACTGGCCGAAAACAGACGGGTAGCTGCCCGTGGGGGTTCTATCGTTGGCAATACCCGCAAAGAGATCGAGGCAAACTTAGGCAAAAGCATTGTCACACCCTTGAACGCTAAAAAAATAGAGACATTACCTGAATCAAACCATGAAAAATGATCAACTTTAGACAAACCCTTCAAACTTTTTAAACCCTTCAAACAATTTTTACTTCCCCGGCGTCATTTGCGTCTCCCTGTTCATCTCGAAAATGTCGGTACTGATGGAGTAATCGCCAATCAGGTGTTTGCAGAAATAGTCGGCCTTCAGCCAGAAGGAGTATTCCGTTTGATCGCCGTAGCCGTGTCGTTGACCGGGCATCATGAAGAAATCGAACCGCTTGTTGGCACGGATCAGCGCATTGGCCATACGGATGGTATTACCGGGATGGACGTTGTTGTCGATATCCCCGGTTATCAGCAACAATTTGCCTTTCAGGTTCTTGGCCAGCGCGGTGTTCTTTTCAATATCATAGAGGAACTGTGTCTCTCCTAGTTCGTTCAGTTTCTCCTTCACCCCGTTGTGGGTTTCACTCCACCAGCGGTTGTAGATGTTGTTCTCATGGTTGCCCGAGGAAGAGACTGCAACTTTATAGAAATCAGGGTACTGACATAATCCTGCCGTTGACATGAACCCTCCGCCGGAGTGACCGGTTATGCCAACTTTGGTGATGTCGATAAACTTGTACTTGTCGGCCAGTTGCTCGGCCACATATTTTTTGTCGGCAAGTCCGTAATCCCTTAAATCGCCGTAGCCGTAGTTGTGGTACCACTTCGAGCGGTTGGGGTTACCGCCCCTGTTGCCCAGGGTGATGACGATAAAGCCAAGTTGCGCAACCCGGTCGGTGCGGTCCATCCTGCTCGAAAAGGCCGCGTTGACCGCCTCCGTTTGCGGTCCGGGATAGACATATTCGATCAGCGGGTATATTTTTGTTGAATCGAAATTGAACGGTTTGTACATCACCCCATAAATGTCGGTAATGCCGTCTGCAGCTTTGGTTTTAAAGGGCTCCGGAAATTTGTATCCTGCGGCGAAGAGGTTTCGCAAATCGGATGAGGCCAGCTTCATTACCAGTTTTCCGCTATTGTCCCTTAACTCGGACTGGGGAGCCGCATTGACCCTCGAATAGTTGTCGATAAAATAACGGTAAGTATCGCTCATCTCCATGTTATGGGTAAAATTTCCGGCGTTCAGCAACTGGATACCGGATCCATCAAGGTTAACCCGGTAGAGATGCTCGTAATAGGGATTTTCGTCTGTCTCACGCCCGTTGGCCACAAAATAGAGCACCCTGGCTTTGTCGTCAACATCGACGATCTCGCCGCAATGCCATGGACCGGAGGTTATCTGGTTCTTCAGCGTTCCGTTTTCATCATAGAGATAATAATGGCCCCACCCATCCCTTTCCGACCAGTGGATGAACTCCTTGCCTCCGTTGATGGTAAACAATCTCTTCGTCTCGATGTAGGTATTCATCCGCTCTTCGAGCAGTACCTTCGTTTCGCCAGTCTCCGTGTTGACAGAACAAATATCTGTCCGGTAGAGATCGCGACTTCTTCTGGTAATATAAAGTTTGTCAGATGTATCCGATAACCAGGTGCTTGGCACATAATCTTCCAGTTTTTCTTTGTTAGTCAGGTTGGCGCGGTGGATGGAAAGGGTCTGGTCCTTGAACTGGTCGACAGGGATTTTTTTGCCTTTTTTACTGGTCATGTCAAAAACCCACAATTCATCCTGGGGCGATTCCTTCTCTCCCGGCATTTGGTATTTGTAGGTTTCAAGTTCGGGCCGTGGTTCTTTCAGCACATTGATGACCCACAAATCTTTTACCTTCCGGCTTTCATTGCGGATCAGGGCAAACTTTTTCGAGTCGTGCGACCAACTGATGTAGGCCCCTTTGCGTTTCTTCTTCTCCTCTTTGATCTTTTTTTCGTCATCGTTCTCAGTAGCCGTGAAGCCGCCACCATAGGCATAGTCTTTTATACCATCTGTAGTAAGTTGATGTTCAATGACTGTGCTGTCCTTGTCGTCCTTTTTCGCTTTCTGGTAGTTCTCTTTGTCCATCCAGAAAAGATTGTAATCGCGGGCAAAAAGCGTGTATTCGCCGTTGGGGGATATGTTGGCCCAGTCGGGGTTGTCCTTCTCCTCTTTCCAATCCTTGATCTGGTCGAGTTCTCCGGTTTTCAGGTTGTATTCGAGATGGAAAACCTTCTTTTTTACCTTGTCTTTCTCTTTGTCTTCCCCTGTTTTGGCCTCCTTTTTCAGCTTGTCACTATTTTTGGCAACAAGCGTTGTATCTTTCTTCGGTTCTTCCTTTTTCTTCTCCTCATCCTGGGAGCTCGTTACATCGAACTGAAAAACGGTATCGTTCTTTTTAAACTTGGGTTTGATGGGAGGGAGGTGCTGCCAATCGTATGGATCCCTGGTGATTTTGGTCAGCATGGCCGCCATTTTGTGGTTGTCAAAAAGCAATACGTTTGTCCGTTTATCCAGATCTACCAGGTGATAGGTCACACCTTCTGAAGTGGTGTCGGAATACCAGAACTGATCTCCGGTTTTGAGCCATTTAGGTACAACTGAAGTGCTGAATACCATCTTGCTGATTTTCGTGGGCGAAAACCTTTCCGCCAGGCGGTAATCGGCATTTACGATGGGTTTGTTTTGGGCATTTAATACATGGCTGACCATGGTCAACGTGATAGCGACAAGTAGTGCGAGCAGATTTTTTCTCATGATTGTTTTTTCAATATGTTCGGATGTATATACGAGGGCAATAGTTTGGAACTAGAGGGAACCACTCTTTTCCAGGTATGTCAAAAATATTTAAAAAATAGGATAGAAACTAATGACATTTAGCAGTAAGTCAGTGCTAAAAGATTATACTCATGTTGTCCATCAATATGCGATAGTGGATCCTAATATGAATAGATGAATCTTTGTTATCTCTTTGCAAGTCTCTTAAAATTCACCACAATAGGCACATAGAACACAATAGGGTCTACTGTGTTCTATGTGCCTATTGTGGTGAAAATCATTTATTTGACTTACAGTAAAATGCTGGTATATAACAGCCGACCCATCATTAGAATAACGGGGTCGGCTGCAGTAGTATGATTGAATCTTCTATTTCGATACAAATTCATGGATCTGCATGGCAGCATCCCTGCCCGACCGGATGGCATGAACCACCAGACTGGCGCCGCGTGTGGCATCGCCCGCAACAAATACTTTGTCTACGCTAGTCGCGAAGTCTGTCGCTTTGACGTTGCCGCGTGCATCGTAATCGACTTTCAAAGCATCGAGCAATCCTTCGTGGACTGGAGATAAGAACCCAAGCGACAACATCACCAGGTCGGCCTCGATGATCTCTTCCGTACCCGGAATCTCACGCATGGTCATTTGCCCGTTGTTTTTTGTCCACTCGACCTTCACGACCTCCACAGCTTTTAGTACCCCGTTTTCTCCGATAAAACGACGCGTATTCAAAGACCAGCGTCTTTCGCAGCCTTCGAGGTGTGAGCTGGAGGTGCGCAATGTGTTGGGCCAGAATGGCCAAGGATTGTCTTCTGTTCTTTGATCGGATGGCTTATCAAGAATTTCAATTTGAGTTACAGAGACAGCTTTTTGACGGATGGCCGTTCCGACACAATCCGACCCGGTGTCGCCGCCGCCGATCACCAGCACTTTTTTGCCTTTTGCATGAATTCTGACATCATCTGAAATCGTTTCGCCTTTCACCACCTTATTCTGTTGTTTGAGGTAATCCATGGCAAAATGGACCCCATTCAAATCACGTCCCGGAGTAGTTTTCAGGTCGCGTGGCAGCATGGCACCGCAAGCTATGCAGACAGCGTCAAATTCAGCCAACAGGGCCTGCCCGCTAATATCTTTCCCAACTGTGGTATTAGGTTTGAAAATGACTCCCTCCTTGACAAACAGGTTAATCCTCCGGTCTATGATCCCTTTGTTCAGTTTGAAATCGGGAATACCATACCTAAGTAAACCGCCAATTGCGTTGTCCTGCTCAAAAACTGTTACCGTATGGCCTGCCTGGTTCAATAGGTCGGCAGCCGAAAGGCCCGCAGGACCTGAACCTATTACGGCAATCTTTTTCCCCGTCCTTTTCTCAGGGATGTTTGGAATTACCACATTCAGGTCGAAGGCGTGCTCAACTGTTGAACACTCGTTTTCACGAATGGTAACCGACTCATCGTGGATGGCCAGAACGCAGGATTTTTCACAGGGAGCAGGACAAACACGTCCTGTAAACTCCGGAAAACTGTTGGTCTTGTTTAAAATCCGGTAAGCCTCGTCCCATTTACCGCGATAAACGGCATCCTGCCATTCGGGGATGTTGCTCCCTACCGGACAAGCCCAGTGGCAAAAAGGTACGCCGCAATCCATGCATCTGGATGCCTGGTTAATACGATCCTGTTCGTCGAGGGTCTGCTCCACCTCTCCAAAGTCACCTATCCGTTCACTAACCGGACGATATCCGCTCAATTTTCTCTCTATCTCTATAAAACCCTTTGGATTTCCCATTTCAATCTCAAATTTGTCTCTTGTTTTAATAATAGCGATCCGTTGCTCGCTTTTGGCTTATTATGTACTTATAAGAAATATTACACAGAGTTACACAGAGGAATCACAGAGTCACACAGAGCCAATGAAAAGACATATTAAGCTCTGTGTATCTCTGTGCTTCTCCTTCTTCCTCCGTGTAATAATTTTCATGACTTGACTTTAGTTTTGGGTTATTCTCCCCGGTCAGAGAGGCTAAACCCTTTATCCTTTTAACTTTATCCTTTATTCTTCTTACTCCCTGATATTCGGTGCGTCTTCCGCCATCTCCAGCTTTCGTTTTACCTCTTTCAGTTTCGCTTCGTTCAATACTTTTTTGTATTCAAGCGGAATGACTTTGACGAATTTAGGAAGATACTCTTCCCAGTTTGTCAATATTTTTTCGGCCTGATTGCTTTGGGTGTAAAGCAGATGTTTCTGGATCAACTCCTGAAGCTCTTGAATATCAGCCTTGTCTTCAACAGGGCCAAGTTCAACAAGTCCTTTGTTGCAATAGTAATCGAAATCACCGTTTTCATCCAGAACATAAGCGACCCCACCACTCATACCGGCGGCAAAATTCCGTCCGGTGGTACCCAAAACTACTGTTCGGCCACCTGTCATGTATTCGCAACAGTGGTCACCGGTTCCTTCTACAACAGCCTTTGCACCTGAGTTACGGACGCAGAAACGTTCGCCGGCCATCCCTTTGATGTATACCTCGCCGCCGGTTGCGCCGTATAAAGTGGTATTGCCGACAATGATGTTGTTTTGAGGTTCGAAGGTGCTGCCGATCGGAGGAACAACCACAATTTTTCCACCCGACAATCCTTTACCAAGATAGTCGTTCGAATCGCCTTCCAGTCTGAAGGAGACCCCTTTGACCAGAAAACCGCCGAAACTTTGTCCGGCCGAACCTTTGAAGGTACAGTTAATGGTGTCTTTTGGCAAACCTACTTCTCCGTATCTTTTCGAAATTTCTCCCGAAAGCATGGCTCCCGTGGTTCTCATCACGTTGTTGATATTGTGGCCGATCCACACTTTTTCGCCATTTTTGATCGCTTTGTTTGCTTCGCGGATCAGGGTACGGTCCAGTACATCATCCAGCTCTTTCGTATTTGGATGGGTATTGCGGATCGGATAGATTTTTGCCTCCTCGGGCAGATAGAGGAATTTGGAAAAATTGACATTCTTCATTTTCCAATTGGTAACCTCCGGATTGACTTCAAGCAGGTCGCAACGGCCGACCAGTTCATCGAAGGTGCGGACGCCGATTTCGGCCATGTATTCCCGGACTTCGCGGGCAATGAAATGGAAGAAATTGATGACATATTGCGAACGGCCGAGAAACCTTTTGCGCAGGTTTTTGTTCTGCGTGGCAATCCCGGCAGGGCAGGTGTTGAGGTGGCATTTGCGCATCATGATGCAACCCAGGGAGATAAGCGCCCCGGTTGAGAAACCGAACTCTTCGCCTCCCAGCATTCCCATGATGACCACATCGCGACCGGTCTTCAATTGACCGTCAACCTGCAGTTTAACCCTTCCGCGGAGATTGTTCATCACCAGCGTCTGTTGGGTTTCGGCAATGCCGAATTCGGCAGGCAAACCGGCATGTTTGATCGAACTTGCAGGCGAGGCGCCTGTACCGCCTTCGCATCCGCTAATGGTAATGATATCTGCGAAACCTTTTGATACACCCGCAGCAATCGTTCCTACCCCGGTTTCGGAAACCAGTTTGACGGATACCTTGGCCTTGGGATTGACATTTTTAAGATCAAATATCAACTGGGCCAAATCCTCAATGGAATAAATATCATGGTGGGGAGGAGGAGAAATCAATGTTATGCCCGGAGTTGAATTCCGTGTCTTGGCGATAATTTTATTGACCTTAAACCCGGGCAACTGTCCACCTTCACCCGGTTTAGCCCCCTGGGCAATTTTGATCTGCAGCTCTTCGGCGTTCATCAGGTAGTTGTTGGTTACCCCGAAACGTCCTGAAGCGACCTGCTTGATTTTCGAATTTTTATCTGATCCGAAACGTTCGGGATCCTCGCCGCCTTCGCCCGTGTTGCTCCGGCCTCCGATTTCGTTCATGGCCACGGCCAATGCTTCGTGTGCCTCCTTCGAAATTGAGCCGTAAGACATGGCACCGGTGACAAAACGTTTCAGAATGGTCTCTACCGGCTCAACTTCTTCAAGTGGAATCGGATTTTTCTTCCATTGCAACGCTCCACGTACAAAAGCAGGTTTTCTATTTTGTTTGTCTACCAGGGCGCTGAATTTTTTGAAGACATCGTAATTGTCTGTCTTGGTTGCCCACTGCAATAAGGCAATTGATTCAGGGTTCCAGGCATGGTGTTCACCGTTGTTGCGGTAGTGGTATTCGCCGTTGGTGTCAAATATGACCTTTTTTTGATCTTTGCTGTAGGCCTCTTTGTGGAACATCACAGCTTCCTCGAACAACTCTTTGTAACCAACGCCGCTGATGCGGGAGGAGGTTCCCTTGAAGTATTCATCGACAAGTTCATCGCTCACACCGACCGCCTCAAAAAGTTGGGAGCCATGATAAGAACGAAGCGTGGATATGCCCATTTTGGAAAGCACTTTCAGCAATCCTTTGTCGATGGATTTGATGTAATTTTTTCTTGCTTCGGCATATGGAAGTTTGATTTCACCCTCCCTGACGAGATGACTGATCGCCCCGAAAGCAAGGTATGGATTGATGGCGCTGGCCCCATAACCAAGCAGCAGGGCGAAATGCATCACTTCGCGGGGTTCGGCGCTCTCTACCAGGATACCGATCTGCATCCTTTTTTTCATTTTGATCAGGTGGTGGTGAACCGCCGCAACCGATAGGAGAGAGGGGATAGGCACTAGGTCCTCGGAAATGGCCCGGTCGGTAAGGATGATAAAATTCTTCTTTTCATCCACCGCTTTTTCCGCATTCTCGAGCATCTTTTTGAAGGCCTTTTTGAATCCTTCGACTCCCTCTTTGATTGGGAAAACCATCGGAATGGTAGCATGGGTGAACACTTCAAGCTTCATATCCTTGATTTTTCCAAGGTCGGTATTGGTGATGATCGGACTATCAAATTTGATCAGTTTGCAATGATTGGGTGTTTCATCCAGGATGTTGCTGCTGAGCGAACCAATGTAATTGGTCAGCGACATCACCAAACCTTCCCGGATCGGATCGATCGGCGGATTGGTAACCTGTGCAAACAACTGTCTGAAATAGCTAAAGAAGCGTTTGGGCTTATCGGAGAAAACAGCCAGCGGAGTGTCGTTTCCCATTGAGCTGGTTGGCTCGTTGGCAGTTTCGGCCATCTCCTTGATTACCACATTCATCTCCTCTTTGCTGTACCCAAAGACCTTGCTGTAGGTGCCAAACTGGTCACCCATGTTGGAGGGGACGCGTTGTTTGACCACGATATCTTCGAGCATCAGCCTGTTCTCTTTGAGCCAGTTGAAGTAAGGATTTCTTCTGCTGAGATCGGCTTTTACCTCCTTATCAGGAATCAGGATTCCCAACTGTGTATCAACCAGCAACAGTTTGCCAGGGCGCAGACGTCCTTTTTCCTTGATCTCTTCAGGTTTGAAAACCTGTACGCCTACCTCCGAACCCATGACAATCAGGTCATTCTTGGTAATAACATACCTGGAAGGTCTTAGTCCGTTGCGGTCCAGCGTACCTCCAATGTACCTTCCGTCTGAGAATACCATGGAGGCAGGGCCATCCCACGGCTCCATCAAGGTGGAGTGGTATTCATAGAAGGCCTTCAGGCTCTCCGGTATCGGATTCTTTTCATTGAAAGATTCGGGGATCATCATGCACAGCGAATGTGGCATGCTGCGTCCTGTCATGTGTAAAAATTCGAGGGTGTTGTCGAACGAGGCCGAATCTGATTTGCCAGGTTCAATAATCGGATAGAGTTTGTCGATTTCATCCCCAAAAAGTGCGGATTCCAAAAGCGATTCGCGGGCGTGCATCCATTGACGGTTGCCCTTGATGGTGTTGATCTCGCCGTTGTGGGCGATCATCCGGAACGGTTGGGCCAAATCCCAGGTCGGGAATGTATTGGTACTGAAACGGGAGTGAACCAATGCAATGGCACTCTTCATTTCAGGATGAGTAAGATCTTTGAAATAGTCCCTCAACTGGCTTGGGGTAAACATCCCCTTGTAAATCATTATTTTGCTGGAAAAACTAGGCAGGTAGAAGCTGTTTTTTCCGGCAAGCTTCGATTCCCTGACACTTCTTTCGGCCTGTTTTCTTGCCAGATATAGTTTTCTTTCCAGTACATCCTGCTCATAATTCCCTTTGACGAAAATCTGACGGATCATGGGTTCAGTACTGCGTGCAATTTCTCCAATAACAGAGCCATCAACCGGGACATTTCGCCAGGCAACCAGCTTCAGGCCTTCGGCCTCGACATACCGGTTCAATACTTCGACACAAAATTCCGCCTCCTCCTCAGCAACCGGGAGAAAAACAAGCCCTGCCCCGTACCTGCCCGGTTCGGGAAGGTCGATTCCCTGCGAAATGAAAAAATCATGGGGCATCTGCAACAGGATACCGGCCCCATCGCCGGTCTTGTTGTCGGAGCTTGTTGCCCCGCGATGGTCCATGTTGAGCAAAACGGTCAGCCCGCGCTGGACAATATCGTGTGATTTGGCCCCTTTAATGTGTGCAACAAAACCAATCCCACATGCATCGTGTTCGAAAGCCGGATCATACAATCCTACAGGGGTTGGGAATTTTTTGTGTTCCATAACTCTTACTATTGAGTAGGTTTTTTATAACGCTTTCTTTATTTTAAATTTCTTAATATTTAACTAAAAAAATAATAAGATGTAAGAAAAATAGCGATAATTATTAATATTCGAAAGCAAAAATAGCTTTTTATTTTATTTTTCCAATAAATTGATTCTCCTCTCCGGTGAATTATTATCACCCGAATAGGAAATATAGTAATAAATTTAATTTAAGCAGTTGGAATTGAATAATTTAATATCCAGGTTAAAAGAACATTAAATTTTGAACTTTTTGATGTGGAAACAAGGTAATCAAATGGTCAGGCAGCGGTGTACCCCTAATCTTGCAGAAGTGTTTCGATGGCCATCGAAGCCTTTTCGAAATTGAATTGGGAAACGATTTGGTCCATTTTTGCCTGAATGCTGTCGAGACAAAGGTTCCCGATACTTCCTTCGTGGGTATGGTGAATTTCCTTTGTCGGGTTGAACTGATTTTTTTCAATAGCGGCACCCACTTCGCGGTAGGCATCCCTGAAAGGAGTACCGGCCAGTACAAGCCGGTTAACCTCTTCGACACTGTACAAATAGCGGTACTTGTCGTCTTCCAGGATGTGTTCATTGACGGTGATGTTTTCAATGGCAAATGCAGCAATCCCGATGCAGTCGTTTAACTCCTGAAAAGCCGGAATGTAAAGCTCCTTGATCAGTTGCATGTCCCTAAAATAACCGCTGGGCAAATTGTTGGTAACGGTAAGCATTTGTGCCGGCAAAGCCTGAATTTTATTGCAATGTGCCCGCAGAAGTTCAAATACATCCGGATTCTTCTTGTGGGGCATAATGCTGGATCCTGTTGTCAGTTCATCCGGTAATTTCACGAAACCGAAATTTTGGCTCATGAACAGACAAACATCATAGGCCAACCTGGAGATTGTAGCCGCAATGGATGCCATGGCAGAGAGGACCGTTCGCTCCATTTTTCCGCGACCCATCTGGGCATAGACCACATTGAAATTCATGGTCTCAAAACCAAGCAGATCAGTGGTCATTTGCCTGTTGAGCGGGAATGAAGAACCATAACCGGCAGCCGATCCGAGAGGATTCTGGTCGGCCACGCGATAGGCGGCATGCAGTAGCATCAGGTCATCTGTTAAACTTTCGGCATAGGCGCTGAACCACAAACCAAACGAAGAGGGCATTGCTACCTGGAGGTGTGTATACCCCGGCATCAGCACCGCTTTGTATTTATTGCTTTGGGTTATCAGGATATTGAAGAGGCGGATGCAATTTTCTGTGACGTCACGAATGGCGTCCCTGGTGAAGAGCTTTAAATCCAAAAGAACCTGATCATTCCTGGACCTGCCGCTGTGGATCTTTTTCCCGGTCTCACCGAGCCTGTTCGTCAGCATCAGTTCTATTTGGGAGTGTATATCTTCAACTCCCTCTTCGATTACAAAATTTCCCTCGGTGATTTCGAGGTAGATATTCTTTAACTCTTTGGAAAGTAAAGTTAACTCCTCTTTTTGCAACAAGCCAATATGCTCAAGCATTTGAATATGGGCCAAAGAGCCAATGACATCAAATTTTGCAAGAAAAAAATCCATTTCAGGATCTTTTCCTACGGTAAAAGATTCGATAAGATTGTTGATTTTTGTCCCTTTATCCCAAAGTTTCATATGAGAAATTACACCGATTTTAATTTATGCTTCAATTTTATTAACACAAAAGGAACAAACTCCCTTTAGATAATAATGGTGCTCATCAACTCTAAAACCTTCGAGCATAGGATTTGGAAGTTCTTCTTGCCTGATCCGGAAATCGATCACTCCCGAACATATTTTACACTTAAAATGTCCGTGTGTCGATGTGTCAGCATCGTAACGAACTTCATTTCCTTCGATGTTAAGTGCCAGTGCTACACCGGATTGAACAAACAAGTTGAGTACATTGTAAATAGTCGTTTTTGACAATCCGTTGATTTCATGAATCAAGTCGCTGTATATCATGTCAACCGTTGGATGGTTGCGTTTTGAGACCAAATAACTCATGATTTTTACCCGCTTTTGAAGCGGTCTGATCCCGCTTTTGAGCAGGTACGCAGATATTTGTTGTTGTTCCATACTGTTTTTCTGAATTCAATACAAATATGCTTGTTTTTTTTTAATGAACAAAACGTCTGATTAACTGTTTTACAGTTTAGTAACATTATAAATTGACTGTTGGATTTTAGAAAATTTTTTGTTAACTTAACAAAGGAAATTTGTTTTATTCTATTTGTTTGCATATTTTTGTAATCATTTCAATTTACATTTAATAATTTAGATATGTGTACATTAGTTGGTAAAAATGCGCCTTCCTTTAAGGCAAAGGCCGTTGTCAACGGCAATGATATTGTTGGTGACTACTCTTTGGATCAATTTATCGGGAATAAATTTGTTGTCTTCTTTTTCTATCCGCTTGACTTTACTTTTGTCTGTCCGACAGAGATTCTTGCATTTCAGGAAAAACTTGCCGAATTTGAGAAGAGAAATGTGGCGGTTGTTGGTTGTTCCGTTGATTCAGAATTTTCACATTGGGCCTGGCTGAACACAGAAAAGAAAAACGGTGGGATCAAAGGGGTGAAATTTCCTTTGGTTTCTGATTTGTCCAAAACAATTGCAGAAAATTACGGTGTTCTTGCCGGTGAATATGAAGTAAATGACGAAGGTCAGTCGTCTTTTGTGGGTGCACCTGTTGCTTATAGGGGACTTTTCCTAATTGACAAGAATGGGGTAGTGCGACACCAGGTTGTCAATGATCTCCCACTGGGACGCAGTGTCGATGAGGCAATCAGAATGGTTGATGCCTTGATCCATTTCGAGGAGTTTGGCGAAGTCTGCCCAGCCAACTGGAAACCGGGTGAAGAGGCAATGAATGCAACTGCTGAAGGTGTTGCAAGTTATCTTTCCAAACATTGATGTTCATTAGATTCGGTCTAAGAATAAGTACAAATCAAAATTTAGTTGAAAATGAAACCCTCATGAGAAATAGCCGACTATTGGCATGAGTATTATTGAGGGTTACATTTGGCCATTATAAATCAAATTAATCACAAATGAAAATCAATCGTTACGAAGACATTTCACAAATTGAAAGGGAAGCCAAGCGCGATTACATTGACCGCCATTCGGCCTTTGTTCATTGTGCCGCAACTGCCGTAAAAGGCGAAAAATTTAAGGTTAAAATCCAGGTAGGGGAAGAGTATAAGCACCCTGACGATTTTGATCATTACATCAGTTGGGTACAGCTTTGGGATGGGGAGAAAATGTTGGCCCAGACAACACTCTCTGCCGGAACGATGGGTAGCGCCCCAAGTCAGGTAGAGGTCGATTTGTACATCGTTCCTACCAGAAGCTTGAAGCTGATGGCCCATGCATTTTGTACCAAGCATGGTTTGTGGCAAAGCAATGAGGTTCTCGTTGATGTTGCCGAATAAAAATTAGTTGACTAATTAACCTTAATTAACTTTGATTAAATGCTCTTAATAAAGTAGGGTTGTATCTTTGGCCTGTTGCTGAAAAGCATTTTTTCATAGGATTAAGGTTAGTTAGGTTAAGTCAGAAAAGGGTGTCGCTCGACACCCTTTTTTTATTCAAATAGCCCTTCTTCCCTAACCAGCATCAGGATCGCAGAATGGGGAAGAATCAAGTATTTTTCATTCTTGAACTCGATATCGAATCCCATCTTATTCAGGTAAACCGCAAGATCCCCTTCGCGGGCTTGCAGGGGCACATATTTTACCTCCTCTTTTATCTCTTTCCAGGGCTCATCATCATCGGTCATGGCCGGAATGGGGAAACCCGGTCCCGTTTTAATGACGTATCCCGACTGAACACTCTCTTTTTCCACAGCTGTCGGTGGAAGGTACAATCCGGAGGAGGTTTGTTGGTTCGGATTTTTGGGTTTTACGAGCACTCTGTCACCAACCAAAATGATCTTTGCCAAATCTTTTTCACTTAAATTTAATGCCATTCAATATTACTTTTATGCCTACTACAAATATCCCGAATTAATCTGTAATAAACGATTTTATAGCCTACAAAATGTATATTAAAGCAGTATTTTGAGCGGACTTGGAGCAAATTATTAACTTTGTATTGGCAGTGTAAAAATAACCCGGAATTTTCAAAAAAAGAGTTAAATGGAATCGATCAGAGAGATATACAAGATTGGATATGGCCCTTCATCCAGCCATACCATGGGTCCAAAAAAAGCAGCAGAGCAGTTTTTGCAGAAAAATCCCGATGCTTCCTCATACAGGGTCACCCTTTATGGAAGTCTTGCGGCAACAGGTAAAGGGCACCTGACTGATTTAGCCATTATCAATACCTTGAAGCCACAACCGGTAGCGTTTGAATGGCTGCCGGCCGTTTTCCTTCCCAGACATCCTAATGCGCTGAAATTTGAATCGTTGGATGCAGCCAAAAATGTAATTGACAGATGGGTAGCCTATTCAGTTGGTGGGGGTTCGATCGTTGATGATCAGACAGTTACCGAAACAAGGCAGGTTTATCCTGACACCAAAATGGACGCTATCCTGAGCTGGTGTTACGACAATGGCAAGAGTTTGTGGGAATATGTTGAAGAGCACGAAGATCCAGATTTCTGGGATTACCTTAATGAAGTATGGAAGGTAATGCAAAATGCCATAAAGCGCGGACTTGAGACCGAAGGGCCTCTTCCAGGAATTCTCAACTATCCGAGAAAGGCATGTGCCTATTACGAAAAAACCAGGTATTACGAACCGGATATTAAGAAGCGAGGGATGCTCTATGCTTATGCACTTGCGGTGTCGGAAGAGAATGCCGCCGGAGGTTTGATTGTGACAGCACCAACCTGTGGGGCTTGTGGGGTCATGCCCTCGGTACTCAAATATTCCAGTAAGTTTTACAAGATGTCGGACAAGAAAATACTTAAAGCCTTGGCAACAGCCGGTATTGTTGGGAACATCGTAAAAACCAATGCCTCCATTTCCGGAGCAGAAGTTGGTTGTCAGGGGGAGGTTGGAACAGCCTGTGCCATGGCTTCGGCGGCTGCAACACAGATGAGCGGAGGAAGTATTTTTCAGGTTGAATATGCAGCTGAAATGGGACTGGAACATCACCTGGGCTTAACCTGTGATCCAGTTGCCGGTTTGGTGCAGGTGCCCTGCATCGAGCGAAACGCCTTTGCTGCCGCACGTGCGATCAACCACAACAACTATTCGATGCTTTCAGATGGACGACACATGATCAGTTTTGATAAGATTGTTCAAACCATGGCACAGACGGGTCATGATTTGCCCTCCATTTACAAGGAGACTTCCGAAGGCGGACTGGCACATTTCCATTTACTTAAATAAAAAAGGAGCATTTGCCCCTTTTTTATTTAAAGTGTGCCAATGTTATTTAATCAGTTCTATACTACGCTTTACAAAGTTGGCCAATGCTTCTCCTTTCAGCATGTTGTTCGCAAGGAAAGCCAGATCGACCAATTGGTTGGCCAAGGGATTTGAGGCACCAAACTGCTCCAGCTTTTCACGCCTTTCGGCTTCAATTTTGGAGATGTTGTCCCTGGTCTCATTCAAAAGATCCTTCTCCTCCTGTGTAATCTCCTCATCTTTTTTGCCCTCTTTCAGTTTTTCCAGGGAGCTTTTTTGATCATTTAATTTGGACAATTCACTACGGAGTTTGGTGAGTTCGCTACTGAGTTGTGAATCCTTATCGGCCACAACCTTCTTCACCAAAGGATGGGAAAGGTTAACTACAAGGTTATAGCTATCCGGCATCTCACCATAGAAACTCATCCCTGCCTGCATTTTGGACATGTCTTTCATGCGGCGCATGAACTCATTTTGCGTGATCACCATAGGAGATCCTGTATCTCCCAAATTTTGGAAGTCGATAATAAATTGTCCACGTTCTTTTGGGATCACTGCCTGGAAAATAGGGCTCAGTTCATTCTTCTCCTCAGCCGTCATCACTGTCTGGTCATGATCATCCTTGGCTATCAGTTTCTCGACGACATCTGCATCCACCCTCACAAAATGGGACTCGGGATATTTCTGTTCGAAATGATTGAGAAGAGGGGTTGCCAGCACATCGTCCATCAGCAAGACATCGTAACCCTTGCTTTTTGCAGCCTCAATAAAGCTGAATTGTGCCTCCACATTCGTGGCATAGAGATAAACCAGCTTTTTGTTCTTATCTGTTTGGTTACCTTCAATCAGTGATTTGTACTCATCCCAGGTAAAGAGCTTGTTTTCGGTATTTGTGAAGAAGAAGAATTTCAATGCTTTCTCGTAGAATTTTTCATCTGTAAGCATTCCGTACTCAATAAACAGCTTCAAGTCATTCCATTTCTCTTCCAGCTCGGTCCTCTTCTCTTTAAAAATATCCTGAAGACGGTCCGCTACCTTTTTGGTAATGTGGCTACTGATCTTCTTTACATTTGAGTCATTCTGGAGGTATGAACGCGAAACGTTCAGCGGTATATCGGGCGAGTCAAGCACACCATGGAGCAAAGTCAGGAATTCAGGAACAATTCCTTCGACCGAGTCAGTAACATATACCTGATTGCTGTAAAGCTGGATCTTGTTTTTTTGGACTTCAAAATTGTTTTTCAACTTCGGAAAGTAGAGAATTCCCGTCAGGTTAAAAGGATAATCCACGTTCAGGTGAATGTTGAACAATGGCTCATCGGCCATAGGATAAAGCTGGCGGTAAAAATTGGTGTAATCCTCTTCTTTCAGGTCTACTGGTTTTTTGGTCCAGGCAGGAGCTATATCATTGATTTGATTGTCGGCTTCGGTATCTTCATATTTGCCATCTTTCCACTCCTTCTTCTTTCCGAATACAACAGGAACCGGCAGAAACTTACAATATTTATTCAGCAATTCAGTAATCCGGGATTCTTCCAAAAATTCCAGGGAATCCGAATTAATGTGCATGATAATATCAGTACCCACGCTCACTTTTTCTGTCTCTTCCATCATAAATTCAGGAGAACCATCGCAAACCCACCGAACAGCCTTCGAATTCTTCTTGTAAGATTTTGAAATAATCTCCACCTCTTCTGAAACCATGAAGGAGGAGTAGAACCCTAATCCAAAATGGCCAATGATGGCATTTGCATCGTTCTTGTATTTTTTCAGGAACTCGTCTGCACCCGAAAAGGCGATCTGGTTAATGTACTTTTCAACTTCATCCGCTGTCATTCCAATACCGTTATCCGACACCGTAAGTGTTTTTTGCGACTTGTCGATGGATACTTTGACACTCAAAGCATCCATTTGGCCACTGTATTTACCTGCAGAAGCCAAAGTTTTGAGCTTTTGGGTGGCGTCTACGGCGTTGGAAACGATCTCACGAAGAAAAATATCGTGATCAGAATAGAGAAATTTTTTAATAATTGGGAAAAGGTTTTCACTGGTAACCCCTATTTTTCCTTTCATATTCAATACTATTTTAAGTTAAAGATTTCTTTTGACAACTGGTTTGATCAAAGCATGTGCCAATAGGTTCCGGCTGACTATATGGCAGATTCAGGACAGAAACCTATCTCCAGTTTTCAATGTTGGCTGAAAATTTGTCAATGGAAGTCGACTGGGAACATTTGAGCGTTGAGAATTGAGTGCGGAAAGTTGTGAGCTATGAGATATAAGACTTGAGGTAGGCGACATAAACCGATGTTCACTTCAAGGTATTGATCAATAGTATCTTACTTTATCCTTTCCCCCTTTATCCTTTATCCTTTTTTTCACGTTCATTTCCAAAAGCAATAACCACCTCAATTTTCTAAGGTGTATAAAATGGTGAATTTATGGATTTGAGAAGTGGAAAAAATTGCACGGGAGGAGCGACTCGAACGCCCGACACCTGGTTTTGGAGACCAGTGCTCTACCGACTGAGCTACACCCGTATCTGCGGAGAGAGAGGGATTCGAACCCCCGGTACCTCACGGTACAACGGTTT
>JALNYZ010000077.1 GCA_023229575.1 Prolixibacteraceae bacterium
TCATGTACTTCAGGTCTTTTTGCATCAGCGTAGCGAAGGCACCGTACATGATGGCAATGGAGGCAAGGATAATAAATATCCACGATAACTGCTGAGCTCCCGCGGGAAGCAGGTAGGTCGCTACACGCAAGATTCCGTATCCTCCCAGCTTCATTGAGATACCAGCCAAAAACATAGATGCTGCCGTGGGCGCCGAAGAGTGTCCGTCGGGCGCCCAGGTGTGAAAAGGAAACATGGCTGTAAATACACCGAATCCAACAAAAAGCAATACATACAATACTTCTTGAATCTGAACAGGCAGATTTATTTGAGAAAGCATTAAAATATTCCAGGTATAATTTCCTCCATATTTCCCGGCCATGTAATACAAACCGGAAATACCTAAGAATACGAGTGCCGATCCAAACATGAGCATCAGTGCCAGTTTCATCGCGCTATATTCTTTTTTTCCGCTTCCCCACATGCCTATGAGTAAGTATTTGGGTACTACTGCTAACTCCAGAAAGAAGAAAAGCACAAATAAGTTGGTTGTCATGAAGAATCCGTAAGCACTTAGACTAAGTAATATGATTAGAAAGAAAAACTCTTTTACTTGTTTTTCTATTTTCCAGGAAACGAGGATTCCTGCAACTACTACCACTGCGGTAAGCAGAATCATAAGAAGCGAAATTCCATCAACACCCAGACTAAATGCAATATTTAAAGGAGTAAACCAATCATAACTACTTTGAAATAACATTTGGGCAGTATCACCCGCTTTGCGCAAATTTACATAGTTAATTGTAATGCCAACTGCGGCTATTAATTGGAGAATGCTCCCGGCAAGTGCAATCCATTTAGTGAATTTTCCTCTTGGGGTAAGTAGAACTCCCGTTATCGAAAGCAGGGGTATGATGAGTAATAGTAATAATATGTTCATAGCTTAAGCAAAATTTAAAATTAGTATTGCAGCAAGAACCAGTGCTCCACCCAGAAAGAATATGGCATAGGTTTGTACTCTTCCCGATTGAATGGGCTTGATTATCTCGGAGGCTTTAACGCTTATCCATGCCGTACTGTTTATTGTTCCGTTCACAATGGTCCGGTCTACCCAGGCAATGGGCCTTCCAATGAGGTTAAATATTATTTTTTTTGTAACAAATAAGTAAACCTCATCTATAAAGAATTTTCGGTAAGCCCAGCCATATACGGTTTCGAATTTGGCAACAGCCACTTCCGATTTGTTACTTTCTTTCGCAAAATAGAAGTATGCGGCAGCGATACCAAGTATAGCAATGGTGACTGGCAGAATAATTGAACCTAGATGAATTGGAAGTTCTAAGTAGTTACCGTCGGCACTCACAAAATGACCGAAAGGAATGAATCCTACAGATAAAGAGCCCAAGGCTAACAGTATCAACGAAATATTCATTGCCCATGTATGTTTTTCATGATTGTGTGCATCTGCTTCGGGTTTCTTAAACCAGAATATGCGAAAATAAAGCCGGAACATATAGAATGCAGTCAGCCCCCCCGTAAATAATCCAACGCAATAAATAAGCGGATTGGCTTTCATCGCCGAGCTTAAGATAGCTTCTTTACTAAAGAAACCAGCAAAAGGAGGTATCGAAGAGATTGCCAAACAAGCAATCAAGAATGTGATGTGCGTAATAGGCAATGATTTTCGTAAACCACCCATTTGTTTCATTTCGTTACTGCCAACAGCATGAATAACAGCTCCTGCACCTAAGAAAAGTAAGGCTTTGAAGAAGGCATGCGTAAATAAGTGGAACATGGAAGCTGTAAAACCTTCTGCCTTATCGGCACCCCAACCTGCTACTCCAAGTGCAAACATCATATACGCAATCTGTGAAATCGTTGAATAAGCAAGTACTCGTTTTATATCCGTTTGAGTACAAGCAATTACTGCTGCGAACAAAGCCGTGAAGGCTCCGATGTATCCGATAATTAGTAATGCATCCGGAGCCGAGATAGAAAATATTGGAAAAAGTCTGGCAACCAGGAAAACACCCGCTACAACCATCGTTGCAGCATGGATTAATGCCGATACAGGTGTCGGACCTTCCATCGCATCTGGTAGCCAGATATGAAGAGGAAACATGGCCGACTTTCCCGCCCCCCCAATAAATACTAAAAGAAGTGTCCACGAAAGAGCCGACAACCCGATAAAACTACCCTGGAAACTTGCCAAATAAGAAGAACCGGGTGTAGTAAGCCTTTCTATTATTGTAAAGAAATCCAGAGACTGAGCTCCGGAACTTAACATTAAAATTCCGATTAAGAAACCTAAATCCGCAAAACGTGTTACGATAAAGGCTTTCTTCGCTGCAGCGATTGCCGAAGGTTTTGTAAAATAGAAACCAATTAGCAAGAAGGAGGATGCACCTACCAGCTCCCAGAACATATACATTTGGAAGATGTTTACGGATACAACTAATCCTAGCATGGAGAAAGAGAAAAGTGAGAGATAGGAATAGTATCTCTCAAAATATTCCTCACCGTGCATGTAGTTTAAACTGTACAGATGTACCATGGCTGAAATAAAGGTGATAACCACCAGCATCATTACCGATATAGGGTCGAGAACGATTCCTAAATCGATAGATAAGTTCTCTGTGAAATGTAACCAGTCAAATTGAAAAACAATGTGCCTGATATAAGTTCCATTTACGTTCCCGAATTCGAAGAAATAACCTCCGGCCACATAAAATGCCAACGCGGTGGTAAGTATGATAGAGCATGTCCCGATAAGACCTGATAGTTTAGGCGCGAAGGACTTTCCTGCCAAAGCAAGCAAGATAAAACTCAGCATCGGAAGCACAATTATCAGTAAAGAAGAAATTCCGTAACTGTCCATAGCTTAGTACTTCATCGTTTTGGTATCTTCGATATCAATTGTATTGAACCGACGATATAAGTTAATAATGATTGCAAGGCCTAAGGAAACTTCGGCTGCAGCAATTGTTATAATAAACATTGTGAAAAATACACCGTCGAGTTTATCCGGATACAGATATTTATTGAACGCAATGAAGTTAATGTTCGCGCTGTTTAATATCAACTCAATAGACATAAGTATGGTAATTAAGTTTCTCCGGGCAAGAAAGCCATAAACCCCAATAAAGAAAAGAGCAGAGCTTACTACCAAAATGTGTGATATAGGTAATTGTTCCATAAAATGTCTGTTTTAATTTTTATTTTTATGCTTAATGGCAATCGTTATGCCTCCTACCAATACCGCAAGTAAAAGAAAACTCACTGCTTCGAACGGTAAGAGATAACCACATTTATCGAAGGTCAGTATCTGCAAACCTATTTCCTTAATTGATAAAGGAGTGCTTGATGGTGTGGTGTTAACTGATAATAATTGGCTTGATAATAGAACCCAACTTGTAAAAACGAACCCAATCAGAGCAATAATAAATGATCTAATACGTCTGATTAGCGTTTGTTCAGGTAATTTCTCGCTTGCACGATGTGTTAAAAATATGGAGAATATGATTAGCACTACGATACCACCCACATAGATGATTATTTGCAGCGCGGCAATAAAATCCATATCCCAAAGCAAATAAATTCCGGCTATACCCACTAAAGAGGTAAGCAAGCAGATGGCTGCCCTGAATATTTTCTGAGTGAACACGGATATCGCTGCAAAAACAATGACTATTACCGATAATATATAAAATAGAATGATTGTTCCGTTCATGACGCCAGCATAGTTTTTATCGGTTTATTATTCTCATTAAGCTTTGAACCTGGCCGATTTAATTGCCGGATTAATGTGCTTCTGTCGAAAACACTTAACTCAAAGTTGTTTTTCATGCTGATTGCATCAGACGGACAAGCATCCACACATTGTCCGCAGAATGTGCACATATCCAGATGGTACACCCAGCGATCTAAATTTTTTTTCTTTTTTCCGTCTTCGGTTTCAATCGTTTTTTGAAATATTTCGATTGATCCATTCGGACAAGCGTGCTCACAAAGGGTACAAGCTGTACATTTATGCTCGTTGTTTTCGTCGTGAGGCAGAGTAAGTTCTCCTGCAAATCTTTCTGGTATATTGATTGTCGTTTTACGATTTTCGGGATACTGCTCGGTTATGATCGATTTCCAGGGAGTAAGGAAAAATTTTAACGTGAGCATAAGACCTCCTATCAGAGAGGTAAAAGCCTGAATTATTTCTTTAATATAGCGATAAAGTGCTTTCATTGCATGTCATTGTTTAATTCATATTATAAATGCCAGCCAAAAATGGATATGGCTGTAGCTAAAATCAAGTTACAGATGTTAATCGGCAACAAGTATTTCCATTCTAATTTTAATAGCTGATCAATACGCAGACGTGGTAATGTCCATCTAAACCACATCATAAAGAATATGATCATAAACATTTTGCCAAATAGCCATATCCAGCTGGGAATAAAATCCATCAAATGATTGAATATTTGTATATATTCATTGTTGAATTGTTAATGCAATGGCATCCAACCACCCAAAAACAGGGTGGAGGCTACTATAGAAACTACGCCCATGTTTATGTATTCGTTCAGATAAAAAATACCAAACTTCATCCCGGAGTATTCGGTATGGTAACCAGCTGTTAACTCTGATTCTGCCTCGGCTAAATCGAAAGGGGCACGGTTACACTCAGCTGTGCTGGAAATTACATAAGTCAGAAATGCGATCATAGCAGGAATATGTCCTTTGAGTATCCACCATCCATCGGCTTGCGATTCGACCATTCCAACAGAGGAGATTGTACCCGACAAAATCACAGCGGTAACAATTGCCAAGCCGGCTGAGAGTTCGTAACTAACTATTTGTGCCCCGCTACGCATGGCTCCCAATAACGAATATTTATTATTACTTGACCATCCTGCCATTAATATTCCGATTACGGATAAAGAAGTGATGGCTGTAATAAATAAAATGCCTATGTTGCTATCCCACATGACTAATCCCGGACCCCAGGATATGGGTGCAAGGGCCATGAGTGTTACCATTAACACAATGCAGGGAGCCAGATTAAACATAAATTTATCGGCACTGTTCGGCGTAAACGATTCTTTAAGCAGTAGTTTTAGTACGTCTGCAAAGACCTGAAAAGTACCAAAAGGGCCTACTCTGTTAGGCCCCAGACGCATTTGCATAAAGCCGGCGACTTTCCTTTCCATGTAAACCATTATGATTACACAAACAATCATTACGATAAAAGCCAATAGGGCTGATAGGATAATTTCGGTTATCTGTGTTGCTACGGGCGAAAGAGACGCAGACAAAGCCTGATGAATCAGGCTTGTTATGTCAGAATATTGAATCATTGAAATCATATAATTATTTCTTTATCTGTCTATGTCCGGAACTATTAAATCAATCGTAGCCATCGTAGCCATTAAGTCGGCTATTTTCAGACCTTTTCCAATGGCTGTAACGGCTCCAAGGTTCGAAAAACAAGGGGTGCGGTATTTGAGACGGTAAGGTTTTGTTGAACCGTCGCTCACCATAAATACACCCAATTCTCCGCGAGCTGTTTCTACCCGTTGATAATATTCGCCAGCAGGAACTCTTAATACACCCTTTAACTTTGTACGGCTTTCTCCTTTGGGAAAATTTTCAAGCAGCTGCTCAATAATATGAATGGATTGCTTCATCTCTTCCATGCGTACAAAATATCTTGCCCAACTGTCGCACCCTGGATTCGTAATTTCTTTAAAATCTAACTTGTCGTAGCCGTCGTATGGATATAACTTGC
>JALNYZ010000078.1:0-896 GCA_023229575.1 Prolixibacteraceae bacterium
AATAAGGGCTTATCTTGGTTAAGTAAAAAAGAAAAAGACAAAGCGAAAGTAGATTTTGATAAAGCAATCCTTTATTTTGATAAATTAATCAAGGCTAATCCCAATGAATCAAGCACTTACATATATAGAGGAAATGCTTATTATAATAGGGGAGATTATCCAGAAGCAATAGAAGATTATACAAAATCTATCAATTTAAAATCATCATTTCTTCTTGCTTACTATAATAAAGGTCTTGCCTGTTATGCAAATAAAAATTATGATGCTGCAATAGAGAGTTATGATTATATTATTATACGTAGCCCACGTTATACTAATGATATTTATATTCACAGAGGAAATGCTTATAAAGCAAAAAAAAATTACACAAACGCAATAGCTGATTATTCTAAAGCAATCAGACTTAATCCGAATAATGGAAATGCATATTATAGTAGAGGTCTTGCTAAAAAAGATAATAAAGAAAAATTGGCCAAGATAAAAAAAGACTTTGATAAATATCTGGAGTTAATAATTGATGATAATGAAATTTGGACTAAGTATGCAAAATATTATATAGATGATCTTAAAGAAAGATTAAGTGATAAAAAACTTTCTAATATTGTAGATTTAATATCTCAGATTAAAGAAGTTTTACATATAGAAGATGAATTCATTACACACTATACCTCATTGTCTGTACTTAATAAATTAATATTAGAAGATAGTAAATTCAGAATTTCAGAAGGTAATTTCATGAATGATCCTTCTGAAGGAAAAGAATTTTTTAAATTTCTAAATTACAAACCCAATACATCTTGTAACGAAAATTCGAAATTGGAAAGATATTCTCCCAAGCCCTTTATTGGGAGCTTTGTTACTGCTAATAAGTGTGACGATTTAAATATGTGGCGATT
>JALNYZ010000078.1:906-5726 GCA_023229575.1 Prolixibacteraceae bacterium
AAATGCCCGACAAAATGATGAAAGTGATTTAGGTATATATAAAGTGGCTTATTTAGCTGATGGCTCTCCTAATTTTTATATTCCAAATTCAGATAAGAGTGATAAACTTACAGAATTAATGGAAAAGCTACAAGATAAAGTAAAGACTTACAAAAAAAAAGACAATCCATTTTTAACTAGATACTTAAACACAATTGCATTTTTATTCAAAAATGATAGTTACAAAAATGAAAATGAAGTTCGTTTGATTGTAAAAGGAATTGAGTTCGATATAAAATACGATATGAATTCATGCCCTCCAAGAGTGTATATTGAACTTGAATCCATTAAAAAAAATATAAAAAAGATAACCTTAGGTCCGAAAGTAAACAGAGTAAATGAATGGGCTTCTGCATTTCATTATAGTTACGAGGAGGATGCTCCGGAAATATTTATATCACACCAACCATACAAATAATCAATAACCTTAATTTGGGCTGTTTTGATTAATCAAAATCGATATATTATCTATCCGTTCGCACTTCAATTACTTCCCGCAGGTCGGTAGTATAGCAGGGAGAAAGTTTTTCGCGGCGTAGTTTCCACTTGCGGCCGGTGCCTTGAATGGCAAGGCTTAATTTGCGGTTATCGAAACCGGAGTTAAGGCAATCCATTACCTTCATCAGTTTAGCATGTTTTTCGCGATCTACAGTGTCAAACAAATTCATTTGCACCGCATTTTCGTCTACTATTTCGGTAATTATTACCCCGGCTTTTTTAAACTGATAGCCTTTTACAAATATAAGACGGAGTGCTGCCAGGGCATACTTTACTAACTCCAATGTACTGTTGGTATGAACAGGTAACTTGATTACAAAATTCTTATAATACTGAGGCAGATCACTTCGGAAGTTGTTGGTATGTATAAAAACCATCAGCGATGCAGCACACGATTTCTGAGCACGTAATTTCTCTGCGCACATACTGGCATAGGTGGAAACAGCTTCTTCCAGCTCTGCTAAGTCAGTAACCATGTGGCCGAACGAACGCGAGGTGCAGATCTGTTTTTTGGGTGGTGGTGCCAGCTCCATATCAATGCAAGATTCTCCGTTCAGCTCTTTCCACATTCTTTCCCCAACTACAGTCATCTTTTGCCGTACCCAGGCAACAGGAAGTTGAGAAAAATCATAGGCGTTCTTCACTCCATATTGAGCCAGCATCTTAGCATGTTGTCTGCCAATACCCCACACATCCCCAATTTCTGTGAGTTGCAGTGCTTTTATCCGCTTTTCGTCCGTATCAATAAGGCAAACCCCTTTATAGTTTGGAAATTTCTTGGCAAACTTGTTTGCTACTTTTGCCAATGTTTTGGTGGGTGCTATACCCATGCTGATAGGTATACCAGTACCTTTCGTAACAGAACGAACTATCTGTTCGCCATATTCCTTGAGATCCCAATGTTCGAATCCATCCAGATTCAAAAAGGCTTCGTCAATAGAGTACACTTCCATTTCTTCTACAAACGATCCCAACATGGACATCACCCGGTTCGACATATCACCGTACAATGTATAGTTTGACGAAAAAACTTCTATTCCATATTTGTCTATCACATCCTTAATCTGATAAGCAGGCACACCCATTTTTATACCCAAGGCTTTCGTTTCGTTGGAGCGCGCGATAACACACCCGTCGTTGTTGGATAACACAACAATGGGCGTAGTACGCAGCCAGGGCTTGAATGCCCGTTCGCAGCTTGCGTAAAAGTTATTACAATCCGCTAACGCATACATCCAATTATCTTTTTATATTTCTATGCTTCTTAATGGAATAAGTAACAATTCCCCAAATTACAAACTCGTTCCCTGCTGTTACTCTTATAGGCTGAAAATCTTTATTGGCCGGAATAAGCCAAACTACATCCTGCTCTATCTTGATATATTTGAGGGTAAATTCGCCATCTACGCAACAAACTGCCAAATCCCCTTCCCGGGGTTCAAGCGATTTGTCAATAATGAGAATATCCCCCTCGTGTATGTCTGCCTCAATTAACGAATCACCTTTTACCCGTCCATAAAAAGTAGTGGACGGATGTTTGATAAGCTCGTTGTTCAGATCGATGCTTAAGTCTAAATAGTCTTGTGCCGGCGAAGGAAAACCTGCACGGATTCCTTCTTCCACAAACGGAAGCTCTACACTGCTTTTTGTGTCTGCTTTAAAAACATCTATTACCGACTTGCTCTTTTTCATGTTCATTGTCCTGCAAAGATAGAACAAACAAAGAATAAAAATACTACAAAAGAATAGACGGATCTTTTGATCCTTTCTTTAGAAAATCGTTTTTGATGGTACGGGCATCCATCCGTTCGGCATCGAATGTACGTAGCATCGAAGCGATTTCGGGACGTTTCAAAGCAGGGTCCAGCCATCGTTCCTCTTGCTCAGGTTCGAGAATAACTGGCATTCGGTTACCCGTTTTCGGATTGTTATGTATAAATCCCGTAAGTTCGTTGGCCTGAGTGGTAAGTATAGAGAATGTATTTATTACCTCCCCGGTTTGCTTGTTCAACCAGCTATCGTAAAAACCTGCAAAGGAGAAAATTTCCAGATCCTTTACGAAAATAAAATAGGGAGTTTTAGTACCATCGATTTTGTGATGCCACTCAAAGTAACCCGTAGATGGAACGATACACCGTTTAGAAAGAATAGGACCGCGAAATGAAGGTAGTTCGAAGACTGTCTCCGACCTGGCATTGTAAGTAAACTTACGCATCTTTACTGCATCCTCTTCCGTTTTACACCAAAAAGGTATTAAGCCCCACTTACGAACTTCAAGTTCTTCGGAAGTTGTTACAATGGCACAATCAGGATTGGTAAAAGCTGCTTGCCTATACTGTTCCTCAAGAATCTCTTTTGCTATCTCGATTATATCCGATTTCCGCCCATACCGTGCAGCCAGTTGCTGCGCTTTCTTGCTCATGCTATTGTAAAAACACATACGCGCCGGAGTTTAGTTTACAAAGTTACCACATTAATATAACAAAATATAAAGCAAAAAGTCCGACACTCACGGGCCGAACCTTATATATAAATTAGCACAAAGTAATCTCATTTTGTGACGCTCCATTCTAAAAAAAGTTATTCGTACTAGCTAGTATTTATTGGAATTTCTTTTTACTCAAAATTTTTCTCATTTAATTGCTCAATAATCATATTTAATCTTCCAATCATATCATCATATGTAATTATATCAACTACATTTTTATATTTTCTTTTTATGACTTCAAAATCTAGCAATTGTTCTTCAGAAAGACCACTTTCTCTTCCCATTACAATTATACCATTCGGATTGGTTATTTTTATTCGGAAGTTATTTGGCAGTTTATCTTTATACCTATCTGTTAGATAATCTTCCCCGGATTTCCCCCATTTATTTAAATAAAAAATATATTTCTCTATTTGCATTACAGTTCCAGATAATTCCTTCATGGGAATATAATTGTCCCTAAATTGGTTTTTTGTAACAATACAGCTATCAAACGGTTTTTTTATTTCAACAATATCCACTGTACCTGTTGAATCCACTAACAAATAATCTAAATATCTATTTTTATTACTATATATATCTTTGATCTTGACTTCTTTAAATACAAATATGTATTTTGGGAAAAGTAAAAGTAATATTTGCAGAATTTCTATTTGCCACCGTTTCTCATTATATTCAACTTCATTATTAAGCATTTGACTCAGTTTGCTACGAATTGTAATATACTTTGTTAATTCAGATTCTTTGAACATATCAATGAGATTAATACCTTGAGCCGAAACCTTAGTGTTCATATATTTATCGTATTTTTGTTTGGCATCTGTAATATTGTCAAAATAATCATTAAGTATCACACTAAGTCTAGCCTCTACGTATTTCTTTATTTCGTATGAGTTGGGAAAAGTCCTAATTAACTTATCCATCTCTTCTGAAGGCAGCGAATTTATATAATTTCCACCAATGTAAATATCTCCTTTTATAAGTTTTCCTATTTTAGTAATTATTGAAATATCATTATGAGCTATAAATAATTCTTTTTTAATGGTTAAATCTTGATATAAATACAAATCTTGATTAATTCGCAGAATATTTTTGTCAATTTTAAAATATTCTCCAACCAAATTGCCGAAGATAAATTCAATAGAATCATTAAGATTAAAAACGTCGATCAAATTCTCTTCTATTTTTTCACTAAATAAATCCTTCTTTTGAAACCTAAAAGTTTTTTTTACAACAACAAATAAATTCTTGTTCAATTTTTCGTATGCCCAATCTGAACCATTTTCAGGAATATATACAAAGATTAATTTATTGTCTTAATTGAATTTAATTGATTTGTCGCCTTCTTAAACGATCTCTTACACCGAGTAATACTATGTCATGATTTTTATGATAAACTAATTGACACAATATTAGGTCGGCTTCATTTCTCTTAGTTGCCTTATCATAATTACCTAAATTGGTTTGCTTTACCATTTCAATTCTATATTTTAGTATATCTTCATGTCCAGAGCATTGCCAACTACTGTTTTTTTCTAGATTATCTTTTATTGATTCTATTATTCGTTTCTGGCGATCTAGATCAATAATATATATTTTAAAATTATCAGGAAATCTAACATTGAATTTTTTATAATAGAGTCCCTTGAAATTTTTCTCATGGCTAATATTTAAATTATTGTAATCAAAACCAACACCTTTTACATTCCCTGCATTGTCTCTGAATAACCTTTGCTCACAATCTTTACTCGATAATATATTTTGTACTGAGCTTTCTGTGATGTTGCTTTGTAAA
>JALNYZ010000037.1 GCA_023229575.1 Prolixibacteraceae bacterium
AGGATGTCTTGATGAAGAAACTCCAAACTGTCGAAGAACTTTTGAACGAGGTCTTTCTCTCTGTCGAAATTTTGAACCGGCCAGCGGAGTGGAAAAAATACGAAAATTAGTTTATCAGCAGGCCCTATGTATATGTATTTTAGATTTCATTTTCATGTTGTTTTAAATGGTCCGATCAATGACTGTTATTAATTAATTGTTCTCCGATATAGCTTCCATAACTGGTTATACAAAAGGATGCAATGAGCGTTAACAAGCCAATAATCAGGACAATATATGTTTTTGGCTTAACGCTCTTCCACTCTTTCAGGAGTACACCAACGATATAGCTGAAGAAAATTAGCATCGACATGTGGAGGACCCAGCTGGCAAACTGGAAGTTGCCCATTTTTACATGTCCCAGTCCGTAAAAGAAAAACTGCATCGTCCAGAGTGTTCCCGCCAAAGCTGACCAAAGCCAATTGCGAAATATTATGATTCCGGGCAATCCATTTTGTGGGAGAAACTCCTTTAAGGTTCCTTTTCGGAAGCCAACCACCACAAACCAGATGAAGTTAACCACAAAACATCCTGATGTTGAAATAACCATTTTTGCATTTCCCTCGAAATTGTCTGCACCGTTTTGTGCCGCCATATCTGCGATTGGCTGCCCGTATTCGAGCGAAAGGTTAAAAACTCCGGAAAGTACCCCGGCAACAATGGTTAGCAACAAGCCAACAGCCATGTTAAATCCGGCCTTGCCTATTTTCGTCGCATTCAAATCTTTTTCTTTTTTGAAACCGGCCCAGCCGCAAACAATTACGCCAAGCATCGATAAAATCATTCCGGTGAGGACAATGTCACCACCGGGTTTTGTAAAAAAGTCGCCGAGACCTCCAAAAATCATCAGTGGAAAAATAGTGCCCAATACAGCGGAAATGCCAATGGCCAGGGTGTACGTAAGTGAGTATCCGATATGATTGATGGCTTTTCCGAACGACATACTCCCGAAGCCATATGCGCCACCCAGTAAAAACGCAATCCAAAACGGTTTTGCGGGCGCATCTGTGAGAATTTGGAAGAAACCCGGAACAGTCAGCCAGCCAACTACAAGAGGCATGATCACCCATGCAAAAAGCGCTTGGGCCAGCCAGAAAGTCCCCCACGACCATTTCTTTGTCTGAGTGTTTGGCAAGTAACAACTTGCCGCCGAAATTCCACCGATGGCATGTAGCCCGGTACCGACTATTGGATTAGGTGTAATCATTTTAAGGTGTTAAGTTTGATTGTGTATGATTTTTTAAAATTCATCGTAAGCGATCCGGTCTTGCGAAACTCTTATTTTTTCCAACATTTTCAATCCTGTTTTTATCATGGAAGGAGGACCGCATAAATAATATTCCACTTCATTCGGGCTACTGTGATTTTTTAGGTATTCCCGGTATAATACATCGTGAATAAAACCAACATATCCATTCCAGTTGTCCTCACTTATAGGTTCAGACAAAGCAATATGAAAAGAGAAGTTTTCATACTCATCCTGAAGCCTTTCAAAATATTCGTGATAATAAATTTCAACTTTTGATCGGGCACCGTACCAAAAACTGACTTTACGCTTTGTTTTCTCCGTTTCGAACAAATATGCAATATGGGAACGCAACGGGGCCATTCCTGCCCCTCCACCCAGGTAAACCATTTCCCTTTCGGTTGGCTTTATCTGAAAATCACCATACGGACCTGCCAGTTTAACTTCATCCCCCGGCTTCAAATTAAATACATAAGATGAACCGGTTCCGGCTGGCACATTTTCTCCAACAGGCGGCAGCGCAATTCTTACATTAAACCTGAATTGTTTTTCACTGGCTGGATTTGTGGCCATTGAATAATTACGCCTCAAATAAAGGGTATTTTCGACATAACAGTCAAACAAGTTCATCGACTCCCAGGTAGCCCGGAAAGGCTGGTCAACATGAAACTGATTAAATTTTACCTTATACGGAGGGATAACAAGCTGTATATATTGTCCTGGACTGAAGTTAAAATCCTCTCCATTGGATGGTTCAAGCACCAACTCCTTTATAAATGTTGCCACATTATTATTACTGACAACCCGAAAGTTCAACTCTTTGTCATGCGCTTTTTCATCAGAGGGCGCAAGTTTCAGGTATATCTTCCCGTTGCCGGCAAAGGCTTCATAAGTATTGATCCCCACACAGACCGGTGCCCGTCTGGGCGATCCATCCTTCAGGCTGAAACGGCCATTGTGTTTTGCACATTCAATTATATCCCCGATTACAACACCATCGCCCAAATGTGCGTTCCCGTGTGTACAGATTCCCTCGGTAGCATATAACTCATCTTTTTCAGTACGGTAAATAGCATAGGTTTTTTGATCAAAATCAAAGCGCACAACTTCCCCTTTGGGCAAATCGGAAACAGCACAAACTTCAATCTTGCCATCCACAAATTTTTTTCCACTGCCAACAAACTTATTTTTTGACCGGACATTTTTAGTTAATGCCGTTTCCGGCAATTTCCTTTCGACATAGTAAGAGGGATCTTTTCGCTGTTTCAGTATAGCAGGGATTATTTCCCTAAAGGCTTCGATGATCCCATCATAAGGCTTTGGACAATCATCTTTCGTCAACTCGTGCAATTTTGGCAACGCATGGTATGGCACCAACGGGAACATGTGATGCTCAACGTGATAATTCATGTTCCAGTATAAAAAACGGTTAACCCTGTTCATATAAACAGTACGGCAGTTCAGACGATGGTCCAGCACATTCTCCTGTAATCCGGCATGTTGTGTTAATCCGTAAACCGGCATTAACCAGGTTCCAAGCAAAGTTGGCAAGCCAATAAACATTAGCGGAAGAACAGTTCCATAAATGATGGAAAGGGCAATAACCATAATGTAAATGGATAGGTAAACCCGAGACTTGAAAAATACTTTTTTATATTCCTGCTCAGGGAGATACGTCGCAACTTCAGGATCAATTCGTCCCGCGACATGACTTAACAATTTTTTTATTTCAGGAATGGATCCGCTTATACCAAAAAAGGCAAGAATGATTTTTTTGATTTTTGGAGGCCTGGGAACTGCAATTTCCGGGTCACGCCCACGGATAATCGTATCGCTGTGGTGACGTGCATGGCTCCATCTCCAAACAGTCGATTGCCTGAAAACCATAAAAGATGAAATTTCATACAACAGGTTGTTCATCCAATCGGTTTTAAAGGCCGTTCCGTGGCTTGACTCGTGCCAACGGGAATCGGAAGTGGATGCATACAATACGCTGTAAACAATATAAGGGAAAACCACAATCCATGATCCCCACCACAGAAAAACCAGGTAACCTGAACCGAAAATAAGGCTGAACCAAATGATGGTGTCCCGAATAGCAGCTCCATCTTTTCGAACAAGCAACTCGCGCATTTTGTCACGGGGAATTGGCGACTGGTACCATTCTGCATCTGCAAGCCCCATTTCAAACGCTTTCTGTGATTCAACGCCTGTCAGGCTATAATCCCTCAATATATTTTCTTTCTTTTCCATAAATGATGAAGGGTTACTATTCATTAAAAGCAGATTTCAGAAACTGCATCATAAACAGGTTCACGTCCCACTGGTCCGCGATTGGCTGTTTGTTAAATGGCAAAATAGTCATGTAAGGGTATGGTCCAAATTCAGGGGTAATGGTGAACTCCGTCCATCCGTCTTTCCGGCGTTGATCAATCACTTGATTCCACCAGCCCAGGTGCTTATCCAGGGCTTCTTTCCACTCAGGGGCCCGCGGGTCTGGAATTTGAGGCCCTTCAGGAAATCCTACCCGCGCATGAATATGGTCTGCCCTTAACAGGGCCATACTTAAAGCTTCGGATTGGTCGTCCAGCCAGGATTCAGCCACATTGCACCAGTGAGAAATATCCAGGCCCAAACGTAAACCAGGTATTTTTTTAAGAAATTGGGAGGTAATATGTGCCGCGAAACTGAATTTTCCGCGGTGTGTTTCATGGATGATTTTGACACCATATTCGCTGGAAACTTCATCGGCTATCTGGATCAGGCCGGCATTTTGTTCATAGGTAAAGAAATCTTTTCCTGTTTGGGTATTTATGAATAACGGATTGCCGGTAGCCAAATTTTCTAACCGATGGCGGTACTCTTTCTTGTGAGCTTCATAATCGGCTGTCAATGTTTCCCAATGTTGCGCAATCAATTGCAGCTCAAACTGTTTTATAAGTGCCAATACTTCTTCTTTACGCTCAGTTTCAATCGGCAGGCCCATCTCGACCCCATCATAGCCCGAATCTTTGACTTTTGCAAAGAACGATTTGATATCCATATTTTCTGAACCCCAAATCGGGCAAAAAAATTTGATCTTCATAATACTTAAATATTGAAAATTAAGATTTTTTTAATGTGTTAAACAGCGCATCAATGTTGGCCGGTGAAATATCGGGCAAAATAGCTTCATGACTAGGTGAAACAATCAGTCCGGTCGGAAACAAGTCCTTCAATTCATGCACCTTTTTCGCAACTTCTTTCGGGGTTCCATTTACCAGTAGGTTTTGGGCATCCACCCCACCGCAAAATGCAACTTTCCCGACAAAATGCCTTTTCAGGTTTGGGGCATCCATTTCGCTGGCAAGCGCCTGAATGGGATGGATGATATCTGCCCCCAAATCAGCAAGATCCTGAATAATGGGGAAAATTGAACCGCACGAATGATGCATCACCGTTAATCCATAACTTTTTGCCTGCTCAATCAGTTTCCTGGTACCAGGGAAAACATATTCGCGCAAACTGTCAGGGTCAACCATTAAACAGGTCTGGCTTCCAAAATCATTACCAATTAGCACGGCATCGAGCATGCCTTTTGTCGATTCGTAAAACAACTCATTGGCCTTCAGGTAAAAATCAGTAATCCGGTCGATTACTGCATGAAACATGTCTGGATTGGCGAGCATTACCATCAGCGCCTGTTCCATACCAAAAGCCGCACAGGCATCCTGAAAATGGGCACTCCAGAGTATCCCCATTTTTATCCGGTCGGCAGGTGCTGAGGCAGCCCTTCTGAACGACTCTTCACGGTCGAGATATTTTACCGGATCAGGCCAGTCGAATTTATCAATATCAACAACATCTGAATAATCTTCGAAATATCCGGGCGCAGTAAGCGTTCGTTCATCAGGGGTGTCCAGGTGTCTTGCCTTGGCGAAATTAAACGCGCAGGCGATATGGTTTGACGGAGGGTAATTGTAGGGGACTTCGATGGGATAAATATCATCGTCAATTGCTATGCGAAGCTGATCGATGGAGTTTACACCAAAATATCTCATCAACCCCCGCTCCGCCGAAGGTACTGGCAGGCCTAACCAGGAAGCGGGTCGGTCAACCAGTTGGTTGTGAATGGTTGCAAAAAAACGGTCTTTGTGGTTCATTTCAGTATCGATTTTTTTTATTTTATTTCTATAGAGTACAATATTAGAAATTTGAAATGTCAATTACTTTCATATTTCAGGCCTGATTATGCACAAATCAGGTCTTTACAATTCAGAATTAAGAATTTTTAAGTAATTTTCAAGCTATTATAAAAATACATGGACACACAAAACCTACTCAAAAGTCTTCATCTTTCCTTATTGAATGTGGATGAATGCCTCGTACGAAACTGGAATTTCCAGAAGGTAACCAGTCCTTTTACGCGCTTGTACCTGGTTAAAAGCGGCGAAGGGAATATCATCCACAACCACAAAAAATACGAATTAAAACCAGGCCGGCTGTACCTGATACCCAGTTTTACACTTTGCAATTATTTAAGCAAAACCTTTCTCGGACATTTTTACATTCACTTTATTCCTCAAATTACAGGAGGAACTGACCTTTTTAAACAACTCAATTTCAAATACGAACTTGAGGCAACCGAAACCGATTTTCTATTAATGAAACGCATTGTAGAACTCAACCCCGAAAGAAAGCTTATGAATCTGGATCCTGGCAAATATTGTAAAGACGACCTCATGCCCCATGAACTAACTATCGCATCGACACAACAAATTGCGGATTGCATGGAGACGCAGGGCATTTTATTGCAGCTTTTTTCGAAATTTCTAAAAATTGAAGATCAAACAGTGACCAGACTTAATGCGAATTCAAAAATCAGTCAGACCATTGAATATATTCAGATAAACCTTTCGGAAACTTTCACCCTAGCTGAATTGGCAGGAATCTGTCATCTTTCAAATGATTATTTTTCGCGCCTCTTCCTGAAAACAATGGGAATGCGGCCCATCGACTATATCAACCGCAAACGAATTGAAGATGCCCAAATGCAACTGGTTGTCACTAACACCCCGATTGAGAAAATTGCCATTGAAGTGGGGATTGACAATCTTTCGTATTTCAACCGGCTCTTTAAAAAATACTCCTGCGTCCCACCGGGAGAATACAGGAGGTTGCACAGGTTGGTGTAAAAAATAGCAGGATAAAATACAAAGTAAGATTGTAAAATAAAGGATTATCCTTTTCCGCTCAAAAACGTAAAGTAACGCAAAGAAACAAATTCAAACTTTGCGTTGCTTTACGTTTTTGCGCGACATTTCTTATTCTAAATGGAAAACCTCCTCCATGTTTGCCCACCATTCGCCTTCAGCTCTTGTAGATAGTGGTTTTTGCATCAATTCCATGATAGCCCACCATTCCTGCGTTTTGGGATGGGCTGCCATCTTTGCCATATCTGCTTCAAAATTATCACCGGTGTATTCCAGATAGGCAAAGAGCAGGTTGTCTTTGAAGAAAATTGAATAATTGCTTATGTTACAGGCTTTGATCATTTTCAAAACTTCCGGCCAAACGGCAGCATGGTAAGTTTTGTATTTTTCAATCTGCGGAGGGTCTAACCCGATAATTTGTCCGAATCTTCTCATGTGAATGACTTTTAATCAGTTGGTTAAATAGATATTTACAACAAAACAATTTCATAGATTCCAGGTACACCTGTGAACTCTTTCAGCACGAGCCGTACGTACCGGGTAGTGAATCCCGCTAATTTTAACTCAGCCCGACTGCCAATAGTGGTTCCTTTGTAAACGGTTTTCCAGGTTTCTCCTTTGAGATATTGCAGTTCAAAAGATTTGATAGTTTCCCCATTTTCGTAGATAATTGCGCTCGAGATCTTCTCTGGTTTTCCAAGATCTATCTCGGCCCATGGTGATTTATCCTCTTTGTCAGGGATCCAGTATTCTCCCACCCAATCACCATTGGTGATCGAAGCGATCCCTCTCCAGTGCGGATCAGGATTGGTGGATGCGGTAGCTTTCTTTTGGTAGGAGAGAGATTGAGAACCTATTTCCATGGGTTTCAGGCCCATTACATTACCGGATGTTTCAATCTCTACAATGGTATTGATCGGTTGCAGTATTGACCCTGAGAATTCCAAGAAATTATTCCCCCCTTTTTTGATCACTTTCAGTTTTCCGCCAGTGGCCAACCGGCAATTTTTGATCTCCAGCCCAAAATCAGGCAATACGATTTGCACATGATCCCCGTTCCATTTCAGGATATGCAGATAAATGGTATTGCCTTTCCGGGTACTGACACCCCAGTCGGTTGGTTTGAAAGGGCCGCCCCTGGTACCGTAAATAGTATAGCCATATTTTTCGAGCCACTGTCCCATCTCCTTCAGACGATCTACCTGCTGGGGTTCAATGCGTCCATCCGGCATAGGCCCCACATTGAACAAAAGGTTACCGTCTCCGCCAGCAGTACGGATCAAAGTGTGCAGGCATTGTTCCAGTGTCTTCACCTTGTCATCCGGTTTCCATGCCCATTGGTTGGCAATCGTCATACAACTCTCCCAGGGGCGGTCATTCTGGAACCCGCCCACACGCTGTTCCGGTGTATCAAAGTCACCATTTGCACCGGTACGGTTGTTGATGATGATATCTGGCTGAATGGTATGGGCAAAGTCGATCACACCCTGACCCCGGATTGCATCGAACCTTTGCGGTACATCAAACCAAAGAACAAAAAGGGGACCATAGTTCAGCAACAGTTCGGCTACCTGTTTTTTCAGGTAGGTGGTGTAGGCATCCAGATCGTAGGAGGGTCTGTTAATTTTGCCACCCGGACTGGTCAACGGAAAATCCGGATGATGCCAGTCTGTGGTCGAATAATAAGTTCCAAAAGCGATCCCCTGCTTATTACAGGCTTCTGACAGTTCTTTCACAACATCACACCCCAACGGGGAATGCATGATGTTGAAGTCTGTTTGTCTGGTATTCCACAAACAAAACCCATCGTGATGTTTGGTGGTCAGGATGATGTATTTCATGCCGGCTGCTTTGGCCACGTTGACCCAGTTGTTTGCATCAAAATTAGCCGCATTGAACTGCTTGTATAGATTATCGTATTCGTCAACGGGAACTTCACGACCCCGCGACCAGCCAATCTCGGTACCTTTGAGTGTAACAGGCCCCCAGTGAATGAACATCCCGAAACGGGCATCTTTCCACTCTTCCAGTTTTAGTTTGTTGTTGGAGACACTTTGCCCGGTCAGCGATGACCAAATGGTAAATAAGAACAGAATGGATGCTACTCTTTTCATGATGAGATGATTAATTAATCTGATTTTGAGTTTTAAAAATAAAAGTAAAATATGACTCTTATATTTAAATTTTGGTTTTTAGTAAATGTCAATTGTCTGATTTGCTGTTAAATTCTTTCACTGCTTCAAACATCGCTACTATATTTTCAGGAGGAACATCCGGGAGAATGTTATGAACAGTATTGAATACAAAGCCGCCCCTTTTCGAAAAGATTCCGAGCCTCTCGAGAACCTGTTTGCGAATTTGCGCGGGATTACCCACATTGAGGGTCCCAACAGTTTCAATGCCGCCCCCCCAGAAAGTACATTGTTGTCCAAACTCTTTTTTCAGAAAATCAGGCTGCATCAGATAGGCATTGGTCTGCACAGGATTAAAAATTTCAATTCCAGCCTCAATCATATCTGGCATTAACAGTGAGATGGAGCCGCACGAATGGATATAGGTGTGCATTTTACTATGTGTTTTCACATAATTGCACAGTATTTTGTGCCGTGGTTTGAAAAGATACCGGTAGGTGTCTACATCCATGAACGGCCCTGAACTCATGCCAAGATCGTCGCCAAAACGGATGATATCCACAATATCACCCACAGCATGGCATACTTTTTTCAGTGTGGCCAGGTGCCTGATAAGGAGCTGATCTAGCAGTTTTTCAACGTTTTCCGGATCACACATCAGATCCATCAGGAAGTTGTCCATTCTTCGAAGGAAGGTTCCCCATTCGAAGAGGTTGCATCCGCAAACAACCAGCAGGGCTTTGTCTGTATTTTGTCTTAATTTTAGGGTTTTCTCTCTCAGTCTTTGCCAGAAATCATCTTCGCCTGCATGATCCCATGGGCTGTGTACATCGCGTGCCCACATGATCCGGCCCATTTCAGTATCCAGATTTTCAAACGAATCAGGATATCCATCTACATAGGGGAAATAGGTCTGGTCGAAAAATGTTGCACCGATAGGCATTCTTGATAAGATTCGCTGACCGTCGTCATCGTATGTCACGAAGGATCCATCTGACAGTTTTGTGGGTTGAAAACTTTTCGGATAAAAGGCTTGAGCACCATTTGCCAGGGTGGTTGGGATCCAGTCTGAAGCCTGATCATTGAAAGTCCGTCCGATATCCAGCACATCAATTCCAAAATGATCCAGAATGGAGAGATCGGGTTGGGCCAATTGCTGGACTACATCATAGACCAAAACAGGCAGGTCGGTTCGTCCAAGATGTTTGAGCAGATTGCTGTATGCTATCGCTGAAATTCCAGAACTGGGAGTGGATCCAAGATCAACGGGGACTTTACCAGTTTGTTGGTGGTTGATTGCTGCTAAAATGTGTTCGCGTGACGTTGTCATAATGCTGTTTTATATTGATCCGCTGATTCCAATTAAAAAAGAAGAAGCAATAATGATGAGCAAGGAGAGGATCATCAATATGTAGATTTTAAGGGGCGCCCCTTTCCATTCATTGCGGAGGAGTCCCCAAACTGTGGCACAAACGATGGTCAAAGCCATTAGAATTCCCCAGGAGGTGAAGGTATAAGGTCCCATTTTGCTTTTCCCCATACCATAAACAATCAACTGACTGAACCACAACAGACCTGCCAGCAAGCCAAACAAATAGTTCCATGTAAGGATCCTGACGGTCGCTGCATGTTTGTAATCTTTCAGTGAATTATTTTTTGTGCCCAGATAGAAACACCAGCCAAATGTGCTGACAAAAGTTCCTGCAAACAATACCACAAAAAGTGGCATCATGGCAAATAAAGGATCGACACCTTGTTTTGCTGCTATGTCGGACAGTGAGTTTCCCTGTTCAAATCCCAGCGACATGGATGATCCTGTAAATCCGACCAAAACAGCTGCCATCGCTCCTTTGATCAGGTTGAATTCCCCAATGCTCTCCTTTTTTTTAGTATCCGACATGATTTTGTCTTTCAAAATTCCGGACCAGGCCGAAAGAGCGATCCCAATGCCTGAAATAGCGATGCCCCAAATCAGTAATGTTCCTCCTGTCCCTTGCATCATCACCTGAAGGCGTCCGTCTATAGCAGGAGGAATCAGGGTACCGATGGCAAGCATTAATCCCAGGGAAAGCGCATAACCCAGAGATAATCCAAGGTAGCGTAAGGCTAATCCGAATGAAAGGTTACCAACCCCATAGAGTGCACCCAGCAGAAAAACAGTCACCAGAATACCGGTTGGTGCAGACTTTATGATCTGAATAAATCCGGGAGCAAAAATAAGGCAAGCAATCAATGGGAAAAGAATATATGCCCCAAGGCTAAATACCATCCAATAGGTTTCCCAGCTCCAACCTTTTATTTTTCCGAATGGGATGGCAAAACTCCCTGATGAAAATGCGCCGAGTGCAATCAGCAGAATTCCTGATAAGATAACTGAGTTCATTTTTTAGTTAACTTGGTTTTCAATCCGTTAAGTATACCCGGAGGGAAAGTCATGAATATTATTTCAAAGTAATAAAATAGCATATTATTTTTTTACATAATCAAACAGTAATCCTTTGTATGCTCGAGCTAATATGGCAATATTCTTGGCGTCTCCACTAAAATCGCTAACCGGTTGAGAAAGATACATATCAATAGGAGGCATCAAAGCGCCGACAATTGGTTTTGTAAAGCCATAAAGCCCGACGTTCGCTTTGATTGCCGCAGGTACAATCTCTGCCGGGTCTTGTTTATTCCAATTTGCCAAACATGTGATAAGCTTAGTCTTACTCCCAACTAATCCTCGCATAAATTTAGTTCTTGAAATATCTCCCGCTTCATTCATTAACCAATCTATTTCTTTTAGCATATTTGATCCGGCAATCTCCTTACTATTAATGTCATAAGCGGTTAGCCAAATGATACAATCCGGCTTTGTTTTCTTTGCTATCTTTCTAATCTGCTTCCAAACCCTGTCAATAGCTTTACGACGAAAATCCAATTCAATTTCAGGGATAATTTTATCTTTACCGGGGAAAGGTTGATTCATTAATTCCTGGTACATTACCTGCTCACATGGTAACCATCTTAGTGGAGGAAGAGGGTCTCTCCCGCCTCCCGGATTATAAAACCAATCCAACATGATACCATCCATACCGGTTTTCTTTATGGCATCTTCGATAGATGAAGACAAGTAATCTATATATTGGGCCGTAAAAGGAATCTGCTGGCCATTCATCCGGTAGCATAAATCAGGATGGTCTTCCTCCCATTTATTATTCGCCCCGACACAAAAATAACCAAATACCTTCATGTTCTTTTTGTGCCCGATTTTTACCATTTCTGTGAGAAAATCGTATTTCAACCCCGGTTGTTCAGGGATAATCCCATTTTTGTACCACGCATATCCATTGCACGAAACGCCAAATGAATGAACCACATTACAACCCAAATCTTCATACCACTTCATCAATGTCTCGGGATTTGCAGCTGCCCATAAGCCGGGCTTTGCAAAACCATGAGCGCCTCCCGGGCCCCAATTATAATCAATATTAAAGGCTTTAATTGCCTCATCCTTTTTGTTTTGTGAATTGTTATTGCATCCAATAACAATGGCAATAATTGTAGCCATTGTTAAAAAAAGAATGTTTTTTTTCATCGTTTTATTATTTTTCTTATTGAATCGGTGATCTACTTTATTATTATAAAACAGAAAAAATTTTATCTGTTCATTATCGAGAACCGATCAGAAACCGTTTGCATATACCTGCCGCCTTTGTCGCGGCAAATGGCTTTAATAATAACCACACCGGCGGTTTTTATATTATTAAATATGACGTTGTTGCTCTCCGAAGCGATGTCAATGCCTGTGCGACTGACAAGTAAACGCCCCAATATATCAAAGCACTCCAGCGAAACTGTTGCTGCCTCGCAAGGCAGGGCAATATTTCCATATGTCAGAACTTTGAAGGGTAAAGTGCAGCCCTGGGACCTGAGAGATAAGTTAGATACGTTGGTGATCACCTGCGGCGGTTTCCAGCTGTTTTTAACCACTGCTTCATCAAATTGTCGTAAAAGTCCGGAATCCAGATCAGCTGTTTTCATCCAATCCTGGTCACCGTAAACCCCGGCTTTTGTATATTCGAACGGGATAAAACCCATCTTGTTAATTGTCATCTGGCTTTTGAAATGGAAATCATAATTTCGTGGATCTACAAACATTGGATCAGCCACTACGGAATGCCGGTCTTTTCCTTGTACCTGCCAATTACTAAAACTCATCCCATTAAAATCAGGATAAAGGGTACTCGTATCCCAGTAACAATTATAATCAATATCATAAATAGCCTTTAACCATGGGTTGATTGTTCGCGCAGTATAGAACAGTTTTCCTTCATCTAAATAAACAATATTACGTGTAAACGAAAAGGATTTGTGGTTCTCCACCTTGGCAAATCGTAACTGAGATTTGCCATTTAAAGCAAAAATGTTATTGCGAATAATATTTTCTTTCCCGTAATGATGCATGTATCCATCACTGCCACATCTATATACGGTGTTGTTCCCCATCACGATGTAGGAAGAACCCTCATCGTTATACAATCCAAAACCTCCATAATAGAATGAGTAGATATGATGGATCAGGTTATTGCTAACCGTAGTACCTTCAGATTGCCCTAAGGTATATACCCCACCCATATCGTCAAGTTCACCCCAGCCAAGATGATGAATGTGGTTGAACTCTATTTTATTCCGTTTGGAGGGGCTGAATGCATATCCCCATACCCAGCCGACCGAAACTCCCGAATAGCGAAAATCTGCAATATCATTATGCGTAATGATATTATCGCTGGCATGATGGATGATCACCCCCACGGCTGTTGGAAATACATAACCGCCATGCTGGATAATGTTGTTATTCACCGTAATGTGGTTTGTAATAACTGTAGTGTCAGTACTTTTCAGGGTTTCGCCAATCTTCACCCCACCTGCCCCAAGGTTGTGCAGGTGGCAATGTTGTACCAAATTATCAGAGCAGGCCCTCCTAAACCATATCGCGTATAACCCGGTATTTGCCAATTCAATATTACGAAATTCGATATGTTTCGCATAATCAAGCATTACGGCAGCTTCAACGGTGGATGCAGCCTGTGCAGGTTCATTTCCCCCAATAGGGGTTTGGTACCCGGCCAACTTGAAACAAATATTTTCAAAACGGATATTTTCTACACGTTTGCCAGTATTTGAATCCCCCTCAATCACAACAAACTTCTCAGTAACAGGCACCATGCAATTCGTATTTCCAATATTTTCACTCTGACAGGGGATATAGTACAAATATCCATCGGGTGCGAGGAACCATTCTCCCGGGGCATCCAACGCCCCACGGTAATTTTCAACAACATAACGGCTTCTGTTATTTATTGGGTTCCATGACTGCATGCCTTTCCCTGTAACATAAAAAGCATTATTATGGGGATTAACCGACTGTATTTGTCTCTTTGTTATATTCCAGCTGTGATAGAAAACAACCAAAGCATCATCCTTGCCGTTTTCATAAAGACTATCCAACAAACCGGTATCAGAAGGGTCTATTGTTATTTTCTGGACTGCCTTTGAAGCGACCCCTCCTCCACCTGAATTATCCAAAATGGTTTCCTCAACACGTTTCACAAAATAAAACTCGCCATGATTGGGCGTTTGTGCCCTGAAACGGCGTTGTCCATTGATATATACCTGTTCAAAATTGAACCCGCTTCTGGCCACTTCCGGAATAAAAACACGCCAGAGGCTTGCATTTACCACTTCAAATTTGTCCAGCCTTAATCCACCATAAAATATAGGCCGGGTTACTGAGTCTGCCGTAAAAATCAAAGGGGAGCCTTCTGTGCCTGTATCCTGTAATGACAAAGTCAATGGAGCTTTCATAAAATAGGCCCCAGGCAAAACATATACACAAACAGTATCCTTTAAAATGTTTTGCTGACGAAGTTGCCGCACCCGATCCCGGGCCCCAGCCAGTGAAGCCAATGGTTGTTCTTTGGTACCCGTATTCCGGTCATCGCCCTGGGGAGAAATATACACCCAATGTTTGGCAGACAGGCCAAATATGTTAAAAATCGATATTATAAAAAGAAGGAATATTTTTTTCATGATTTTTTTATTTTGCTTCATTTATGAGATATTGTAAAATAAGAGAAAGCACAACGGCTGCAAGTGTGTTTTTTATCCTGATAATGATGGTTTTTTGCCTAATATTTTTTATATAACAACCTGAATCTACGAACTACATCTCCTTGTTAAACTCACCCAGATTTAACGGATATTTTCCATATTCCCGGACCAGCTTCACAATGTAATCATACGTTTGGCCAGAAACAGCGCTGGAAACTGAATGATCTGAATGAAAAATATATCCGCCACGTTTAGCTACATTCAACTTTTTCAGAATCTCCCGTTTTATCAGTTCTTTATCGCCGGTTTCCCATATCTGGATATCGTTGTTCCCGCAATAGCCTATTTTATCGCCATATAACTTTTTTAACCGCAAAGCGTCCATGCCAGCTTTTACCTCCAACGGATTGTAGGCATCCAGTCCCATTTCAATGAAATCTTCAAAGATCAGACTGACATTTCCACAACCATGATAAATTACCGGAAGGTTGTGCTGATGGCACTCATCGATCATCGCCTTTACCCAGGGTTTGAAATATTCGCGCCAGTATTCCGGATCAAACAGCATCGTCTGTTTATACGCCACATCACCCCAAATCACAAATCCATCGAGCAGTCCGTTGGCAGCTGCAATTTGCGCCCTGGTGCAATCCAGGTAAAACTGGCCAATTTTGTTGATACAAGCACCTAGCTCGTCGGGATACATGCCCATCCAGAAAAGAGTATTCTCCTGACCCACCAAACGTGTTAAACATTCGGAACATTCAATTACGCTACCATAAACCGGAAAGTTGGGATGTAATGATCTGATGGTTTCCACCCATGCTGGAGAATTACGAGTAAATCCGTCGCCTACACCTGCAATCTGGTTATCGCCAGCCTCATTATACCTGCGGCGGTCGTAAGCGTCGTCAAACTCAAAAGCCTGCAATTTTTCAATGGTGTCAATATCGAACGACATAAACTCGGGCATCGGGAAATCAAACCGTTTACGCAGGGTAGCGCCAAAACCGGTTTTGACCACGACCTCGGTTTCATCTTCGCGGATTGTTTCGAATGAACGAATTTTTGGATCCAGATTAGGGTTTGTCACGATCCAGTCGAGATCATAATATGAATAGGGTTCAGCAGTAGCGGGCAGGTTCAGCTCTTTTCTCCAGCGTTTAATAAAACTCCCCCAGAAAAAATCGCTGATCGGAACCCGGTCGGGCTCTTCATGACGCAATGCCTTGTTCATCCTATCCAGCTTTGTCAGGCAATTTGATGTTCTTTTCATTTTTTTGAAATTTAGATCAGTCAATTTTCAGCTTAATCCTGGAGAAAGAGCTATTCCTGGCATACCCCTCACCTTTTTTTAATAAGATTGCCGACTTCATGTAGCCTTTTTAAATATGCCCCACTTATTAACCCATCTCTATCCGGTTGAACATTCAAAAGATAATTGGAACTTCGTTCGTTGCAAACTTGTAATCTGCTGACAATATCATTTGCACTTTGTAATACTATTTGATTTTCCGTATTCCAAAACCAATTCGGACCATCAACTATACAATCACAGACTTCCCCTGAATTACTATTGTTTTCAGCAGGTAATGCCCTGTCCATTTTATTCACACTTTTCCAATAGGGATATTCATAGCTCTGAATATCTGTTTCATTGAAATCGCGAGAGTTATTGGCAATTACAATGCAATTGGGTTGTAACTTATGAACTAAGTTCTTCAGTTGTTGCCAATTCTTTACCGTGTATTTGTTATTATACTGATCAAACCAGATTTCATCAATTACACCATAATTGGTCAATAATTCGGTGACCTGCTTTTCAATAAACCCTGCATAATCTCCCTTGGCTTCGGAAGGCAATCCGTGCAAATCTTCCTGTTGACTGCTATTTTTATAACCTCTTACTTTATCCTCATTGCTGCCAAGTTTGGTACTATAATCACCAGGCAAACAATAGTATAATCCAACCTTTAACCCATGTTTTCTAAATGCGTTGACATACTCCCGGACAATATCACCTTTCCCTCCTTTATAGTTTTTAAATGCAGTAATGTCGTGTGTTGTATATTTACTATCCCACAAACACCATCCGCCCGTGTGTTTAACTGTTAGTACAGCATATCTCATCCCTGCTGTTTTTGCAGCTTTAGCCCATTGATTACAGTTCAATTTACGAGGATTGAAAACCAGCGGATCTTCATACCCGGTAGCCCATTCCCTATTAACAAATGTACCCATGTTAAAATGTATAAACATGCCAAATTTCCAGTCCAAAAAATCTGTTTGTTTTTTTCTTAACACAGTTTCCGACTGACCTTGTGCTATTGCTGTATTTGGCTGAAAAACACATAGTAATGTAATTAATGCGATAAAACTATTTTCAATAGATGATTTCATACTGATAATATTATTTGAAAGAATTTCGCTTCATAAATTGACTTTGACAACATATGCGATTCCCGGGACAAACCCTTTTGGAATACTGACCATTAATGATTCTTTTGTCTGCAGATATTTCACCTTGCCCTTTCCAACAATCTCAACCGATTTGATTTTACCGATGCTGCTGTTGAACGACTTGATTACTTCTTTCTCTGCAGGTTTCACGATGGAAATGGCATACAGGACATTTCCTTTTTGGGTAAACCAGAAATCCTCCCTGGTGAAATTTCCCTGAAACCCTTTTTTAGCGCGGTCTTCCGTACTTTTCATGTTAATCCCGGTAGGCCCTTCGCGGTTAACCTTCCATTTTTGGGTGCCATAGATGGCTTCACCGTTCATTTTTAACCATCTTCCTACTTCTTTCAGATTATAGACACTCTGAGCCGGAACCACCCCTTCGCCTGTCGGGCCGATGTTCAGCATATAATTTCCCCCTTTCGATACAATTTCGATTAGCCAGTAAAGCACTTCCTTGGGTGTTTTCCAGTCGTTGTCGTAGGATTTATAACCCCATGAGTTGTTTGTCGTAACAACAGTTTCCCATGGTTTGGTGATGTGATCAGGATCTTCGGGGATTGTATTGTCGCCCGGGATGAAATAATCGCCAAAGCCATTCCCGATCCGTTCGGTAATTAATACCTGCGGCTGAATATCATACACAATCTTGTAAAAATTGAAGCTTTGGTCAGGTTTCATCCGAAGAGGTGCATCGTACCAAAGAAGTTTCATATCCGGATAATTTTGCATCAGCTCCTTCACCTGTGGATAGGCTTTGTTCTGCAAATATTCTTCGAAGGTATTCGGGCTGGGATCCCAGGTATTGGCACAGAAAGTTTTCTCAAATTCACTAATCTTAGGATTTTGTTTAAACGACTCTGCCGATTGTGCATCCGAACCATCCATCCAGTCGTTGTTGTGCGAATAGTAAACACCAAACGCAATCCCCTGTTTTTTGCAGGCATCGTGCAATTCGCGGATAATATCACGTTTGAACGGGGTGGCATCAATAACATCAAAATCACTTACCTTTGAATCAAAGAGGGCGAAACCTTCGCAATGTTTTGAAGTAATGACGATATATTTCATGCCTGCATCCTTTGCCAACCTGGCAATCGAATCGGCATTAAATTTTACTGGGTTGAACTGACTCGCTAAGGCCGCATATTCGATCCTGGAAATCTTTGCTGCATGCATAATCCATTCGGCTACTTTAGGACCATTATTCCATTCTTCCATGGTTTTGCCATTCCAGGCACCTCCGAGGATGGAGTATAATCCCCAATGTATAAACATCCCATACTTGGCATCTTTAAACCAGTCAAAAGAAGTTTTTTTCGAAGTGTTCATTTGACGCCACTCATTAACGTGTGTGGTCGGATATTGCTCCTTTCTTTGGGCAAAAGAGATTTGTATTACGAATAAAGTCAGTAGTAAACTAAATATGAGCTTCACTGTTTTACTTCTTTATTTGTTTTACTTGATTGACTGCCAGATGTTGGTGGAGTCCATTCGGCGGGTTTGGGATTGGCGACTGTGAGCGGGAAGGTGTCAGAATACCTTACCATTTCCTTTTTAAGCAATGCGGTCATCTCGTTGAGTTTGGCAGTGAATTCGGGTTTGCAGGCGAGGTTGTTCAACTCATGCGGGTCGGCACTAAGATCGAAAAGCTGAGTCCGGTCAACAAGTGGGTAACGGATGAGCTTCCAGTGGTCATCGCGGATAGAGCGTTGACAGTCGCGATAGCCTGTATAAAGCACGTCGCGGACTTTCTTTTTCTTTCCTGTCAATATGGGTACAATGCTCTTCCCCTCGACTCCGACGGGAATTTTCGCACCTGCAAACTCAGCGATAGTTGGGAACAAATCCATCAAATAAACGAGGGCTTCGCTTCTACCTTTTGGTATACCAGGACCGGCGATAACAAGGGGAACTTGCATGCCTCCGAACTCATAAAGGTTTTGTTTTCCAAACAGTCCGTGCTCTCCAAGCGAAAGTCCGTTGTCGCCACTAAAAATAACAATCGTATTTTCCAACTGCCCGCTAGCCTTCAGCTCAGCTAAGATGCGCCCGACGTGATAATCGAGTCCCGTGATACAAGAGTAGTAGTCGGCGTTCTGTTGTTTTGTATCTTCAGGTGTGCGCGGCCAGGGGGCGAGCTGTTCATCACGTACAGTCATATCTCCATTGTCAAACGGATGTTGAGGCATAAATGCAGGCGAAAGAGAAATCTTAGCGGGATCATAAAGCTTGTGAAACTGCGGTTCTGCGGAGCGGGGGTCATGTGGCACAGGCGGCGCGAGATAGATATAGAAAGGCCTGGCTTCGTGGCTGGCTGTGCGGCTTTTCAAAAACCCGATGGTGCGATCGGCCATTCTTTGGCAGCAATGGGCACGATCATTCTCTGGAGTTTGACCATTGGCATCATCGATGATGCTGGTTTCAAACTCCTGTAAACCCGCTGGGAAACCATTGCTCTTTTTACCCGTGTGCCAGGTCTGAAAGCCAGCTGCCTCGATGACCCGAGGAAGAAAAGTCGAGGGATCAGCTGCATTCGATGCTGCATCTGGAGCTCCTGGTATGCGCATCCAGGAGCGACCGGTCAGCAGCATTGTACGGCTTGGCGTGCAGACTGCACCGATCATAGAACCCATCGTATAACAATGGGTGAAGGTTATGCCGTGCACGACCAGCGAGTCGAGATTCGGTGTGTGGAGCATGGGATTGCCTAGTGCGTGCAACCCGTCCGGACGATGGTCATCGGCGTGGATATGGAGGATATTAGGCAATTTGTGCTCTTGCGCTTGGGTCATATTGAAACCGATCAGCGATAAACCGATATAAGTTACTGCCTTGATATTTACTGATTTACAAATCATAGAATGCTATTTAATTCGTTAACTTCATTTATGCTGAGAAAATATCTTAAACCGTTTTTATGAATGGCTAAAGATTAATCAACCATTTCATCTGTTTATAATTTTGTTTTTTAATTGTCAGATGGAACTCGCCTATAATCATTCACCTGTGTGAGAAGCAATTCTCATGGCTCGTTTCATAAGCTTACTTTTACAACATATCCGTTCTCCGGGTCAAAGTTTTTTGGGATGTTGACTATTAAAGACTCAGGTGTTTGTTGGAATTTCACCTTGCCCTTTCCAATGATCTCAACAGATTTGATTTTACCGATGCTGCTGTTGAACGACTTGATGACTTCTTTATCGGCAGGTTTCACGATGGAAATGGCGTACAGGGCATTCCCTTTTTTGGTAAACCAGAAATCCTCCCTGGTGAACTTTCCCTGAAATCCTTTTTTGGCGCGGTCTTCCGTACTTTTCATGTTAATACTGGTAGGCCCTTCGCGGTTAACCCTCCATTTTTGTGTACCATAGATGGCTTCACCATTCATTTTTAACCATTTCCCAACTGTTTTCAGATTATAGACACTCTGGGACGGAACCACTCCTTCGCCTGTCGGGCCGACGTTCAGCATATAATTTCCCCCTTTCGATACAATTTCGATTAGCCAGTAAAGCACTTCCTTGGGTGTTTTCCAGTCGTTGTCGTAAGATTTATAACCCCATGAGTTGTTTGTCGTACCAACAGTTTCCCATGGTTTGGTGATGTGGTCAGTATCTTCGGGGATTGTATTGTCGCCCGGGATGAAATAATCGCCAAAGCCATTCCCGATCCGCTCGGTAATGATCACCTGCGGCTGAATGTCATATACAATTTTATAGAAATTAAAGCTTTGTTCGGGCTTCATCCTCCAGGGCATATCGTACCACAACAGTTTCATATCCGGATAGTTTCGCATCAGCTCCTTTACCTGTGGATAGGCCTTGTTCTGCAAATATTCTTCAAAAGTATTCGGGCTGGGATCCCAGGTGTTGGCCCCAAAAGTTTTCTCAAACTCACTCATCTTGGGATTTTGTTTAAACGACTCTGCTGATTGTGCATCGGAGCCATCCATCCAGTCGATATTGTGCGAATAATATACCCCAAATTCAAGTCCCTGCTTTTTACAGGCATCATGCAACTCCCTAATAATATCCCGTTTGAATGGGGTGGCATCCATTACGTCAAACCGGCTTACTTTGGAATCGAAAAGAGCAAAGCCATCATGATGTTTTGAGGTAATGACGATGTACTTCATACCAGCATCTTTTGCCAGTTTGGCAATTGAATCGGCATTGTATTTTACGGGATTGAATTGTCGGGCCAATTCGGTATATTCTGCCCTGGGAATTTTAGCTGCAAGCATGATCCATTCAGCTACTTTTGGCCCATTTTTCATTTCATCTATCGTTTTACCTTTCCATACGCCACTTGGGATTGAGTATAATCCCCAGTGGATAAACATCCCATACTTGGCATCTTTAAACCAATCGAAAGTTGCCTTTTTCGAGGCATTCATCTTATTCCATTCCTCTACATGAACTGTTGGAAACTGCTCTTTTCGCTGGCCATAACAAATTTGGAGGATTAAACAAAAAAATATCAGTAGATAATTATATTTATTCATGTGCTTTTCAATTTAGAATTCTCATACGTTTTTGTGAAAATTACCCTGCCAGCCAAATTCAGGATTGAAACCAACGTTTCGCCTGATTGTGTGTCTCATTCAACGATCAATTTATTTTTGACCGAATTGGGGTAAACCCGGCCATTCGATATTTTTCTCAATCTCAAGCTCAATTTAACTTGACTAGCTTGCTTGATCCTCCAAATTCGGAACCGTTTACCTGTACAAAATAGATCCCTGAATGGATTGAAGACAAGTCTATTTGTAAGTTGCTGTCGTTGCTTGTTTTAGAGAAAAGAATGCGTCCATTAAGGTCAACTATCTGTACTTGTTTTTTCTGTAGCAAATTGACACTTCCAAATTCAACATGTAGAATTTCAGTAACAGGATTGGGATATACTTTAAAATTAATATCTCTGTCAGGAGTCCCTACAACATGAGTAATTGGTTCTTGCTGACTGGTATTGGTGATTTTTGGCCACATATTAATCACCATAAAGTCGCCCTGAAAAGGGCCGACATAAACATCCTGAGAATCCGTTTTGTTCCCAAAATAGTCTGAATCAACGCCTTCGATTTTCTTGAATCTATGAGAAAATATCCCTGCTTCTTTTAATGACTGGAACTGATAGAGACTTTGCCTGATAATTGTAAAATTATTCCTTGGCAACAGTTTACTATTATGGTCATTGCCAAGTATTGCCTTCCACTGTTTAAATGTAAGATAAGGAATATTTCTCCAACCATTTACTTCAGGGCATTCATCACCAGATAGTCCTTTTGAAATTATCTGTTTCCTCAGATAATCTTCGATAAAGTTGAAATCATTTTTTAAAGTGGGGGTAATTGCCGTGTTAAGAGTAAAGAATCCCGTATTTTCATTAATTCCTCCGTTTAAGAATATATTGCAGTCAGAGGAATTTTCCATAGATCTATAAGAAGGAACTGAAAAGGCAATATTACCTAACTTGTTCCCAATAAAGAGGTTGTTTTTAACATTCCATCTTGAAGCCTCAGCAGGCCGGCCTGCCACAAGCCTGTCTGCTACAATCTTGTTAGTTACGCCAAACCCGGAATTACAGTAAAACATATTATGATATACATTGACACCGGAAGCATCGTGTCCGTAAATTCCATGACCGCCCCGGTGACCGGCCTCATTACCGCTTATACTATAGGCAATAACATTATTTATGACATTAAGAGGACCGTTTCCCATCTCAAGAAATATGCCCCCCCAGAGATTATCTATTATAAGATTCGCTTTTATCACAGACCCTGTATAAACATTGTCAAGCCAAATCCCCCAGGTTTCGTTTTGCTCTATCAGATTATCTTCGATCGATCCATTATAAAATCCGTGAAATTTAATTCCTGCAGTCTCCCATGACATGATACCAAGTGCATTGTTTTTTCTTATTACATTACCTGAAACTTTTGTGCCGGTATGGTTCCAACCGGCAATACCCGTACAGCCATTAAGTTCTATTACATTGTTCCTGATTATATGATAGCCTACGCTGGCAACAGGAGGTGTAGGATAGCCATAAAGCTCTTTAGAAGTTTCACTGCCACAATCGATCCCAATTGTATTAGCGAACCTTACTATATTATCTTCAATTACCCAGTGATGGCCGCTGGCGCATCCTAAAGCGCCAGCCTGCGCATTTTCAATACTTTCCCAGAAATTCTTTGGGTATTGATTGGAACAATGTTCAATTATAAAACCTTTTACTTCGATATAGCCAAGCCCCCTTTTTATTGGAGCAAAAACTCTTGGTCTTACAGACATTTCAATCACAGCCTCCTTAGGAAAAGCAGGGTTTGAAAAATGAATATATATCCTGTTCTCGTTTTCTTTCTTAAACCAGCTTTGCGGCAATGATTTGAGCGCATCAAGATCAAGTACCTGACTGTACAGTTGCCCTTCAACAAATATTTGTGCCAAACAGTATCGGGTTACCCAGTCAACAAAATCCGGAAATTTAGCTGCGCGGTTGATGTTAAAAGGATTATATCCTTCAAAAAAGCTTTCGTCATATTGAGTTGAATATATGTTCCCTTGGCCTTCATTTATCCATTTATCCTTATAAATTTTTGAGCCTTTAATTATGACTTTATGACGGTTTTCTGCCAGATAAACAATAGGCTTTTCTTTCGTTCCTGAGTTTTGAGGTTTTACCCATTCTCTGTAAACGCCATCTTTTACAATAACCCTATCTCCAGGAATAGCTATCTGAGCAGCTTTTGAAATAGTTTTAAGCGGGTTGGATTTTACTCCGGAGTTAGAGTCAGAGCTGTTGGAGGCATTCTGGTCAACATATATATCCCTGGCCTGCACGATGGCGCCACCCAAAGACATCAACATTGAAATCATCAATATTTGAATAAATTTAAATTTAATCATAAAATACTTTTTTTCAATCTAACTATTTCGCTTTTACACTAAAGGTCTCAAAAACAATTCCTTTATCCCGGAATACCAGGGTATCTACCACTTCATGCTGAACATTTGATTCGGAATATTTGTAATTGAGGAAAAGGGCATCGTAGTTGTTGCCGCCCCATTTACCCCCTTTTTTTGCAAATTTGCCCGTTGACCTGGTACCATCAACTACCTTGGCGCCACTAACAGGGGCAATTGCCACCGTGTTGTCGGTATTGATGGTCAGCTTCATCTTTGAACTGGTTGAATTCGCAACACCACTGGTTTCCAATGCATTTCTTCCGGTAGTTGACAATTTCCATATCGCGTTTTGCTCAACAAAATAAGTAGAATATTTCACAGGGGCAGGGGTTGATAATCTATTGCCAGCAGCATCAAGGGTGTAATCCATCCCATAGTGCAGATAATTTCCGTGATATTCATTCACATACTTAATCCCGAAAACTGTATAATTCTTAGGAGCTATACTCCAATTGGCAGCAACCAGTAAATTGGGGTTCTGGGCAACAGACATACCCTGAAGGATTGTATCAATCCCTGCCGATTTTTCGGTGATTTGAACCGGAATCACGTAGCGGTTTTTGTACGCGTTCGGATCTGAGAGAAACTCCGGGGTCAACGAAACCAGAACTTTCCCTTCCATCGAACCCGTTGGAATGACTATTTTTTCACCGCTTGCCGTTGAGGTAGTGTAGTACTTTTTCGGCAATGCTTTTAAGGTATCACCGTTAGAAAAAACAAACCCGCTAATCATTGATTCAATAATTTCAAACTTTACCCATTCATCCTGATAATTTTCCCTTCGGCCCCCGATGGCGACACCCAAGTTAAACTGCAGTTTGTTGTCAAGTGAATTGTCCGCCTGTGCGTATTCACCAAGAATCAGTGTCCGCATAGGTGTCTGCATAGGGAAATATACGGAAGTGTATTTGTAATCCGCGAAATCGGGGTTCTCTTTTATACATCCAAAGATCCCGATTGCAGCAACAATCAATATTATTAATTTTTTCATATCTTATTTCTTAAATTATTAGCGATAAAGTTTACCAACCTTTGTTTTGCTTAATATCATATTTCAGGGTTTCGGTGTAAGGAACCGGCCCGTAATACATGTAGTCTTTATAAGGCCGTGCTTCCACATCCTGAAAACTGTATGACAAAGTTCCACCGTTATTGGTAATCGAAACCCCTTTAAGCGGTTCCGAAATATTATCTTTCCACCTGCGGATATCCCAGAAACGGGTTCCTTCAAAACAGAGTTCAACCCTTCTTTCGTTTTTGATCAAAGCCCTGAATGCATCTCTACCGGCTGCAGCCCGGTCGTCGAGGAATTGATCCTGGTAACCGGCAAGAGTAGCGTTCGAATCTATACCAGCCCTTTTACGGATTAAACCAAGCACCGCTTTGGGAGTTAAGCCAACACCAAGCGGGTCGGCATCGGGCCCGTAAGCTTCGTTAACAGCTTCGGCATAATTCAGAAAGATTTCCGTTCTGCGCGCCAGAGTTATGAAATGTGCCGCCCCGGTAACATTGGTTGGAAGAAGGCTCACCGACTCATTCACAAATTTTTTTAGATAATAGCCTGTACGGGTTGATGTTGGCAGAATATTCATCCCATCGTTGGGCGCTCCAACGTAGGTATTTATTGCAATATTCTTCAATTTAGACCCCTGATAGATTACGAACGCCTGCAAACGTTTATCCTTTAATGTTAAGTTCGTTTTTTGTACCTCAGCTGTTGCCGGGTAACCGGTTGCCAACGGGAATGCATCAACCAAATTTTGGCTTGGATTAATTGTGCCGTTGCCATACAAAGAGGGCGGGAACAAACTTTTCTCCAGAGTACTGGACGATGCAACAACCCGTTTTCTCCAGATGATCTCAGGATCATCCTGGAATGTCGCCTTGTAAAAATCAACACCCCTTGCAGAGAAGCCGGTAGCGCCACTGACGAGTTTAAGGTATTGGGCAGCTGCATTGGCCGCTTTTTGCCAGAGCGCTATTTTTTCAGCATCTGTTTTACCTATCGTAAACGCGGGGCTGGCAGCCATCAAAGTTGCACGTGATTTGATCACCATGGCCACTTTCTGATCAACCCGTCCATCAAAACTTTTTCCCAAAACAGCATCATTGGCCGAGCCATTTGCATATTTGAAAGGAAGCCGGCTAATGGCAGAGTCACAATCGTTTACGATCCGGGCAATACACTCATCAAAGGTGTTTCGTGGTAACTTCAGGTCATCGTTTTGGTTCAGTTCCTTCAATATTATTGGAACTCCAAGCAATTTCCCATCAACACTTTCGCCACCATGAACCTTCAGTAAATCGTAGAGGTACCATGCCCTTAACCCGAAAATCTCACCGGCAAAACGGTTCAGAAAATAGGGGTTTCTATCCGTATATTGCCATTCCCATTTTACATCCTTGTAGATACCCTCAAACTTATTGATGTATCTCAGCACCATATAATCCTTGGTCCATACAGATACCGGGTTAAAATTGGATGTCCACTGACCAGTTCCCATTTTCAGGTAACCGCTGCTAAATACATTGGTGGTAGCATTATCTGTAGCAGCTTCGAGATCAATTTCATCACCAGGAAGGCTGGCATATCCATTCAGCAATAATCCTTCCGCATTGATTGGATGGGTTAGCAAATACTCATCCGAAAATGTATTATTTTCAAACTCTGGCTCCAGAAAATCGGAGCAGGAGGATGCCACAAAAAGAAGGATAGCCGCAAGTACTATTATATTTGATATTCGTTTCATAATCGCCAGGATTTAAAAGTTAGCATTTAATCCGACAACGTAAGTCCTCATTTGCGGGGCGCTGCCCACATTCAGGTCTATCTCATTGCGGATATCCGATACCGTAAGCAGATTGCTGCCCCTTAAATACAATTTTATATTTTTGAGCTTGCCACCTTCACGGATAATTGTTGATGGTAATTTATAATTTAATTGAACGGTATGTAGCCTCATCCAGTTATTTTTGCGTAGCCAGAACGATGATGCCATGAAATTATTGCTGCTTTCTTTGGTTGTCAGCCGGGGATAAGTTGCGGTCTCTGCTGTTACGGGAGTCCATCTGGATTCGGCCAGATAAGAGGGATATTTTTGGTTGCCCCTTACCCAGTAATAATCATCATTCTGAATGTATTCTCCACCGGCCTGTCCGCTTCCAAGGGCAAACAGTTCAAGGTTTTTATAGCCCAGGGTAAGGTTCATCCCGTAGTAGATCCTTGAGTTGGAATTCCCGATCACCTGTTGGTCATTCTGATCGATCACACCGTCGTTGTTCAGGTCTTTGTATTTGATATCGCCCGGGAACACATCGCCAAAAGTTTGTGTGGCATGCGAGGCAATGTCGGCAGCATCTTTAAAAAACCCTTCAGAAACATAAGAGAAAATTGCATCTGTGGCTTTTCCTGTCCTTTTCAGATAATCGTATTCATAAAATGGTTCGTCCAACTTTATAACTTTACCTTGCTGGTAAACGATATTTCCACCAACAGAATACCTGAAATCACCTTTTATCTGTTTAAAAAGAACAGAGGCTTCAACTCCATTGGAAGTTCTTTTTCCTGCATTCTCCAACGGGAAAACACCACCAAGATACTCCGGGTAGGTATTTGTCAGTTTTGTTGGATCATTATATTGGTTCCGGTAAAACCAATTACCTGTCAGTTGAAGTCTATTCCCGAAAAAAGAACCTTCAAACCCAAGGTTGATATCTTCACGATTACCAAAGCCCAGATTGGAATTCGCAATCGATTTATATCTCAGTGCGTTACTGGTATAATCTCCGGTCAAGCCCCCGTATGCATATGAACCGCCAGCATTCTGGTAAGCGGTCTCGTAGGAATGATATGTAGTGAAACCATCCTCTGCGTTGATGATCCCCCAAGAGGCCCTTAACTTCAGGAATTCAATTTTGGTCAATCCTTTCATAAAGTTTTCGTTGGTTAAAACCCAAGCCACTCCAATAGAAGGGGCAAACTGGAAGCGGTTGTCGGGCGCTAAAAACCGCGAACCTACATAAGCTCCGTCAAACTCGACCAGGTACTTATTTTTAAAACCATAGTTGGCCCTGATGCCGTAATGGGCCATGTTTTCAGGCTGAAGGACTGCATCGTCATTGAAACTCTCGCCATATCCCATCAGGTTGGCATACAGGCTGTGGTCCCCAAAGGTATTGGCATATTCAAAATTCCCGAAAAACCCGAACCGACGTTTAAAATCGGTACTGGTAACCGTCTGTGAACCTGAAATCTGATCGATTTTATACTTTTTAATGCTGGTTAAGGCATTATCTATGTAATATGGTTCATAAACACTGTAAGTATTTAACTGCTGAATGGTCTGGACCGCGGTCAAATCGAACGAAATCCCCCCGGCAAAGCTGAGACCTTTCAGCACAGAACCCAAATCTATATCAAGACTGGAATTCATCTGGTTGATACGGTTTACAACTTTATTGTATCCGCCATACATCAGGTCACCATAAACATTGGTCTGATAGGTCTGATTACCACCCAGTATGCTGCCATTGGTTTTAAATGCACTGGTTAGCAGAGAAGCACTGGCCGCAGGGACTGAATCGACAGGTATAAACATCAGATAATCATTCGGACGAAATGTGGAGGCATTGCCGAAGAAATTACCATTTGGATTATTGGCAAAGCCGAAATATGAGGCCAAGTCAACCCTTAGTTTTATAAAGGAGGTGATTTTTGTATCAATATTGGCCCTTATACTGAAATTGTTGTTACCTTGCTTTTTACCTTGTCCAACGTTCAATAGTGAATTGTTGTTGGTTCCCATCAGATGAAGATAATAGCGGGTATTTTCATTTCCACCCCGGAATTGTGTTGAAAGCCGACCCTGGCTGGTATAATCACGAAGAAAGGTGGAATTATAATAATCATGATCCGGATATTTGATCCGGCTACCCGATTGGTATCCAGCCAGTTGCTGATCGGAATACAAAGGGGTAAGTCCATCGTTTGCCCGGGCTTCGTTGTAATAACGGGCGTAATCATACGAGTTCATAAACTGGGGATAGCTGACCGGTGTGGCGATGCTATACCCGGCCTCCGCAGTGATCACAAGTTTGCCCGGCTGTCCCCTTTTGGTGGTGATCAATACAACACCATTTGTGCCTTTAGCTCCCATTAACATCCGGGACGAACAATCCTTCAGTACCACGATCTTATCCACCTCGTTGAGGGTAAGGTAAGACGGATCACGCTCTAACCCATCGATTACCCAGGTCAGGCTTCCATAGTTTCGAAGATTGCTGGTATTATACATACCAGGTACCCGTCCGCGAATAGCTTCGGTAACACTTTGCCCGTTATCAAGTCTTAGCAACTCATCGGCATCGAGCACGGTTACTGCCCCTACCATCTGATCTTGTGAAATACTGCCAAAAGCCAATGGCACCCTCTTCAAATCTGTTGTAACAGGAACCAGCTCAATGGTGGATTTCAAGAATTCCTGTGGCTTGATAGTTTGAACAGAAAAACCTTCTGCGACAATTTTTAGTTCCGATTGTCCTTCCAATTTAATGGAAAAAGAACCATCATTTGAAGTAGTTGCCAAAACATTGCCTTTACTATCCATCACCACAGCACCTCCAACTGGTCTGTTATTGATTCCGGTCACAATTGCCTTTATGATATTATTGATAGATGTGGCAGGATTTGATGCCCCAATCAGAAAGCTATCCGAAAGGAATAGCAAAGCCGACAGTACCGCAAGAAATTTTATATTTCGATACATATTATCTCTATTTTAAAGTTTAGAAAGATTTAAATTACCATCCCGGGTTTTGCTGATACTCCTGGTATAGCCCCAATTGCGCTCTTGGAATAGGCATCCAGTAATGTCTGCTCTCGAAATTTATTTTGGCTAGTTGTACCTTCTCAAACTTGGTATGGGCTTTATTAAACCTCATACCAAAGATGTTTCGATATTTATCCAAATGTGCCACGTGCCATCTGCGCAAATCAATCCAGCGGCTTCTTTCAAAACAAAGTTCGACAGCCCTTTCGTTCCAAATTTTTTCCATGAATGAACCTTTTACCGTACCGTCCTTACCAGGGCCACCGTACAAAGTCATGTTTACATTTGGTAAAATAGGACCACCGGTCTTGGTATAGATTCTTCGGTGAAGCCTGTTAATCGCATCCAATGCAGAAATACCGTTTTCCCCGTTGGCAAAGGTAGGTGTAGCAGAAGGAGCGTATCCTGCTGCAATCAGGGCTTCGGCATAATTAAGATATACTTCGGCAAGACGTAACATGGGAGTCTGAACCGTCACATTTGGACGGTTACCTCCCGATGCGTTTGTACAACCGTAGATCCACCATTTCTTGATAAAATAGCCGGTTTCTGTCTGACCCGTACCAAAATCCACGCCAGGTTTTCCGGTATCATCATATGCATAACAGTTAACTTTGTAACTGACCGTTATTGGTGTACCATCGGTTAATATCACGTTATAGAACCGGGGGTCGCGATTGGCCCACGGTTTATCGGGATCATAAGCTGGGTCATCTTCAGGCAGTTTACCATTAACGGTCTCAAACAAGTCAACAATATTCTGGCTCGCGGCTACTGAATAACTAACACCACCAGATGACCTCGGGAACATGTTCTGCGCCAATCCCCAACCCATAGGATAATTACCGGAGGCTTGGTATGTAGGGTGCTCAAACTTCACCAAAAGGTTTTCACGCGTATAAGGCGCTGCTGTTAGTGTTGCACCGACAAAGTTCCGCTTATAATCAATATCCCCGGGGTCTCCTTTATCTTCAGTAACATCCATCAGACGGTGATAACCCGCATTGGCCAACTTAATTACCTGCCACCCAGTTTGAGCTGATTCTTTGCATAAGGCTTCATCATACTGGGTGCTTTCATTATTAAGTGGACTACCCATAAAAAGCAGCGCTTTTGCTGCCATCCCGTAGGCCGAACCTTTCGTTGGCCTCCCCTCATTTTTACCTGGGGTAGCTGCACCTTCCGCTGATTCGTCCCAGTTGTTTGGTAAAAGCCGTGCTGCAGTGGTCAAATCGGTTACTGCTTTTCTCATCCCATCCCTGAGGGTTGGACGTGGAAAATTGATATTCATATCCGCAGTAAGCAAGGTGTCAATGTATGGCAAGCCTCCCCAAATTTGCATCAATTGAAGATGGTTAAATCCCCTGAAAAACAAGGCATTCCCCTTTAACAAATCTTTTTGCTCCTGAGTGGCAGTTTGCGCTGTTTCGAGTGTAGGGAGCTGAGAAAGGGCGATGTTCGCAATACGGATGCCATTCCACGAACTGGTCCAGAATCCACTTCCGGCGCTTCCCCCCCCGCCTGTTTGCATGCTATTTACGAAAAGGGAAAACTGAGCGATGCCTCCGGGTCCCTCTAATAACGTCCAGTAATCGCCCGAGATCGCATTATAAGTAGATGTTAAGGCTCCCGAACTGTGCGTTTCATCCGAAAACCACATACCTCCTCCATTTCTGGACTGTAGAGGTTCAAACAGGTACAAAAAGAGCTGATCTTCGAATCCCTGAAAGGTCTCGTATTTCCCAAATATATCCTTGTCTTGCAATTCGGCAGCCGGGGCCTGGTCAAGATACTCTTCACAGGAGGAAAAACTTCCTGTTAATATAATTCCGCAGACGATATAAGTAAATATTTTTTTCATAATTCTTATCCTTTTCGAAAATTAAAATGTAATTTCAACTCCCAGGTTATACCTTTTTAATGTTGGATACAATGAAGTAAGTGTGGGCGTCATTGATGGGGAACCTTCCACATCTTGCAGCAGTTTCGACCAGAATATCAGGTTGTTCCCATTCAGAAAAATTCTCGTTTTTGCGACACCCAACCTTGTGAGTACCGATTTATCGAGCGTGTAAGCAATTTCTGCTGTTTTTAAACGAAAATAGGATGCATCTTTGTATAAATAATTACCCTGGTTGGCTGTTTTTACCCTGTACGCAAGCGCCGAATAACTGGCAGTCCCATTAGCGGCCCTCTCTGGTGTCCAGGCATCATCGCGGTTGAACCCGCGGATCACAGTCCAATAGTTGCCACCATTGTCTAGCGGAAATTCGTTCATAGATACTAAGCGGGTGATATTATAAACACCGTAGAATTGAAGCATCACGCTGAACCCTTTGTAATCGGCTCCTAAAGTAGCATTATAGGTCCCTTGTGGATGATTGGCATACCCATAAGGTGCAGCATCAAAATCGTCAACTTTTCCATCTGCATTAAAATCGATTTGTTTAAACTGCCCGGGTATAAAATTTTGGGTAGTGCCATCCAGAACACTGGTGTATAGATCATCCCACGAATTATAAAAGCCGTTGTTAAGCCTTGATTTGGTTTGCCCGATGATAAACCCTTTCCGTTTCAAATAATCGTCCTGCAATTGGCCATCTTCCATATAAATGATCTTGTCCTTATTCAATGCCCAACTAATGTTGGCATAATGATGCAAGCCTTTCCCTGTCGTCTTGTTAAATTTTAATTCCACTTCCCAACCTTTGCCTTCTGTTTCTCCAAGGTTGACCGCCACTGGCTTTGCCCCAAACCAATTGGGGACGGATGTACGTTGTGCTCCAGACATGAAAATGCCTGTCCTTTTTTCCCAATAGTGATCAACAATTAAAGTTATCAGGTTGTTAAAAAATGAAGTTTCCAATCCGAGATTTTGTTTATGGGCTGTTTCCCAACGGGCATTGGCATTGCCAATGACCGACTGGTTATAGTATTGGTAAGAAGGGTTGGTACTTAGGAATGGGTACCCCAGCATATACCCATCCAAGCCTGTCGAACCATGGACAAATCCTGAGCCTTCAGACCATTTATTATCATACAGCCAACGAGGAATACCGGCATCGCTACCCACTGATCCATTAGAGTACCGGATTTTACCCATTGATAGGAAAGGCAGGCGATCTTTTATAAACTTTTCGTTGGAAAAAGTCCAGCCCAAAGAAACTGAAGGAAAAAATCCGAACCGGTAGCCTGGGCCGAATTTCTCGGAGCCGTTGTAGGCGCCGTTGGCTTCGAACAAGTACCGATTATTGTATCCATAAGTCGCACGGCCTACCCAGTCTTCGCGGTAAGAGGGCCAAGCGGCGCCATTGGCAACCTGTTGACGTTTAAAAACAGCGAGGCCCGAAACAGCATGTTTGCCAAAATCACGGGAATAGTTCAGGCGTGCCTGGTAAACGAGTTGTTTATTAAAGGATCCATTGTAACTTTCAGATGAAATTGTTGGAAGGCCCGCAACAGGAGTAAAGATCCCGGGACCAATGGTCCAGGTAGTTGCAGCATTTCTTTCAGCATCGGTCTGTGCAGCAGCATATTTAACCGGATCAATATATTTTGAAACTCCCGCCAGGCCAACATCCGCAATATTAGGACCAATTGAAGCAATTGAATTATCGTATGAAAACTGAAGGTCGACTTTTAATCCTTTGGTAATGAAATCGAGATTTTGCTCCAATTCCATATCAGTCGTAAAGTTCGTTGTATTTGAAATGGAAATACCGGTGTAATTATATTGAACTTCAGAATTTACCCCTCCACTAAATAGCTTGGTAGACCCCCAGATTCCATCTTCGTACTTGATCGGAAGATCAGGGGCACCTCCAGCGATAAATTTGAAAAGATATTGTGCAACATCACCGTTCGGTTTTTTCTGGCTCCCCCTGTAACCAGCCAGATTCACTGAAAACGAAGTAGATCTGGTTAGCTTAAAATCGAGGTTGGTCCTAAAATTGAAACGGTTGTAAGAATAACTGGGATCATAACCACGGCCGGCATCGGGACGGGAAAAAATATCACTTTCATGCAAATAATTCATAGAACCAAAATATTTTACAAAATCGGTCCCTCCGCTCATCGTGAAGCCTGCTTTACGGGAATACCCAGGTTTACTGGTAAAATAATCACGCCAGTTATTGTTTGGATAAATATAAGGGTTATCGCCATCGCGAAAATGGTTCAATACTTCCTGTGGTGTATAATTTGCCCAGGAACCCGGGTTCATAGCCACTTCGTTCATAATAGCCTGGTTCTTAAGCGATAATCCTTGATAAGAATCTAAAACCTCAGGTAACCTGGAAATTGTTTTCATGGTTATATTACCAGAAAAGGTCAATTTAGTTTTCCCTGATTTTCCCCGTTTGGTGGTTATCAATATTACCCCATTTGCTCCTTCAACCCCGTAAACAGATGTAGCCGAAGCATCTTTCAAAATTGAGATGTTATCCACATCATTAGGATCAATATCATCCATGGATCGCTTGATCCCATCCACAAGCACCAATGGATCGGAACCGTTCCATGAAGACACGCTTCGAATGATCAATTTTACATTTTCTGAACCCGGTTGGCCAGTGTTTGACTGGATTGTGTTAAGTCCGGGAAGGGCTCCTGTTAAAGCCATTGACAAAGAACTTACCCCACCTGTTTTCATGATGTCTTTACCCGAAACCGCGGAGATGGCCCCCACAA
>JALNYZ010000079.1:0-1789 GCA_023229575.1 Prolixibacteraceae bacterium
CAACGGGTCAATCTACAAAGATGACAGAGGTAATATGCAGGGAGTGGTAGTGGTTGCCCGCGATATTACGGATCAAAAGAAAATAGAAACTCAATTAAATGAAGCCATCGTGTTTGCAGAAATGGCCACCCAAATTGCCGAAATGGCTAAGAGTAAAGCCGAAACATCCACGTTGATAGCCGAAACAGCTGTAAAAGCAAAACAACAGTTTCTATCCAACATGAGTCATGAGATACGGACGCCAATGAATGCCATTATCGGATTTACAAAGGTATTGCTCAAATCAGATTTAACGGCTAAGCAAAAAGAATATCTGTCTGCCATAAAAATGAGTGGCGATGCTTTAATTGTACTTATTAACGACATACTCGATTTAGCCAAAGTAGACGCAGGTAAAATGGTGTTTGAAAAAATTCCGTTTAAAATGAGGTTATCAATATCGGCTATGCTCCATCTGTTTGAAACTAAAATTCAGGAAAAGAATTTGAAACTGGTAGTCGATTACGATAAAACAATTCCCGAAGTATTGCTGGGGGATCCGGTTCGCTTGCATCAGATTATTTTAAATCTGTTGAGCAACGCTGTAAAGTTTACAGCAAAAGGAAAAATATATGTAAGCATACGCTTGCTATCAAACAATACCGACAATGCAGAAGTTCTATTTTCAATAAAAGATACCGGAATTGGAATTCCTGATGAAAAAATGGTAAAGATATTCGAGAACTTCCAACAAGCTTCAAGTGGTACATCCCGCTTGTATGGGGGAACAGGACTGGGGCTTGCCATAGTCAAGCAATTGGTGGAATCTCAAGGTGGATCCATACAGGTTGCTAGTAAAGTAAATGAAGGTTCAACGTTTAGTTTTACTCTGCGTTTTCAGAAAACAGACGAAGAAACTTCCGAAGAAATAATCGATGAAAAATTCGATGATGAAATTAAAAATCTTAAAGTGTTGGTGGTCGAAGATATTCCGCTCAATCAATTATTAATGAAAACATTATTGGATGATTTTGGTTTTGAACGCGATATTGCCGATAATGGGAAAATAGCCATAGAGAAACTTAAGACAAAAGACTTCGATATCATTCTTATGGATTTACAAATGCCTGAAATGAACGGCTTCGAAGCCACAGATTATATCCGCAACGTAATGCATTCGAACATTCCCATTATCGCCTTAACTGCCGACGTTACCACGGTAGATTTAGCTAAATGTAAAGCGGTAGGAATGAACGATTACATAGCAAAACCTGTTGACGAAAGAATACTCTATTCTAAAATAATAGGACTAATTAAGAGAACAGCGATGGTAGATAACAATAGCAAAAAAGAGAAAGTAGCCAGCGAAGAGAAAGTAATACGATGTACTGATTTGGGTTACCTAAATACCAGAACCAAATCAAATCCAGCGTTGATGATGGAAATGATTTCTCTTTATCTTGAGCAAACACCTATGCTTATCTGTGTCATGAAAAAAAGTATGGAAGAAAAAGACTGGAACAGTTTACATTCGGCAGTACACAAAATGATTCCTTCATTCGCTATCATGGGTATTAATGCTGATTTTGAAAATATGGCCAGAAAGGTACAAGAATATGCAGGGGCAATGCAACAGTCGGATGTTATTCAGGAGATGGTTTTACAACTTGGTAACATTTGCAATCAGGCTTGCAAAGAATTACAAGAAGAATATAATCTGATAAAAAGTAAAAAATGATGAAAAACGAAAAAATAAAACTTTTTTTGGTGGATGATGATGCCTTTTATTTAAAATCATTGGAAATTGATT
>JALNYZ010000079.1:1799-2444 GCA_023229575.1 Prolixibacteraceae bacterium
CCACGGGTGAGCAGTGTCTGGAAAATTTATCGCACAATCCGGATATTATCGTACTCGATTATTATCTTGATAGTATAGATAAAAATGCCATTAATGGCATTCAAACTCTTGATAAAATCAAAGCTGTCAATTCCAATATTCCGGTGGTAATGTTATCGTCGCAAGATAAAATTGACGTAGCCATCGAATGCATGCATCACAGAGCATTCGACTATGTTGTGAAAAGCGAAACAGCATTTATGCGTCTGCAAAAAATTATTACTACCATTTTTAAATACAAGAAAATGGAAAAAGAATTGATCTGGTATATGGAACGGATGTAAAAATAAATCAGCCGTATAATTAGGGTGATAAATATGAGTTCAAACTTCTTGAGGCGTAAGGTTATTTAAATTATATATAAATAACTTAAACATATAAATTATTGGACTAAAACTAATTAAAAAATTTCGTTAGTTTGCTTTTGCCGTTAGTATGTCTGCCTTTCTGTTTTGTGCAGACCAGGTTAATGCTAAGTCTAATCAGCAAGATGACGTGCACGTTCTGAGAGCCAGAAGCGAAACGGATAAATTCAAGAGTGAGCTAAAGCTCTCTGATAAACAATATCAGCAAGCTTACGACATCAACCTGAAGTATGCCAAGGAT
>JALNYZ010000079.1:2478-5572 GCA_023229575.1 Prolixibacteraceae bacterium
GCAGAAAGGCTACTAACAGAGCGTTAAAAGCATCTGAAAAGAAAAAAACGCAGGAATTAAAAATGGTGCTCGACGAAAATCAGTATAAAGAGTACAACAAGGCTGTTAAAGCCTAAGAGAAAAAAAACAAATTGCCGAAGAAGCCATTGTGGCTAAGGAAAAAACCGCTAAAGCTGAACTAAAGGCCAAAGAGGCTAAAGAGAAAGCAAGAGAGAAGGCCTAAAAAGCGGCAAAGAAAACCAACGATGTTAAACGGTAGTAATTAGTAAAATGTTTTTTATTTAATGACTTAATACAAAGGCCGCTCCTGATAGGATCCGGCCTTTGCTGTTTAGTTCCGTTTGTTAAATAAACACTCTTTTTGTATATAACAATCTCCCTCCAATACTACGTACAACCATTCGTTTAACATATGAATAGCAAAGTATTCATCCTTAAGAATTTGTATGTTTGACTGTTAGTCTACAAGCTGAATACCTGAATGCTTTTTTCGCAAAAACATTTTATGGAAGAACAATATATTTTGATTTATTACACTATAAAAGTACAATACTGGCTTATTATGCAAATAATAAACGACCGTTTACAGGACCTCTTGCATAAATCACCTACATACATTTATATTAATATCGCGTCCTAATTGTTAACAACTATTAAACACAGTAGATCAACTTCTTCAAATAGTTGATTGTTACATTTTAATTTTTACATTTGCGTAAATCAATTGGAAATGAATTAATTAAAATATAGGAACATGAAACGTTTAACTACAAAAGAAGAAGAAATAATGCGCATATTCTGGCAAAATGGACCTATGTTCGTTAGGGAACTTCTGGCTTTTTATGATGAACCTAAACCTCATTATAACACTGTCTCAACCTTAGTTAGAGGTCTAGAAGAAAAGGGATTTGTTGCTTATAAGGCATATGGAAATACCTATCAGTACTTTGCCGTGATTTCAGAAAAAGAATATAAAAGGTCTGCTATGAAAGATGTTATCTCTCAATATTATGACAATTCATACATGAGTGTTGTTTCATCTTTTATTGAGGAAGAAGAAATGCCTATAGAGGATTTAAAGGCTCTGATTGCTAAAATAGAAAATAATAAAAAGTAGAGTTATGGGATTCTTCTTACTCTATATCATTAAAAGTAGTATTTGCCTTGTATTATTCTACCTGTTTTTCTTTCTGGTAATGAAGGGTACGACTCTGTTCCGTTTCAACCGAATTTCTTTACTGGCAGGGAGTCTAATATGTCTTATATTACCCTTGTTTACTGTCATTACAGAAAATAAAATGGTTGCACAATATCCAGTGCAACATATCCAGAATGTATTGACTGAAAATTATGCAGCCACGGCTTTGCCATCTACAGTTAATTTGATGAATGCATCCGCTTCTTTTGATTATTTACACTTTATATTTTATTTATACTGGATCGGATTTCTTGTTGTCTTTTGTTTATTTTTAGTCTCTTTTTTTCGTATGTGGCATGTTATCAGGGGAGCAGAGAAAAACAAATTTGATGATTGTTGGTTGCTTATACAATCGCAACCTACCCGATCTTTCAGCTGGGGTAAATACATCGTTTTGTCGGAAGATGATTTTCAGAATCATACGAGGGAGATTCTTTTGCATGAAAAGATGCATATACGCTGCAGGCATACATTGGATTTGTGTTTAATTAATTTATTGCAGCTATTTTATTGGTTTCATCCAATGGTATGGCTTGCAAGAAGAGAATTACAGGAACTACACGAATTTGAAGCCGATGAGGCAGTTATCAATCAAGGCATCGATGCAACTCAATATCAACTTTTGCTAGTGAAAAAAGCTGTTGGAACAAGGTCGTATTCTATGGCCAGTGGTTTTAATCACCGCAAACTAAAAACCCGAATCAATATGATGTTAAAAGAAAAAACGAATGGGTGGATGCGGCTAAGAGTATTGTTAGCTGTTCCTGTGGCTGCTGTAGCTCTTTATGTCTTTGCACAGCCCAAAGTGAATGAACCGTTGAAAAGTGGAAGGTCTGATACAAAACTCTCTAATTTTCAGAAAGTAAAAAATGGAATTGCTAATGATAGTGCAAACTCGTTAGAATCAAGTATTCATTTTTTATATATAAATGCAAAAAATAAGATTTTGTTTAACAACAAAACAATCGATCCGGCTAACTTACGTTCGGAAATTGCAAAACAATTACGTGAAAGACGTAGTTCTACAAAGCAGAAAACCGGACGAGATGAATTACAGATAGTGTCTATTAAAAATGATATGGATACTGATTATAAATCTTATAATAAATACCTTGAGGATGTGAATGTAGCTTTCGAAATACTCAGGAACGAGTATGCCAGTGCTACAGGAAATCATGACAAAGCTTATTTGGATAAAATTTGTCCAGTTCTCATTTCTGAAGAAACTTGTGGAATATCTCAAAACAAGAGGACACAATCAAATTCAGATCTCATTAAGGGAGTAGAAATTACAGTATCCGATAAAACTGGGTCAAACTCGAAAACATTTAAAAACTTTACAATTGCTGAAATGGAGAACGACGTTAAAAAAATGTTTACTATATCTCCTGCATATATTAATGTAACCATCTACGGCGATAAAGATTGTAAAATGGGCGTTATTACTGACGTAAAAAATGCTTTACGAGAAATCTATGCTTTAAAAATAAATTATTGTGCAAACAAAACATCTTCGGACAAGTAGTTATTCTCTCTGAATTTTGTAAGAAGAAAAGTAGAATCCATGTATGATTAAACATACATGGATTCTTATTTCAAAACCCATATTCCATTCAATATAATTTGCTATATACTCCAAAAAAATTAGTCAAAATATCTTTCAGCATATGAGGGTTCAACTCCAATCCTCTCTAAAAATTGTTCGTACGCATCAATTTTATATTCGAGATAATCATAATTATTCTTCATCTCTTTATATTTCATAATTAAATCTGGAACCTCACCAAGTTCATCTGCAAAAAGCTTCCATGCATTCTGTTTCAAAAAAATAATTTCTTCTTGTAAAGTGGTTGAACGACTGGCATTGGAGTTCGCAATACCATCAAGAGCCTCGCG
>JALNYZ010000038.1 GCA_023229575.1 Prolixibacteraceae bacterium
ATAAAATGAGTAAACAGCATGAGCAATGAGTTGATTATTGACGTAGCGTCCTCTCATGTCGAAATTGCTTTACTCGAAAACAAAAGACTTGTAGAACTCAACAGGGAAAGTAACGATGTTAAATTTCAGGTTGGTGATATTTACCTTGGAAAGGTAAAAAAGATCATGCCGGGTTTAAATGCTGCTTTTGTCGATGTTGGCTACGAGAAAGATGCGTTCTTACATTATTTGGATTTGGGACCACAATTCCAGACGCTAAACAAGTTTCTCAAATTGGCTGCCGCCAAAAAAATTAAGTTGACACCTTTTCCGAAAATTAATCCGGAACCCGATATCAACAAGGACGGCAAGATAAATGAGGTACTTAAAGCCGGTCAAACTATTCTGGTGCAGATAGCCAAAGAACCCATTTCAACCAAAGGGCCCCGATTGACTTCTGAAATCTCGGTGGCGGGTAGAAACATGGTCTTGGTACCTTTCAGTGACAAAATTTCTGTTTCCCAGAAAATTGAAACGACGGAAGAAAAAACCCGTCTGAAAAAATTAATCCAGAGCATCTGCCCCAAAAACTATGGGGTCATTGTTCGGACAGCGGCTGAAGGGAAAATGGTAGCAGAGTTGGATCAGGAGTTGAGGCGACTGATTACTAAGTACGAAAATGGATTTAGTAAGCTTGAAAAGCAAGTCGTTCCTTCACTGGTACTTGGAGAAACCGATCGTACCATCTCTTTGATCAGGGATGTCTACAGCAACGATTTTACCAACATCTACATTAACAATGAAGATGCTGCTGCTGATGCCAAGGAGTATGTGGGAACCATAGATTCAGAAAAGAAAAAGATGGTCAGGTATTACAATGGTAAAATGCCCATCTTCGAATATTTCGGAATTGACAAACAAATTAAAGCATCTTTTGGAAAGACAGTCTCCTTTAAAAGCGGGGCATACCTGATCATCGAACACACGGAAGCGTTTCACGTTATTGATGTCAATAGCGGAAATCGTTCCAAAACAGGAGATCAGGAGACCAACGCGTTAGAGGTAAATCTGGCCGCCGCCGAAGAGATCGCACGACAATTGCGACTTCGCGACATGGGAGGAATTATCGTAATCGATTTTATCGACATGCACGGTAACGAAAACCGCCAGAAAGTTTTCGATAAAATGAAGGAAGTCATGTCTTCCGACAGAACCAAACACAATATACTCCCTTTGAGTAAATTCTGTTTGATGCAAATTACGCGACAACGTGTAAGACAAGAGATGGCGATCGAAACGGAGGAAAATTGCCCCGTTTGCAAAGGCACCGGGAAGGTAACACCTACCTTGCTTTTCATCGAGGAGATCGAACAGAGGGTTAGGTACATTTTTGAAGAACTTCAGAAAAAAAAGCTTACAATTGAACTTCACCCATTTGTGGGCGCTTATCTGACCAGGGGGTCTATTTTTTCCAAAGTATGCAAATGGCGGTGGAAATACCATAAGCGTATAAAGGTCGTAGAGATGAATTCTATGAGTTTTCTTGGATCAAAGTACTACGATGAACACCATGATGAGATCATCATTTGATCAATTACTACAAGGAAACCCGCTCAATAAGCTGAGCGGGTTTTTTTATGAATATCCCCATCACAAAGAAATAATATTATATTAACACCCCAAATTACGGTTTTGGGAGAGATTTTCTTTAAGTTTGAACTCTTGCGATAATCATACTATCCATTAAGAATAATTGTCAATTGCCCGCCCTTGGCCTTGTAGCAGGGTTCTTTGTCATTTTTCAGTTACTAAAAGAATGAAGTTATGCATGAAGGTATTCTATTCTGGAATGTTGACACTCAGTTTGATTTCATCGAACCTGCCGGGAAATTGTATGTGAAAGGAGCAGAAAAGCTGAAGCCTGTACTTGGGAAAATCACAAGTTTTGCTGCCCTGAATCACATCCGAGTCATCAATAGCTGTGACTTTCACCTGATCAATTCTTCAGAGTTATCACAAAATCCTGATTTTAAGACCTCCTTTCCTGAACATTGTATGGCTGGTACCTTTGGGGCAGAGTTTATTGCTGAAACCAAACCTGTTTTGCCGGCAATTGTGGACTGGATGAGCCAACTGGCAATATTACCATATCTGGCCAATGCAAACCAATTCAGGAATATTGTGATCCGTAAGGATGCATTTGATGTATTTGAGGGAAATCCATATACAGAGCAGATTATCAAGCTATTACACCCTGAAAAGATTTTTGTATATGGCGTTTCAACCAACGTTTGCGTTGATAAAGCAGTCTGCGGACTGGCCGGAAGAGGATACAATATCTATGTTTTGGAAGATGCCATCAAAGAGTTACCCAAAATCCCGCTTCCGTTTAAACACTGGAAAGAGTTGGGAGTGAAGCTGATAGATTTTGGCAAGGTTAAGAAATTTCTCTAATACTTTTCGTGTCGGTCCATTTCACGACGTGCATCTTTGTCTTTGAGCGTCTGTCTTTTGTCATAGGTGTGTTTTCCTTTGGCCAGGGCGATTTCCACCTTTACCAATCCCTTGTCGTTGAGAAAGAGACGAATAGGGATGATTGTGAGGCCATTTTCTTTCACCTTGCGTTCCATTTTGTTCAACTCTTTTCTGTTCAAGAGTAATTTTCGCTCCCTCAATACCTCGTGGTTATTGCAAGTTCCAAAATCATAGGCAGATATTGACAGGTTTTTAATCAGCATCTCATTGTTCAAAAAATGGCAATAAGCATCGTTCATGCTCACTTTCCCCAACCTGATTGACTTTATCTCTGTTCCAAGGAGAATGATCCCGGCAACGAATTTTTCAATAAATTCGTAGTCGAAACTGGCTCTTTTGTTCCGAATGTTGATGATATGCTGAAACGCTGTTTTCATTCGTGCAAAAATAACAAAAGGGGGCGACAAACATTTCAAACATTTCAAACATTTTAAACAATATATGGGATACGACATGCTGACGATCCTTGGCGCAACGGCTACCGGGAAAACCCAACTGGCAGCCCGCGTGGCTTATCAGTTGAACGGGGAGATCCTATCGGCTGATTCTCGTCAAATATACCGTGGAATGGATCTTGGAACAGGGAAAGATCTTGGCGACTATATCGTTGACGGGTGCCCTATACCCTATCATTTGATTGATTTGGTAGATGCGGGAACGCAATACAATGTTTTTGAGTTCCAGAGAGCGTTTATCCGCGCTTTCAATTACGTGCGCCTAAGGGGGCGGTTTCCTGTTTTCTGTGGCGGAAGCGGTTTGTACCTGGAGGCGGTACTCAAAGGATACAGGCTTACCCAGGTACCCTCAGATATGGATCGAAGGGATGAGTTGTCCCTATTGTCCCTCGATGAACTGGCATCCCTTTTAAAGGGCTATAAAACTGTTCACAATAGCAGTGACACAGAGACCAAAAACAGGGCCATCAGGGCTATTGAGATCGAAGAATACCTAATGCACCATCCAGAGCTTGATTTCGAATTTCCGGTCATCCATTCGCTGATTGTTGGGGTTCAGTACGACAGGGACACACGTCGTGAACGAATTACCAACCGCTTAAAACAAAGATTGGAGGAGGGAATGGTGGAGGAGGTAGAGGGCTTGCTTGCGAAGGGCCTGTCACCTGAGGATTTGACCTATTATGGCTTGGAATACAAATACTTGACGTTGTATTTGACTGGGGAATTGACCAAAAAGAAGATGTTTGAACGACTTAATATTGCCATCCACCAGTTTGCCAAACGTCAAATGACCTGGTTCCGGAAGATGGAGCGGGAGGGCTTCGAGATTCATTGGCTGGATGGGTTTCTACCGATGGAGGAGAAGGTTGCCGTGATAATGAAGTACTTGGAGTGACTAAAGTGACTAGAGGGAACTAAAGTGACTAAAGTATATTGCTACCTGCATCAATTGTTCGGACTCCTATAACTTTAGTCACTTTAGTTCACTTTAGTCACTTTTCTGAAAACTATTGTCATTTTAAATTATACCCCTAACTTTACAAAAAATTATCGCATGAATATCATTATAAAAACCGCCGAGCAGATAGAGGGAATCAGGAAAAGTTCAAAACTTGCCGGCGAAACTTTAATATATATCGAACCTTTTGTTAAAGAGGGGGTTTCTACTGAGTACCTGGATAGTTTGATACATCAGTTCATGGTAGACAGAGGTGCGGTTCCAGCCACACTTGATTACAACGGTTTTCCCAAATCATGTTGTATTTCACTGAATGAAGTGGTTTGTCATGGCATTCCATCCGCCCAAACCATTCTTAAAAACGGGGATATTCTCAACGTGGATGTTACCACGATTTTGGATGGCTATTATGGCGATACCAGCAAGATGTTTACGGTTGGCGAATGTTCTGAAGAGGCTTTGAAGTTGATTCAGGCTACAAAGCAGTGCCTGAACCTAGGGATCCAACAGGTTTTTCCGGGAAATTATTTTGGAAATATAGGTTATTTTATCAACAGGTACGCGACTGCCCAGGGATTCAGCGTGGTGTATGAGTTTTGCGGACATGGTGTGGGAATAGAATTTCATGAAGATCCCCAGGTCGACCATGCAGCCCGTAAAAACAGCGGTCCCAAGATGAAGCCAGGAATGATTTTTACCATCGAACCGATGATCAACGAGGGGAAACCTCGTGTTAAAGTAGATCAGTTGGATGGTTGGACAGCACGCACAGTGGATGATAAGTTGTCTGCGCAGTTTGAACACACCCTGTTGGTTACAGAAACCGGATGTGAGGTACTCACCGATATATCAGGAGAATATCCAATGACATAAAATGAATGATCCCGCACCAGCGGGATCATTCATTTTATTACTTGTTCTGCTTCTGCGCAATTTTTTCGAGTTTGTTGAGGTCCTCCACCTTGAAATTTCCGAAGAAAGAGATCAAAAGAGACGAGTTATCGTGGTTTCTTTTGTTACCGATCACGATGTGGCATTCAGTAACCTTTTTCCCATTCCCTTCGATCCAGAATTCAGCATCATCGTTTGGTTTTTCATCTTTGGGATGCACCTGTTCGTAGTGCATTGAACTCAGTTCATTGGAGATATCCTGCGAAAAATGCTTCAAGTTCCCCTTTTCCTCATTGTAAATCAGAATACGAAATTCCTGAAAATCGCCGGTGATCTTTTTGCCCTCCTCGTCCAGGTTCAGGTTCATGGCATCGATCATCGATTTTGAAAAGGTGAAGTAGGTTACTCCGTTCTCTTTTTGATAACGGTCGTATATCTTTTGTGATTTAGTTTGTCCGAATCCGGACAGAAATGAAAGCAGCATGGCAACCAATATGCCAATACGGTAAATGAAGCTCATAGTTTTACTTTTTTATAGGTTTTACATTAGGAATTGCTCTGTTGACAAGGGTCAGGCCATCGGGCTTCATGGTCCAGTATTTGTTGACCATGTCGTCGTCGAAGGTGTCTGATGTGTTATGAACATCCCGAAGGATGGGCTTTACAGATTCGTCGAGATAGATTGTTTTCCCTACCGGGATATATAATTTTAGATTGACACGTTGGTTTCTCCAGATTTTGGGAAGCAGATAGGAGCTTTGAACGTTGATCATTGAGTCTTTAAGTTGGTAATTGTAGGGGATATCTTCCGCATTTTGCCTGGAATTTGCATGGGATGTACCCCTTGATGTCTTGTTGACGAGGAGGCTCGGTTCCGTGTCATCGCTTTTTTCGATCCTTAGCTCCGGAATGCCTATGACAACGTCAACATCGTTGAGGGTCCCAATTCTGAAGCGTTCAAAGTTCAGGTCCGGATCAATGATGGCATCCAGGTCCTTTTCTGCATGGTCTTTTTTTGCACTAATATAGAGGGTGTCAGAAGAGGTGACTAACTTTTCCGAATGGGTAACAGTTGTCTGTTTCCTGAATTCTCCCAATGTGTTACTACCGTTGATAATCAGTATGATAATTCCTACTACAAAAAGTCCGGCAAAGATGGATCCAAATATATGGTTGCGCGATTTAACCCGGAAGATCATTTTAATCCCTGCGTAGATAAGCATCACCAGTGGAATCCCGATTACCAGGGCAATGCCGACTGTCATCCAGGATAAGGTCGCACCCGGCGTATAAAGGTGTTCCATAAAATTAAATCCGTTATTTAAAGGCATTAGGCCAACGATGTGGTGCGATGCAAACAACAGCGCAAACAGGACAATCAGGCATACCGCACCAACAATCAGGAAGGGTATTCCAATGATAACCAGGATGATTGTTCCCAGAATTTTTAATACGGAGAGGAGGGTATCCCCAACTTCACGCACATTGCTTCTGCCTTGGGTATAAGCCGGGTGGGACCTGTAGTTCCGAAAGTTTTCTTTCACATCCTGCATCTCCTCCTTGATGGATTTGGAGATGTTGTCGATGTTTACCTCTTCCCCCTTCATCTCCAGACGTTGGGCAGTGCTGTAGGCTTTTGGCACTACGATCCACAGAACCAGATAGACCAGAACGCCGCTGCCGCCTAAGAAGAAGATCAGCACAAAAAGGATTCGTAAAATGACAGGGTCAATGGCAAAGTAGGCTCCCAATCCACCGCAAACCCCGCCCAAAACCTTGTCATCCGGATCCCGGTAAAGCCTTCTGCCACCTGTTTGGTAGAATTTTCTGCCCGCGTTTTGTTGTTTCTCCTCATCTTCGTTGGAGATAGCTTCGGGAGTTCCCATGATCACGATCACCTCATTCACATGGTCCAGATTGATTACCTCCCCGCCGTTTTTGATTTTTTCGGCAAAGATCTCCGCTATTCTGGTCTCGATGTCTTCAACAATCTCCTTGGCCTCGGCATCATTCCCAAAATGCCGGGTGATCTGGTTCAGGTAAGCGTACAGTTTTTCATAGGCATCATCGTCGATGTGAAAAACGGATCCGCTCAGGTTGATGGTCAATGTCTTTTTCATTTTCTTGTTGTTTATCTTAGTTTTTTATCTTTTCAATATTTTTCTATTCTCATGACAGTTAGCGACTAACGCCACCTTTACTTTGTCCTTTTAACTTTATCCTTTATCCTTTTTCTCAGCATCATTCACTTTCAACTGTTGGATAGCATCCACCAATTCGGCCCAGGAAATTTCCAGTTCTGTCAAAAAGGTTGCCCCGGACGATGTCAGTTCGTAGTATTTGCGTGGCGGACCTTGCAGCGACTCTTCCCAACGATAGGAGAGGTACCCGTCATTTTTCAGCCGGGTAAGCAAAGGGTAGAGTGTACCCTCCACAACAATCATTTGCGCCGCTTTCAACTCGCTGATGATGTCAGAAGCATACAGCGGTTTTTTGGAGAGGATCAGAAGTATGCAATACTCCAGGATACCTTTCCTCATCTGTGCCTTTGAATTGTCAATGTTCATCTTGGTTCAATTAAACTGTTTCAAAATTGAAATTTGCTACTTTTTGTCTAATATGTATCTGTAAGGTACTTTCCATTACACTGAAGTAGGTGATACAAATATATATATTTATTATTGTACTATGTAAGACATAGTACCATAATTTTTAAAATATTTTTTATGTACCAGAAAATCAGTTATATAAAAATTTGCAGAAGAATGTTTTGAAGGGATTTTGTGTGAATATTTTAGATAAAATATTTTTTTAGACAGATAAGATCATCTTTTTTTCCAGATTTTTGGGATGGTAGCACTCTATTTATTGTGATTTTTTACGTATTTGTCTCCGGTGGAATGGAGAAATGCTAAAGAATATGTTCACCAACAAAATTCAACCCCGTCGTGGTTGGGGGTGTTTGTGGTACTTCAGTCCATGGGTTCAACCCATGGCTATTCATATTCAACCCCGACGGGGTTTTATCCATTAATTGCCATTGGCTTCAGCCAATGGGCAGGGATGTGAATTGCGACAGGGCTTTAGCCAAATTTTGAGATTATTTGGCTAAAGCCTGAAAAATTCATATTCATCTGATCGTCGGTTGAAACCGACGGCAATGAATGAGAGAAAGCCCTGCGGGCTTATATAACAACAGACCCAACTCCTGTTAAGGAATCGGGTCTGTCGATATGGTGGTTTCCCGGTAGGGGAGGAATTTTAGACGGTTTTTGAAGATCTCTTGCGTTCTATTTCGCTCAATTTGATCTTTCTTAGCCGGATGGATTTTGGGGTGACCTCAACATATTCGTCCTTTTGGATGTATTCGAGCGCCTCCTCCAAACTAAATTTGATGGCCGGCGTCAGTCTGATCTTATCGTCAGATCCCGAAGCGCGCATGTTGGTGAGCTTCTTGGGTTTCGTCAGGTTGAGCACCATATCGCCCTCGCGGTTGTTTTCCCCGCAGACCTGTCCTTCGTAAATTTCCTCCTGCGGCTCGATAAAGTAACGGCCCCTGTCCGACAGCTTGCCTAAAGAGTATGCAAATGCGGTACCTGTTTCCATGGCGATCAAAGAACCATTTAAGCGGGTCTCGATCGGTCCCTTGAATTTATCGTAGTGGAGGAAGCGGTGCGACATGACTGCTTCGCCTTGTGTAGCGGTGAGCAGATTGGTACGCAGGCCGATGATTCCCCTGGAGGGTATGTGAAATTCGAGGTGGGTACGGTCGCCCTTGTGCTCCATGTTGATCATTTCGCCCTTGCGGCGCGTGACAAAGTCGATGGCGGTTCCGGCCATCTCGGCAGGAAGGTCAACGTCGAGAAGTTCGATCGGTTCGTTGCGTTCTCCGTGGATCTCTTTGTAGAGGACCTGTGGTTGTCCGACCTGTAGTTCGTACCCTTCGCGGCGCATGGTTTCGATCAATACCGAAAGGTGCAAGACGCCCCGGCCGTTGACATTCCATGAATCGGCCGAATCGGTTGGTTCAACGCGCAATGCCAGGTTTTTCTCCAACTCACGTTCGAGACGTTCGTGGATGTGTCGGCTGGTGACGAATTTTCCCTCTTTGCCATAAAAAGGCGAATTGTTGATGGTGAACAACATGCTCATGGTTGGCTCATCAACATCAATGGGATCGAGCGCTTCAGGATTTTCGTAGTCACAAATGGTATCACCGATCTCAAAATCATCGATGCCAACCAGGGCACAAATATCCCCGTTGAGGGCGGTGGCAACTTTTTCGCGTCCCAAGCCGGTGAAGACATGCAACTCCTTAATTTTAGATCGGGTGATAGTCCCATCCCGTTTGACCAGTGAGACGTTTTGACCCTCTTTTACTTCTCCGCGATGAATACGTCCGATGGCTATTCGTCCGATGTATTTGGAGTAGTCGAGCGAGGTGATCAGCATCTGTGGCGTTCCTTCATTTTCGGGAGGAGCGGGGATATGTTCAAGAATGGCATCAAAAAGTGGCTCAATCGAAGTGGATGGACTTTTCCAGTCGGTACTCATCCAGCCTTGTTTGGCCGAACCATAAATGGTGGGAAAATCAAGTTGTTCCTCCGTTGCATCGAGGCTGTACATCAATTCGAATACTTGCTCGTGAACTACATCCGGACGGCAGTTGGGCTTGTCGACTTTGTTGACAACGACGATGGGTTTCAATCCCAGTTCGATCGCTTTCTGAAGAACAAACCTCGTTTGAGGCATGGTGCCTTCAAAGGCATCGACCAACAACAACACACCGTCGGCCATGTTCAGTACCCGTTCAACCTCTCCGCCAAAGTCGGAGTGACCGGGAGTATCAATGATATTAATCTTAACTCCTTTGTACACCACCGATACGTTTTTTGCCAGGATGGTGATCCCTCTTTCGCGCTCCAGATCGTTCGAATCCAGGATTAATTCACCTGGATTTTGGTTGGAACGAAAAATGTTGGAATGAAGGATCATCTTGTCTACCAGGGTAGTTTTACCGTGGTCGACATGGGCAATGATGGCTATGTTTCTTATTTTTCGCATTTTACTAATTTGGCTGCAAAGGTAATCAATAAATCAAAAGGATAAAGGATAAAGTAAAAAGGATAAAGTGGGATACGTGCAGGGGTAGGTTTTGTTCCATTGGGGATAAAACAGATGGTGAAAAGGGGGTAAATGAGCTCTTTTAGGAGACAAAAAATTTCACACAAAGTTCGCAAAGGTAATCGCAAAGACCGCAAATGGTTTCCCTCACCGGAGTCCCTAACTTTATCCTTTATCCTTTATCCTTTTTACTTTATCCTTATTGTAGAACGAAGTGATACGTAATCGTCCCCTTTTGGAAGGCCGGGGCATTGTCATCCACATTAAACCTGGCTGCCCGGGCTGCTTTGGTGGCAGCTTCAACCAAGTCGGGATCGCTGGAGGTGGATCCGAATATTCCGCCACGAACAGCCGAAACTTTGCCCAATTTATCGACAGTCACCTCCACAACTACGATTCCACCTTCGTTGCCGGGATAGGCTGGTTTTGGTAGCGAACGCGACGAACGACCTGAAAGATTGAAGGTGGGGGTGTTCCCGGTACCGCCGCCCGGCCCGTACCGTTTGACTCCTGGTTGTCCGTTGGGATCACCCTGGTTGCCGGGCCCATAAGTTATGCCTTCTCCTTTTGAGGTGGATCCGTTGTCGGTCAGGCCACCTCCAAAGGCATTTTTAACCCTCGAATTGATGTTGCCGATCATCTTCTCTTCCTGTAATTTTTTTTGCAGGTTTTGCTCTTCGATCTTTTGTTTAGCGATCAATTCCTGTTTCCTTTTTTTCTCAATTTCAACAGACGGATCAGGTGTTACCTTTTTGACAACCTTTTGAATTTTTTTTGCAGTATGCAGTGCGACAGATGGTTCATGGTCTTGGGTAAGAAGATCTTCCTCTTTTATTTCGGTGGATTTAAGGATGGCAGGAGCAGTTATTGCGGCTTTTTGGGTAACCTGAACGGGTGGCTTGTATAGGTTGTCATTCTTGGAATAGACGGCTGATGGTTCTTCTTCCCCTTTTCCGTTTTCGGAATAGCCAAAATCGACCAATAAACCTTCATCGGTCTTGAACTTGATATCAACCGACAGTTTGAGCATCATCAAAAAGATGAGGATTCCACCGTGGACCAACAAAGTATAGATGATGCCGTTTCTTTGGCTTTCAGATAGTGTCATAATATCCGGATTCTTTATAGAACCGTTAACCCAATTGCTGAACAATCCAACAAAGGAAAGTTACAGTGGTTGATCACAAAAATAGAAAATAATTTCATCTGCTTTAATATTCCTTCAACAGGCGAATACTTATTCTCAAAGAAAGCAGCCTCCGGTTCAGTGGGAATCACTTGTTACCTCTGTCTGTTTTTCATTGATGGCCGGATCTATCCTTGGGGCTTTCAATTTTCTTTGATTCTTGTCTCCCTTTGAGTGGAAAAGATCGTAAAATGAGTTGAAACTTTCACGGTAGGAGAAGCCAAGACCTTGCTTGTAAGGCGCTGTATCATAAGTCATATCAGTATTTGCCCGGTTGTATGCTTTTAGTTGCAGCTTTCCTGATTTGATTAATTTGACAAAAACTTCAATTTCACCCAAAACCGTGTTGTTGTTGGTGGTCTGTATATTACTGTTGTTCCCGATATTTCCGTTGATGGTGACGCGGTCATTGAAAATCTGGGTACTTAGGGCAAGTTCCATCTGGTTGGTATTCACCTGGTCGCCAGGTTTGTAGTTGAATCCTACATCAAAATTGGAACTGATTTGTGAGAGCCAGTTGGAAAGCTGGTTCGAGAGCATTTCAGAGGTAGTGGCGCCTACGAGTGAACCGGTATTGTTCTGGGAATCGGTTCTTCCACGAATGTATTCAGGCGTATAGAATTGACCAATGAGCATCAATGCCAACATTTGCCGGTTGATATCATCCTGGGTACTGATAAATTGCTGCAATTCGTCTTTTGTCCTTTCGTCGGCGGTGGGGAAGAGTATGTCAAATTTAAGTACCGGGTTCAATAATTTTCTGGAAAGATTGATTTTACATTCGATGGGAATCCTTCCTGTATTCTCATTCTTATACGTATCGACAAGGAGATCTTTCACTGAAGCTTTCAAATTGTATACGGCGTTCAAATCCACAATTGCCTCATAAGGATCTCCGTTCCAGGTAATTGTTCCACCCTCTTCCAGTTTGAATTTTTTGCCAATGACGTTTTGTAGGGTAAAGAGATAATCTCCCTTGTCGATGGTATAGTTTCCAAACATTGTAAAATCACCCTGCTTGTCATAGACCATTCGCAGGTTGCCTGAACCCTGTCCTGAAATGACATCGCCGATGGTGGAGTTGAAAAGGATCTGAATTTTGGCTGCAGGTGTGGCGGCAATGTTGAGGTTCATCTCGAAAAAGCCATTTTCGGGCTCATGTGGGGGTTCTGTTTTTTCAACGATCTTATTGTTCTTGTCAACAAACCGGATAAAATTATTTTCGGCTGCAGATGCTGGTGTTTCCAAGGGAATGACAATGTTGGTGCCATCTTCTGACCTGACATCCATGTCCAGTTTTATCTGTTCCCCAGCTCCGGTAATAAGAACGTCCCCACTGCAATGGGCCTCACCGTAGAAGAGGGAGTTATCAGCCAGGGTAGTATGCAATGCTTCAATTTTCTTCGTTTTTAATCCAATATGGTACTTCAGGTTGCCAAACATTTGGTGGGTGATGTAGCCGTCCAACAGGGCCGTATTTTTTTCATTGTCTCTTAAAGTGATCTTCCTGAAAACGATCGAGTCGTGTGAAAATTCAACTGGGTGGGTGAAGGAATAGGCTACTTTGGTGTAATCAATACCTATCCTGGCATCTTTCACATCAACTTTTCCGATGAAACAGGGATTCGTGAAGGTGCCGGTAATTGCAACCGAGCCATCCCCCTTTCCGCTTACGCCATTTGAAAAACTCTGGAGAAACGGGAAAATGGTCTCCAGTGAAAAATTGGTCAACTGTGCTTTATAATTTAGGGAATCCGACAAAGAGGAGTAATATCCTTTGATGAGCAGGGAGGTTGTATCATTTTTGTTCAACTTGATGGAGGAGTACAGTCGTTTATCCCCTTCATTCCAGTGGTTATCGAAAGCAATATCGCCAAAATGGTTTTTATCGTAATGGAAATTATTGATGGTCAGGTTGCTGTTGAGAAACATGGAGTTGTGAATATCGGCAATTTCTGTTATTCCACCCAACAATCCCTCAATTCCGATCTTCTGTTTTGAGATCAGGTCGAAGAAACCGAGATTGATGTTGTGCGCTTCAATCTTTAATTTATCTGACTGATTGTCTGTGAGCTTTCCATCTATTCGGAAGAACTCATCCTTGTGGTGCAGATTGAAGTTACTGACATCGATTCTTGTTGAATCGAAATGGACCTTGCTGCTTTCGAAATGCCACAATGTGTCAGAAACCAGAATGTTTGAGGGTTTGATGGTAAAATCAGCCATTCTGAGCCCATCCACGTTTTTAGAGAATAGTCCTTCCATATCAATTTTACCGCTGTAGGTATGGTCGTTTTTTGTTCCCCAGTCAAAGGAGGTTTGCAAAGTGTCGTTGAATAGTACATTGTCCAGCGTGACATTCTCCAGGTTGTAGTTATTCCCCAATGATGCTTCTTTCATTCCCAGTTTAAGCAACCACCGGTTTCCTTCGTTCCGGGATGAAAAGCTGAATCCTTTGGTGTGATAGGAGCGATAAGATAAATCCTCAGCTTTGCAATCGAATATCAGGCTCTTTTTGTTGGAATTGATTTTGCCCTTCATGTAAAACGGGGAGTTGGGCACCAGGTCGGGCAGGAAGAAATAGGTAATCAGTTCTGGCTTCTTGATATTGACATCAAAACTGAATACATTACTTCCGGGCACTCCATCTTTGCTAAAGGGAAGATCGGCCGAAGGAAGATAGTACTGTAAATAATCCCTGATGGTTAGTCCAATCTCCAGGAGCCGGTATTTACCTGATATATCGATATCGGCAATATCCGACCTCATGGTAATGGTATTCCGGTCGGACGAGTTGGTAGTACTCAGGTTAAGCGCCTTAACATCAAATATTTTGCCTTCGCGCGATAATTTCATTTTGTGAAGGTCAATGGAGCCGTTTAACTCGTCGATGTTTTTACCGGTAAAGTTGGCATCCATGTCGAAGGAGCAGTTGGCATCTTTGTGAAGCTGATCAATACCAAGCACATATAAGTTGGCTGTTTTGACGGTAGAGGAAAAGTCGAAAACGGGGATTTTGCTTCCGAGATCGGCTTTCCCGGCGAATTTCATACGAAGTTTATCATCGTTGACAGTAATTTGACCATCGTAACTCTTGTTGCTTGCCGTTCCGTTCATGAAAATTGAATCGATCCGGTTATTGTAGTAATAGACGCTGTCGATATTTCCCTTGATTGTGGCATTGAACCTTGAACCTTTTTTGTCGACAACCACTTCTGTATGAAGCGTTACTTCACCCAAAGGATCATAGCCCAGAAATTTCCCTATTTTGAACGATTTTGCGTTCAGCTTTCCTTTGAAGGAGAGGGCGCCCGAGAGGCTGGGTGCTATGGCAATATCCGTCGACAAGGAACCGAGTTCTCCGTTTAAATTTCCATAGGCAACAAAATCTGAAGGAAAACCGCTGAAAGTTCCCTGGTAGGTCAGGTCAACATCATCCAGCATTGTTTGCGGAATTTTAGGGTAGCGCCAGGCTGCAGTATCAGGCAGCCTGATCAAGGAAAAGTCATTGAAATTGAAGGTGTTGTTGTAGAATTTCAGGAAGATGTAGGTGTTTTGCCAGTCGGGTAATCCCTTTAGCTCCAGATCCGCATTGAAGGAGGTTTTCTTACCCACACGGAAGTTCAATTTTTTAAATTTAAGGTTGTCAATGGTTCCTTTGATAGCTCCCGAGAAGATGACCTGTTCGTTCATTCCCCAAATATCTGGTGCGAAAAAAGCGAGATCAGCTACCGAAATAATGGATTCGGAAAGATTGCCATCGTATTCGTACTGGAAGGCCAAAGGCAGGTCTTCTGTTTTTTTTATGTTGGAAAGTTTATCCAGCAAGACGCTCTTTCGGTGCGTGACTTTCATGGAATCCGAAAAGATATTTGAATGGGAGGTGATCAGTGCAAATTTATTCATGTGCAAACCGGATGAATCCAGCTGTGCATTGAATGTCATGTTTTGCATGGAAAAGCCTGATTTTTCGACGAAGGAAGCATTATCCAGCAGCATGGCGATGGATGATGGCCCCCTTTTGACATGGACGAGTGCGAAATTTAACTTTTGAATTGCCAGATCATTCAGATTAATTCCCTCATGTGAAATGGTATCCGCATAGGGCTTTTTGAACCGTATCTCTCCATCCCTGACAAAGAGGTTGTTAAAAGTTACATCCCAAGGTGAATCGTTTAGGGCAGGAGGAGTAGCTTTGAGTGAATCCAGGATAAATTGGAAGTTGGTGCCTGTTGTGTCCTGAAACATACGGATCCGCGGTTGTTGAACAATGATGTTGTTCAGGTGTACACGACGACTTCCATATCTGATGCTATCGATCTCAAGCTTTAGCTGATCAATGTATACCAGCGTATCCCTGGATTGATCTTCAATGACAATTTTTTCAAGCGTTACATGGTCAAAGAAGGAGATATCTATTCCTCCTACTTTAATTTTCGTATTAAAAGTTTGTCCAACCTGTTCCATCAACCACCTGACAGCAACTGTCTGAACGGTCTTACTGCGAAAAGCAACATACAGAAGCTCCGGTAAGGCTACCAGCAAAATGGCTATGACAACAAATGCCTTAACCTTTTTTTTGATACCTTTGGACACGGATGGAATGGGTGTTTGCGCTTCTGTCACGTGGATTGAATATTAATTTTTTCCAAGGTCAACTGTTCTTCCCTGGCATCTTTTGCAGATCGGGTTAGGATTGATATGATCCTTGCTTTTATGTGCTAAAAATAGTATTTTTTACCGAGTTGGAACGACACCCGAGGTGATCTGGTGAAGCAATTCTTATAGCAATAACAACCATTTGCGGAGTATGTTCAGTGGAAAGTTGTAAATGGAAAGTGGAAACTGGCAAGTACAAAAAATATGGGTCAAAACAGAGACATCATTATTTTGGGAATAGAATCCTCCTGTGATGACACATCCGCAGCTGTGATCCGAAATCAGTTGATGCTGAGCAATGAAGTTGCAGGTCAGGCTGTTCACAGGGCGTATGGTGGCGTGGTACCGGAGTTGGCATCACGCGCGCACCAGCAAAATATTATTCCGGTCGTTGATCAAGCCATTAAAAAGGCCGGTGTCTCACTGGATGAGATCAATGCGATTGCTTTCACCCGGGGTCCCGGGCTGTTGGGCTCCCTGCTTGTCGGCACCTCCTTTGCCAAGGCTTTCGCACTTGCACGAAATATTCCATTGGTGGAGGTGAACCATCTTCAGGGGCATGTGTTGGCCCATTTTATCAGGGAGAGCCTGGTGGAGCACCATGAACCCAAATTTCCGTTTCTCTGCTTGCTGGTTTCGGGCGGGAACTCGCAAATCATCGTAGTTCGCGATTTTCTTGAGATGGAGGTGATTGGCCAAACCATCGACGATGCTGCCGGTGAGGCATTCGACAAATGCGCCAAGGTGATGGGTTTGCCCTATCCTGGCGGACCTTTGATCGATAAACTGGCAATAGAGGGCGATCCTAAGGCCTTTGTTTTTGCCAAACCAAGGATGCCCGGATTGGATTACAGTTTCAGCGGACTGAAAACCTCGTTTTTGTATCTTTTACGGGACGAAATCGCTAAAAATAAAGATTTTATTGATGTGCACAAGGCGGATCTTTGTGCTTCGCTTCAATACACAATTATCGAGATTTTGTTGTCAAAATTGAGACTTGCTGCTGAGCAAACAGGGATTAGGGAGATTGCTGTTGCAGGTGGTGTTTCGGCCAATTCAGGATTGAGAAGTGCCTTACAGGAGTCAGCTCAAAAGAATGGCTGGCAGATGTACATTCCTCCTTTTAAGTTTACTACCGACAATGCGGCCATGATTGCCATTACCGGCTATTACAAGTACCTGAAGGGAGAATTTGCCTCTCTTGATGCAGTGCCATTTTCGAGGGTAGTGATTGGATAATATTGATAGAAAATCAAGCAAGATGAACAAAGAAAAGTTTTCGTTCAGGAAAAGATGGAAGAGCTTTGGATATGCTTTTAACGGGCTGAAACTCTTGTTCGTGGAAGAGCACAATTCAAGGATACACCTGGTCGCTGCTGTTTTGGCAATAGCGCTCGGCTGGGCACTAAAGCTATCCATGACAGAATGGGTGGCTATCTTCCTGGTAATTGGCGCCGTCTTTGCCGCTGAACTTTTCAATTCGGCCATTGAAAACCTGGCCGGTCATCTTGCCCCACAAAAGCACGAAAAGATCAAAAAGGTGAAGGACATGGCCGCAGCAGCTGTACTTGTTTGCGCGATCACGGCTGTGGCGGTAGCGTGTTTCATTTTCCTACCGAAGATTTTAGCTTACCAGGCGAAAATCGGATAATTCTGCATCATCTTATTAACCTCGGCACGCACAGTCAGAATATTCTGATCGCTGTCGGCATCCAAAAGTACACGGTCGATCATCTCCACGATTACTCCCATCTGGGTCTCTTTCAAACCTCTGGTTGAGATAGCCGGCGTACCCACACGCAAGCCTGAAGTCAGGAAAGGTGAGCGGCTATCGAAAGGAACCATGTTTTTGTTGATCGTAATGTCGGCGAGAACAAGCGCGTTTTCAGCTTTTTTACCTGTCAGATCAGGAAATTTTGTACGCAGGTCGATCAGCATGGAGTGGTTGTCGGTCCCGCCTGAAATTACCTTGTATCCTTTGTCCATAAAGGCCTGGGCCATCACCCTGGCATTTTTTTGTACCTGTTGCTGGTAGAGTTTGTATTCAGGGAGCAATGCCTCACCAAAAGAGACGGCTTTTGCCGCAATGACATGCTCCAGCGGACCACCCTGAATTCCCGGGAAGATGGCCGAATCGAGCAGGCTGCTCATCAACTTGATCTCTCCTTTTTTGGTGGCAAGGCCCCATGGGTTTTCGAAATCTTTGCCCAAAAGGATGATTCCTCCGCGCGGACCGCGCAAAGTTTTATGTGTGGTTGAGGTAACGATGTGTGCGTGTTTGAGCGGATTTTCCAACAAACCGACTGCAATAAGACCTGCGGGATGTGCCATATCTACCATAAAGATGGCGCCAATCTTGTCGGCAAGCGTCCGTATGCGTGCGTAATCCCACTCCCTGGAATAGGCGGAAGCTCCTGCAATGATCAATTTTGGTTTTTCTACCAGCGCGACCTTTTCCATCATGTCGTAATCAACCAATCCGTCCTCCTCTTTAACACCGTATGAAACAGGATGATATAGTAAACCGGAGGAGTTAACAGGCGAGCCATGAGACAGGTGACCACCATGAGAAAGATCCAATCCCAGGAAAGTGTCGCCCGGCTTGAGCACGGTCATAAGAACAGCCATGTTGGCCTGTGCACCTGAATGAGGTTGAACATTGGCATATTCAGCATTGAAGAGCTTTTTGAGCCGGTCGATGGCCAGTTGTTCTGCTTCATCGACAAACTGACATCCGCCATAGTAACGGTGTCCCGGATAGCCCTCGGCATATTTGTTGGTCAGGCAGGAGCCCATGGCATCCATAACCTCTTGGGAAACAAAATTTTCGGAAGCAATTAACTCAATTCCGTGAAGCTGACGGGCATTTTCTTTGGCGATGATGTCAAAAATCGCAGTATCTTTTCTCATGGAGTGGATTTATGATTTAAGGCACAAAAGTACAACTTTCAAAATGAATGTGGAAATGTGAAGATGGGAAAATGTGTTGATGTGTTGATTAGATGATGTGATGATTAACTGATGTGCGGATTGGTTGATTAGATGATGTGCCGATTTGATGATTAGATGATGTGTTAATGTCGATTTCAGTGGATTCAAAAAATTCGGCTGATTTCTTTTCTCTAATTCATGCATTCATAGTTTCGTTTGATCAGTTTAAGATGACAATTCTTGTGCTGGGTCAAAACTGCATCGAATAAAATTATTCATAAATTACTTACTAGTAATATTTTATGCGCAATGTTAATCATCACATCATCTAATCATCAAATCAGCACATCCACACATCCTCACTCTTCTGAGAAATTGACCAGCATATCCCGGTAGGCATTGAAGATCCTCGATTTGGAGATAAAACCGACGTATTTGCCATTGTGGACCACGGGAAGGTTCCAGGCACCACTGTCGTTGAATTTTTTCATGACCATCTCCATCTTTTCGTCGTGGGAGATAATTTCAGGCGATAAAACCATCAGTTCCGTTACCTTTTTGGAGGGGTAGAGCTCCTTCTCAAACATGATTTCCCTGACATCGTCCAGCAGTACGATTCCTTTAAAATTGTTTAGGTCGTCCACTACCGGAAAGATGTTGCGTTTGGATTTTGCAATGATTTTGACAAGTTCCCCGAGGGTTGTCTCGGGTTTGACGGTGAGCAGGTCCCTTTCAACTACATTGTGCAGTCTGAGAAGTGTCAAAATAGCCTTGTCCTTGTTGTGCGTGATCAAATCACCTTTCAGGGCAAGGCGTTTGTGGTAGATGGAGTGTGGTTCGATGGGAAGGGCAGTCAGGAAGGCAACGGCTGATGTGATCATCAAAGGGACCAATAGGCCAAAACCTCCGGATATCTCTGCGATCAGGAAGATGGCGGTCATTGGTGCGTGCATCACCGCAGCCATCATACCGGCCATTCCAGCCATTGCAAAATTCTTCGCCGGAACTACTTCTCCGTTGTAATTCAGAATCAGGGATACCAAAAAGCCGGCAAGGCTGCCCAGGAAGAGGGTAGGGGCAAATATACCACCGCTTCCGCCCGCTCCGTTGGTCGTGGCAGTTGCAACAATCTTTACCAGCATAATGACGATAACGAGGACAATCAATGCAAGTTTATCATCCCGGAAGTTAAAAAACAGGGAATTGTTCACAATGTGGTGTCCTAAATCATTGACTATCTGATTGATGATATTGTATCCCTCCCCCCAAAGGGACGGGAAAAGGAAGATCATACTTCCCAAAGCCAAAGCGCCGACTGCTATCCTGAGTAATGGACTCCTAATCTTCTTTAAACTGCTCTCTATTAGTAGGTTCCCTCTTGAAAACAGCACAGAGAACAATCCGCAAAAGATACCCAGCAAAATGTACCAATGAATGTTGGTGACTTTGAAGGCGTGGTCAATCTGGAAATTCAGTTCATATCCCGACCCCATCAGGAAATAGGCCAGCGATGCGGCAGTTGCGGCAGAAATCATCAGGGGTAACAGGGATGCCATGGTTAGGTCCAGCATCAGCACTTCGATGGCAAAAAGCATCCCTGCGAGGGGCGCTTTGAAGATGCCGGAAATGGCGCCGGCGGCTCCACAGCCGATCAGGACTGTCATTGTGCGGTAGTTCAGGTTGAAAGTACGCGCAAAGGTAGAGCCAATGGAGGAGCCCGTAAGCACAACAGGCGCTTCGGCCCCGACTGATCCGCCGAATCCAATCGTAATGGTACTGGAGATGATGGAGGTAAACATGTTGTGCGCCCGCAGGTAGCCCTTTTTTCTCGAAATGGATTCCAATACTTTGGTCACGCCATGGCTGATATCCTCTTTTACCACAAACTTTACGAAGATGTAAGTCAACAAAATACCGATACCCGGATAGAGAAAATAGTGGTAATTTTCGCGCAGGGAGTCAAAATCTTCTGTTAAAAACCTGGTGGAGATGTGAATGATATTTTTGAGCAAAATGGCGGCAAACCCACTCAGCAAACCCACAACAAAGCTGAGACCCAGTAATTTTTCCCGCTCCGTGTACTTTGTTTTTTTAAAGTATCTTAATTTGCCGGTTATTTTGTCCAACATCATCATTGACAGGTTTTATCTAAAATGATCACAAAAGATACTTCAATATTAGTGAAGCCAAAATTACACTTTTTGGTCGCTTTCCCGATCAAAATATTTCAGCGCACGATTAATTGCATACCAGGATATTCCTATGAGAACAGGCCAGGTTAGCAGCCATATAATTTGAGTTACCATGATTGTACTAATTTAAGCGTTTTTTTTTGATCAATTTAATAAAGGTGTGTTTCGTTTTTCAACTCTTCAAGATCAATTTTCTTGTTGTCGATGGATCGCCATGCGATCCAGATATAGGCAATTACAAAGGGTACCAACAAGGATACGTAGCTCATAACGGTCAGTGTGTAATAGCTGGATGAACTGTTTCCGATTGTCAGCGAACTCTGCAGGTCGTAGGTAGATGGATAATAGGCTGTATTGTTGAAACCTGCCAGCAGAAATAACGCAAAAACAGTCAGTATTGTGCCAATACCAGCGCCCCATATACCTTTGGTACTACATTTTTCGAAGTAGGCAATAGGTCTGATAATCCCGAGTAACACCAGTGCGACTCCAATCAAAAAAAGTATCAAAACGAAGGGCATCTGAATCATATTGTGAAGGTACTTGTACGACTCCATCGACACCTCTCCGGTACCCGGATTGACAGCAAATCCTGGGGACAACAATGTCCATATCACAAATGAAAGGAAGAAAACAACGAAGGGTATAGCATTGATAACCAGTTGTTTTTTAATCCGTTCCATCATGGCAGCATGATTGATCCTGTTCATAAAATAGAGTAGTGCCAGTACCCTGGATAGAAACAACACTGTCAGTCCAAGCAAAAGATTGTGCGGATTGAACGCCGCTTCGAGACCATGTGCAGGGCCGGTCCATTCAGAAATGATGGGCATTTTTTCGCCAGTAAGTCTGGTGATGTTCATTAAATTAACAGAGAATTGCGAGCCGGTAAAAAAGGTGGCAACGGCAGTACCGATCAAAACCGGCGCTAGAATTCCATTGAGCAGCATAAAGGTTTCGTAGGTTCTTTTACCTAACAAATTGCCTGCTTTGCTGCGATATTCATACGAAACGGCTTGTACAATAAAGGCAAACAATATCAGTATCCAAACCCAGTAGGCCCCGCCAAAGCTGGTTGAGTAGAATAGGGGAAAAGAGGCAAAGAAAGCGCCGCCAAATGTAACAAGGGTAGTAAATGTAAACTCCCACTTGCGCCCCAGCAGGTTAACCAATATCGAGCGCTCATCGTCCGTTTTACCGATGGTGTAAATCAGCGTTTGACCTCCCTGTACAAACATCAAAAAAACAAGGATTGCACCCAGAAGCGAGACAATCATCCACCAGTATTGCTGTAAAGCGATATGTGTAAATAATTCAATCATAATTTTTTATGTTTTAGGATTTTGTTTCAGGTAATGTTGAATTATTGACAGCCTTCAGTTCCTCCGGACCTTTTTTGATCTGGGTAAGCATAATTCTGATTTCAGCGATCAATAAACCGGTAAACAGGATAAAGAACATCCAAAAGGTGATCTTGACCGATATGGATTTTAATTGGGAGACCGCCGCAATGGTGGGTAATATATTCTGGATTACCCAAGGTTGTCGGCCTGCTTCTGCTACTATCCAACCCAGTTCGGAGGCGATATAGGCCAATGGGATCGACCAAAGGGCCGTATAAAGGATAAATCGTTTCCTGGCAATTCTGTCTTTTAGTGTTAGCCAGAGGATCACCAGAAAGAGGAGACCGAAATGCACCCCTAAAAAAACCATTATTCGAAAAGAATAGAAGGTGAGCGGAACACTTGGTATCAGCTCCTGAACATTCCGGCCATAATAATATCCATACCCAAAATCGGGATAATTGTTCTCGAACTGGACCAGTGATGCTTTAGCCAAACTGTCATTCCCGGCCTTTTTAGCATTTTTATAAGCCGCGAGTGAAAGGATAGCAGTTCTTCCTTTTACAGTTCTCTCCTGATAAGATGGAATGTTTTGTTCAGGATTTCCGTAAACAATATCCTTTATTCCGGGAACATAGGCATTGGCATCCAGGAATGCCATGTATGAAAGCATGTTGGGGATTTCTATCATAAACCTGAAATCCTGCTTTTTATGGGATAACTCTTTCTTGTCCTCTTTCAGAATTCCTATGGCGACCAGCGGGGCATTCTGTTTTCCATCATACAAATTCTCCATGGCTGCAAATTTCATAGGCTGGTATTTAGCCATGTTACGCGCGGATCCATCACCGGTTAAAACGACAAATGCGGTGGTTAGCAATCCGAATACAGAGGCCACTATGATGCTTCTTTTGGCAAACAGATGTTCTCTGTTTTTGAGTAAAAACCAGGCGCTTACTCCGATGACAAACACCGATGCAAGAACATATCCTGAGGAAATTGTATGTAAAAATTTGTTGATAGCTACTGGTGAGAACAGTACCTCCCAGAAATTCGCCATTTCATTGCGCGCAGTATCCGGATTAAATTTCATCCCGGTAGGAAATTGCATCCAGCCATTGGCAACCAGAATCCATAGTGCAGATAAGTTCGATCCAAAAGCCACCAGCCAGGTCGAAAGCAGGTGAAATTTTTTGCTCACCTTGTTCCAGCCAAAAAACATGACGGCAATAAAAGTACTCTCCATGAAAAAGGCCATGATGCCCTCTATCGCGAGCGGAGCGCCGAAAATGTCGCCCACGAACCACGAATAGTTTGACCAGTTGGTGCCGAATTCAAATTCAAGAATAATCCCGGTAGCGATTCCGATGGCGAAATTTATTCCGAAAAGTGACATCCAGAATTTGGTGATCCGTTTCCACTCAGGATTCCCCGTACGCACATACAAAGTTTCCATGAAAGCTATGATAAAGGAAAGGCCAAGGGTTAATGGTACAAATATCCAGTGATACAGGGCCGTTAAGGCAAACTGAGCCCGTGACCAATCAACAAGGGAGAAATCAATATTTTCCATTTTTATTTATTTGGTGAGTTGCTCAATGACATGGTTGCTGCGTTGTTCGTCTGTACTGAAGTTAGACTTTAAATAATTTGGAAAGAAGAACAATCTCAGCACCACAAATAGGATGATTAATTTGATCAGGATGATAGCCCACAGTTTTCTTCCAATGGTCATGCTTTTAAAACCCTGGTAATAGAACTGAAATAGATTTATAAGGATACGCTTCATGAGAAAATGGCTGACGAGACTAAAGTACATCAAAAAAGTAATTATTACAATTTTGAATTTTGCATAAGATTTGAGATACTGGCTGGATCAGGGAGACTCAATGGCTATGCCGGTAGCTGCTATGAACCAAACCGATATCCAATCCCTGACTCCGTATTGAGCAACCTTGGTTTTGCAGGATTATCCTCAATTTTTTTTCTTAATTGAGCCATAAAAACCCTTAAATATTGGGTTTGTTCCATATATCCCATTCCCCACACCTCTTTCAAAATAAAATGATGCGTCAATACCCTGCCTTCATTCTTTGCAAGCAGGGCCAGTAGTGAAAATTCGGTAGATGTGAGTTTCACAACCTCGTTGTTCTTTTTCACCACATGGCTTGCCAAATCTATAGTCAGTGAACCAAAAGTTAAGCAGGGATCATCTGACGCACCAAGGCTTTGCCTGATGGCGACCCGGATACGTGCCAGCAATTCTCCGGTCCTGAAAGGTTTGGTGAGGTAATCGTTTGCGCCGTTGTCCAAAGCCCTGACGATATCGTCCTCCGAACTCCGAACGGAAAGTATCAGGATTGGCTTCAAATACCACTCCCTGAGTTTTTTGAGGATCTCAATCCCATCGGTATCAGGTAAGCCAAGGTCGAGTATAATGAGCACAGGGTGGGTGGTTGCAGCATGTGTCAGCCCCTCTTTCCCGGTTGAGGCCTCAGAAATCTTATAGCCGCTGGCTGAGAGCGTTATTTCAAGCAGCCGGCGTATTTGTACTTCATCATCGATGATCAGTATGGTATCGGAATTGGTCATGATGCTTCAGTTTTTTTTTGATCGTTTAAATCTGCAATTTTTACAGGAATTTTTATGACGAATTTGGCCCCGCCATTTTCCCTGTTTTCAGCAATAATTGTTCCCTCCTGGGCTGCGACAAAGCCTTTGACAATTGACAGGCCCAATCCAGTGCCTCCGGCCTTCGAATCTTTGCCCCGGTAAAACTTGTCGAAAACAAAATTTAATTCGGAAGGACTAAATCCCGTACCACGGTCCATTACCTGTATATTTAGAAAACCGTTGTCGTAAAATATTTTCAACCTGATCCGGCTACCTGCCGGAGCATATTGAGTGGCATTCAGGATCAGGTTGTGCATCACCTGTTCTACCAGGCCAAAATCTGTCATTACCAATGGCATATCTGCAGGAATAATGGTGGAGAGTTTAAATGGCTTTAATTCTACCTGAAGGGCCTCGGCGACTTCATTGGCCAGGTCATGAACATCGCACCAATCTGGCTTTGGCGTTATGTGCCCTGATTCCAAACGGGACATGTTTAATAAGTTTTCTATCAATCGATTAAGTCGAATAGAGGCAATGCTGATTTCTGTATAAAGTTTCTGCCTGGTCTCCTCAGGATAGTTTTGGGATAAGAGCGTATCTGATGCACCAAGTATCGTAGCCACAGGGATCCTTAGCTCATGCGAAATCGAATTAAAAAGGGTCTTGTACAGCTTTTCCGATTCACTCAATACATAGGTCTCCTTGGCTGCAATGCGAAGAAATTCACGCTCATATTTACCTGAAATCTGGGAGAGAAAAGCTTCCCAGAATTGTTCTTCCCCCTGAGTGAATATGTGATGCAACTCAACTACGATAACGCCAATATTTCCACTATTCCCGGATAAAGGATAAAATGTAAAGTTTCCGGATGGCAGGGTATCCGTGTATTTTCCGGCCATGGTCGAGTTTTTAAATACCCAGTTTGCAACGCTGAAATCATTTTCAAGTACCCGGATATTGGTTCCATCCTGAACGCTGTTGTCCAGTTGGTTGAGATCCGTTTTTAGGATGATTGCCGAATCAAGATTGAAATATTTCTGGACATATTTTATCGCCATCCTGGATACTTCATTGATCCCTGAGGCGGTATTCAGCTCTTTTGTAAGTTGATAAAGCGCCTGTGTCCGTTCTTCCCGTATTCTGATTTTTTGTTCCTGCCGGCGTACCCTGGAGGTGAGAATCCCATTCAGCATGGCGATGAAGAAAAACATGATGAGCATCAGCACATCTTCCGGTTTATCTATGTGCAGGGTAAATTGAGGTGGAATAAAAAAATAATCCCATATGAGGGCACTGGACGCGGCTGCAAGCAGAATAGGTCCGGGTCCGAAAAAAATGGCGAGAATAGAGACCAAAAAGAGCAATCCAAACGATACTATCTGATAACCAACAAAGTCCCTCACGAGATAACATGAAATCGATGAAAGAATCACCAGAAGTATTACAGCCATATATTCCCTTAAATTTGAGGTAAAGGAAGGGACAAAGACCTTTTCCCGGTAGCGGCCTTTTGCCTGATTATCGGCCCCGAGAATATAAACATCAATGTTGCCGCTGTACCTTATCAGCTTGTTTACAAAACTGCCAAGCCTTAACATGGCAAACAAGTTACGGACCCGAGGCTTTCCGACTATAATATGGGTTGCATTTTCCTTTTGCGCAAAATCGACAATTGCGCTGACCACATCGTAATTGGTGACAATCCTGACTTTGATGCCCAACTGCTTGGCCAGGTTAATGTTTTTATTCAGCTGATCATGTTCTTTAGAGGTCAGTTGGTGCGAAGTTTCTACATAAATGGCCTGGATGTTGGCCCCCATCGAATAAGAAAGATTTTTGGCCCATCGCAATAGTCTGGTAGACTGTATTTTGTAATCGATGGCCACCAGTAGATGCGATCCTGATTTCCATGGGCCCCTGATGCGCTTTTCTTGCATATAGTCATGCAGTTGTTTGTCGACCCTATCGGCAACAATTCGAAGCGCCATTTCGCGAAGTGCCGTAATATTGCCTTTCCGGAAGAAATTCAGGATGGCCTCGCGTGAACGTTCGGGGGTGTATACTTTACCTTCAGATAGCCTCTGAAGCAATTCGTCCGGGCTCAAATCAACCAGTTCAACTTCATCTGCATTCTCAAAAATCTCATCAGGCAGGGTCTCCCGAACGATTATTCCTGTAATTTGAGCAACAGTTTCGGAGCGGCTTTCAAGATGTTGTACATTCACGGTAGTGTAAACGTTGATACCGTTTTCGAGAATTTCCAGCACATCCTGGTAACGTTTGGTATGGCGACTGTCCGGTGCGTTGGTGTGGGCCAGTTCATCAACAAGAACAATCTGTGGTTTTCGGGTGATAATGGCATCCAGGTCCATCTCCTGCACCTGGGTTGATTTGTAAAGGTATTTTTTCCTTTGAATCAGTTCAAATCCTTCGGCCAGACTGGCAGTTTCTTGTCGATTGTGTGTCTCCACAAACCCAATGATAATGTCACAACCCTTGGCTTTTTCGACTTTGGCTGCCTGAAGCATCGTATATGTTTTGCCAACTCCGGCACACATGCCGAAGAAAATCTTCAACTTGCCACGTTTACTTTTCTCCTCCTCCTTCATGATTGAGGCTAAAAGTTCATCCGGATCCGGACGATTATCAGATGATTCCATTTTTATGTTCTTTGTTTTCCAATTTAGCTATTAAATCAACTGCCCGATCTTCAACTCCCTGCATTTGTTCCAAAATACTTTTAAGTTCCAGTACCTGGCTTAAACTGACTTCGCGTTCAAATTCTTCCTGAAAATTCACCTTGGAAATTTCGGCATTTGCATTGAGGTTTTGGGCCATCTCATTAAAAACAAGCGAAATATCATAAAATTCATCTTCACCTTCGAAATACAATCTCTCGTTGTAGTTATTTAACCCGATCTCCTTGATCCCATTGTACAACTTCGTGAATCGTCCATTGAAGTAAGATGCAAAATTAAAGGTGAAACTCAATGTAATGATAAAGCAAATTGTACCCAGAAGTGTTACGCTGGTTAATCCCTTCTCAGCAGATTTTTTTGTGTCATTGGCTTTCAGGATGATGGCTTGTTCGTTCATTTGGGACAATAGCATTGTTTGCTGGTACAAGCCATGAAACTTTGTCATTGAAGCAGTCATTGCTTCAGATGAAACTGGTTTTTTCTCACAATTCACAATGTATTTGATGTATTCATTGAACCCCGACTCTATTCCTGATACAAGTTTGTCTTCACCAGGTTCAGTGATATTGTTCTTTTCCAGTAAAAGTGATTTTTTAAAGGAAATGGAAGTGGAGTTGATCAATGCGGTGTCAATTCGATTGCTGTTAGTGAAACTGCGGGTAATCTCCTGATTTAAAACGGTTAATTCCTCTGCCATGTCACGGGCAAAAATGACTGAAAAGTGATTGTCTTTTAGAATTGCGTCTGTTTTTTGCGAGAGTCTGCTCAGATGATAAGCTGAAAGGATGGAAATGGCTGCAATGATGACAAAGAAAAAAATCATTCCTAAGGTGAACCTTGTCCGGATAGAAGTTCTCATGGTAATAGATTTTATTTGCTGGTTTTGTTTGTATCAATTTTGTCAAGTTCAAGGTTTAAAAGCAATACATTTACGCGCTCCTCACCCAGACATAGATATTGCGGAGCTTCTGTGATTCTCTTCACACTTTGGATAATCATTTGCTTTCTATCTGGGCTTAAATTCCTGGCTTTTGCGATCCTGTCAACTTGCAATAATGCAGCGTTTTTTGAAATATGAGGATCAAGTCCGCTTGCCGATGCGAAAATCATTTCGGAAGGTATTAATGTATTGCCATCTAATTGATTAAAGACAATGAATTGTTTTTTTAATGTATCAACTGAATTTTTCAGTTTCGCATTGGTTAATCCAAAATTTGAACCTCCGGATGGAAGTGGATTGTAAGATATGGCCGATGGTCGGGAAGAAAAATAGATGATGCTGTCAAAACGCTGGCCAATCAATTCGCTTCCGACAATTTTATTATTCTTTACAATTAAACTTCCATTTGCTTTGGTGGGAAAGGTAATTTGTGCTATCCCTGTTACAAATAATGGATAGATGACGCCGGTTAAAACGGTAAAGAACAGGAAGATCTTTAAAGATATGATAAGTGTTTTCATATTTATACAGAATTACATATTAATAAGAATATCAATGAGCTTTATTCCAATGAAAGGGATTACAATACCACCCAGTCCATAAATCATCAGATTCTTGGTTAATGCAGTATTGGCAGAAACGGGTTTATAGCGAACACCTTTTAACGCCAAGGGAACTAGGGCAATAATGACCAGGGCATTAAATATTACTGCACTCAGAATAGCACTTTGAGGCGATCCAAGTCCCATAATATTCAAGGCAGAAAGTGGGCCAATCCCATTTTTGCCTGCATAGAGTGAAACTGCAATTGCCGGGATGATGGCAAAATATTTAGCTACATCATTTGCAATACTAAAGGTGGTGAGAGAACCACGGGTCATTAATAACTGTTTACCAACTTCAACAACTTCAATTAATTTAGTAGGATTGCTGTCGAGGTCCACCATATTTCCTGCCTCACGGGCGGCCTGGGTACCTGTGTTCATCGCGATTCCAATGTCGGCTTGTGCAAGTGCGGGAGCATCGTTAGTGCCGTCACCAATCATACCAACCAGGTGTCCGTTTGCCTGTTCCTCGCGGATACGACGTAATTTATCCTCGGGTGTGGCTTCTGCCATGAAATCATCCACTCCAGCTTCGGCAGCAATGGCAGCGGCAGTCAGTGAATTATCTCCTGTTATCATGACAGTTCGGATCCCCATCTTTCTAAGCTCGGCAAATCGCTGTTTGATACCGCCTTTGACAATATCCTTCAGGTGGATGACCCCAAGAACTCTTGTATCCTCCGCCACGACCAGAGGAGTCGCGCCTTGCCGGGCCAATTCTGCAACAATATCCTGAATCTTTTGAGTGTAAAACCCATTGTTGTTTTGCACGAAGCCACGAATGGCGTCAGACGAACCTTTCCTGATCATATGGGTAGTGCCATCTTCTGAAATAAAATCAACACCACTCATTCGTGATTGCGCCGTAAATGGTATGAATGTAGCATGGAGCTGATGAACTTCGCGGCCACGAATATTGAATCGTTCTTTGGCGAGAACGACAATTGAACGCCCTTCCGGTGTTTCGTCCGATAAGGATGAAAACTGGGCAGCATCGGCAAGTTCTTCAACAGTTACCCCTTCTGCGGGAATAAAATTGGTTGCCATTCTGTTGCCCAATGTGATGGTTCCGGTTTTGTCGAGTAAAAGAACATCAACGTCGCCGGCAGCTTCAATAGCGCGGCCACTGGTTGCGATAACATTTCGCTGAATAAGTCGGTCCATGCCACTAATTCCAATTGCACTCAATAAACCTCCAATGGTTGTGGGAATAAGACAAACCAACAATGCAATTAATACGGGAAGTGTTAAGTTTTGCGACATGGGCAAGCCTGATGCAGTAAGGCTGTATCCGAAGAATGCAGGAAGTGTTGCCACTACCAGGAGAAATATTATAGTCAATCCCGAAAGCAAAATGGAAAGGGCTATTTCATTTGGTGTTTTCTGTCGCTTCGCACCTTCAACCAGGGTAATCATACGATCGATGAATGATTTGCCCGGTTCGGTTGAAATTTGGACCAGGATCTTGTCGCTGATTACTTTTGTCCCGCCAGTAACGGCCGAACGATCGCCACCGCTTTCCCGGATGACCGGTGCCGACTCACCGGTGATAGCTGACTCATCCACACTGGCAATTCCTTCAATTACCTCTCCGTCTGACGGAATAACATCTCCGGCTTCGCAAATTACGATGTCACCTTTTTTTAGTTCGGTGGCATTTATGGCAATTTCCTGTTTGCCATCTATTTTACGGGCGATAGTCTGGGTGCGGTTTTTACGCAGACTATCAGCCTGAGCTTTCCCCCTGCCTTCGGCAATGGCTTCGGCAAAATTGGCAAACAATACTGTAAACCAAAGCCAGATAGCAATCTGAAAATTAAAAGAGGAAAAATTGCCTGAAAGAAGACCCTGGATAACAATTATTGTGGTAAGGACTGACCCTATCCCGACAATGAAAATAACCGGGTTTTTTATAAGCGTGACAGGGTTTAGCTTTATCACGCTGTCCTTTGCTGCCTGTAACAAAATCGATTTATTAAAAAGGCTTGTATTTAGTTTTGTACTCATGTCTTAAGAAAATTAAAAAGTTACACCCATATTCATTAGAAAATGTTCCACTACGGGGCCAAGTGCCAATGCAGGGAAATGTGTCAGTCCGCCAACAATCAGGATCACCCCAATGAGCAAACCAATGAACAGCCAATTGTCAGTATGGAAGGTGCCTGCCGAAAGCGGAGTAATCTTTTTCCCTGCCAGGCTTCCTGCAATGGCGAGTACCGGAACAATAACCCCAAAACGGCCTATTAACATCACAATACCAAGTGTCAGATTGTAGAAAAGTGTATTTGCACTTAATCCGGCAAAAGCACTTCCATTGTTCGCGGCTGCCGAAGTGTAGGCATAAAGGATTTCGGAAAAGCCATGCGGTCCTGCATTGTTAAGGCTTGATAAGCCATAACTGCTTACTGAAGCCCAGGCCGTGAAAATCTGAATAAAAAGATTGGTTGCAAAAACAGCTATGATGGCCATCTGAACTTCGAAAGCTCCTATTTTTTTGCCAAGGTATTCAGGAGTACGCCCAACCATTAGTCCGGCAATAAATACAGTAAGGATTACAAAAATCAGCATACCGTACATCCCGGCACCGACGCCACCAAAAATAACCTCGCCAAGCATCATATTTATCATTGGAACCATTCCAGCCAGTGGTGTCAGACTATCGTGCATCGCATTCACCGCACCACAGGAAGCATCCGTTGTAACTACAGAAAATAGAATACTATTGGTTATTCCGAATCTGGTTTCTTTGCCTTCCATTAGGGGTAAATTCCCAAAAATAGGATTGGATGCATATTCTGAATAAAGCGAAATACTTAATCCTGCCAGAAATAAAATGAGCATTGCCGTAAAAATTGCCCAACCTTGCCTTGTCGAACCAACCATTTTTCCAAATGTGTAGGTTAAGGCAGCTGGAATAAGAAATATCATGAGTATTTCCAAAAAGTTACTAAACGGAGTAGGATTTTCAAATGGGTGCGCACCATTGGCATTAAAAAAACCACCACCGTTGGTCCCAAGTTGCTTGATGGCAATCTGTGAAGCTGCCGGTCCCTGTGGTATGACCTGGGTAGCGCCTCCTATTGTTTGAACTGTATCGTAAGCTTTAAAGTTCTGTACAACTCCCTGGCCGACTAATAATACTGAAAACAAAATCGATAACGGCAAAAGCACATACAAAGTAGAGCGGGTAAGATCAGTCCAGAAATTGCCAATTTTATCGGTGGTTTTGCGCGAAATACCACGTATTAGCGCTATTATGACGGCAATTCCCGTTGCAGCGCTTACAAAGTTCTGTACTGCGAGCCCAACCATTTGTGTAAAATAGCTCATGGTTACTTCCCCGGAATAACCCTGCCAGTTGGTATTGGTCATAAAGCTTACTGCCGTGTTAAAGGCTGAATGCCAAGAGACATTAGGGTTATTTGCTGGATTCAGTGGTAATTGTGCCTGAAAAAGCTGGAGCAAAAACACAAAAATAAATCCAACCAAGTTAAATATTAACAAACTAAAGGTATATGACTTCCAGTTTGTTTCTTCATCCGGGTTTATTCCCGAGGATTTGTAGGTCAATCTCTCAAGCCAACCTAAAACGGGTGCCATCAGATGTTTTTCTCCACTAAAAACCTTGAACATGTAATTTCCCAGAATGGGTGTCATGCCAATTAAAACGGTGATAAACAGAATGATTTGAATGAAATCTTGTGTTGTCATAAAATTCATAATATAATAATTTGTTTTTTAATGGTGATATGGAACTCCATGTTGCTTAGTACACTAGATTTTTTTTGGATGTTGTGAAGTAGCATGTTTTCCTGAAACATTGCTATTTGTAGATTTCTAAAATTTTTCGGGTTTGATCAGAGAATAAAAAAGATAACCAAGAAGGAGCAGGGCGATAATTGCCCCAATGGTGTATCCGCCCGGAGTTCCGGTGGCATTTACATTCATCAAGATTGTTGAATTCATTTAAGTTTTTTTTAATGTGAATTTTCTGATACAAAGGTGTGCAGACGTTTATAAGTATTTTACAAAGAGTTGGGAGGAGATCATAAAGAAAATATAAAGGAAATAATGGCAATAGAGCAGGTTGGTCACCCAATTCACAATGGTAAAATTGGATTTCATAGTGTTTTACAAAGGAGATCATTACTTAACAATTAATTTTTGTCTTATGCACCGGATTGTGACAAAAAATAGCTTATATTTGTGTGTAGACTGTTGCTTTAACAGCTTAAAAATCAACTTAAAAAAACCAATATTATGGAACCTATTGTCATTGTTGCAATTGCTTTTGTTGTTCTTTTCTTTTTTGCCGGAGTTCGAATTGTCAGGCCAACGCACCGGGCCCTGGTAGAAAGATTGGGCAAGTACCACCATTTTGCCTCATTTGGTTTTAACTGGATAATACCAGGTATCGATCGGATGTTTATTATCAACATCACCGAGAAGATGATCAATGCCGAACCACAGGAGATCATCACCAACGATAACCTGAATGCCAGGGTTGATGCCCAGGTCTATTTTAAAATTAAATCAGACGAAGAGAGTGTCAAAAACTCCCAGTACAATGTGAACAGTATTGAATATCAGATAGTCAACCTGGCCAGGACCACACTGCGTAACATCATTGGAACAATGACCCTGAAATCTGCCAACAGCGAAAGGGGAAAAATCAACAAGGAGCTGCATTCGACGTTACTGGATGAAACCCGGAATTGGGGTATCGAAATTGTACGTACTGAACTGAAAGAGATAGATCCGCCGAAAGACGTACAAGAGACCATGAATAAAATTGTAAAAGCCGAGAATGAAAAGATCGCTGCCATCGATTATGCTACCGCCACCGAAACCAAAGCAGATGGGGAGAAGAGGGCAGAAATCAGGAAGGCCGAAGGGATCAAGCAGGCTGCGATTTTGCGTGCGGAAGGTGAGGCACAGGCCATACAACTGGTCAACGAGGCTGCTGAACAATACTTTGTTGGAAATGCCCAGATGCTTAGAAGGATCCAGGCAATGGAGACCTCACTGAAGGACAATTCAAAAATTGTTGTTCCGATGGGATCAGACCTTGTCAATGTGATGGGGGAGATGGGGGGCATTATTCCGCTGAGGGAAAAAGCTAGTTGATGTGCTGATTAGTTGATTAGATGATGTGTTAATGTGTTAATTAGATGATGTGATGATTAGCTGATTAAGGAATGTGCTGATTTCCTATTAATTCTTTCAGATTGATAAAATTGTATATGATGTTATGAATTTGTAAGTAGTATTTTCGGATTTGGTTCAAATATATTTTTGAATGAATTGACCATCTCCCGAAAAATGGGTTGAAAAAATCTGTAACCCAGTTGTACCGGGGCTTTAAAGATGTTTATATATGAGGAAAGCTGGTTTAAAAATGTTATTTTTATTGTGCAATCAAAAGCAAACAACATTAAAAAACCAGCTCATGTCAAAAGTATTAACAA
>JALNYZ010000080.1:0-282 GCA_023229575.1 Prolixibacteraceae bacterium
ATATCGGCATATTTGGTCGGGAGATGTAAGGCAATCTCTTGTTAATAATTACATTTTATTTCGTATAAATCAATTGTAAAACTAATCTTGTAGACAAATTTATTTTATATTAATTGTATTTGACTAATTATCAGTAGTTTGCAAAATGCTTTTGTAGACATATTTTATTTAATTAAATAATTATATGTTTATTAATATTTCATATATTTGCACTGTTGTTAACTATTGAAGCCTATTATATAAATTGATATAACTAGAATAGGAGCAATCTGTATAATTTAA
>JALNYZ010000080.1:292-5546 GCA_023229575.1 Prolixibacteraceae bacterium
ATTATTATGAAATACCTATAAATTTTTAACTATGAAAAGACCATTGGCATTTACGTTTTTGTTCTCAATCTGTTGTATTTCTATATTTGGACAGCTAAGTAAAGATTTTAATTGCATCAGGATAGGCGATGTGCTTGTTAAACAACAAGTTGAATATAAAAATCCAGGAAGCAACGGAATAAACATATTTTGGGATTTTAGTAAATTAAAAGAAATTAATGAAGAATATAAAATAACCTACTCAAAACCTTCATTACAGGGAGATAGCATTTATATAATGGGTGATTACGTGCTCAATAAGAAACAGGTAAATGATTCTGATCTGATCGTGGCAACAGAACACAATACCATGTATTACTTTATCGTAACGAATGATTCACTTTTTCAATTGGGGCATGAAAATTCTTCTGTTAAACTAACCAATTCTTTGCCAGTACTGTTATTGCCCAGATCCATGAGTAAAGGACAAATCATATCAACCGAATTTGAAATAAAAGGAACCTATTCTGGTTCTGAGCAGATTAATAGCAGAAGCAAGGTGAAATCGGAAATTGATGCATATGGAAAGATGATACTACCTTCTGGCGACACCTTGAGTTCGGTGTTGAGGTTAAAGACCTCTCAGGTATATTTTGAAATGCAAGACAGCTTCCCATTAGTTATACCAAAGAATGAGATTGAGACTTACAGATGGTACGCAAAGGGTTATCGTTATCCAATATTTGAAACCGTAAGAAACATTAATCTAAAAGATAGTACAGAAATCTTTGCAACCGCTTTCCTTTTTCCGCCTCAGGAACATTATTATTTAGATAATGATCCGAAAAATATGGCCCTATTGGATAGTATTTGGAATGCAAATTCGACCAATTCATTTTCTATTGACAGTCAAACCTCTCATGGTTTTACCAGATCCTATTCAATTTATCCCAACCCTGTGGAAAATCAGCTTACAGTGGAATTTAAGACAAAAGGCAAAAGTGATGCAAGTGTAATTCTTTATTCAAGTACAGGGAAAATATATAAAAAAATAGACAAACTAAATTTAACAACAGGTTATTATACAGAAACTATAAATTGTTCAGATTTGCCCTCGGGGATTTACCTGATTAAAATTATAACTGGAGATCAGATTATCACAAATAAGATTATTAAGAAATAATGAAAATAAATAATACTACTACTTTAATTATGAATAAATTTTTAACCTTATTGCTATTACTTGTTTCTGGTTTTACTTATGGACAAAGCCCAACACATTGGTCTAATATTTTGAAAGTAACCTCCGATTATGGGAAATCTCCGGAAGTAGCTGCAATAGAACGTTACGGCACCTATCCCGTTAACTATAGTGTGGGTATACCCGATATAACAATCCCTATTTACACTATTAATACAGGGAAATTGGAGCTTCCCATATCTATGTCTTATCATTTGGGTGGTGTCCGCGTAAATGATATAGCAAGCTGGATCGGATTGGGATGGTCTTTAAAATCTAATGGCTCCATCAGTAGACAGATGAACGGGACTCCCGATGAAACCGGACTTTTAGGAAATACAACATTTACATTTACCAATTTAAATAACAATCAAGTGATATCACCTGTTCCTGTTCCGGACAATATCTTTAGCAGCTTTGCAATTACCGGAACTGGAATTTATGAAAATATGAAATTGTATTTTGATAGATTAATTTATAATACCTGGGACAGTCAGGCTGACATTTATAATTATCAGGGAGGTGCTATTTCTGGATCTTTTACCTACAACCTTAACCGGGAAATTGTAAAAGTACCCTATTCAGATAATAAAATAATCCGGAATGCTAATAATACATTTACAATAATTAGTGATAATGGCACCCGTTATAATTTTAATGACACGGAAACTAAATCGGTTATGAATGCAGGTGGATCGGCTGATTATATTTCCAATTGGTTGCTTTCTGAGATTGTATCGCCCGATGCTACAGATACAATTCGTTTCAATTATACAAGCCTGTATACATATGATGATAGTCGTATTTCGAGGACTGTAAGTGAAGGATACTACCTGTCAGGAAAGAATGTCTCTGTATCAGAAGACGCCAATAAGATTGAAAGTTCTAACACAACGATCACATCAAAAGAAAGATTACTTGCCTCAATAGTTTTTCGGAATGGTTCGGTTGTATTTGAACAATCCGCAGAAAAACGGAAAGATAAAAGAGATTATAATCTAAAATCCATAACTGTTAAGAATACAAAAGGTGAGCAACAAAAGAAAGTATCGTTTGAGTATGGTTATTTTGCCAGTAATGGAAATTCATCCAATAAAAATGATTTCCGATTAAAATTGGATCGTCTAAAAATATGGGGCAAGGATGATAGTCAACCCCCTATGCTGTATTATTTCTCTTATAATACCGATATAATCATGCCTCCTTACAATGACTTTGGACAGGATTATTGGGGATTCTTTAATGGAGTGATGTCGAATACTCATCTGGTTGGGATAATGCCTTCTACATCTAAATCCCTTTCATCAAAGGCGAACAGAAATCCATCGGAACAATATATGAAGGCATGTATTCTCACTCAGATAGATTATCCTACAGGAGGTTATACTGTTTTTGATACTGAACCGAATAAAAGTGACGATGGAACACAATTGCTCGGCGGTTTACGTATATCCAAAATCAGATCAAGAGCAAATAGTTCAGACCCTGAACTAACAACCAGATTTACCTACGAAAATGCAGAAAGTGTATATAATCCGGCTCCCGATCAATATACCTACAAAATGGGATGTTACGGAAGCAATATATCCATAGCTGATGCCGGCAATCGAATAAGGACTTTTTATACAGAAACACCATTTTCGGGATTAGGATATTACTCGGGAAGTTCTGTAATCTATAAGAAAGTTACCAAATATGAAACAACCGGATCGGTTAATAATGGGAAAATAGTCTATACATACGGGACTCCCTCCATTTTTTCCTATTCAACCATGGGAAGCTCCTCGGTATTTCCTAATATTTACAATCGGTATGTTTTCTGTAAAATACCCCGAAGCTGGGCCATGGGCCAGTTATTAAAAGAAGAAAGTTATGCTGAAGGTCTTACTACTCCTATTAAAACAATCAACTATGAGTATACGACTTATACAGGTAACGAACCTCTTGTTGGCAAGTCGGTTTTCAATAGATTTATATGTTATGATGCATCTGTGGCACCTATTTTTAGGGATGCAAAAGACTATTATGAATACTATTGGATATATACCAGTACGGGCTACCAAAAATTGAAAAAACAGATTGAAGCCATATATGATAAAACTACCAATCAAACTATTACCCAGACTTACGAGTTCGATTATGGAATTATCAATGATTTGTCTCCTTCCAATTTATTGATTACAAAAAAAACATCCTACGTAAACAATGGTGACAAAATAACAGAAACATATAAGTATCCTCAAGATCTTGCCGGTGTTAGCGTATATAATGATATGGTAAGTAAAAACAGGCTTTCCGAACCTATCGAGATTATTACAAACAAAAATACAACTGAAATATCCAGAAAGAAAAGAGAGTATGGTTATTTTCCATCGCTGCAACCTGCTTCAGATCAGTCATCAACCAAGTCGTCTGTTTACAGAACAGATATAGCGTATAACCTGTATGATCACAGAGGAAATTTAAGACAGTATACCTTATCGGATGGAACCAGCGGGGTGTTTTTATGGGGTTATAAAGGCCGTTTCCCTATTGCCGAAATTAAAAATACCACGTACAATGATATTACACAAATCATACCGGACGCAACCATAAGGTCTATCGCAGAAAAAGCCGAACCAAGTACATCAGACTGGCAATCAATAAACGGGTTGAAAACAAATCCTACACTTGATCAAGCTATTTCATCAACTTATTCCTATGAACCACTTACCGGATTGTTGATTTCCACTTCTCCTGCCGGAATCAGTTCATATTATAACTATGATCTGTTTGGCAGACTTAAAGAAATCAGAAATGCAGATAATCAGCTAAAGTCCTCCTATCAATACGAATATACCGGAAAGGCTTTCCCTACAGCTGGGTTGGCCTTGTCCGTTAATTCAGAATATCCGGTTAATAAAGATAATTGGGTGTACGCAACTGCTACCGGGGGGTCGGGAAATTTTCAATACAGCTGGGTTTTAAAAAACTCTTCGGGTACAGTTCTTTCAAGTTCGCCATATAGTACAGACAATTCGTTTAAGCTCAATTTCTCACCTTCTCAGATTGGATTAACCATGAATCTGACCTGTAATGTAAAGGATTCTTATACAGAAAGAGTAATCACTTCTAGTCGTACTTTTAATGTTGTAAAACCTTTTATCGAATATAGCAATGTTCAAACCTCGGGTGGTTACGGATCGTTAGTACAGACCATAACGGCAAACATTGATTGTTACGACCAGGTAACAGCACGGTTCAGAGTGAAAGTAAATGTGAATTCAGGCTCTGTGAATGTGAATTTTGTAATCGGTAGCAGGTATATTCAACGATCTTACACCTGCGATGAAACCGTAGACATAATTTTACCTAAAGGTATTAATTACATTGAAATGAAAGTAACAAAGGGAAGCAGCTATGATAGCGGCTATGCCAGCCTGAGTATTGAAAGTATTGTTTCAGGAAACAACAAAGTAGGAGACAATTCATTAATCTACACATATTAATCGAAGTTAACTATTATAAAACGAGTACCTGTTCTGGTATAAAAATATAAGTATTATGAAAATAAGATATATAATCCTTTTACTATTAATGATTGTCGGCTTAGGGAATTTACATTCCCAGTCGACCGATAGAAATTATGTTTATCAACGTACATTTCAGGATGAGAATGGAACTAAATCGCTGGATGTCATTCATTATTTCGACGGACTTGGACGTTCGGTTCAAACAGTTCAAAGGGGCATTACCCCGACTGGGAGCGATCTCGTAGATTACATGGAATACGATCTGTATGGAAGGGAATCAAACAAGTGGCTCCCGGTTGCCATTTCCGGAAATGGAGGAGCCTATGCCGATCTGAATAAAGTGAAAGCAAATACAGACATGCTGTATCCGGCAGATTTGTATCCATATGCTAAGTCTGAATACGAAGCCTCTCCCCTAAACCGGGTATTAAAACAAGTTGGAGCGGGACAGCCATGGCACACGAACAGTAAAGCAAAAGAAACGAGATTCCTTATTAACGTGGCAAATATAACCGGCGCAGAC
>JALNYZ010000081.1:0-1750 GCA_023229575.1 Prolixibacteraceae bacterium
TGCCGGTAGTAACATTTGCTAAACAAACGGAACAAATGTTTAATGGAACAAAAGAAATCGGATCTTCTCAGGCTATGCAAACGTACACGGTTGATTCGGACGGCTCTATCAACTTTCCAGTGATCGGAAAAGTTCAATTGGCAGAAAAAACAAAAAGAGAAGCAGTTGACTTACTACAAAATAAAATTTCTGAGCTGGTGAAGGACCCAATTGTTAATATACAGATTATTAACTATAAGGTGACTGTTATTGGCGAAGTATTGAAACCTGGAAGCTATCCTGTTAATTCTGACAGAGTAACTGTTCTGGATGCCATAGGAATGGCAAACGATTTAACTATTTATGGTAATAGGGAAAACGTTAAGGTAATTCGCGACAATAACGGAAAGCAAGAAGTGGTTACTTTCGATCTTACCAAGTCCGATTTTTTCTCTTCTCCTTATTTCTATCTGCAACAAAACGATATTGTATATGTAGAGCCTAACGATAAAAGGAAAAAACAATCACGGTATAGCCAAACCGATCAGGTTGACCTTTCTGTAATAACTGCAATAACTTCATCAATTTCAGTAATTGCAAGTGTTATCGTTTCTATAATAGCAGTTAATAAATAAGAGTCATCATATTCAAATTATTCATAAGATGGGTAACTTTTCATCTACTAAAATTGAAACAGTATTATCTTCGTTAACGAAGAAAGATATTAAAAAATACAAATACAGTTTCTTTGCGTTATTGTTATTATGTTTTGCATTATCCGTCGTATACATATACATAACAACGCCGGTTTATCAAATCCAGGCGAATGTTCTGATAAAAGATGAAGCCGAAAAGAGTAATGCTGGTATGTCGTCCATGTTAAAGGGCTTTTCGTTTGGGGGATTTCTAAGTGGTGGGGCAGGTAATGTAGACGACGAACTGTTGCTTATGAATTCGTATTCACTTGTGAAAGATGTTGTCAAAGAACTAAAGCTTAATGTTTCCTATACTTCTACCGATTTTGTGAAAAAGAAGGATTATTATAACAATACTCCGATTCAAATTGTATTTTCAGACAGTATAGCTTCTTCTTTTTTAAAGAATAAGCTGACTTTCAAGCTTACTCAGTCTGGTTCCGGGAAAGTTCGCATAGTTGCAAAAGAAGGCTGGGGAAAGATTGCAGATATAACTGTTTCCGGGTTTCCTTATAATCTGCAAACGGAATATGGAACTTTCCGGTTTGAGGCGACTTCCTTTTTCTCGCCTAAAACTTTTGATAACTTGAAGATATCTTTCTTGGGTTATGATTACACAGCTGAAAAATTTCTTAAAAATCTTATAATTAAAATTGCTGAGAAAAAAGCCAATGGCATTTATCTGTCAATTGAAGAAACCAATGTTCAGAGGGGGAAAGACTTTCTTAATAAGATTGTGGCTCTCTATAATGACAGGGGAATTGATCAAAAGAATATTTCGGCCCAACGTACTGCCGATTTCCTGCAAGAACGAATCGAATTAAATACTCGAGATTTGGAAAATGTGGAACGCGAGATTGAAGAATTCAAAAAAGTAAACAACCTTACGGACATTGAAGTGGAAGCAAAAATTTTGCTGGAGAAAAATGGAGACTTTAAAGAAAAACTAATCGATTCGGAGATCCAATATGCTACAGTGCAATTAATTGAAGACTTTTTGAAAGCTCCCGAAAACAGATATGCTTTAGCTCCTTTGAATTTAGGTATAACAGAAAAGACAGCAGCGGAAGGATTGC
>JALNYZ010000081.1:1760-5527 GCA_023229575.1 Prolixibacteraceae bacterium
TGGAACGGGCTAAATTATTACAGACCACCAAAGGTGATAATCCTGCAGTTCTGATGTTGAATAAGCAAATTGAGGTTTTACGTCAAAATGTGCTGGAAACTTTTAAGAGCATTAAGGCTGGATTCGATGTGGCTAGAAATGATCTGAAGAAGCAGGAAAAGGATTTTAACGCGCGGATAGGAGGCATGCCAACTCAGGAACGTAAATTTCTGGATATTAAACGTCAGCAGATGGTTAAGTCCGAATTGTATCTTTTTCTGCTGCAACAAAAAGAAGAAAATGCCATGACAATGGCCAGATCGATGCCCAGAGCCCAAATCATTGATGCTGCTTATAGTTTGCTCGATCCTGTTAAACCAAATCCTTTGTTTGTATTTTCCATAGCTTTGATCATCGCCTTTTTTATTCCTATTGTGATCATTGCCTATAGAGTGCTTTTTAAAGATTAGAAACGAGAGTTTTCTTATATGTGGAGTGTAAATTTTGAAGAGTAAATCTTCTTAAGAAAGATAATAATGCAGAAGATACAAAAGGACATATTATGGTTGTTTGGAGTTAGAGGCGCCCTTGTCTTTTCCAATTTTATGATTATTTCTATTACTTTGGATATTTTATCAACTAAAATATACGGAGTATGGATTGCCTTGTATACAACTATAACGTGGTTATGTTTTTTTGATTTGGGATTAGGAAATGGGATGCGAAATTATTTTGCGATAAACAAGGCAAAAGGTGACACAATAAAGAATAAAGAGCTGGTAAGTACATGTTATATTATTATCGTAGCAATATCGCTTTTGTTGATTATAATTGGGCTACCTGTGGTTAATTCTATTGATACTAATGCGTTCTTTAATACAGAAATAGATATTCCAAATCTAAAATTTGTTTTGTTCTTATTGATAGGAACTACTTCTTTGCAATTGGTCACTAAATTGATAAATTCTATTTTGTTGGCAGACCAAAGACCTGCATTGTCTTCGATTATTGAATGTGTAGGCGTTTTCTTTTCTCTGGTTCTGCTTTTAATTTTAAAAAATCAACTTACTGGGAATCTGTTTTTTATAGCATGCATTGTTACTTTACCAACATTGTTTGTTTCTATTGTAATTTCAATTTATGCTTTTAATACAAAATATAAATATCTCAAACCGTCTCTTAAATATTATGATAAGAAAGTAAGTATTAAATTATTAAATCTTGGTCTGAGGTTTTTTTTGATTCAGATATCTGCGTTGATTATACTTCAGGGTAATAATATTATTATTCTAAAATTTATTGGTCCTGAAGAAGTTTCAGCATTTAGTCTTGTTTATAAATACTTCAATCTTACTGTAACTGTCTTTACAATGATTTTAACTCCATATTGGAGCTTTTTTACGGATGCATATGCTAAAGATAATTATAAACAATTGAAAAAAGGTTTTAAGCAGCTTTTCATTGCTTGGGCTGGCTTAAGCTTGCTTGGAATTTTAATGTGGATTTTATTGCCATTAAGTTTTAAAATTTGGTTAAATCAGGACTTCCCTATTCCGACATATTTACCCCTTTCGTTGTTGCTTTTTACCATGTATAGCAACCTGGGGTCTATTTTTATCTATTTTTTAAATGGTACAAGTCGTTATTTGACATTTCAGGTTTGCATAGTTTTAATAAATGCAATTTTGTTGTATCCTGTAAGTACATTTTTAATACCTGTATTGGGGGTTTTAGGGGTAGTTTATACTATGTTTATAGCAAATTCCTATGGAATTGTTTTCGGCCCTCTATTGACTGTGAAAGTTATAAAAGAGCTAGATTCTTACAAAGAAACTACGCAGAATAAAATTTATCGCATATGAAAAATGATAAATTTATATTATTGTTGCTCTTATTTATAATTGCAGTATTTGGATATCAAGTTCAGTTCTTGTCTTATGTATTATCTGTATTGGCTATCGTGTACTATATTATTACAGGAGAACTTAAAATTAGTAATTACAAAATATTGCTACCACTCGTATTGCTTTTAATTTTGGGAACACGTTATGGTACCGGATTCAAGATAATACATATTGTACGAGATTATGTTTATTTCTCTTCTCCAATATTTTCTTTTTTGCTTGGTACTATTCTTTATAAAAAACTAACTTTTTCCAATCTGAAAATTTTATTTGTTACCTACGGAACGGTATATTCTTTATATTTTTTATTACAAACAACATTGCAATTTGGTTCAATTTTTATATCTGATACATATGATACTCGATATTCTATAGGAACAGGTACACCAATTCCTGTTTTGGCTCTTTTCTTTTCGATATTTTCTTATAAAGAAATTTATAAAATCATAAAGAATCATTACATTATGTTAGGTGTGATGATTTTGAATGGAGTCGTGCTTTATTATTTCTCTTCTAGGGTATATTACTTTACTATTTTGATATTTATACTTCTTTATCTCTTTTATTCATTTGTTTCAAAATATAAGCAGATAGGACTTATTCTTTTTTTAGGAGTATTTTTAATCCTTGTTTTTGGGGTTTATCAAATGATCAATGGAGAAGGATTCTTAGCTGAAAAGATGAGGAATTCGTTAAATGAAATGTTTATACAAGAGTTTGATGGATACGAATCTATTATTAATAATTGGCGTGCTTATGAAGTGTTCGAAGTATTTAACACAATGGTACAAGCACCATTAATTAATCAGATTTTTGGCTACGGATTTGGCATGCTCGTTTATCTTGAAATGGGGTTGTTAATGTCAACTATAGAGCTGAACTATATCCCAATTTTTCATAATGGGTTTGCTTATGTGTTTGTTAAAACCGGATTCGTTGGAGTTATAGTTTTTATAGCTTTTGGTGTCAATTTGCTTTTAAAAGCTAAAAAAAGATTGTCCGCATCCGGAGTGGATAAAATTGTCTTTACGTTATTGCTTGGATGCGTCCTTACAGTATATTTCACTACATTAGTGGTTAACGGCTTTTTTAGTGGAGAATCTTTTTATTTTATTTTGTTTATTGGATATTTATATGAAATGATTTGTACTAACAACTTATTATATGAAAATAAGCATAATAATTGCAACATATAATGCGCAAAAGAGATTGAGAAGGTGTTTAAACAGTATTCTCACTCAGAAAACGGATGAAGTTGAGTTAATTCTGGTGGATGGAGGCTCTAAAGATGAAACCCTTTCTATTATTGAAGATTATGGATCAATTATTGATCATTCAATTAGTGAGAAAGATGATGGCATTTACTATGCTTGGAATAAGGGTGTCAAAATTGCAAATGGAGATTGGATTATGTTTCTTGGGGCAGATGATTTTTTAATACCTGGAGCATTGGATAAAATAATGCAATATCTCTTGAAGCTAAATAATCGCGATTGCGATTACATATCAGCGAAGATTAATTATCTGGATGATAATGGACGACTGATAAAAATAATTGGAACCAAATGGTGTTGGAAAGAATTTCGGAATAAAATGACTGTGGCGCATGTGGCATCATTGCATAATCGTTTTTTGTTTGATGAAATCGGTCTATTTGATACTTCTTATAAAATTTGTGCAGATTATGAACTGCTTATGAGGAAAAGAGGTGATTTGCGCGCTTGTTTTATGAATGAAATAATAGCTTCTATGGAATTTGGGGGGGTAAGCTTAAGCCCGGCTGCTATTAATGAGACATGTAGGATCTGTAATAAATACAATAATAATAATTTAGTCATAAGATACCGTAGACTTATCCGTAAATACGCAGAATTCTACTTTTTT
>JALNYZ010000039.1 GCA_023229575.1 Prolixibacteraceae bacterium
GCTGACATAGCTAGGGGTAGGTGCACGCTTTCTTTTGGCTTTTGTCATAATTCCTTGCACTTGGTTATTCAAATTTAGCTATAATTATCTAAATTTCAGTACTATTATACTTAAACAGCAGACCCTATGTAAACATTCCTAAAATTTTTAGCCAGTGTTGCCAGTTCTCCACCAAAGGGATAGCCCCCATGGAAAAGGATAAACTGAACATCACGGTATTTGAGGAAAAGATTTGCCAGAAGCGCAGGATTGGAGTTTTCAATGTAATTGCCATCCCCGGTTTGCAGCCCGGTATGGATTTGTACAGGTCTCTTGTATTTTCTGGCAAGATCAAGCATCCGGTGCATCATATAGTCTGAAAGCGGTTTAACAGTTTCAAACGGCAAAGTTTGGTTCCCGCTGTTGAGAATAAGTCTGAAAACGGATTCTGCTTTTTCTTTACTTACATCTTCGTAAAAGAGCGACCGGAAATAGGCTGCCGAACTTTTTATGGTGACAAACTTTGGATCCATGGCTCCTTCAAATTCATCCGTAAGGGATTTCACCAGGTCGTCCAATGAGGATATTTCTGTACCCCTCTTTTTTGACAGTTGGTCTATTTTTATTTTGGAATCAAATTGAAAATAGTCGAATCGTTTTGTATACCGGATCTTTGTACTTTCTCCTAAACTATAGTCGGTACCATCTTCGATTAAAAATTCAATCTTACATTTATCCTTAAGAACGGTTTTGTACCAATTGGTCTGATACGCTTTTTTGATTCTATCTGAAAGTTCGACAACAGTTTTTTGATCGAAATCTTTTATTCCAAACAACTTGTCCGCAGCAAGTAAAACCACCCTGTTGTAACCTGTATTGAAGGATTTGTCCCAATACGGTTTAAGAACTGACCATTTTTGGAGAATTGAGAGAGAATCTTTTAGCAAAGTCTTGAAAGTTGGTGTCGACATGCCACTGGACCTGATATCATCCTTTGCGTATTGGTGGAATAAAAGCATAAAATCAAACATGCCACTAGTCGTGACACCTTTTTGGTTTATCAGGTGTTCGTGGGTATCCACGATGGCCATGGTATCAATGTATGTCTTGATTCGCTCTCCAAATCCATTTTTCGGAAGATCCCTGACCTGTAATTGAGCCTGTACAGGAACAAATGAGAGGAGGACGAGGGCATTGGTCACTATTTTTTTCATAGGTAATAAATTTCGTTTTTTTTTGGTTGCATGGAGCCAAAGATCTGCAAAGCCAATATCTGACTGCCAATCGAAGGATCTTCTTCGTATGATGTGTTTATTCATTCATTGGTATTTAGAGGCGTCAATCTAAGCAATATTATTTAAAATTGTATCTTTGAATTATGACCAACAATGATATATTAAAAAAATTAAGGGTTGCTTTGCAACTGAAAGATGACGATATCGTCAAAATACTTTCGCTCGTAGATTTTAAAGTGACTACGACCGAACTTGGTGCAATCTTTCGTAAAGAGGATCACCCCAACTACAAGGAGTGTGGAGACCAATTGCTGCGGAATTTTTTGAATGGTCTGATTATTCACCTTAGAGGTCCGATGGAGAAGCCTTTGGATAGAGGCACGGATGTTAAAAAGAAGATCATTGTCAAGCGGTTAAAGGACCCTTCAAACCTTCGACAGACTAAGGGACCGCAAGCTCGGGGCAAGTAAAGTCAAAACGATAAAGTAGGCGTGGTTGCATATGATTGATATGGAAGCTAACTTCCAACAGCTAATCATCATTTAGTGAGAAAATAGACCATACTAACATATGAACAAAATTGATCAGAACAATCTGATGCAAAAAGGTGATCCAAAAGTAGTTAAGGCCTGGGTTATGTACGACTGGGCTAATTCGGTCTACCAACTCACCATTTCATCCACCATTTTCCCTATTTATTACAATACCGTCACCCGACATGGTGATGATTTTATGGTCTCCTTCTTTGGGTGGAAAGTAGTCAATACTGTGCTCTATTCCTGGGCCATTGCCGCAGCTTATCTTATTGTAGCTGTAGGCTCTCCGCTATTTTCTTCCATTGCGGACTATACAGGGCGCCGAAAAGGCTTTATGCGGGCCTTCACCTGGATCGGCGCTGTTTCGTGTGGCGCCCTTTATTTTTTTGATCCGGAACACATTGAATTGGGAATCATCGCTTTTACGCTGGGAACCGTTGGATATGGAGGTAGCATAGTTTTCTACAACTCCTTTCTGCCGGTTATTGCGGAACCGAAAGATCAGGATCGTATCAGTGCGAGAGGGTATTCAATGGGTTACCTCGGGGGAGTAATTCTGTTGCTTTTCAATTTACTGATGATCATGAAACCTGAGTTATTCGGATTTACCCCTGACTCCTCACAGCCTGCCAGAATTTCATTTCTGACGGTCTGTATATGGTGGATTGGCTTCTCTACCATGACTTTCAGAAAACTCCCCAAATACACTTTTGGTAAGCGTTTGCACCGCGAGAATGTATTTACCAATGGATACAAAGAGTTAAGGATGGTATTCAGGCAGGTGCGAAGTTCCTATCAGCTAAGTATCTATTTGCTTGGTTTCTTTTTTATCATGATGGGAATCCTTACTACCATGTTTATGGCCGCCACCTTTGGGGAGAAGGAGTTGGGGTTGAAAGAGGGTGTACTCATCCCAACAATTCTGGTGATCCAACTCGTCGCTATGTTTGGGGCCTGGTTTTTTGCAAAACTTTCAGGCAGGATCGGCAACCTTAAGGCTATGATTGTGTCTGTTGCCATTTGGATTGTTGTCTGTATGTTTGCATTTACCATCAAACAGGCAGTTGGATTCATTGTCGCAGCCGTTGTGATTGGCATAGTAATGGGTGGGTCCCAGTCGCTTGCCAGGTCGACCTATTCTAAAATGTTACCCGAAACGACCGATCATACGTCCTTCTTCAGCTTTTATGATGTGACAGAAAAGCTGGCCACAGTAGCCGGGACCTTTAGCTTTGGTATCATCGAAGCGATCACCGGAAGTATGAGGTACTCGGTATTGGCTATTACGATCTTCTTTGGTATTGGACTGATATTTCTGGTGATGTTGTTGGCGCACCAAAAGGATAAAGGATAAAGTCAAAAGGATAAAGTATGGCGCTGCAATCATGATTACAGCTTCATAACTTATAACTTATAACTCATAACTTTTCATTAATGCTGTAATATCTGGACTCCAGCACTTTATCCTTTTTACTTTATCCTTTATCCTTTTTACCTAATCCTTTATCCTTCCTATGTTGAACGGCGAATCTAACGAGCATAATCATCACCGGTACCTCCACCAATGGTCCGATAACGGCTGCAAAAGCCTCACCTGAATTGATGCCAAAAACTGCAATAGCTACCGCGATTGCCAACTCAAAATTGTTGCTTGCCGCGGTAAACGATAGCGTCACTGTCTGTTTGTAAGTGGCCCCTGCCTTTTTGCTCAGGAAGAAGGAACCGGCAAACATCAATAGAAAATAGATGACAAGGGGTATGGCAATTAATACTACATCCAGAGGTAGTCTGACAATGTATTCCCCCTTCAGCGAAAACATAACAATGATCGTAAAAAGTAGGGCAATCAGGGTTAGCGGACTGATTTTTGGGATGAAATTTGAATGATACCACTCCTTGCTTTTGACCCTTACCAAGATGAACCGGGTAAGAAATCCGGCAATAAAGGGGATTCCCAGATAGATAAAGACGCTTTTGGCAATCTGACCGATGGTAATGCTTTCGACACTATCGTTGGTTGGCAATCCGAACCAACCCGGCAGGACAGCAATAAAAACATAGGCATAAACAGAAAAAAGGAGTACCTGAAAAATGGAGTTAAAAGCCACCAACCCGGCTGCATACTGAGTATCCCCATCGGCCAGGTCGTTCCAAACGATGACCATGGCAATACAGCGGGCAAGACCTATCAGTATGATCCCATACATGTAAGGCAGGTTGGCATTGTTCTCTCCAGGGAAGAGTTTAAAGAACAGGATGGCCAAAGCGAACATGAGGATCGGCCCAATTATCCAATTTTGGACCAGGGAGAGTCCCAGGATTTTCACGTTCTTGAATACATCGCCCAGCTCTTCATATTTCACCTTCGCTAGGGGCGGATACATCATGATAATCAATCCGATGGCGATTGGGATATTGGTCGTTCCCGATGACATGTCGTTCCAGAAATTTGCTACAGACGGATTCAACCAACCTGAAAATACCCCGGTAAACATGGCCAGAAAAATCCACAATGTCAGGTTCCGGTCCAGAAAATTCAATCGTTTTTGAGAAGACATAGTATTGATGTGTTGATGTTTGATGTGCTGATGTGTTAATTCGATGATGTGCTGATTGGATGATTGGTGGATTGCATATGTCCAATTTGCCAGGGGAACAATCAGTTACAAAAACAGAATATCGGGAGTCCTTACTTTATCCTTTATCCATTTTACTTTATCCTTCCCCTCGGGTTGGTTTTTCGGCGTAGACCGTAATGCTGAAGATTCCGGCGCCGGAAGCTTTGTATTGTTCTAATTCATCTTTGCTCAAATAATTCAACATTATTTCATCAGGAACGGTGATCGCTTTTTCTTTGTGTATTTTGAGATGAACAAAACCTGTATGTTCAATAATCCCGAGGTAATGATTCAGTTGAATGGCGCCTGAAACACAGCCAGCGTACATCTCGGCAGCTTCCTGGATTTTTTTTGGCAGTTCACCTTTTAACACGACATCAGATACCGATAAGTGCCCTCCCGGTTTCAGGACCCTGAAGATTTCACAGAAAGCCTTCTGTTTATCGGGGACTAAATTCAACACGCAATTGCTGATAACAACATCTGCCTTGTTCGCTGTGACGGGCATTTTTTCTATTTCGCCGAGTCTGAATTCTACATTTTTGAAATGTAGTTTTTCTGCATTCTCCCTGGCTTTTTCTATCATCTCTTTGGTCATATCAATCCCGATAACCTGGCCGGAATCACCGACAACGGCCCTCGCAACAAAGCAATCGTTGCCGGCCCCTGACCCCAGGTCTATGACGGTATCACCCTCTTTGATCTGCGCAAACTCCGTTGGAATGCCACAGCCCAGTCCCAGATCGGCGTCAGGATTGTATCCCTTCAGATCCTTATAGTTTTCACTAAATATCGTGTAATCGACTGACGAACAGCATCCTGTGGCGCCGCAACAAGAGCTTTCGTTTTGAGTTTTAGATTGTTTGGCTATCAAACTATATTTTTCTTTGACCACCAATTTGAGATCTTTTTCCATAACTGTATGATTTAAAATTGAATACCTACCTTCTTTAAAATGAATATCATCGCAAAATAGCCAATGATCATGACGATGAGCGAAATAGCTAATGACCACCAAAAATCAATGTTTCTCTTTAGAAATACCGAAAAGAGGAAAAAAAATAGTAGCGAAGGAATCACCAGCCAGAAAATACTGTGAGATAAACTGGCAATTTTTGCCGTATCTTTTGTATCGATGAACATCCAAACGATCGCCAATAGGGAAACGATTGGAATTGAGGCCAAAATACTCCCTGCCAATGTACTTCGTTTGGAAATTTCGGAGATAGCGACAATTGTCACTGACGAGAGTAACACCTTGATAATGTAGTAAATCATGGTAGTTTATTTTTGATATTATCCTGATAGAATTGATAAAACCCTTCTTTGATTTCATCTCTTACACGCATAAACTCGCTCCAAATAAATTCATCGGTACCAATGGCATGTGATGGATCGTCAAAACCAATGTGCAGACGATGTTTTACTTTACCCAGGAAAGCTGGACAGTTTTCGTTGGCCCCACCGCAAACAGTGATCACATAATCCCATTGCTGATCGAGGTATAGATCGACCGAATCGGAGGTGTGGTGACTGATATCGATACCGATCTCTCGCATAACGGCCACGGCTTTTTGATTTAATTTACCGGATGCTTCGGTTCCGGCAGAACAAACAGTGATCTCCGGATCGAACGATTGTAAGAACCCATGTGCCATTTGACTACGGCAACTGTTTCCGGTACAGAGGATTAAGATTCGCATAAAATGAGTTTAAAAATTTGAAAATGTGGAAATGAGAAAATGGTCAGCAATCGCAACTAATTTCAGAGGAGCCAATCTCAGTGAAGAAATCAGAGAACATCTTCTTGTATTTTGCAAGCTCCGTATTGCACAGACAATAATTGATCTTCAGGCCTTCAATCTCGCCATGAATCAGGCCCAAATCCCTGAGCTCCTTCAAATGTTGTGATACTGTAGTCCGACTTAGCGGAATGAAATCGGTAATATCTCCGGAAATGCAGCTCTTGGTTTCAGCCAGGTACTGCAAAATTGCCAATCTTGCGGGATGGGAGATTACCCTTGCAAACCGGGACAGTTCCTGCAAGTTGTCATCGAATTTTTGTGAGTTGTTCATGTTTTTATTTCTAATGACGCAAACATACGACATAAAATTTAATACACAAAAATAAATCGATATAATTTGTAGCTAACTTAAGTCATTATCTAAATTCATAAGATTGAAGAAACAGCGGGAGTTAAAATATAAAATCGTAATTTTAGCTAACCTAATTTAACAAACAGATGAATGATTACTAAAGAGGCAGCCTTTCAGAAAATATCGGAACTGGTCGAACGCTTTGGCGAGCAATTTGATTCTTATAAAAACGTAAACTACAATGAAACCCTTACCCGCAGGGACTTCATCGATCCGTTTTTCAAAGCATTGGGTTGGGACATCGACAACGAACAAGGAAATGCAGAAGCCTACCGGGAAGTGATCCACGAAGACCGGGTTAAGATTGGTAAAGCGACAAAAGCCCCCGACTATTCTTTCCGGCTCTCCGGCGGGAAAAGGTTATTTTTTGTTGAGGCGAAAAAACCCAGCGTTGCCATAAAAGACGATATTTTACCAGCCTATCAGGTAAGACGCTATGGATGGAATGCCAAACTTTCGGTGAGCATCATTACCGACTTTGAGGAATTTGCCGTCTATGACTGCACTAAAAAGCCAAACCCCTTAGACAAAGCATCCGTAGCTCGCATAGAATACCTGACTTTTCGTGATTACCTTAAAAGATTTGATTTCATCTGGGATACTTTCAGTAAGGAAAGGGTGCTCAAAGGGAGTTTCGACAAATATGTGCAAAGCAATGCCAACAAAAAAGGAACCGCTACGGTTGACAAAGAGTTCTTGCTATCGCTGGATAGTTGGAGAACATACCTTGCTACTTCAATCAGTTGGAACAACAAAAACCTGGATGAAGACGAAATAAATTTCGTGGTCCAGCAAACCCTCGACCGTATTATCTTTTTGCGCATAGCAGAGGACAGGGGCATAGAACCTTATGGCAATCTGCAAAACGCGGTTAAGCAAGGCGACAGTTACCAAAACATGTTTGCTATTTTCGGAGAGGCCGACGCGAAATACAATTCCGGACTCTTCGACTTTAAAAAAGATAAGCTCAGTAAGGATATAAAGATCGACAACAAGGTAATTAAAACCATCATCAAAGAGTTGTATTACCCCGAAAGTCCATACGAGTTTTCCATATTGGCCGTCGAAATATTGGGAAGCGCTTACGAGCAGTTTCTGGGTAAAGTGATCAGGATAACGCCTGGGCACCATGCCAAAATTGAAGAAAAACCCGAAGTCCGTAAGGCAGGCGGCGTCTATTATACCCCGCAATATGTGGTGGAATACATTGTAAAAAACACAGTCGGCAAACTCGTTGAAGGCAAGGCGCCCAACGATATCAGCCAGATAAAAATTGTTGACCCCGCTTGTGGCAGTGGTAGTTTTTTGATCGGGGCTTACCAGTATTTGTTGGACTGGCATAAAAATTACTATACCAACAACGGCAAGATTTCTAAAGGGACAAAAAGCAATCCGCTTACTCCCGAAGGCAACCTCACCACCGCCGAGAAGAAACGCATTTTGCTCAACAACATCTACGGCGTTGATATTGATGTAAATGCCGTTGAAGTAACCAAACTGAGCCTACTCCTGAAATGTATGGAAGGTGAAACTTCTGCTTCAATCTCTTATCAGTTATCCATTTTTCACGAACGGGTTTTGCCAACACTCGACGACAACATCAAAGACGGGAACAGCTTGGTGGATATGGATTTTTATGATAGGCAATTAGATTTTGGGTTTGAGAAGAAAATTAAGCCTTTTAATTGGCAAAAAGCTTTTCCTGAAGTTTTCAGCAGGAAAATTGAAAACCCGGAAGATGAACTGAAAATCATTGCACAAAAAGCCAAACAACATGCCTCTAAAGCATTGCAATATGTTTCGGAGTTGGAAGAAAAGCTGAATGTGGCCAATGAACCAGCGATCAATGTTAGTCCAATTGGAGGTTTTGATGTTGTGATTGGAAATCCTCCTTACTTGGGTGGAAGAGAATGGAAAGAAGCAAATGGAAATGTTTATGACTACTTCATAGGCAAATACAAAGTTGCAGAATATCAGTTTGACATTTACGCTTTGTTTTGGGAGGCTGGTATTAGGCTATTAAAAGCAAATGGACTAATTGGTTACATCACACCTAATACATGGCTAAACAATCAAAGCAATAAAAAATTGCGAACTTATATTTTAAAAAATACTTCCATAAAAGAGATTGTTGACTATTCAAAGATCAAAGTATTTGACCAGGCAACTGTTTTGCCAATCGTTACAATTATTGAAAACCATACAAAGAAAAACCATACTACTGAAATTTTCGAACCCGTTGAAAATGGGTTTATAAGGACGCAATCCATTAACCAGGAAATATGGAACGATGGAGATTTAAGCATTATCAATATCAATTTAAGTCAAAGTGATTTATTGCTTAGGGAAAAGATTGAAGCAAATACACAGTCTCTTGAAAAGTTAGCGTTAATAAAATTTGGAATCAAGGTTTATCAAACTGGAAAGGGAAGGCCTAAACAAACTCCCGATGCAGCAATAAATAAAATATTTGAATCTAAAGCAAAGATATCAAATGAATATTTGCCATACCTTAAAGGTAAAGACATTAATAAATACAGTTACCATTGGAACGGTGATTGGTTACATTATGGAATGCATTTAGCTGAACCAAGAAATATTGATTTGTTTTTTGGAGAAAGAATATTGGTAAGGAGGATTGTTGGTGAAACCTTGATCGCCACTTATATAAACAAAGAGTTGGTCACTGGTCAACTTTTGCAAATAGTAAAGCCATTTGACCAATCTATTTCAAAATTTTTATTGGGAATTATTAACTCAAAACTTTTGGCTTTCTATTTCCGGAAAAAATACAACCGACAAGACAAAACATTTCCGGAGATTCGAATTTATGAATTAGCTTCTTTGCCAATCAAGCAAGTTGATGAAGCTAAGAAGCCTTTGCAAAATGATATTGCAAAATTGGTCGACCAACTCTTGAAACTCAATGAAGAAAAATCAGAAGCCAAACTGCAATCCAAAATTTCGCAAATTGAAGGCAAGATTGATTATTGCGAAAACCGGATAAATGAAATCGTTTATCAACTATATGATTTAACTGAAGATGAAATAAAAAATGTGGAGGGGAGATGAAATGAACGCGATTTCAGATAAATTTGACCTGATTATAAGGCTCTTTTCAATAATTAATAATCTCTTATATAAATCGATTAATTATGCTTACCAAGGATAAATTAAACAAGACTATTCAAAGCCTGCCCGATTCATTTTCAATTGATCAATTAATTGACCAATTGATTTTTATGGAGAAAGTTGAGCTGGGGTATCAACAATCGGAAGAAGGTAAAGTAATTTCGAACGAAGATGCTAAAATGATAATTGACAAATGGTCAAAATAACCTGGACTGAGGTATCCCTTGATGATTTAAAAGAAATCTTTGATTATATTTCTGAAGATTCTATCCGTTATGCCAATATTACGGTGAATAAAATATATCAGGGAACTCAGGTAATTTCGGTCAATCCCCATTCAGGAAGGATTGTTCCGGTTTTAAATAAGACCTCAGTCAGAGAGTTAATAATTGGTAACTACAGGGTTATTTATCGAATTAAAAGTGGCGTTCAGATTGATATTTTAAGGGTTTACCATTCTGCCAGACATCTAAAAAAGAATAATATAAAATAATTTGTGCCAGTTTACTTCGCCAATGACACAATCCCAGAAACATTCCTGATACAAGCACCTTATTAATAACTTGTTTCACGTCCTCTTTCTGATCAATTATAGTCCTACTTTTGTTAAGAAATTGAGTTCTTTTTCAACTATTCAGAGTTGTGTTGTCGAACATTATTCGAATTATCGTATTATTAAGCCGATTATTAAAATCAAGTTATGAAACCAAAAATACCGGCACAATCGGGAACCTTTGAGTCGAGCGATGTCATTGTATTGATTGAACCACTTCCAAATCGTTCGGGCAGGAAAATCGAGATCTCATCTACTGTCATGAAGCAGTATGGAGCAAGTTTCAGACAAATTGTGGATGAAATGCTGGACAAGTATGAAATGACAGATATCCATTTGATTGCCAAAGATAAGGGAGCGTTGGAGCCAACCATCAAGGCCCGGCTGGAAACAGCCATCAAACGTTCACTCGGTCAACAGGAAGGAACATTGACATAAAAGATTCATGATGAAGAATTTTAAGAATAGGAGGACGATGCTATACATTCCCGGAAATAATCCGGCAATGATACAGCAGGGTGGAATATACGGAGCCGACAGTATCCTGCTGGATTTGGAAGATGCTGTTGCCCTCAATCAAAAGGACGCCGCAAGGACTTTGGTCAGGAATATGATCCTTGTAACAGATTTCTACGATTCAGAGGTATGTGTACGGGTCAACCATTTAAGTACGCCTTTTGGATTGGCCGACCTGGAGGAAATTGTTCCCCTTCAGCCTTCAGCCATCCGGTATCCCAAAACGGAGTCGCCCGAAGAGGTCATTGAACTTTTGAATATCATCGAAAGGATTGAAGACAGGCATGGCCTTCCCCATGATAAAATGACGCTTCATGCCATGATTGAAACAGCCATGGGTGTCCAGAATGTTTTCAATATCGCCAGCAAATTTAGCCGGATTGATGCCATTACCATTGGAGGCCAGGACCTGACGGCCGATATGAATATCATCTACACGCCGGATGGGACAGGAATTGATTTTGCCCGAAAGAGGATTGTTATGGCTGCAAAAGCCAGTCACATTGATGTCATTGACACGGTTTTTCCCGATGTAAACGATGAAGAGGGATTGCGGAGGGAGACCGAATATGCCAAAAAGATTGGATTTACAGGGAAAGCGATCATCAACCCGCGCCAAATAGATGTGGTCCACGAGGTATTTACACCAACGGATGAAGAGATCAGGAAGGCCTACCGGATTGTCAAGGAATGGAGATCGAACAGCGCAGCGGGCATCGGTGTGTTTGCCATTGACGGCAAAATGATTGATGCCCCCATCGTAGCCCGTGCCGAGTATTTGCTGAGGCTTGCCAATGTAACGGTGGGATAATGGTTTCGTACTGAGACCAGAAAAAATGAAGATACAATAGAGATCAAAAGCATAAAAACAACCATACAATGTTAAACAGTTTAGGAAGGGAAATCCCTGAATACATTGAAGGAATAGGGAAATTGGAACCTTTTCAGGGAGCCCTCACGAAGTTGAGCAAAGGCTGGATGGATGAACCCACGATACCTGCCCCCAACAAGGCATACCTTCCGCATCAAAGTAAATTGTGCAAGACCCTGGAGGAGGCCATCATCAGAAGTAATCCGCACAATGGAATGACCGTCTCCTTCCACCATCATCTTCGAAACGGGGATATCCTTTTGGTGCAAACTTTGACCATCCTGCACAACATGGGCATTCGTGAGATCACACTGGCTTCTTCGTCGCTCAACGAATGTCACGATCCGATCCTTCCTTATTTGGTAGATGGTACGGTAACCCGGATTTTCTCTTCCGGGATCCGCAGTGAACTGGGACATGCCATTTCAAAGGGTGTCCTGGATACCCCGGTGGTGATTCATTCACATGGTGGAAGGGTAAGATGTATCCATACCGGTAAGATACAGATTGATCTGGCAGTTATTCCCGCCTCGGCTGCCGATTGTGAAGGCAATGCGACAGGTTCTCACGGAAAATCAGCCTTCGGTTCGATTGGCTACGCCGTCATTGATGCGCGGTATGCAAAACAGGTGATTGTTGTTACTGACAACCTGGTCAATTTCCCCTGTATTCCGCTTTCCATCTCACAGAACTTTATCGATCATGTTGTGCTGGTTGATTCAATAGGTGACGCGTCGAAGATTGCCACCGGTACAACCCGTATCACCAACTCCCCAATGGATTTGAGGATTGCCAAGCTTGCTGCTGATGTGATCGAACATTCAGGGTTTTTTGTAACCGGATTCGCATTTCAGGTGGGAGCAGGAGGTGCATCATTGGCTGTTGCAAAATTCATCCGGGAAAAGATGAAGAAAAAAGGGCTGAAAGGTAGCTTTATGTTGGGAGGCATCACCTCCTATTGCGTCGATATGTTGAATGAAGGTCTTTTTGAGACCATATTCGATGTGCAATCTTTTGATGCCGTGGTAAGTAATTCCTTACTGAACAACCGCCACCATATTGAGATACCTGCTGCTTTGTATGCTAATCCGTTCAATTGCGGTTGTATCACGAATAAAATTGATGTGGTCGTGCTTGGGGCACTTGAAATTGATGTTGATTTCAATGTCAATGTAATAACCGGATCTGAAGGAAAAATCAGGGGAGCCTCCGGAGGGCACTCCGATACTGCCTCGGGAGCAAAACTGACCGTAGTTGTTTGTCCTTCGTTCCGGGGCCGGATCCCTATTATCAAGAAGCGGGTTCATACGATAGTGACTCCGGGGGAAACCGTGCATGTTCTTGTAACTGAGCGTGGCACTTGTGTAAATCCGGCTTTCCCGGAATTGGAGGCCAATCTTCGCAAAGCGGGGCTCAATATCAAAGAGATTCATGATCTTGAAATTGAGGTAGATAAAATTACAGGCATCCCGGCGCCACTCGAGTATACCGATAAAATAGTGGGAGTAGTGGAGTACAGGGATGGAACGATTATTGATGTGATACACCAGCTTAAGGAGAAGTGAAGGGAAACGGGATACAAAGAAACGGAGAAACAAAGAAACGGAGAAACAAAGAAACAAAGAAACAAAGAAACGGAGAAACAAAGAAACAAAGAAACAAAGAAACGGAGAAACGGAGAAACGGAGAAACGTAGAAAGGAATAATTTAGGAGGAACAAAATCGAACCACTCCAATCCATATTGATTGCCCGGGAACAAAGGGCGCTTCTGAAAAGTAAAATAGCAGGAACGGGATATCCGTGTGTGAGTTTGAGCATAAATGTTCCGGGGTATCCCAAGAGCAATCATGCCGTCACCTGTTTTTTTAAATACTGCCTCCAGGATCTCCAATACTTGCTGAAATCTCATTTGATTGAAGTTCTTAACCGGGAAGCCATTGAAAAATGCGATGCAGCAGGCGATTATTTTGTGGCTCCCGTTTCAGCGGGTAATTTGGGCATCGTTGAGCTAAAGCAAATTTGTGAGGATTTTGAAGGGGGCCATCCGCTTGGAAGGTACATTGATGTGGATGTGTATGATGAAAAGGGCAATTGTATCTCCTCAGGAAAATCCAAGTTTTGCTTTTATTGTAAGGATAAACCGGCCATCGAATGCCGGCGTGAACAGGCACACGATATGGTGCAATTGCGATCCCTGATGTTTTCTAATATGCGGGATTATTGCAACCGGCAAAGAGAATCTCTCCTTTCGAAGCAACTCGCCTCTTTGGCAATGAAAGCGCTGCTTTATGAAATTTCGCTCACACCAAAACCGGGGTTGGTTGACAGGTTAAGCAATGGTAGTCATGCGGACATGAATTTCCTGACTTTTGCAGATTCATCAGCAGCCATATCCTTTTATTTTGAGGAGTTGGTGCAGGCAGGATTTGCTTTTCAGGATGAAAAGTATATCCGGGCATTGCCAATCATCCGGAACATTGGTTTGCGAATGGAGGCAGCAATGTTCCGGGCGACTACTAACATTAATACGCACAAGGGATTGATTTTTTTGATGGGACTCACGCTTTTCTCCTGCGGAAAACTTTACAGCAGCCTCAATCATTTCGATCCGGAATATTTTCGGAGCATTGTCAGGGACATTTGCCGGGATATTGTGAAACGGGAGCTACAGGACAGCAAGTCATCAAATCCCACCCATGGATTGGCCGTATTTCAATCCTCGGGATTCAGCGGTGCACGTGGTGAGGCAGAAGGAGGACTCCAAACTGTATTTGAGATCGGATTACCCTATCTCCTGAAGGAAAACCAATTGAATGATACTGCCCTGACCCAATGTTTTCTTGCCATCGCATCGAAAAACATGGATACAAATATTCTTTACCGGGGTGGGCAAGCTGTATTGATAACCTTTCAAAAGCTCTGCAAAACTGCGTTGGAAGATTACACTGATTCAAATTTTATGAAGGTTGCCGAATTCTGCAAAAATGAAAATATTTCGCCGGGTGGATCTGCCGATTTGCTTGCGCTTTCTATTTTTTTCTGGTCTGTAATGAAATGTGAATCACCATTTTTTATTTCTTCATTGATACAAAGCTATGACATTTGAAGATACTGATTTCAGGCAAGAGACCCTTGACCTTAACAACCCGTTTGATGTAAAACTTGTAACTGGTTTCCTCCTCGAACTTGGATTTGAGTTCGATCCTGTAGATGTTGAGAGTACCATGATCGTCTACAACCTGAAGGGGGAGCTTGTCGGTACCGGTTCACATCAGGGTAGGATATTAAAATATGTGGCAGTTTCCCCAAAATTCCGTGATACAACCGCTTTTGCCTTGATCGTTACCTACATGACCGAGAAACTCCTGAAAATTTACAAGCACACCTTCGTCTTCACCCGACCGGAGAATTCTGTCAGGTTTCGTGGGTTAGGTTTTTCTGAGATTGCCTCCTCACCGCCATTGTTTACACTCCTGGAGTTTGGTTTCGAGTCAATTTTCACCTACCAGGATTATCTTAAATCAGTGAAACAGAAGACCGAAGCCAATTCAGTTGCGTCCATCGTTGTCAATTGTAATCCTTTTACCACCGGACATTTATTTCTGATAGAAAAGGCTGCTGCCGAAAATGAATTGGTCTATCTGTTTGTGGTAGAAGAAGATCTCTCTGCTTTCCCTTTTACTATCAGATGGGAATTGATCAAAAAGGGTATTGCCCACCTAAAGAATGTCCTGATGGTTCGTGGCGGCATGTACATTGTTTCAGGAGCTATCTTTCCGGCTTATTTTCTGAAAAATGAAGCGGTCAGCGATGTGATGGAAAAGCAAGCAGAACTGGATGTCAGGATTTTTGCCGAATATGTTGTTCCGATTCTGGGAATTAAAAAGCGATATATCGGGACTGAAAATTATTGCGCAACCACGGCTGCATACAACAAGGCCATGAAAAAGATTCTTCCATCGTTTGGCGTTGAGGTGATTGAATCGATGAGAAAAGTTGCTATTTCCGGCAATTCAATTCTCCCAGATTTTATCAGCGCCTCAAAAATCCGGCAGGCCATAAAAATGGATAAGCTGGACGATTTTAAGGAATTTCTCCCTGATTCCACCCGTGAATTCCTCTATTCAGATGATTCTCTCGAAATACGAAATAAAATTAAGCTGGGAGAAGGCAGGCATTAATTGATTCTATTTTGACTCAACAAATTCTTCTTTTATCCAATTTTAAAGTAAATTTGGGTAAAATATATCGTCATGAGTTCTGAAGGGATTCAAAATAGTATCATAAGAAAAGTATTGGATTCAAAAGATGATGCTTTACTTAATTATCTCAACCAGCTTTTGAGCGAAGCGGGAGAGCGTGAGCAATATATACTTTCTGCTTCAGAGGAGAAATTAATTTCTGAAAGTATTGCCGATTACAAGACGGGTAAAGTCATTTCAAATGAAGATGTTACCTTAAGGAATGAAAAATGGCTACAAGAATAATCTGGACTAGTCAGGCAGATTAATATGGGATTGTCGACAAGATCCGGAGTCTTTAAAACTTGGAACCCATGATCGCCTTATATGAACAGTTAATAAGTCGCCTCAAAGCAGGAGCAAATATTCAGACAGGATCATTGCTCTTTACCAAAGGATCTGCCCCTCAGTTCCCGGGTGCCATGGCCATTTTCGAAAAGGAGAAGGTGTTAGGCGGCACCCTTGGTGGAGGATTGCTAGAAGCGGAGGCACAAAAGGTAGCGGCCTTGTCGGCAGTCACCAGGAAGAGCGTTTTGCAATGGGTTCATTTCCAGTCAGAATTGGAAGATCCGACAGGAGCCATCTGCGGAGGCAGTGCGCTGTTTCTGATCGATGCAAATCCCACGCAACATAGAGATGTATACCTGCAGATGCTTGATTCGATCCGACTCCGTAAAAGCGGGGCGTTGATTACGCTAATACAAAGCTCCGGCAATCAGGTTCATAGCCTTCAACGCAGGTGGATCGAACAGCAGGGTGCCCTTCCCGAAACAACAACTTCTATTCTCCTTTCTGAAAATTTAGATGTAAAACAAATAATTGACAGCAGGACTCCCTGTTACATTGAAACGGACGGAGATAATGGAGAAAAGACAATCCTCTTCATCGAACCCATCCATCCAATCCCTCAGCTGATCATCGCAGGAGCCGGACATATCGGTCAGGCGCTTAGCCGGATCAGCAGCCTTGTAGATTTCGAAATAACTGTGGTGGACGACCGGCCTGACCTTGCAGTATCTTCCAGGTTTCCTGATGCTGCCAGGGTTATTTGCCAACCCTTGTATCAGGTATTTAATACATTTTCATTAACTACGGATGTTTATGTAGTGATCGCAACACAGGGTCACCGAACCGACATAGAGGCGCTGAAATCCTGTATTTGTTCTAATGCAGCTTACATCGGGGTCATTGGCAGCAAACGCAAGACGGCCTTAATGGGTCAGAAATTTATCGCCGAAAAATGGGCGACTCCAGAAGAGTGGAAATTCGTTCATACCCCGGTGGGTATCGATATCCATTCCAGAACGGTCAATGAAATAGCGGTGAGCATTCTATCTGAACTGATTAAGGAGCGCCACGAGATTTATTTCAGCCGAAGCAAAAAACAGGTAACGGCCATCGTGCTTGCAGCAGGCAAAAGTACCCGGATGGGTCAACAGAAACTTCTGATGCCATTTGAAGGGAAAAGCATGATTGCTACGGTTGCAGGTAAAATTGCAGGTACTGGCTCATCCCGGACTATCGTGGTAACTGGAAGCGACAGAAATAAAATAGAAAAGGAACTCGAAGCTTTTCCTGTGCTATTTGTGGACAATGAAAGATATGAAGAAGGCATGCTCACATCGGTTCAGGCAGGAGTAGCCGCAGCAGGTACTGAAACGGATGGTTATCTGATTCTTTTGGGCGACCAGCCAATGGTTTCCAAAGCAGTGATTAACCGGTTGATCATTGTATTTCAGAAAGGTGGGAAAGGTTTACTGATACCTGTTTTTAAGGGTAAACGCGGACATCCGGTTTTGATAGGTTCAAAGTACACAGATGAAATCAAAACACTTAATCCGGAAATTGGACTTCGGGAACTATTTCTGAATCACCCTGATGATATCCTGGAAATTGAGGTTGAATCGGAGGATGTGTTGAAAGATATTGATACTCCAGATGATTATGAACTGGAAACCAAACAAATATTTTAAAGCCATATCAAAATGAGAGAAAAAATCAAATTTACTTTGAATGGGAAATCTACTGAGTTAGAGACAGATACCAGCCAGATATTGTTATGGGTACTGCGTACTGAGCTCGGACTGACCGGCACCAAATTTGGCTGCGGAGTAGGTTTTTGCGGTGCCTGTACCATCCTGGTCGATGGATTGGCACAAAGATCATGCGGGATGGCTGTCAAAGAGATTGAAGGGAAGAAAGTGGTAACAATCGAAGGATTGGCAGATGGGGAAAAGCTGCATCCTGTTCAGAAAGCGTTTGTCGAGCATGAGGCCCAGCAGTGTGGATTTTGTACTCCAGGTCAGATCATGAATGCAGTAGCGCTTTTAAAAGCAGATCCAAAACCCACCCGCAAACGGATCATTGAAGGGATGAACGGCAATTTGTGCCGTTGTGGCGCTTACAACCGGATTATTGCTGCAGTAGAAACGGCTTCAAAAGAAATAAACGGAGGAACCAAATTATGAACGCAGAAGAGATCAATGAAATATATTTTGGAGATGTGGATCTACCCATCAGTCCAAGCCGCCGTGAATTTATCAAAAAGCTGGGAGCGGGGTTATTCATCATCTTTGCGCTTCAGCCTTTAAAACTGTTCGCTGAAGAACAGGATGAAGAGGCAAATAAGAGGCCTGATTTCAATCTTTACCTCAGAATCAAGGAGGATGGCCGGGTTGAGTGTTACACCGGAAAAATTGATATGGGACAGGGTATAACTACCTCCCTGGCCCAAGCCCTGGCGGAAGAGCTGGAGGTTGAACTCAACAGCATCGACATGATCATGGGAGATACCGATCTGTGTCCCTATGATGCAGGCACCTGGGGCTCTATGACCACCCGCTTTTTCGACCCTGTACTGAGGGCTGCGGCCATCGAGGCACGTATGGAACTGATAAAAATGGCCTCCATTGAGCTGAAAATTCCTGAAGATCAGCTCAAAACGGAAGATGGTCATGTTGTGAGCAAAGCGGACAATAACATCAAAGTCAGTTATGGTTCTCTCACAAAAGGCAAGAGAATAGTAAAAACCGTCAGACGGGCTCCTGTTTTTAAAAAGCCTGCAGAATTCCAGCAGGTTGGGAAACCTGTCCATGCCACCAATGCGTTTCTAAAAGTGACAGGAAAGGCAAAATATTCAGGGGATATTCAACTTGCCGGAATGTTATATGCAGCAATTAGCCGTCCTCCTGCCCATGGATGCAAGCTATTATCGGTCGATAAGGGAAAAGCCGCAGCTATGGAGGGGGTAAAGGTAATTGTGATGGATAACCTTGTTGCCGTCTTGCATAGAAATCCTAACAATGCAGCCATTGCTGCTGCAGTCATACGTGCTGAATGGAGCAAACCCGAAGTGCTGGCCACAGACAAAACTATCTTCAGCTATCTGGTTACAGAGGGGAAAGAGACAAAGGTCTTTGAAGAAAAGGGAAATCCGGATCTGGGATTTGCTGATGCTGACTTTATCCTCGAGGCAGAATACCATGACGGGTACAAGGCCCATGCCGCCATTGAAACGCATACTGCGACCGCCTATTTTGAAGGGGACAGACTTATTGTTTGGGCATCCACACAGTCACCTTTTGGAACCAGAAAAGACCTTTCAGCCAGATTAAAAATGCCCCTGGAAAATGTCTTGGTAAAACAAATTTTGTTGGGAGGTGGATTTGGGGGCAAAGTTTATTCGGAACAGGCCGTTGAAGCAGCCTTGCTTGCAAAAGAGTCAGGAGCGCCTGTACAACTTGCATGGACAAGAGAAGAGGAATTTATGTACGATCAGTTCCGGTCTGCCGCTGTGATGCAGATAAAAGCCGGAGTGAAGAAGAGTGGTAAAATCGTTGCGTGGAAATACCATATCTATTGTGCAGGGAGCCGTGGTGTCAATGATTTTTATGGTATTCCTAATTTACGGTCCGCCCTGTATGACAAAAAAGGCATACACCCGTTTGGAACCGGTCCCTGGAGAGCCCCAGGCAACAATACGACCACTTTTGCCCGTGAATCGCACATCGACGTGCTTGCCGATAAAATTGGAATGGATCCGCTGGCCTTCCGGCTGGCAAATGTTTCGAATACCAAAATGGAGCGGACACTTACGCTGGCTGCCAAAACTTTTAACTATGCTTCAGCAAAACCGGGAAAGAACAGGGGCGTTGGCATTGCATTGGGGAATGATGCAGGGACCTATGTAGCACTCATCGCGGAAGTCGAAGTGAATCCAACAACCGGCGTTGTAAAAGTTCTACGTGTTGTTTGTGCCCAGGATATGGGGCAGGTTATCAATCCCCATGGGGCCCGCGTACAGGCAGAAGGATGCATAACGATGGGATTGGGTTATGCTTTGTATGAAGATGTCCCGTTCAACTGGGGCGAGGTGGTGGTGCGTAATTTTGATACTTATGAGATTACCAGGTTCTCCACAACTGCCCCTATCGAAACGGTCTTCTACGACGATATGAGCGCTCCCCCGCAAGGAGGTGGCGAACCGGCGATTATCTGTGTAGGAGGGGCCATCGCCAATGCTGTGTTCCATGCGTCGGGAGCAAGGGTAACCCAGATGCCGGTAACTCCGGAACGTATTTTGGAAAAGATCAGACCCTCAAATTAGTTGATTAGCTGATGTGTTGATTAGCTAATGTAATGATGCATTCAATGAATTAGCACATTACCACATCAGCACATTATCACATCAGAGCGTCACTTCAGACATAGCCTCCGGGATCTCAATGTTTTGGTAACCGGCCTTGATCATCTCATCTTTGTAGAAAAGTTGTGCCTCATAGTCGCCATGTACCAGGAAGACTTTCTTGATGGCAGGTTTATCCTGGCAGTTCAGAAATGACAACATCTCACTATAGTCGCCGTGTCCACTGAAAGCTTCAATGCGTACAATTTCAGCGTTCACCTGATACTTGTTTCCAAAAATGGAGACAATTTTTTCACCGTTCACCAGTCTTGCTCCCAAGGTGCGGGGGGCACAATAACCTACAACCAAAATGGTGTTGTTTGGGTTGGAAATATTGTTGGCCAGGTGGTGTTTTATCCGCCCAGCCTCCATCATGCCTGATGCAGAGATGATGATACAGGGTTTTTTAAAAAAGTTGAGCTGTTTAGATTCATTGGTTGAAGTGATGTAATGCAGTGAATTAAATCCGAATGGATCATCATCGGATTCCACCACTTTCATAACCTCCTCATTGAAACACTCCGAATGCAACCTAAAGATTGTTGTTGCATTGACTGCCAGCGGACTATCCACATAAATCTGAATTTTGGGGAGCAGTCCGGCATTGTAAAAATTGTTCAACGAAAAGACAATATCCTGCGTTCTGCCGATGGCAAAAGAGGGGATGATCAGTTTCCCCTGTTTATTGACACAGGTGTCATTTACGACTTTCAGCAACTCTTCTTCTGCATGGGAAAACTGCTTGTGTAGCCTGTTTCCGTATGTTGATTCTGTGATCAGGTAATCACATTGTCTGAATGCTTCCGGAACTTTCAGTATTTTACTGGTGGGTCGACCTATATCTCCCGTGTAGGCAATCTTTACGGTTTTGCCATTCTCTGTGATTTCTAGAGAAGCGGTTCCAGCACCAAGCAGGTGTCCATTGTTGGTAAAACGGACTTTTATGTTATCATCGATGTAAAATTTACGGTTGTAAGCAATTCCAATAAAAAGCTGCATACATTCTTTGGCAATATCAGAGGTATAAATTGGCTCGATAGGTTCCAGGCCATGCTTCATCAGCTTTTTGTTGTACCATTTGACGTCAAGTTCCTGGATGTGACCGCTGTCGGCCAGCATGATGGCACAAAGGTCGCGGGTTGCATTGGTGCAGATAACGGATCCCCTGAATCCGAGTTTGTAGACGTAGGGAATCAATCCGGAATGGTCAATATGCGCATGTGTCAGTATGATATGATCAATCTCTTTGGGGTCAAAACCAAGGTTGCGGTTGGAGGAGTCGGTTTCCATCCCTTTACCCTGGAACATACCGCAATCCAAAAGAATTTTTTTGCCATTGTCGAGGGTAATCAGGTGTTTGCTTCCTGTCACTTCGCGGGCTGCACCAATAAATTTAATCTTCATGGTAATTTATTATTTTAATAAAGCTTTTCCAATTTGCATCAAAATGTAGAACGAAAAGTAATCATTTTTACAGCACGGCACTACTAAGTTTAAAAAAAAACGCTCATCCCCGTAAGGATGAGCGCCAGAAATCATAGTTAGCAGATAATATTTGCTACTCTTCAGTTTGCGTTGCCGCATAGGTCTTGAGCAGTTCATCCTGAACTTCCGCAGGTACTTTTTCGTAGCTGGCAAATTTCATTTTGAACATTGCACGTCCCTGTGTGACAGAACTTAAGGTAGTCGAATATTTGTTCATCTCTTTCAGGGGAACTTTTGCTACAATTTTCTCGAATCCTTTTTCGGAGGTCATCCCCATGATCAGGGCACGACGGTTCTGAAGATCTCCCATCACATCACCCATACGGTCGCCGGGTACGAGAACTTCAACATCATAAATAGGCTCAAGAATCTTGGCTCCCGCTTTTTTAAAGGCCTGACTAAATGCATTTCTTCCGGCGAGACGGAAAGAAATTTCGTTGGAGTCGACCGGGTGCATCTTCCCTTCATAGATACAGACACGGATATCGCGGGCATAAGAACCTGTGAGTGGTCCCTCTTCCATTTTCTCCATGATCCCTTTGAGGATGGCAGGATGGAAACGCGCATCGATTGAACCGCCTACAATACAGTTGCAGAAGACCAATTTCCCGCCCCATGGTAATTCTACGACCTCAGTTCCGCGAAGACTTACCTTCATCTCCTTGCCGTCAATGACAAACATGGTAGGCGCCGGCATACCTTCCTCAAATGGTTCGATCACCATGTGAACTTCGCCAAACTGGCCTGATCCACCACTCTGTTTGCGGTGACGGTAGTCGGCCTGGGCTATCTTCGTAATGGTTTCCCGGTAGGGGATTTTGGGGTTTAGAAACTGAATGTCAATTTTAAAGACGTTGTCGAAATACCACTTCAATGTATTGATGTGGTATTCACCCTGACCGTGAATCAGAATTTGTTTCAGCTCTTTTGAGTATTCAATGAGGTAAGTTGGATCCTCTTCGTGAAGGCGGTGAAGGAATTCACCCATCTTCTCTTCATCCGCTTCATTGACAGCTTTTACAGCTGTGGTATATCTTGGAGCGGGAAATTTAATGGGTGGAAATTCAATCTCAGCATCTTTATCGCAAAGTGTATTGTTGTGTTTGACATCTTTCAATTTAACTGTAGCTCCTATATCACCGGCTACCATTTCGGGTACTTTGGTTCTGGTTTTTCCGGCTACTGCAAAAATCTGGGAGATTCTTTCTTTGGAGTTCTTGGCCATATTGGTCAAATCCATTCCCTCTTTCAGTGTTCCGGATATTACCTTGAAATAGGTGACTTCACCAACGTGCTGCTCAAGAGCGGTCTTAAAACAGTAAATGGAGGTAGGGCCTTTTACGCTGATCGGGATCAATTTCCCGTCGACTGTCTCTACCGGCGCCAATTCTCCGGGATCGGGAGCAACGTTGACGATGAAATCCATGAGCCTGCGTATGCCCATGTCTTTTGCTGCACAAGTACAGAAAACCGGAAACAGCCCTCTTGAAAGCATACCCAGTTTTAATCCCTTTTTCATTTCATCCTCGTTCAAGGAACCTTGCTCAAAAAAGAGCTCCATCAGCGCTTCATCATTCTCGGCAGCCATTTCAACCAGGTTGTTGTGGTATTCCTCAGCTTTTTCAAGCTCAGAGGCAGGGATATCCAGCATCTCCGGTTTCCCTCCGTTTGGCCCCCACTGAAGCAACTTCATCTTTAAAACATCGATGGCTTTGTTGTAACCCAATCCCGGGTTTACAGGGTATTGGACAATGGCCAGTTTATTGCCAAAAGTAGTTTTGGCCATTTCCATGGTATTTTCCCAATTGCTGTTTTCGTGATCAAGGTGATTGACAACAAAAATCAGCGGTTTGTGAAATTTTTCGGCATTCCTGTTGGCAATTTCGGTTCCAACTTCTACGCCGTTGACAGCATTAAAAACAAGTAATCCTGTCGCTGCGACACTCAAGGCGGGAATTACCCCTCCGACGAAATCGTCCATCCCGGGAGTGTCGATGATGTTAATCTTGCATCCCTCAAATTCAGTATAAAGAACAGTTTCATGAACAGAGTTGCCATACTCTTGCTCCACGAGGTTGTAATCTGACGCAGTGTTCTTGCTTTTGACATCCCCTCTGCGGTTAATAATCCCACCCTCGAAGAGCATGGCTTCTACAAGGGTGGTTTTCCCAGCGCCCGAGTTTCCGAGCACCGTAATGTTCCTAATTTCATTCGTTTGATATACCTTCATAACAAAAAATTTAAATAAAATTATCTGGTCTTTTAGAAAACTTAAATGCAATTCCTTCAAAAATAGAAATTATTTAAAATGGTACGACCGGCAGTAGAATTTTCGATTTTCGATTTTCGATTTTCGATTTTCGTAAAATTTGTAAATATCCTGATATCAATGAAATGCACTACTCTCTATTCTGCATGAAGTGGAATTTCATGTTACTAAACATGTTATGGACTTTTAATCATGTATAAAGCTCAAATTTTCAAATGTCATTCACTTAAGGCAAGATCCTGATAAATTTTGCATATTTGCATGTAACCAATCCGGATTTTACCTGATGCCACGATTCCCGTTTTACAAGCAATTGGATGCCATGGATTGCGGACCCTCCTGTTTAAGGATGATCGCAAAATTCTATGGTAAAAATATTTCATTGCAAACGATTCGCGAAAGGAGTTTCCTGACACGGGAGGGAGTATCATTTCTGGGATTGTCGGATGCGGCAGAATCGTTGGGAATGCGGTCGGTTGGGGCAAGGATTGGCTTTCAGCAACTTTCTGATGAAATACCTCTTCCTGCAGTTGTCCATTGGAAGAATGAGCATTTTGTCGTTGTTTATGGAGTTAAAAAGGGGAAAGTTCTGGTCGCTGATCCGGCCTTTGGATTGATCAGTTACAAAAAAGAGGAGTTCCTAAAAGGGTGGTGTGGTATTACCGACGAAAAGAGTGCGAAAGGCCTTGTTCTCATAATCGAACCTACTCCGGATTTTTATCAGTTACAGGATGAAAAAATAGATAAATCGTCCTTTACGTTTCTGTTCTCCTATTTCAGAAACCAGAAAAAATTCTTGTGGCAGCTTCTGCTCGGGCTCATTTTGGGAAGTTTGTTTCAGCTTATCTTCCCATTGCTTACCCAATCGATGGTCGATGTGGGTATCAACAACCAGGATATAGGTTTTGTTACCCTGATACTTATTGCCCAATTGATCCTGTTTGTGTCCCAAATGACTGTTGAATTTTTCAGGGGGTGGATACTTCTTCATCTGACTACCCGGTTAAATATTTCCCTTATTTCAGATTTTCTCATCAAGCTGATGAAGCTCCCGATTGCCTATTTCGACACCAAGATGATCGGGGACCTGTTGCAGCGCATCGGTGATCATACAAGAATTGAGAATTTCATTACCAACCAGACGCTGACCGTGCTCTTTTCGATGGTCAATCTTTTTGTTTTCTCCATCGTGCTGGCGCTTTACAGCTGGACAATCCTTCTCATCTTTCTCCTGGGAAGTGTGCTCTATGTGGCCTGGATTGTCCTGTTTTTAAAGAGAAGGAGAGAATTGGATTTTCACCGTTTCAGACAGTTATCCGAAAATCAGGCCAAATTGATAGAACTTATCACCGGGATGCAGGAGATCAAACTGAACAATTGTGAAAAACAGAAACGATGGGAATGGGAAAGAATCCAGGCCAGACTGTTTAAAGTGAACATTCGTCGACTCACTTTAAGTCAGACCCAAACAATTGGTTCCTCCTTTATCAATCAACTGAAAAATATCCTAATCAGTTTTCTTGCGGCAAAACTGGTTATTGACGGGCACATCACTTTAGGGGCGATGGTTGCTGTCTCCTACATCATCGGACAGATGAATGCTCCATTGACCAATTTGATGGAATTCATTCAAAACGCCCAGGATGCCAAAATATCATTGGAACGGTTCAACGAGATTCACCTGAAGAAGGATGAAGAACGTAAGGAGGAGAATAGATTGGTCCATCTTCCTGAAAATAGGGATATATCCTTAAAAGATGTGACCTTTCAATATGAAGGTCCACGGTCACCAAAAGTTTTAAAAGAGATCACCCTTGATATTCCGGTCAATGAAACAACGGCCATTGTCGGAATGAGCGGGAGCGGAAAGACAACGCTTATCAAATTGTTGCTGGGCTTTTATCCTCCGGTTTCGGGTTCTGTTTCGATCGGCGGGACCAATCTGGATCTTTTTTCAACCTTTATGTGGCGCGAAAAATGCGGGGTTGTGATGCAGGATGGGTACATCTTTTCTGACACCATTATTAATAATATAGCCGTTGGCGTCGACACGATTAACAAGGAAAGGGTTATGGAGGCTGTCAGGATGGCCAATATCGGTGAGTACATTGAGTCGTTGCCAATAGGTTACCATACTAAAATTGGTCAGGAAGGGGCAGGTCTAAGCCAGGGGCAGAAGCAAAGGATTCTTATTGCACGGGCTGTATACAAAAATCCGGAGTTTCTGTTTTTTGATGAAGCCACCAATGCATTGGATGCCAACAACGAGAAGGTGATTATGAAGAACATGAATGAATTCTACAAAGGCCGGACTGTTGTGGTGGTTGCGCATAGGCTGAGTACGGTAAGGAATGCTGATCAGATTGTTGTCCTCGACAAGGGAGAAATTGTTGAACGGGGCAAGCATGAAGAGTTGATCAAACTGAAGGGCAGCTATTGGCATTTGGTAAAGAATCAGCTGGAGTTGGGGGCATAAAAATATTGAGGGTTTATAGACGTAGAAAAGGTCATGATCTGATAATTGCAAATAAAAATTCTTTGAAATGTGTCCCGGGTTTCGGGACGAATTCCATGTGGTCTTAAAAAACAAATTATTAACAGATGAAACAGTTAACCCCTGACTATAGAATTTGGCTTGCTGACTTAAAATTACACATCCGTTCTGTGCAAATTAAGGCTGCATTAGCTGTAAATTCAACCTTGATTGAGTTTTACTGGGAACTGGGAAAAGTAATAGCTGAAAAAGAAAACGTTTGGGGAAGTAAACTCATCGAACAAGTTTCCAAAGATTTGAAAACTGAATTTCCTGAAATGCAGGGATTGTCGTCTTCTAATCTAAAATATTGCAAAAGATTTTACACTTTTTATCTGTCTTCAATTGGTCAACAACCTGTTGACCAATTAGCAAAACAAACCATTGAGATAACGGCGCCACACATTGGAACCGAATTTGCTCAACTGTTTGTAGACCAAATCCCATGGGGGCATAATATCCTGATCTTCACAAAATCAACAGACGCCAAAGAAGCTCGGTATTATATTCAGCAAACAATAGAGAATAGTTGGAGCAGAGATGTACTGGCCTCGCAGATTAAGTCAAATCTTTATGAAAGAAGTGGGAAAGCCATTTCAAATTTTCTGAAAGTCTTACCAAATCCCATGTCGGATTTGGCACAACAAACGTTAAAAGATCCTTATGTATTTGATTTTATGACAATGGCTCAGCCATATAAGGAGAGAGACATTGAAAATCAATTAATAAAACACATCACCAAATTTTTACTCGAATTAGGAAAAGGGTTTGCATTCTTGGGGCAGCAGTATCATCTATCAATTGCCGAAAATGATTATTTTATTGATTTGCTTTTTTACCACACACGTCTTAAATGCTATGTAGTGATTGAGCTGAAGAACACAAAATTTATCCCTGAATACGCCGGGAAATTAAATTTTTATCTATCAGCAGTAGATAGTTTGGTAAAGCAGACAAACGACAATCCAACTATCGGCATTTTACTTTGTAGAGATAAAAATAATATTGAAGCCGAATTCGCTTTGAGAGATATTAACAAACCTATGGGTATTAGTGAATTTGAAATTACAGAGCATTTACCAGAGAATTTAAGAAGTAGTTTACCAACCATAGAGGAAATAGAAAATGAACTTAAAGGCAACCATTTATAGAAATGGAACAGACGTCCCGTATTGTGTGATAATCAGTCTGACCTATTAAAAATAGATTATTAACAGATTAAGTCTTAAAAGTTTGGCATGTCGAAAAAGTTTGATGAAATAGAACTTCACAGCAAGGAGGTACAGGACCTGATGGGGAGAATGCCTTCCTGGCTGATCAGGAATGGAATTGTTATGGTGATTCTGCTCTTGACGGTACTTGTTGCCGGCAGCTGGGTTTTTAAGTACCCTGATATCATCACTGCTCCTGTTGTGGTAACTTCAGCGCCAGGCAATCCAGCTACTTTCATTGGTTTTGTTCAGTTAAAAATGAATCCTTCGGGAAAGGTTCAGATTGGTCAGCGGGTTAATCTTAAGTTTGCCAATTATCCCTATATGGAGTATGGTGTCGTCATAGGTGTCGTTGGCAAAATATCCTCAGTTCCTAACGGGGATTCCTATGCCCTGGAGGTAAAACTTCCCGGCATGATGGTTTCAACATTCGGAAAGAAATTTGAATTTCAGCAGGAGCTAAAGGGTACTGCCGAAATAATTACCGAGGAGCGAAGGTTGCTGGACCGGATTCTGCATCCCGGGAAGATCCTTTCAAGTGTGCAAGACTCAAAATGAGCTAATAGCTTTGAAAATCACTTTTTTTTAATGTTGTAGTGTATTTTCCAAAGAAATGTGTACTTTTGCAGTCCATTTTGGAGAAGTTTTGCTTTGTAATAAAGTGTTAGAATGCAGAACTTACGGGGAATAGCGAGATTTTCCCGGGTTAATTATGTGTGTATATTTTATAAAATTTAAAAAACGTTTATGCCTACTATTCAACAGTTAGTACGTAAGGGAAGGGTAAATATCGAAGACAAAAGTAAGTCTCCGGCATTGAACTCTTGTCCGCAGCGTAGGGGCGTGTGTGTACGTGTATACACTACGACGCCTAAAAAGCCGAATTCCGCCATGCGGAAGGTTGCCAGGGTTAGGCTAACCAATGGCAAAGAGGTGAATGCTTATATTCCGGGAGAGGGTCACAACCTGCAGGAGCACTCTATTGTTCTTGTTCGTGGTGGTCGTGTTAAGGACCTGCCAGGAGTTCGTTACCATTTAATTCGTGGTGCACTTGATACCGCCGGAGTCGAAGGCCGCAAGCAACGTCGTTCCAAATATGGTGCAAAACGCCCAAAACCGGGACAAGTAGCTGCAACAACAAAAAAGAAAAAGTAATTAAGTAAAAGAAACATTAGTTATTAGTTTGGAGGTTTGGTTGAGTAAGGGCTTGTCTTGAACGGGCTGTATAACTGAAGGCTAAACAACAACCGATTCGAATAACACAAACAATTTGTAACTAAGATGAGAAAGACAAAACCAAAAAAACGGATTATTCTTCCGGATCCGAAATTTAATGACGTTCTCGTTACTCGCTTCGTGAACAGTCTGATGTTTGATGGAAAGAAGTCCATCGCATTCAAAATAATTTACGATGCCCTTGATATCGTTGAGAAGAAGATGAAAGACAATGATGTGTCTGCTCTTGACGTTTGGAAAAAGGCATTGATCAACATCACTCCCCAGGTTGAGGTTAAAAGTAGGCGTGTTGGTGGTGCCAACTTTCAGGTTCCGATGGAAATCCGTCCGGAAAGAAAAGTGGCTATCTCCATGCGTAACCTGATCATCTTCTCTAAAAAGCGTTCCGGTCACTCAATGGCAGAGAAATTAGCCGCTGAGACCATCGCTGCATACAACGAAGAGGGTGGAGCATTCAAGAAAAAAGAAGATACACACAGAATGGCAGAAGCAAACCGGGCGTTTGCACACTTCCGGTTCTAACCGGATTTTTCAGATAGTTTAGTTTAGATTATTGTACGATAAATTTATAATGGCGAAAAGGGATCTTACAAATACCAGGAATATCGGGATCATGGCGCACATCGATGCCGGTAAAACAACCACTTCAGAGCGGATTCTGTTTTACACGGGCAAAGTTCACCGGATCGGTGAAGTTCACGATGGTGCAGCAACGATGGACTGGATGGAACAGGAGCAGGAGCGTGGGATTACCATCACTTCTGCTGCGACATTTACTGAATGGACATACCAGGATATTGTTCATCAGATCAATATCATTGATACTCCGGGCCACGTCGACTTTACCGTTGAGGTGGAACGTTCGTTAAGGGTTCTTGACGGCGCGGTTGCAACCTTTTGTGCCGTAGGTGGAGTAGAAGCCCAGTCGGAGACTGTTTGGCGTCAGGCCGACAAATACGGGGTGCCTAAAATTGCATTCATTAACAAGATGGACCGTGCAGGCGCCGATTTCTTCAATGTTTACAACGATATAAAGGAGAAATTGGGAGCCAATCCGGTTCCAATCCAGATACCAATTGGCGCTGAAGAGCGTTTCAAAGGAATTATCGACCTGGTAGCCATGAAATCTGTGGTGTGGCACGATGAGACCATGGGAGCAGACTATTCTGTTGAAGAGATTCCGTCCGACATGATGGAGTTAGCAATGGAGTGGCGGGAAAAACTGGTTGAATCAGTTGCAGAGCAGGATGAAACCTTGATGGAGAAATTCTTCGAAGACTCCAGCAGTATCACTGAAGACGAGTTGAAGCATGTGATTCGCAAAGCTACGCTTAAAGGAGTAATTATACCGATGTTATGCGGATCTGCCTTCAAAAACAAAGGGGTTCAGACCCTTTTGGATGCAGTTTGCGCCTATTTGCCCAATCCGTTGGATGTTGCCTCCATCGTTGGAAAAGATCCTGACACAAACGAAGAAATTGAAAGAAAGCCCGATGTAAATGAGCCGCTTGCTGCGCTTGCGTTCAAGATTGCCACTGACCCCTATGTAGGCCGTTTGTGTTTCATTCGCGTTTACTCCGGTAAAATAGATGCAGGTTCCTACGTATTGAATACCCGCACCGGGAAAAAAGAGCGGATCTCGCGTCTATTCCAGATGCACTCCAACAAACAACAACCCCGCGATGTGATTGAGGCCGGAGACATTTGTGCTGCAGTAGGTTTCAAGGACATCCGTACAGGAGATACCCTTTGTTCACTCGATCATCCGATCGTACTTGAGTCAATGACATTCCCGGAACCGGTAATCGGTATCGCGGTTGAGCCAAAAACCCAAAAAGATTTGGACAAACTGTCAAATGGTCTGGTGAAACTTTCGGAAGAGGATCCAACCTTCCAGGTTAATACCGATCTGGATAGCGGGCAGACTATCATTCGCGGAATGGGTGAGCTTCACCTGGAGATCATCATCGATCGTTTGAAAAGGGAATTCAAAGTAGAGTGTAACCAGGGTGCTCCTCAGGTATCTTACAAAGAAACAATTACCAAAGAGGTTAACCTTCGTGAAGTTTTCAAGAAGCAAACCGGTGGTCGTGGAAAATTTGCCGACATATCGGTACACATTGGTCCGGTTGATGAAGACAAAACAGGACTTCAATTTGTTGATCAGATCAAAGGTGGTACTATTCCGCGTGAATACATACCTTCTATCGAAAAGGGCTTTAAAGAGGCTATGAACAATGGTCCTTTGGCCGGATACAAAATTGAAAACCTTAAAGTGGTATTGGTGGATGGTTCCTTCCATCCGGTTGACTCCGACGCGCTCTCTTTTGAGCTTTGTGCCAAGCAAGCTTTCAGAAACGCTGCAGCAAAAGCGAAACCGACTTTGCTGGAGCCGATCATGAAGGTGGAAGTTGTTACCCCGGATGATTACATGGGTGATATTGTGGGCGACCTGAACCGCCGTCGTGGTCATGTGGAGAGCATGGACGCCAAATTTGGCGCCCGTGTCATCAAAGCGCTGGTTCCGCTGTCCGAGCAGTTTGGTTACGTAACGACCTTGCGTACCCTCTCTTCAGGCCGTGCAACCTCTACGATGGAGTTCTCTCACTATGCAGAAGTTCCCAGAAACATTGCTCTTTCAGTTCTTGAAAATGTAAAAGGAAAAACAGAGTTGTTATAACACTAAATACGTTCTTATCATGAGTCAAAAAATCAGAATTAAACTTAAATCGTACGATCATAATCTGGTTGACAAATCAGCTGAGAAGATTGTTAAGACTGTTAAATCTACGGGTGCAATTGTTAGTGGACCAATTCCACTCCCAACACACCGTCGTATTTTTACAGTTTTGAGATCCACCTTCGTCAATAAAAAATCGAGGGAGCAGTTCGAATTATCCTCCTACAAGAGATTGATCGACATTTACAGTTCGACCGCAAAGACTATCGACGCCCTAATGAAACTGGAATTGCCCAGTGGTGTTGAAGTTGAAATTAAAGTTTGATAAACTGCTTAACAAGTAGAAAAAATGCCAGGATTAATTGGAAAAAAAATCGGAATGACTTCCGTATTCAGTGTTGAGGGGAAAAACATCCCATGCACTGTGATTGAGGCTGGTCCATGCACGGTAACCCAGATCAGAACCCTTAAAACCGATGGTTATGAGGCTGTTCAGTTGGGATTTATCGACAAAAAAGAGAAGCATGCGACCAAAGCAGAAATCGGCCATAATAAAAAGGCCGGTACTACTCCTAAGAAAAAAGTGGTAGAATTTGATGGGTTTGGTAGCGATGTGAAGCTGGGAGATGTCATTACTGTTGACATGCTTGAGGCCGATACATTCATCGACATTACCGGCATATCAAAGGGACGCGGGTTCCAGGGTGTTGTTAAACGTCACGGCTTCGGCGGTGTCGGACAGAGCACACACGGCCAGCACAACCGCTTGCGCGCACCAGGTTCTATCGGTGCCTCTTCCTATCCTTCCCGCGTATTCAAAGGAATGCGTATGGCAGGTCGTGACGGTGGAAAAACTATAACTGTTCAAAACCTTCAGGTATTGAAAGTTATTCCGGAGAACAATCTTTTAATTGTTAAAGGTTCTGTCCCCGGAGCCAAGGATTCATACTTAATTATTTTGAAGTAATGGAAATCGCAGTTTTAAACAGAGCAGGTGAAGAGACCGGAAGAAAAGTAGAGCTGAATCCCAGTATTTACTCGGTAGAACCTAACGATCACGCGATTTATCTCGACGTGAAGCAATATCTGGCAAATCAACGTCAGGGTACACATAAAAGCAAGGAACGTGGCGAAATATCCGGGTCAACCAGAAAGATTAAAAAGCAAAAAGGAACCGGTGGCGCTCGCGCGGGAAGTATCAAATCAGGTACTATCCGTGGTGGAGGTCGTATGTTTGGACCACGTCCGAGGAATTATGGTTTCAAATTGAACAAGAAACTGAAAGAGTTGGCACGCAGATCTGCTCTGACCTACAAGGCTCAAGGCAGTGATATTTTAATTCTTGAGGACTTCACAATTGAAACGCCCAAAACGAAAGAATTTATCACTCTTCAAAATAATTTGAAAATCAGTGATAAAAACTCGTTGATAGTGTTATCGGAAGCAAATAAAAACATATATTTGTCAACCAGAAATTTACAGAACATAGAAGTTGTAACTACCTCTGAATTATGTACTTACAAGATTATGAGAGCTAAAAAAATTGTTTTAGCAGAGAGTTCTGTAGCTAAATTGGAGGAATTATTTAAGATTAACGCGTAAGAAGATGGTTGAAATTTTGATTCGCCCTATCGTAACCGAGAAAATGAATGCCCAAGCGGAGAAATTAAACCGCTATGGTTTCATGGTAGATAAGAAGGCAGATAAGCATCAGATCAAAAGAGCCGTGGAAGAAATCTATGGCGTTAAAGTAGTTTCAGTCAACACG
>JALNYZ010000040.1 GCA_023229575.1 Prolixibacteraceae bacterium
TTGTTTTTCTGGCGTATGAACATTTTGCATAAAAATCGAGCCACCCAAAATTACAAAAAAATCGACGTAACTAACTGTCTTTCAATAGGCATTTTTTAAACCCCGAAAAACCGAGGAAAACAGGAAATAGAAACCATCGAGGAGATCATCAAAAATATTCCATCCAGCAGAAGGAACTTCGTTCGCAGGTTCAAACAGGCCACAGGAATGCCCCCGATTGAGTATTTGCAATATGTGCGCATTGAGTCAGCCAAGAAACAACTCGAACAGACCAACCAGAATATCAATGAGATCATTGAACATACCGGTTATACCGACCCCAAGTCTTTCAGACGGGTCTTTAACAAGATTGTGGGCATGACCCCACTGGAGTACAGGGAAAAATTCAAGGTCTTATAGTTCTGCCAATAATATAACAACAGTTGATACTCTTTTCAATTTTTCACAAATTCGAAAAACAAATGATAAATATTTATCTCTGAATTGTTTTTTCTTGAATGCGTCGTTTTAAAATTATATTCCCAATCTGTATATTTTTGTCGCGAGAAATCATTTTGAACACATCGCTCTTTTTCGCATTTTCTCATTATTCCAGATCTAATGTGCTCAATATTACCCTCGATAACAAAACCAAGCATCGCTGAACATGATTCATGTTCGGAATACTCATTGTTCAAAAAACGATATAGCCCTTCATCAATATATTTTTGATTAACATTTTTAAGACGTTTGCATTCAACAATAAATTCCAAGCCTGAAATAGCAAAAGATAAGTCGGCACGCCCCAAATCGGTTTCATTTTTAAAAACCCAACGTTCCCAATTAATAAAAAGGATATTTTTCTGAAGTAAATCCTTTGTAATTTTATTATCGAAGTAAAAATCATGAACAAGTCTATCTCTAATATCATTCTCAATTCCTATACATTTATCAATTCGACCATACGAATCGATAATAGACTTCAAATAAAGATTCTCAATTAAATCATGCTTTGATTTATATCCCAAACAGCTTAATCCATTGCGTATAAATTGCTCCTTTTTATTCATTAGAATCAGGTAAATTTGAAAGGAGCAGATCTATTTCTTCCTTGGCATCTTTATAAGCCTGCCGTTTTGTCCAATCTTTAAAATGATTACTTTTTATAAGGTAGAAATGTCTGGGCTCATAAATTTTGATTTTTTCGTCTTTAAGCAACTTATCCGTTTCAAATAGTTGTTTGTTATTTACAAATTGTAAAATTTGCAGAGTGTTATCTTTTGCTAATTCTTTTTCTGCACCTTTTTCTTCAACTGCTATTTTAATAATAGCTCCAAAGTTTTGGGAGATATTGTAAGAAGCATTTATCGCATGATTTGGAGATAGTACAAGTGAAAAAGTGTCTTTGAAAATATTGAAATACTCTATTATATCTCTAGATTGCACATTACTTAACTTTTCATCTGCTCTGTCAACACTAATTTGATAGAACTCTTCAATAATCTCTTTTTCATATTCGGTTAATTCATATAAATCGAAAATAAGTTCATCTAAATTGGATTCTAAATTCTCAGAATTAATACTCTTGCTCTTCTTCTCAATAATATCTTTGGTTAAAAGATCAAGCTTCTTTAATATGTGATCATCAATTTTCTTAAAAGGAAGGTTCTGTGTATCAACATTTCGGATAGATTCTCTTTTCCCTTCACCTTTACCCCATTGGGACGAGATTTGATAAAAAAAGAAACTAAATAATTTCGAATTCAATAATCCCAAATAGCCTGGCGAGAACTTAAATATTGAATTATTTAGATTTTTAAGTTTTATCGAAATGATATTGTCTTTATGCAATACCTCATCATCTAATAAAATACCTCTAATCAGAATATTATCACTCTTTAATGGTCTCACTGGAAATATTAATCTTCTACCTTTAAAAACATTCCCATCTGTTCTCCTTCTAACTTTCTGATTCCAGTTAAAATCTGAAAGTTCCATATTTTGAAAATATCTAATGAAATCAGTCGGTTCAATTAGCTTTTTTAATTGGGGATCACCATGTAATTCTCTTGTTTTACTAGGTTGAAACCCGACACGAGACTCTACAATAACATCTTTCTGACTTGAAAGCTTTGAGATTAATCTAAAACTCTCAATATCTCCATTAACAAGAATGCGCCAAAGTCTATCATTCTCTAAAAATTCATTCTTTCTAACATGAAATAATTCATTTGTAGTATATTGAATCAACTCGAAATGCTCTCCAAGCTTGGTTAATTTTGGCGATATATAGTTAATTTTATAATCAGCATTATTTATATTTGGTTTATATATTACAATAGCACACGGTTCACTGGCACCAATCTCAACAGGTTCTTTTCCTCTAATTTTACCAATGACTTTTTTCTTAAACAGTATTTTGTTATAGTGAGATAGCTCAAAAAATGTATCTATTTGGTTTTTCTCTAGAAAATCATATCTAAAATTTTCAGTTTTATCGTTAAGGAATATTGAGTTCTTAACAATCATTACTGTAATAGTGTCACTTTTTTGCCAACGCTCAACGCGTCTTAGAAATGCCTGTGAACGTTCATAATCTGCAACACTATTGTATTCCGGGTATGCTCCATTTTTATTGTCAATTGCTTCTCTCTCTACAATATTTTCTTTATCAGTACCTGTTGGTACAGAACCCCAAGGAGGATTTGATACGATGAAATCAAACTTTTTATTCTCGAAAACGTAATCGACTAGTGTATTGGCATTCATTAAATTACTGCCAATTAAACTAGGAAGTATCGGATTAGAATATTCAATTTCATGACGGATAAATTCAGGAGATTCATCTTCAAGCAATGCCAAATAGAGACTAAATGCACTTATTTGCAATGCATCTTTGTCATTATCAATTCCATATAGTTGATTTTCTAGAATACATTTTTTCTCCTCATAGCTTAATTGTCTTTCGTATTTTTTTGACAATGCATCTCTGAGAATTTTAAAACTTTCCACCAAAAACGCACCTGATCCCACTGCCGGATCAAGCACATTCATCTGTGGATTTTCATTTGCTCTTGCTTTTAGGCTTTGAGAAAGCATGAAATTAACAACAAAAGAAGGTGTATAATAAATGCCCTTTCCTCTTTTTGTATCATTTTTCAAAAAAGCTTCATAAACATGACTTATAAGCTGTATTGGTATATTATCGAACTGATATGGGAACAACGTACCTTGTCCACTTTGATAATCAGTTGAGAAAAATAAGTACAATTTATCTAAGTATTCGACCTTAATATCTTCTTCTGACAATCTGTTACTGCCGAAAACATCCCCATTTATCTTACAAACTTCATTAAAAGCACCTATTAAATTTTTAGAGGATTTGCTTTTTAAAATATTTGGCAGAAAATCAAATTCAAATATACTTCTGTCTTCAAGATATTTTACAAATAAACAACGTAAGATTAGGAGATGAATAATTTGCTCATTATTCTCATTTATTAAGTCGTTTCGCAGGGCAATAAGGTTAAGAAGTAAATCTTTATCAACTTCCTCCTTTTTACGCTGCTTTTGCTGTACAAAATGATAAAAACTAGAAGAATCGATATAATTTTTTGAAATAATTTCAATGTCTATATCCTTGAATCCATCAGAATTAATACCATAATCAAAGCTTTTTAGACAACATGAGGAACCTAATACAGCATTTGGATTTGGCTTCTTTTTGGCATCTATGATATGTGTTCGTTCCGAATCAATCGCAATAAAAACACAATCACTGTTTTGGTTCCATAATTTGAGATGATGATTAAATAACTCCTTTTCTGATTTTACAACAATATATTTGACTAACGGGACAAGGCTATGAGGAGAATAAGAAAAAATATTTTCACATAGAGAACTCAAAATTTCCTTTTCAGAAAATCCCAAGTTAACCAAGTACTTTTGAAAATTACTTCTATTCATTTATTATTTTCAAAGATAAATTTTAATTGGTCTTACTCATTTTGTTTATTAAGCAACTAAATCTTGCTATTTCTTCTTTGAAATCTCCGTGTTAACTAATAAATGTTTGTGCGCGATCTTAAATAATAAATCCCAACTATACAATTACGTTCAAATTCACCTTCACTTCATGCAATTTACGGCAAAAAATCCAGATTCAGAAATCACAAATTACCTTATTACATCTTTGATCGGTGCAGCAATCCAAAATCGAAAATTTCAGCCTCCTTTTAGTATACTTTCAATCGTGCGCAATTCACCTTCGTCAAAATAAAGGTTCTTCTGCGAATGAAGATTATCGCTGAGCTGTTTCACAGAGCTTGCGCCAATTAATACAGAAGTAACACGTTCATCTTTAAGTAGCCAGGCAATGGCCATTTGCGCCAGTGTTTGGCCGCGTTGTTGAGCAATTTTGTTTAGCGCTTTCACCTTTTCGAGAGCCGGCGCCACCTGTTCCGGTTTCAGGAAACCCCAGGATTTGGATGCCCTTGATCCTTCCGGGATATTGTTCAGGTAACGGTCTGTCAGCAATCCCTGGGCAAGCGGGGAGAACGCTATCACACCAATTCCCTCTTTCTCAACGGTATCCAGCAGCTCTTTTTCGACCCATCGTTCGAACATCGAATATTTGGGCTGGTGGATCAGACAGGGTGTTCCCAAACGGCGCAGAATCCCTGCGGCTTCGCGTGCTTGCTCAGCAGGATAATTGGAGATACCGGCATATAAGGCTTTGCCCGAACGGACAGCCTGATCGAGGGCCATCATGGTCTCTTCAAGCGGTGTATCCGGATCGGGTCGATGGGAGTAGAAGATATCGACATAATCCAGCTGCATCCGTTTAAGGCTTTGATCGAGGCTGGATAGCAGGTATTTGCGAGATCCCCATTCCCCGTAAGGACCGGGCCACATCAGGTAACCGGCCTTGGTGGAGATAATGAGTTCATCCCGATAGGGTTTGAAATCCTTTTGGAAGATGCTACCAAAATTCTCCTCGGCCGATCCGGGCGGCGGACCGTAATTGTTGGCCAGGTCGAAATGGGTGATGCCGTTGTCGAAAGCGTAATGAAGCATGCTCCTGCCGTTTTCATAGGTGTCGACACCGCCAAAATTGTGCCACAGGCCAAGCGACAGAACAGGAAGTTGCAATCCGCTGCGACCACAACGACGGTACTCGCATTGCTTGTTGTAACGATCGGAAGAGGCAAGATATTCCATGGTTTTTATTTGAAGTAATGATACAAAGTTAGAAAATTCGGGATATTTAAATTGTCCAACAGCCTATTCCTTCGGCTGGATTTATTTATATATTTGTTTAGTCTATTAAATTAACGTCCAAACTACCTATTTAAGTAACGATGTAACGACCAAACTAAATTGATAAACTTAAAATTTTAAATCAATGGAACAGAAGTCGAACAGCAATCTCCGCCTTGGCATGACCTTCATGGCCTCGATATTTTTCATTTTTGGTTTTATTACCAATTTCAACATTGCCATGAAAGATCAGGTGCAGTTGGCCTTCGATCTTAAAACACTCTATCCCGGATGGGAAAATTTTCTGTCACAATTGGTCAATGGTGTCTTCTTTTTTGCCTATGCATGCTTCAGTTTTCTATGTGGAAGTATCATTAAGAAAATTGGGTACAAGAGCGGGGTGATTGCTGGTCTGGTTTTGGTTGCCGTTGGAAGTTACATGTTTTTTCCTGCCGTTGCAGCGTTATCCTATCCATTGTTTCTGGTTGCCGTTTTCGTGATGGCCACCGGAGTTGTTTTTCTTCAAACAGCTGCCAATCCCTATGTTGTAGCGCTCGGGCCACAAGAGACTGCCCCTGCCCGTCTTAATCTTACCCAGGCGCTGAATGGTGTTGCCACGACCATCGCCCCATTCCTGGCTGGTATTCTGGTGCTTGCTCCTGCAGTATTGGCCCTCAAAGGAGGAGCAACCGCAGAAGAGGCCGCTAAATTCGTACAAATGCCGTTCGTTATTATCGGAACAATTGTCATATTGATTGCCGTTGGTATAGCCTTTATTAAACTACCGAACATCACAGGTGATACAACAATATCTTCAAAATCAGTACTCAAGAAACCACAGGTTTGGCTAGGGGCATTGGGCATCTTCTGTTATGTTGGCGCTGAAGTCGGAACTGCCGGGCAAATTGCACCCTATTTGAAAGACGGAGGTTATGCCGTTGACGTAGCTGTAAAATTATCAGCTATTTACTGGGGTGGCGGCATGGTAGGCCGTTTCTTCGGATCCATTTTGCTCAGCACACTGCCCAATGCAAGAAAATACAAATATTCTGTATTTGTAATGGTTTTCGCCTTCTTTGTAGGTTGGTTTATCACTTCAGCAACCGTTACCAATGGTCAGTTTGTTTATGTATCCCAACCATTGAACGGGCTCATCTTCCTGGTTATCGCAATCGCCAATTTCTTCCTGATGTTACTGGGGAAAGGGAACGCCAATGTGTCACTGGGAATCTTTGGAACGGTCAACATGCTTTTGATCCTGGCAGCATTCATGCTTCCTGCAACCATTGGCATGTGGTGCCTGCTCTCCATAGGATTCTTCAACTCCATCATGTTCCCGAATATTTTCTCACTGGGGGTCAACGACCTTGATCCTTCCGAAATGCCCCTGGCATCAGGTATCATCAATACCCTGATCGTGGGTGGGGCTGTCGTTCCACTCTTGATGGGTGGCTTAACCGACTCGTTCAGCGCCCGTGGCGCCCTGCTGGTTCCGGTTATATGTTATGGATACATCACATTCTTCGCATTGAAGGGTAGTAAAATAAGATAATAGAATACAAATTAAATAACCAATTTTCAAATGAGACAAGTTGCCGTTGGCATTGACATCGGCGGTACCAATACCGCTATCGGTGTAGTAGACATGGATGGAAGTGTACTGTATGAAACACAGTTATCAACACCACAAAAAAAGGATAATCCGGATGCCACTTTGGATATGTCGGACAAATTATGCAATATCTTCATTGGGCAAATCACCTCAGCAATACATGAAGCCATTGCCACTGTAAAAAAGAGCATTTCCGATCTTGAGGTGAAAGGAATCGGGATCGGGGCGCCATTTGCCAACTATTACGACGGCACCATGGGAATCACTGCCAATCTCCCATTCGTCAGTGTGGTGCCTTTGGCCGACTTGATTCAGGCAAGATTGCCGGGGATTCATATTGTAAAAGTGACCAATGATGCCAACGCGGCCGCTTTGGGAGAGATGATTTATGGCGGTGCCATCGGCATGCGCAATTTTGTTATGATCGCCCTTGGCACCGGATTGGGAAGTGGTATCATCGTCGATGGTGATCTGGTTTACGGTCATGATGGCCTGGCAGGTGAGTTGGGACATGTTACGGTGGAACCCGGAGGCAGGCACTGCGGTTGTGGGTCTATTGGACATCTCGAAGCCTATTGTTCGGCTACCGGAATCAAGAGAACCGTGTTCGATCTGCTCGCCAAATACCATCTTATCGAAAGCCCTTTGGCAAACGTCACCTACAACGACATGACCTCCAAAATGGTATATGAAGCCGCCCTTAAAAATGATCCCCTGGCCCTTGAAGTTTTCGAATACACAGGCGAAATACTGGGGCGTAGCCTTGCAGATACGGTGCATGCCCTGAGACCGGAAGCAATTTTCCTTTTCGGCGGCCCCACGGCATCCGGAGAGATGCTTTTCGGCCCCACAAGAAAGAGCATGGAGCATTATCTGTTACCTTTCTACCGGAACAAAATTAAACTCCTTCCCTCTAAATTAAAAGCAGGATCTGTCGCCATTGTAGGTGCCAGTGCGTTGGTTTGGAAAGAGTTAGATAAAAATAAATGAAAAGTCTGGTCCTTGTTCGTCATGCCAAAACCATTCAATATGGTTACGATCAGGATTTTGACCGTACTTTGACAGAACGGGGAGAGAACAACGCCGACCGGATCAGCGGAGAAATGGTCAAAATTGGGATAACTCCCGATCTGATCATTGCAAGTCCTGCCGTCCGGACCATGCAAACCACAAAAATTTATGCCGGAAATTTCGGCTATCCAGCGGGAAATGTCAGGTATGAAAAGAAGCTTTACACGGGTATGCAAACCACCACATTTTTGCAACTGCTGTGTGAGCTTGACGACCGCCATACTACCGTGATGGTAGTGGGCCACAATCCAACAATCTACTTTTACCTCGAACTCCTGCTGCCCGATTTTTCACTGGATGTTCCAACCTGTTCGACCATCGTAATCGATTTTAACATCGACAACTGGTCAGAATTAAGGGCGCATTCCGGAATTTTGGCGCACAGGTGGATACCTGATTTGTTGTGATCTGTACCAATTCCTCCCTCAATTTGACAAATCCGGTATAAATTTCAAGAATTATTGTGTTCAATATCAAAATATTCCTACCTTCGATCCGCAAATGAAAAAAGTGTCATGAATTAGTGCTATTGCTCCAAGTTTCTGCCCTGGTTCATGTTAATTAATGAAAGCTTGCTTTGTCCCTCCCAAAGTAAAGAGCGTATACAATCAAACTTTTGTCGTTTTTGTTGCTGCTTGTATTCCTGAAATCGAATTGTAATTCATACAAAGATTAGAGGAATGGCAAATAGTAATGTTAATATATCAAGTCTATCAAAAATCCGCGGCAAAATTGTCAGCGACATCGAAGCCAATCTTTCAGTACTGTTCGATGCCACTGACGAATTGATCTTACTATTTTCGAATGATGAAACCATTCTTACGCTTAACAGTAAAGCTGCTGAAAGCATTGGATATCCAGTCGAAGCGCTGATAGGAAAAAAGATTTCAGATCTCCTCCCTCCGGAGGTTATTTTACGTCGGCGACCGTTTTTTGACCAGGTATTGAATACCGGCAAGCCTTGCTTTTTTGAAGATTCACGAAATAACCGGTGGTTTTATAACCGAATCTTTCCAACCATTGATGAAAATGGAAAAGTTGTTTGCATGGCTGTCTATACGCGTGAAATTACAGATGAGCGACTAGCAAAAAATGCCCTTATTGAGAGTGAAGAAAAGTACCGCCGTCTGTTTGAATCGGCCAGCCTGGGAATTTTTCAATCGACGCCCGGCGGACAAGTGATTTCCGTAAATCCCAAATTTGCATCGATGTTTGGATATGACTCTCCTGAAGATGTAAAAAATCATGTTCAAAATACTTCCACCCAATTATTTGCAGATTCAAACCGTCGGGATGAGCTTATTCAGCAAATGAAGGAGAATCCTGGATTAAATTCTTTCGAAAATTTATACAAACGGAAAGATGGGAGCACATTCGAAGGGCAGATGTACATTTCCCTGATAAGAGACGAAAAGGGTGAAATTGATCATCTGGAAGGTTTCGTTAAGGATATCACAAAGCGCAAAATAAATGATGAATTGCTAAGAGAAAGCGAGGAAAAGTTTAGAAATTTCTTTGAGAATTCCATCATTGGAAAATCAATGACAACCCTCGACGGGAAGCTGAATACCAACAAAGCCTACTGTGATCTGCTGGGATACGAAAAGGAAGAAATATCATCGCTGAAATGGCAGGACCTTACCCATCCTGATGACATTCAAACCAACCTTTTGATTATTGATAGGATCATTTCAGGAGAGATGGATTCGTTCCAATGGGAAAAAAGGTACATCCACAAGAAAGGGCATACAATCTGGGTACACATCAATATCAAGTTGGAACGTGACAAGGCAGGTGCACCACTCTACTTCATCACCAGTATCGTTGATATCACTGAGAAAAAACAGAACGAAGAGGAGATCAAGCGTAAGAACCAAGAGCTCACGCTGATCAATGCAGAGAAGGACAAATTCTTCTCCATCGTTACCCACGACCTCAGGGGGCCTTTCAACTCTATCATGGGCTTTACCCAGCTGCTTTCTGAGATTATAAATGAAAAAGAAAATCCTGAAATTGCTGAATATGCGAACATTATTCGGAAGTCTTCTGAAAAGGCGATGGATCTATTGAACAATTTAATGGATTGGACTCGTTCGCAGACCGGCAGAATGAAATACAATCCCGAATATTTCGAACTTACTAATTTTCTACAGCCGGTTTTGCAACTGTTTGATGAGATCTCAGGGCAAAAATCTATCTCAATCACAAAAAATTTACCTGCCAGCGCACCGGTTTTTGCCGATAAAGCGATGATTGGCACAATTTTTAGAAATTTGGTTTCCAATGCTATCAAATTTACACGGCAGGGCGGAGAAGTTGCAATATCAGCAGAGGTTGGTCACAAAAATCTAACAGTGGAAGTTAGGGACAACGGGATCGGCATTCCCTATGAATCCATCAAGAAGTTGTTCCGGATCGACCAGAATTTCAGTACCCAGGGAACCAGCCTGGAATCCGGAACCGGACTGGGATTGATCCTTTGCAAGGAGTTTGTCGACAAAAACAAGGGAAAAATTTGGGTGGAAAGCGAAGAAGGCAAAGGTAGTACCTTCTATTTCACTATTCCCAGGAACGAAGAGTTCTAAAACAAAGGGTTCTAATCAGATGGGTATCACTCAACCCTAACCCACACTTGACGCTTTACTGTTCCAGCCGAGGCCTTTGTACTGTTTCCTATATTCTGTAGGAGTTACACCTGTGTTTTTGCGAAACTGTTTGTTAAAATGGCTCAGATTGTTGAATCCGCTATCGAGGCATACATCCAAAATTCCGAAATCAGGATCCATCAGCAATTTACAGGCAAACTCTACTTTTATCCGGTTCAGGTATTCAAAAATGGAGGTACCGACATTCATCTTAAAAAACCTGCACAAAGATCCTTCTGCCATGTTCACCAAATCAGCCAGCCTTTTCAAATCAATCTCCTCACGGTAGTGGTTCATCAGGTAATCATGCAAAAGGGCAATCCTGCGGTTTCCTGTAGTAAACCTTTTTTGCATGAATTCCTCGCTAGCCAGGGGGATGTTCGAATCACTCTTCCCAATGATGTCCATGAGGCGAAAAAAATTGTTCATCCTGTCGAAATTATTCAAATAAGGTAGCTGAAGCATGATCTCGCTCACTTCGTTTAATGTCTGACCGACAATCTGAATCCCTCGTTCTGAAAGGTCCAGGGCCTTTTTAACATGCTTAAATTCAGGCAGGGCCAACAATTGAGGAAATAATATATTGTTCGAGAATTGCAAAAAGACCATCTCAAGCGTCCTGCCCGATAAAAGGCGCTGCTCCTTCTCCGCAATCCAGACATGGGGCAGATTTCTTCCGATAAAGACCAGATCACCTGGCTGGAACTCCTCCATCGAATCAGCTACAATCCTTTTCCCTGTACCCTCAGTAATAAAACTGATCTCAAAATTGTTGTGGTAATGCCAGGTGCTTTTTTCAAGGTTATCCTGAAATATCCCGATAGAAAAAGATTGATTCTCGATTAAGCTGATTTGCTCGTATTTGGCCGACATGGTGATTAATATTGTACAATGCTGGTAATTTATGTGAATATCGCATCAAACATAGTAAATATTGGCGTAGATTTCATGCTTAAATAATTCTATTTTTGTAACATACATTTGAAAAGAACGACTAAACAGGTATAACAAATGAATGAATTAATCGAAAAATTACTTGAAGCTGTTGAGTTTGGGAAAATTGATCAGAAATCGCCCTATCCACCCCAACTCAGGGGAATGGACGGTTCACATGAACTGACCCAACAAGCATTGGAGGCTGGCATAAATCCCCAGCAAATTCTTGAAGATGCACTGATTCCTGCCATGGGAAATGTGGGCAAAAAGTTTTCTGAGAACAAAATCTTTGTTCCCCAGATGCTCATGTCGGCCAAAGCCATGGGCGCCTCCATGGTGCAACTGAAACCCTTCTTCGCTTCAGGCGCCATCAAATCAAAAGGAACTTTTATCATTGGAACGGTAAAAGGCGATCTCCATGACATCGGTAAAAATCTGGTTTCCATGATGGTGGAAGGCGGTGGCTGGACCATTGTCGACCTCGGAGTCGATGTTGGTTCCGAGCGGTTTATCGAGGCATTGAAAAACAATCCGGGTGCAGTGGTTGGACTCTCTGCCCTTCTCACAACGACCATGGTCAACATGGGTGAAATCGTTTCCGGGATCAAGGCAAATGTTCCTGATACCAAAGTTTTGATTGGCGGTGCTCCTGTTAATGCCGATTTCTGCAAAAGCATCGGAGCCGATTTTTATGCCCCTGATCCTCAAAAAGCAGTTGAGTACCTGAACAGGCTGGCCTCTTAAATGTAGGACTTCCAGAATCAGCTTCGAAAATTACAAATGTTCATAAGGCAATGAATTCATGGCCTGTGGGTTTGTTTGCCTTATTTTCTGACATTATTACAAAATTATTTGCCTTATAATTAAGTATTTACAAATAAAGAACATGATTGATATTAAAAATTGGGTGAGCGAACAAATCAGTAATCCAGAAAGGATTGCCCTCCCAATTATGACACATCCAGGTATTGAAATGATTGGGAGAAAGGTAAGAGAGGCAGTTCAGGATGGTGAGGTACACGCGATGGCCATCAAAAAATTAAACGAAATTTATCCCACCGCAGCAACTACGGTCATCATGGATTTAACGGTGGAGACGGAGGCATTCGGGGCTCCAATCGAGTTTCAGGAAGATGAGATGCCCCATCTGCTGGGAAGATTGGTCTCCAGTGCTGAAGAAATTGAGGCGCTTAAAGTCCCCGACTTGTCGGCCGGCCGCATCCCCCAGTACCTCAAAGCCAACAGACTGACCGTTGAAGCAACCCGCAACAAACCGGTCTTCGCTAGTGTCATTGGCCCTTTCTCCCTGGCTGGCCGACTTTACGACATGTCGGAGATCATGGTGGCATGCTATACCGAACCGCAAGCCATACATGCACTGTTGGAAAAATGCACCGAATTTATCCTCAACTATTGTAAGGAACTAAAAAGGATTGGTTGTTCCGGAGTGGTTGTTGCAGAACCTGCAGCCGGACTTCTCTCCAACGAGGATTGTCAGGATTTCTCCTCCGAATACATCAAGAAAATCGTCGACACCCTTCAGGACGAGCACTTTTTGGTGATCCTCCACAACTGCGGAAACCAGGGCCATTGTACAGAGGCCATGTTGTACACCGGGGCAAACGCCCTTCATTTTGGCAATGCCATCGACATGGCCGAAGCCTTAAGATCCTGCCCGAAAGATAAATTGATCATGGGTAATGTAGATCCTGTTGGTGTCCTGAAGTTGCTTTCTCCCGCCGAAGTCAAAGCCTATGTCCAGGATCTTCTAAACAAGACCCAGGACTTTGATAATTTTATTCTTTCTACAGGATGCGACCTTCCACCTCTTGTACCTACGGCAAATATTGCAGCATTCTTCGATGCCTTGAGGGACTTTAACAAATCAAGAGTTCTTCAGGAATTGGATGCCTATCCTAAATAATTGAATATAAATAATCTAAGAATATGAAATACAAAAATTTAATTATAAATGATCCCGAAGCCCTGATGTTCGGCATTGCACCCAAACCGGTAAAAACGACCCGCGGATTGGTCATAGGAGGAGGTCAGGTCTATGCCGAGCTCAATTTCACGTTGCCCATGATGAGTATCAATCAAAATACCCTCAAAGAGGTGAACGCCCACTACCGTGAAATTGCCGAAGGAGCATTAGAGCGTGCAGTCCACCTGAATTCGAAGGGTGTTGTTCTCGAATTTGAGACGCTTTTGGAGATGACGAAAACTCCTGATATCGGGATTGATATCGTGAAAATCATGAACGAAGTGTGCGAAAAATATTACCAAAAATATGGGTTGGCCTCGGAAATACGCCTGACACCCAACGACCTGCGCGAATTTGAACGACCGGCCAAACAAAGAAGCTCAGCCTACCTTGAGCCGATGATGGAGTTGTTCGAGCGGGGCATGGTGGCAGGTGGTGATCTGTTATCGATCGAAAGTACCGGCGGAAAAGAAGTTTCTGACGATGCTTTGATGATGTGCGACCTGAAAGGTGTTATGTTCGCACTCTCTGTGTTGGGTGTGAGGGATATGCAATTCCTGTGGAACAAAATCGTTGCACTCGCCAACAAACATGGCAAAATAGCAGCCGGCGACTCTGCATGCGGTTTTGCCAATACTGCTATGGTACTGGCCGAGAAAAAATACATTCCGAAAGTATTCGCGGCGCTGGTCCGGGTCATTTCGGTTGTTCGCTCCATCGTAGCCATGGAGGAAGGAGCCGTTGGTCCTGACAAAGATTGCGGGTACGAAGGTCCATTCCTTAAGGCCATTACGGGCATCCCCATTTCCATGGAAGGGAAAACTGCAGCCTGCGCGCACCTCAGTCCGATCGGCAATATTGCCTCGGCCTGTGCCGACCTATGGAGCAACGAATCTGTCCAAAATATCAAACTCCTGTCGGGGATGGCCCCAACCGCCTACCTGGAGCAATTGGAATACGACGCCCGGCTTATGAACGAAGCGCTCCGCATGGGGAAAATGCACTGTCAGGTATTGCAGCAACTGCTGGTAGGATCGGATGTTTACACTGATCCTCAGGCGTTGATACTCTCCCCCGAAAATGTGATCCGTATTTCGAAAGAGATGATCAAGGGGGATTCCTACGTAGCCAATGCCCGGAACGGGGCACTTGCTGCCCTCGACATCATTGAAGAGGCGCATCGTTCCGGACAACTGAAGCTTTCTGACATGGAAACTGCCTATCTTCCTATTTTCAGGGATGATTTAAACAGTATTCCTGACAGCGAAAGCGATTTCATTGCCATGATGCTTCCGGTGTTGGATCCTGGTAAGTTTATTTTGGCGGAATACGGATTATAAATTATTCGACAATGAAATTCTAAATCCTACCTTTTGGGTAAAAAACTCACCACATAGGCACAATAGGTCACATTAGATTCTATGTGTTCTATTGTGCCTATGTGGTGAGTTTCTAAATTTACCGTATAAAAAAGCTTTCAATACAAATAATAGGAACCCAACCTGGGATGATGGAGCAAATTCCGGTATACATTATTTCCGGCTTTCTGGGAGCAGGGAAAACAACGATGATTATCAGGCTTCTCAGTAGAAAACCTGAAACCGAAAAATGGGCCATTGTCATCAATGAATTCGGAAAAATCTCCATTGATGGCCAGACCCTTCAATCCACCTCCGCCGAAGGTTCACTTTATGAAATTTCGGGAGGTTGTATCTGTTGCACCGCCAAGGGCTATTTCGCGGAAAACCTGGATAAAATTGTCGGGCAAAATGAGTACAGCCGAATTCTGATCGAACCGAGCGGACTCGGTGGAATCGACCATATTACGGAGCTGGTTAAGCAACATCCGAACCTTCGGCCTATGCCGGTTACCTGCTTGGTGGATATTCAGATGACGCGTCATCCAAGGGTTAGAATGCTGCCGATTTTCAAGACACAAATTCAACAGGCAGACCTAATTCTATTCAGCAAAACAGAGCTGTTGGTTGAGCCGGAACGCGATGAACTGATTCACCAATTCTTATTGGATTTCCCAGAAAAGAACTATGCGATACTTCAAGAATTTGAAGAGAACTTCATCTCAGCAACGTATCACGCCATAGATAACAGAGTGGTTTCCGCTTCAAACTTCAAGTTAGCCAAACCATCCAACACAAACAAATACCGTGGGAATAGTCTGAAAATTTCTGGTAGCAAGGCCATTGATCAGGATTTTTTGGCTCAACTTCTGAAAAACGAGCCATCCATTGTTAGGGCAAAAGGTTATATTTATGCAGGAAATGAATGGGTCCTTTTCAATTACACACTGTCCGGGTTTTCTACTGAAAGGTGCGACCAGAAGACAGAAAATGAATTGGTTTACATTTATGAAGACAATGATATTTTTGACAGTCAGGCCTTTATACGTCAAATAGAATCTCTGGGAAACGAATAATTTCAGGTATTGGGTAAAATGCTATTATTGAATTCCGGATTGTGTTAAAAAATTGATTGTCTGCAAAATGCATCCGGCAATAACCAACATAAATGAAGAAACATACCATACTACTGCATCCTCTTGGGAAAGAGCTGGTGGTGAACGACAAGACCCCGCTCATTGATGTGCTTCATGAGTATGGAGTTGAGTTTCCCTGCGGAGGTAGGGGTACATGCGGAAAATGCCAGGTAAGGCTGATGGATGGGGAGATTGAGGTAAATGACGATCACAAACGCAAACTTGAACGCTTTCATCTGCCGCCCGACTGGCGACTTGCCTGTATGAGCAACTGCACGGGTTCCATCACCCTCCGGGTTGACCAATACGAACATATTATCCTTGCGGATGAGACCAATTTTGAATTTTCTCCTGAAAGCGGGTCTGGTATCGCGGTCGATCTGGGAACAACCACGCTCGTGACCCAATTGGTCGATTTAACTACCGGAAAAATTCTGGCCGTTGAGACGATGCTAAATCCACAGGTGAAGTTTGGGGCGGATTTGATTTCGAGAATCCAGGCAGGATTGGATGGCCATTCGAAGGAAATGATGATACTCATTAGGAAATCGATTGGCGGGATGATCCGGTTGATGCTGAAAAACTGCCGACAACTTCCAGTTAAGGTGGTATTGGTTGGGAATACGGTGATGCAGCGGATTTTCAGCGGCAGCGACCTCACACCCCTCTCTTGCTATCCTTTTCAGGTCGAAGATCTTGGACTATCCGAATTCACTCCAGATGAGTTAGGCTGGGATTTTCTAAGCGGTACTAAAATTCAATTTTATCCATCCATTGGAAGTTTTGTTGGGAGTGATATCCTGGCAGGGATAGCGGCAACTGGTCTGCACCGGAAAGAGCAATACACGGCCCTGATAGATTTGGGGACCAATGGGGAGATCGTTGTAGGCAACAGGGATAAAATTATCTGTACCTCTACCGCGGCCGGCCCGGCCTTTGAGGGAAGTACCCTCTCCATGGGAATGCGGGCGGTAACAGGAGCAATCTCATCCATCCAACTGGTTCACAACAAGATGAATCCATCAGTGATCGGCAATACAGCCCCTAAAGGAATTTGCGGAAGTGCACTTATTGATGCCATCGCCATCCTTCTGCAACAGGATTTGATCGGTATTTTCGGAGAGATAAATTCCGGGGAACAGAGCATTTCAATCGCTGGGCCTATCCGGCTGACACAAAAAGATGTCTACGAATTTTTACTGGCAAAGGCAGCGATCGCGGCAGGCATCACTATTTTGTCGAGAAACCTTGGAATAGAACCTTCAGATATTCATGAAATTTATATTGCAGGAGGTTTTGGCAATTACATCAGGATCGAAAACCTGCTCGCCACAGGAATGGTAGAGACTACGGAGGATAAGATTCACAAGATGGGAAATACGGCGCTGATCGGGGCCAAGATGTTTCTCTTTGGGAAAGGGGAGCTTGCCAAAGAAATACTGGATAAAACAAGCCATATAAACCTCGAAGGATTCCCTGATTTTCAGGATATTTACATCAGCAAGATGATTCTGGGGTAATTCTCACCCCGTCACGAAAGCAACGGGGTGAATTACGCACCTCTTTCAAACAAATTGGATATCGCATAGAGCGGGACCACATCTATTTTGTCGTAGGTTCCAAAATTCTCCATGGAGATCCTGATCCCTCTTGCCCCTTCCCTTTCGCCAAGAAATTGGTAAAGGCTTTGCATTTTCCCGCTACTGCCCGATTTTATCTCAACAGGCCTGATGGCCCCCTTTTCGTTGAACAGATAATCCACTTCTGCAGTGCTGCCCCTCTTTTCGCGGTGCCAGTAATAAAGTTGGGGCCGGTTCCCAGCACTGTCATATTTGATCATTTCAAGTCCGGCAAAAATCTCGGCTACCCGACCTTTGTTGAGCATTTCCGTGTTCCGGGCCACTAAAAAATCAGCAAGCCTCAGACCGGCGCTTTGCTGCAAAAGACCGGTATCCAGAAATAATACTTTGAATATCTTGTGATTAGCGTCTGCTCCCAGGGGGATTCCCTGCCCTGAGGTATGGTATATTTTATGTATCAGACCCGCCATTTCCAGCAGATCAATTGCCTCTTTTGCCTGAGCTGCATTGATCGATTCACCTGCCTTCGAATAGATGTATTTCCCACCAGCCTGCTGCATGGCCGAATCCAGAACTTCCCTTAGCCGGAGTACCGGTGAACGCTTTTTGTATTTCACAAAATCATCCCAAAGCGACACCCTGATATCGGCCAGAACCTTTTGAACGGCATCGGGATTTGAACCATTTTTCAGATAGGTTTTTACCACTTCAGGCATACCGCCGGTCAGCAGGAATTTTTTCAAATAGTCAGTCAGCTTATGTTGAAATGCCGGATTCAGTGGATTTTCAGAAGTCGCTTGCTTTTTCAGATCAACCAATTTTCCTTCGTTGTGGGCGTACAAAAACTCATCAAACGACATGGGATACATGAAGAGGGAGCGAATTCTTCCCACGCCAAAAGAGGATAAATCGGCCAATACGAACTCCAGCAGGGAGCCGGCAGCTATTACATGCAGGTTTGGTTTCGATTCATAGAAAAAGCGAAGAGATTGAATAGCCTTTGGACACGCCTGGATTTCATCGAAGAAGAGCAGGGTTTGTTGCGCTACAATGGGTATTCCATAATAGGCAGAAAGACTGATGCATATTCTCTCCGGATCGAAATTCTGATCAAAGAAAAGCTGTACATCTACATCCCGTTCAAAATTTACCTCCACGAAATGGGTAAAAGTTTTGCCTAGTTCCCTTGCTACAAAAGTTTTGCCAACCTGTCGTGCACCTCTAAGCAGCAGGACTTTGTGTGGATCACTTTTCTTCCATTCTATTAGTAATTGATATATAGATCTTTGCATTGTATTAAAAAAGTTATTGATTAAATAATCAAGGCAAATATAAGCATAAAACATTAAATAATCAAGGCAAATATAGGCACAAAACATTAAAAAGTCAAGGCAAATTAATTTTTCTCTCTAAAGATGATGCTATTTTGCACCAGTAAGATATCTCGCCGGGAATCGGTACATCTGTTTTTAATTCGTCTTCTCAAATTTCAATGCTTACGGATTTATTTGCTTAAATTTGAAGTTAAAACAGTACCACTATTTTAAATCTGTTCCCTATGAAACGAGTCACACAGTTTATCATCCTTCTCCTGGTAGCCTTGATCGCCACCTATACCCAGATGCCTGTCGTAGCCTTCGGGTTTCCGGGATTCCCGGCACTGATAGGAGGTCTTACCTTGCTATGGGTAATCATGAATCTCCGGATGGTCCCTCAAGTGACCAATGAGATGCAGGCATTAAAATTACTGACAAGTATGGCAGTACCCAAATGGATTTTCATCGCCTTGGTGTGCTATATGACTGTGGTACCCGCTGTCACCTCATGGTCCTTGTTGAGGTGGAATGATTACCGTGGATTGATCGGTAATGTGGAGATTGGGGAAAATCTCTCCACCCACATGGCCCCCATCTCCATTGACAAGATCAGGGTAGTAGACGAATCCCTGGCGAACCTGCTGGGGGACAAAGTACTGGGAGCTCAGCCAGCCTTGGGAAGCCAGGTGCGTCTCGGAACTTTCCACATTCAGAAAGTCCGCGAAAATCTATATTGGGTAGCGCCATTGCTCCATTCGGGCTTCTTTAAATGGAACAAAAACAGCGGAGGTACAAATGGCTATGTGATGGTCAATGCCTGTAACGAGCGTGATGTCAAGTTGGTGCAAGAGGTGAACGGGCATAGGGTAATGGTCAAATACCAACCCGAAGCCTATTTTGGCGATTTCCTGGAAAGGCATCTCTATTTTAGCGGATATTTCAACACCGGATTGACGGATTACACTTTTGAAGTGGATGACGATGGTATTCCTTACTGGGTTGTTACCAAATACAAAAAGAAAATTGGATTCTATGGCGATGATGCGGATGGCGTTGTGGTAGTCAATACCGAAACCGGAAAATGCACAGAGTATCCTATCGATCTGGCGCCTGCCTGGATAGACAGGATCCAGCCCGACAAATTTATTGAAGAACAGTTAAACGACTGGGGTAATTTTGTAAAGGGCTTCTGGAACTTCTCCAACGAGAATAAATTGCAGGTAACCCAGAAACTCTCGCTGGTGTATGGGGAGGACAACCGATCCTATTGGTACACAGGATTGACTTCTGTCGGGGCAGACGAAGCAACAGTCGGATTTGTGCTGGTCGACACCCGCACCAAAAAGGCTATCTGGTACAAGCAGAGCGGGGCAACGGAATTTGCCGCTCAAAATTCGGCCATGGGGAAGGTGCAGGAAAAAAGGTACACCTCCTCCCTCCCGATCCCTTACAACATTAACAACATCCCAACCTACATGATGACACTCAAAGACAATGGCGGCCTGGTCAAGATGTTTGCCATGGTGGCCATCGAGGATTATACTATCGTTGGGGTAGGCAACACATTGGTGGAAACGTTGATGGCCTATAAAAACGCTTACAACATGGCCGGAAACAAAATCAATCCGAAGAATGTGACCAAAAAGATGCTGTTGAAAACGGTAGTCAGCCGCATCCAGTCGGACATCAAAAATGGTAACAGTTTCTACTATTTTACCGTAGCCGGAATGAACAACATCTTTATCGGCTCCTCCCAGATCTCGAACGAAATGCCGGTAACATTGGCCGGCGACAGCATTCAGATCAGCTTCGACAACGATACCAGTGGATTGATTGATATATCGGCGTTTAAGAATACAAGTTTGGGAAAGAGATAAACTGAATTGAGAAACTTCTGATTGACAAATCTTCTTTAATATTTTATCTTTCGATTTTCATACTGTCAAATTCAAGAAAGAATGGCCATAAAAATAATCCACGACTATTGTCCGACCTGCAAGACGAAAATAGGATTGCGATTGATGTGTGTCAATGGGGAAATACTTCGTTGTCCTAAATGCGGGGTACTGCTAATTGATGATCCAAAACGAAACCTGTACGGAGCCTTGTTGTTTGCAGCAGGATTTCTTCTGATAGAGGGATTACGACATTCGTTTGGGTCAAATATTTTCCGTGATGTGGCGATCCTTGTAGTTTCAGGCTTTCTTTATGGTACCGTTAGAAAATTGATGATTACGAAAAAGGATCTGGTCATAAGAAACAAACAGACCAACCAGATATCCTATATAGACCAAACAGAATGGAGTGAAATCCTTGAGAATAACAAAGACAAGGATAACACATTTGAAATCATCGAGGAACTATAGAACTACTACATCGTTAAATAACTATTATCAATGGAGAGGAAACTTTCGCACCCCGATTTACTCGGGTTAAAACGCTGGAATACTCCTACTATCTACAACGGTTGGGAGCAGATTACCCATCATAACAGCGCTCGTGACGGATTTAATCTGGAGCCAGTCACAGACTACATGCCGCAGATGGGACCCATGGTTGGATATGCCGTCACAGTTGTAATTGAACCAAGCAACCCTGAACATCCGCGATCAAACCCGGAGGGTTGGGAACAATACCGGGCTTACATGGCTTCTATCCCCGGACCAAAAATTGTGGTGGTCCAGGACCTTGACAAGCCAACGATGTACGGCGCCTTTTGGGGAGAGGTTAACAGCAACATTCACAAAGCCCTGGGTTGCGTTGGCACCATCACCGACGGGGGTATCCGGGATACGGACGAGATGAACAATGCCGGATTTAAAGCCCTTGCACGTGGACTTTGTGTAGGACATGCCAACAGTTTTCCGGTTCGGTGGAACTGTCCGGTGAATGTTTTTGGCAGGGAGATTTTACCTGGACAACTGATCCATGCCGACAAGCACGGATTTTTGGTGATTCCAGACGAAGATCAGGAGAAGCTGCTGGACGCTGCTATCTTCATGGATGCCAACGAGTGCAACACGATGATCCAATCGGCCAGAAGCTCGTGGGGCAAGAGTGCAGCCAATGTACTCTCTGAATTTAACGAAGCAGTCAAAGCTTTTGGGAAAGCTGCCAAAGAAAAGTTCGGGAAAAAAGGAGAGTGGTAACATTATAATTATGATGTAACCCAGGATTGTACGGAATTACTTTGGCCAATTGACTATTGGACAAAGAGTGATCCAGTCATTTAGTTGTAAATTTTATCCCCAAGTATATTTAAAATTAGTTCGTATTTTTACTACCTTTGTTGCAGATACCTATGCCGTGAGAAAGAAGGTAAAGGAAATTGTTGACATGATTGTGGCTGATGGCTGGTTCTTTGTTCGACAAAAAGGAAGTCACAAGCACTACAAGCATTTGACAAAAAAAGGAACAGTAACCGTGCCGGATCACGGCAAGAATGATGAATTGGATCATTTTCTGGTTGATTCAATTTTAAAACAAGCTGGGCTAAAGTAACTTATTAGATGAATTTTATTATGCAAAAAGTAATCGTTGATATTAATTTCACTGGTAATAATTTTTGTGCCCATGCACCTATTTTGCCAGGCTGTGTAAGTACCGGATCATCTTTGGCCGAAATGAAAAAGAATATCCAGGAAGCCATTGTGGGGCATATTGAAATCAGTCTCGAATACAGCGATCCGGTTCCGGAAGTGTTTAAAGAGGAATACGAATTGGAATTCAGATTAACTACCGAGGCGCTGTTGATTGCCTATAGCGATATATTTACCAAAGCTGCCCTTTCTCGTATTACCGGGATCAACCAGCGCCAGCTATGGCATTATGCCTCCGGAATGCGTAAGCCCCGGCCCGCACAACGCAAGAGAATTGAAGACGGGTTGCATAAATTGGGAGCAGAATTGCTAAGGATTGGGATTTAGAACCACAATTTTATTGCATCGCAAAGCTTAACTGACGGAGTGACTTTGAGTCACCTCGTCATTGTCTTTGGGGGCATTTGAACGGGCAGTGATTGCCAATAGAGCCAGCGGGGGCATTGGGATTTGATTGAGATGCTATTGACAAATTAATGATCTATGGCATAACTTTTGTTTATTGTAATTGAGTCAGAAATTGCATGACTTTTTCTTCGTCAATATCTCTGTAGCCAAATTTGTTAATCACTTTCCCTTCTTTTAACAGTAAAATTAATGGCATTTGTCCATCAGTGATTCTCAAAAATCTCACACCATCAATTGATAAATTTGAATAGTGGTTTATATTCGTTTCGTTGAAAAATATATCTATATCATTTTGTGACCCCCAGAAAATAAAATTGATATAATAAGGATTCTTTATTTCCTTTAACATCACGTTCATCTTCCTGGCTGCCAACTTGCAAAACCTGCATTTACAACCCAAAAAGCATACAATTCCGTTTCGATTTAATCCGCTTTGTTTTAAAAATGTAAATAAGGCAATTTCATTGTACGAGTTTTTTTTGCTATAACTTTCGAACATAAGATTATCTGGCAGAGAAACAATAAAAGGCAAAGAAATGGCAATAATAAAGACGCCAATAAAAATAATACGGCTATATTTTATCCTCTTAAATTTCTTTGTGAGCAAAAAAGAGGACAAACCGATTAGACTTAAATTTTTAATTATAGATAATTTATGAGAAAGAGTCAACACGTCTCCAAAACAATAACATTGCTCCGTTTGGTCACTTATCTGCAACCAAATCAGAAAAAGGATAAAAATGGTTAATAAAAAGATAACTATGAATAGTAAGATTCTTTTATATACACCTATAATAAGTAGAAATCCAATTAATAACTCTAGACCTATTAAAACTTTGGCTACAAAAAAAGAAAGATTTAGTTTTAATAATCCCAGACTATACACATAAACCTCAAATGTATCAATCGTGATAATCTTCGAAATTGAAGAAAACAGAAATATACCCCCAACAAGAAATCTAATTACTGTATCGATTGAAATGAAAGATATTGTATTAAACAAAAAGCTTCTAAAAAATGAAGCCTTTTGTTCTGAGCGGCCATAACTACTGTTCAACACAAGTTGTTTTTGTTATGATGCCGATAACATTAGTTTCACTATTACCACTACTACAACTCTCTTTAGTGGTTACTGTAGAAGTAGAAAATTCTTTTCCGTCCAGTGATACTGTACATTTACAAGTTTTTTCTTTTTTGCAACCAACAACAGCAAAAGCCAATAACAAGAATAAAAATACATGTTTCATAATTTAAAATTAAAAAATTTGCTTACTCTGAATGGTTTTCAGCATCCCCAAAATATCCTTTATTAACCAGAATCTCGTTGAACTATGGCTTAACCCATACTCCGACAACTGTAATTGATCTCTAACTCAAAAGGCCAAGTATCAGGAGTATTAGTTACAGTTTGATCTATCTTAATTGCTTTGTTTCAAATCAAGTTGAAGAAAACATTAATTAACAAGGAATAGAAGAGCTTGTAAATTTCGGTTTTGGTCTTTCGTTTGAGTTTAGTTTAGATGATTAATATTAATAGCCCTATATTTCACAAAAAAACAGCGTGGCCAAATTGCCTACGCTGTATCTAAGGCCCGACCAAGAGCCCACTCCACAACTATGCAACGACCACGCCTTTCACGTGGCGTTTTGCTTTTTTTCTGTGGAGTATCTTAAATTTTTGGTCGGTTTTAGATACAGAATCGGCTAAACGCTATATTTTATATTCTCTAGCTTCTAAGTTTTCTCAATAATTTACTGAATTGGTTAATTTGTTCAAGATCAATTTTATACTTGTATCAACGAAGATCTGCAAAATTCATTTATTGGAAACAATTCTCCTAATAAAATATTCTTAATGAGTTCTTAATGATCTAGGATGAGTATCCTACCTTCAATCTATAATTCCGAAATCAGGGCTCCGGGAATAACACGGTGGATCAATACGATTCTTAGATGCACGGTATAAATGATTGCCATTTTTTTGTAGTTGATACGGCGTGCATTGTAGCCGTATTGCAAAATGATCTTAAGAGAGGAAATTGGATAACTTTCGGCGGAATGGGACAAGGATTTGATTTTAAGATAAATTCCCTCAATATACCGCTTGGATGTGATTGGTGATTTGCAGGTCTCAACAATATAAAAATGCAGGTTTTCAATATCAATATGTGCTTGTTCTGAGGTCCTGATCGTATAAGATCTCATAATCTCCTCAAATCCATGCCGTAATGTTCCTCCATTTTATCCCATAGTTGTTCGAAAGACTCTTCTACCGAATGAGTTTTTACGGGTAAACCGTCTTCCCCAGTCGGCATTGAATTTTCAATTTTAACCAGCTTTTTATTGCGTTCCAACTCCCTAACAATTTTACGCCCCTTCGGCGTACTTACATCGATATGTGCAGTTATGTTCATAAATTGAGAAATTTGGAATTATAGCACAAATATACAATTTTCTTTTCTCGCTATCTTTTTCCTGAATCAAAATTCAACGGATACTTAAGCAGAATGCCTAAAGATCAATCAAAGTCAATCATAGCTTTCATCACTCCATCACTATATTCTGTTACCAGATCAAACGCCTCCTTCGTGCGCTCCAGAGGGAAGCGATGGGTTGCCATTTTGCCAACATTAATTTTTCCCTTTTCCATCAGTTCAAGTGTTTCTTCCAATGTATGATTCTGTCTCCTTACATTCTGGACGCAAATCTCTTTGTGCCTCATTTGATCCACAGGAAAACTCCAGCGATCAAATTCAGGAATGCCAATTATCATAAGTTTACCTCCGGGTTTCAACAAATCAACTGCCTGATCGAGGGCCTCCTGCTTGCCACAACATTCGAAGACAACATCGAGCAACAAGGGCTCTTTTGATTTAATCTCTGCAACAACATTCGACTTATTGGGATTACCAGCATAAAGGGCGCCACATTCTCTGGCAATTTGAAGACGTTCATCCACCTGATCCGTCACATAAATATCAGAAGCACCTTTGGCGGTTGCCGATAAAAGGACACTCATCCCGATAGGGCCAAAACCCAAAATACCAACGGAGGCATTATTAAGTGGAATTGATTGGTTGACAGCATACAATCCAATGGCCAACGGTTCGCTGATGGCCGTTTCGGTGTAGCTTAGTTTGTCGCTTATCGGGAAGCAACTACCTTCCGGTATCACAATGTATTCAGTCAGGCAGCCATCGGCCTGACCCGGACAACCCAAAAAACGAAGCTTCCGGCAGGTGTGCGGACGACCGACCTTGCACTGGTCACAAATTCCGCAGGGCATGGCGGGTTCGATGGCGATTCTGTCGCCCGCTTTGACGCGGGTGACTCCAGAACCGACCGCCACCACTTCACCTGCACCCTCATGCCCTACCGGGAAAGGATATTGTACGACCTGGCTACCGATTTTTCCCTTGGTATAATAATGGACATCTGATCCGCAAACGCCCACAACTTTCATTTTGATCAGTACATCGGTATCTGTTGCGATTTTGGGCATAGGGATTTCAATCATCTCCATTTGCCGGATACCTGTTAAGACCATCGCTTTCATATCGGCAGTATTTTTTGGTAAATTTTTTCTTCTACCAAAGATAGGATAATCACTGCGGGAATTAACACCTAATCTTCTGATAATATCCTGACCAGTCCTGTTAAGATATCTTGAATTTATATTCAAAAATCTACCACATAGGCACATAGAACACAGTAGCGCTATTGTGTCCTATGTGCCTATTGTGGTGAAAATATTTTCTGTCACCAGGGAGTGAACCGTTGACCGAAACCAGTCCCTACCACTTTTTAAAAATAAACAGGTTCATAAGGATGACTGGTTATTCATCTCAATACGAAGAATCCTGTAAATCTCATCGTAACTTTTAGCCTCCATCAGTTGTACCCGAAGTTTGGAGGCATCTGTGAAATCGCTGGTGTAGATTTTGTAAAAACGCTTCAGGATGTTAATGCTTTTCTTGTTTCCCCACGTCTTTTCAAATAACTGCGTATGAAACAGTAACCTGGAAAGTCGCTCATTTTTTTGCGATGCGGGATGGTTGGGTTGAAAGAACCATGGGTTGTGAAAGATGCCTCTTCCCACCATGATCCCGTCGGTTCCATATTTTTCTGCCAGCCCGATACCCTGTGAAACCGAAGAAACATCGCCATTGCCGATAAAAACGGTCTCAGGACTTACCAAGTTTCGCACCACAGCTCCTTTGGCAATTTCATTCCAGTCGGCAAGGCCGTCTGATTGCTGTCTCTGTGTCCGGCCATGCAAAATCACTGCGGCGGGTTTTGTTTCCATCACGGTAGTAATCCACCTTTCGGTTTCGTGTGCCCGGATGCCCGTTCTGGTTTTGACAGATACAGGCAGATGGGTTGCCTCCTTTGTAGCCAGGATGATCTCTTTGGCCAGATCCGGCTGGTCGATCAATGCTGAACAGCATCCGTTTTTTACCACTTTCTTGACCGGGCATCCCATGTTGACATCAATCCCGTCGCACTCATATTCTTCGGTGATCTCACGGGCTATTTTGTGAAACAGCTCCGGATTTTTACCCCAAATCTGAGCTACCAATTTGATGTTTTTCCTTTTCAGAAGCGCCCTTTCCGATTCGCTGACAAGCAGCCGGTGAGCTACATTTCTTTTCCCGACCGGATGGTTAAGTCCGTCAACCGAGGCAAATTCGGTATACAACACTTGCAGAAAGTCAGGGTCGGCCATACCGGCTACCACTTCGCGAAAAACGGTATCCGTTACATCCTCCATTGGAGCAAGTGCGAAAAAAGGTTTTGGAAGCTCTTGCCAGAAATTGGACATTACTATTGGATGGTTATTTCTTTAGTCGTACGGATTTCGAGATAAATCCCTGATCCAATTGATCCGAATCCTTGTATTGTTTGCGCAGTTCAATTAGTTTGCAGTGAAGCTCTTCTTTCACCCCAGAATAATCTGGATCGTTGTAAACACTTTTCATTTCATGCGGATCTTTCTCAAGATCATAGAGTTCCCATTCGTCGACATCATAATAAAAGTGGATCAGTTTATATCTTTCTGTCCGGACGCCGTAATGGCGCTTCACTTTGTGTTCTCCTGGAAACTCATAGTAATGGTAATATATGGCATCACGCCATTTGACCTGCATTCCTGCCACCAACTTTTTGAATGATACTCCCTGCATATCTTTTGGGGGCTTTACCCCGGCGTAATCAAGAAAAGTAGGTGCAAAATCGAGATTTTGTACCATTTTTTCCACCACCGAACCGGCCTTTATCTCCCTGGGATATCTCATCAAAATGGGGGTGCGTAATGATTCTTCGTACATAAACCGTTTGTCGAACCAGCCATGTTCGCCCAAATAGAATCCCTGATCAGAGGTATAGACCACGATGGTATTTTCTGTAAGACCGTTCTTATCCAAATAATCCAACACCTGCCCTACTCCATCATCGACCGATTGAACACATTTCAGATAATCCCGGATGTAACGCTGGTACTTCCATTTCGCCAGTTCCTTCCCGACAGGTTTGCTTTTCAAAAATGCCTCGTTCCGCGGATTGTAAGCATTGCGCCAAGCCTTTAGCTGAGTCTCATTCATTCGTTTCAAAGGCGGGGCAAGATTGGTTGGGGCTCCAGTATAAGGATCGCTTTCGAATTTAAGGTCATGGCCCCACATCATGTCTTTTATGATGCCCATCTCCTGCGTATGGGCTGCAGTCCCCCGGCCATCGAAATTGTCAAAGAAGTTATCGGGGAAAGGGAATTCCCGGTCTTCAAAGGAATTCAGGTATTTCTCTTCCGGCAGCCAGTTTCGGTGCGGGGCTTTTTGGTGGTACAACAGACAAAAAGGCTGGGATTTATCCCGCTTTTTATCCAACCAATCAAGTGCAATTTGGGTGGTTATCGTGGTAACATATCCTTCAATACGCCTCTTTACCCCATTTTCTATGAAATCAGGATTATAGTAATTCCCTTGCCCGGGCAGGACATTCCAATAATTAAATCCCTGTGGGTTTCCTTCGAGATGTATTTTCCCGACCAGGGCGGTCTGATATCCGTTTTGTTGAAGAATCCTGGCGAAATTTTCTTGATTCCATTCGAAAGGCAACCTGTTGTCAACCTTGCCATTAAGATGACTGAACTTCCCCGTGAGCATGGTTGCCCTGCTCGGGGCGCAGATGGAATTGGTTACAAATCCTTTCTTGAAGATCGCCCCTTCCCTAGCCAGACGATCAATATTGGGCGTGTTGTTTAACCCGGTCCCATAGGCGCTGATTGCCTGATAGGCATGGTCGTCGCTCATGATAAACAAGATATTGGGCCGTTCACTTTTCTTCGCAAATCCAGTAGAACTGAGTAGCAAAGCTGCAGCTCCAACATAAACTTTGGTCACATTTTTCATGTCAGATGATAATTGCGTAAAACTAATAATTATTGTACTTTCCCGGCAGCTCTACGGTTTTTTCCCTGATTGCCGGTCAGATCATCCCCAAGATCCTCCCTTGCATCTGTAGCAATTTTTTTAAGTTCTTCTACCACCTCCGGATAAAATTCCTTGACATCATATTGCTCTCCCGGATCGCGGCGCAAGTCATACAATCCCTTTTCAAAATTGAAATTTTCATTTGCTCCTCCGGGGAATCCGTCTTTACCCGGCTGAAAACCATGGTAGGTTCGTCCCGGATGGGCAAAAACAAGTTTCCAGTTTCCTTTCCTTACCCCCTCAAGATTGTTGCGCCGGTAATAATAGAGAAAGGATTCACGCGGATTGGCATCCGTATAAAGAGTGGTTAATTCCGACTGATCTTCGAGGGTCCTGATCTCTCTGATTTTTTCATTTCCTTCGATCAGTGGCAATTGCGGATAACCGAATTTCCTGCCTTTGCTCTCCCTGGTAATAGGAGTGCCATCGTAGTTGACAGGCCACATATCGTTGGAATAGGGAAGTCCGAAGTATTCGTCAAAGCCCTGCTGGAGTGGCAGGAACTCTTTCTGGCAGCCAAGGTGCCATTTCCCGATGGCAATACTTTTGTAATGCTGCATTTTCAATATTTCCGGAATGGTCTCTTCATCGGGGTTCAATCCGATTTTGCTATCGGGCATCAAAGCCCCTGAAATGCCCACCCGGTTTGGGTAACAACCGGTCATGATTCCGGCACGCGATGCGCTGCATACGGCCTGGGCAGAAACAAAATTGGTAAACCGCACTCCCTGGGAAGCCATCCTGTCCAGATTAGGCGTTTTATATCCCGTTGCACCACAGCAGCCCAAATCACCATATCCCATGTCATCTATAAAAACAACGACAATATTAACAGGTCTTGGTTTCGTGACGCTAAATCCTTGGAAACAGGAGGCAACCACGGCAAGTGCCATAGAACATCGAAGAAGAGGATTCATAATTTTGATTTTTTAGTCAGTCGTAAAGTTATAAAAAACTGCCACCCGGTCTCACCACTTGTATCCTGCTAAGTATCAAAATAAAACAAGAGGATATTTCAAATGTCCAATCTGAAACATCCTCTTGAAACCAAGATAAGGCCTGTTCACTGTCCGGAAAATTCGACTGACCGGATAGTGTCATAACCCTATCTCTTTCGTAGATAAACATATCGTGGATCGCAATAATCCCGGATCTTGTCGCGGTTTAGACCGCTTATGTCATCTGTTAAGGATATCCGCCATGCGAGGTGCATCAAAAAAAGCAGGAGAACTTTTTGTGTTCTCCTGCTTTTTAAAGACTTTTTCAATTCAGATCTATTCGTCAGCTTACGCAACGACATCAACCGGAATATCTTTATTGACATTTTTACTTCCAATTAACGCATAGAACAGCAAGTAGGCAAGACATATAAATATCACCCAATAACTTGTTGCATAAGTAGTAAGGTCGGCTATCTTACCCTGAAGAAGTGGTAAAATCCCTCCTCCGCAAACCATCACCATAAAGATACCTGAAGCAGCTTCAGTATATTTTCCCAATCCTTCAACGGCAAGGTTAAAGATACCGCCCCACATGACTGATGTACACAATCCGCAAAAGATCAGGAACATGATTCCAATTGGCACTTTGGCAAGACCAAATGAGATATTGGACTGAAATACAGGCATACTAACGGTAGTTGAAACAGGTAAAATGATAGCCAGTACAACGAATACCAAACCAAGAATGGAGACCGTTGAAAGCATTGCTTTGCTTGTGAATCTCGCCGCAAAGGATGCTCCCAAAATACGTCCTATCATCATCAGGAACCAATATGTTCCCACAACAGAACCGGCAACAGTAGCATTAATCTGAAGACCACCATTGGCCAAATCAGAAGTCATAAAAAGGTTGGCAGTACTCGGAATCCCAATTTCAATTCCGACATAAACGAAAATGGCAATTGCCCCAAAAATAAAATGGCGGAAAGAAAGCGGACTATGTTCGTGCTTAACTTTCGATTTACCGATCAATCGGGGTTCAGGAATATTCATGATATAAAGAACAATGAAGGCTACTGCAAAGATTCCCATTGCCATGAAAAGTGCCGGATTTGCCTTGTCGATGGTACGTTCTGCGGCATTTGCGCCCATCAGGTAACCTACAAGGACCGGAACAATTGTTGCTCCTATTGAGTTGAAAGATCCTCCAGTCTGAATAAGCTGATTGCCTTTTTTACCGCCGCCGCCGAGGGTGTTCAACATCGGATTAACGACCGTATTTAACATACACATTGAAAACCCTGAAATGAAGGCTCCTGTAAGGTAGATCACAAAGCTTCCAAGCTGACCTGAAAGATATTGAACCGCAACACCGGTGAAACCGACTACAACGGCAATTAACGCGGTCTTCTTATAACCAATCCGTTCGAGTAATATTCCGGCAGGAATACCCATGAATGCATAGGCGATAAAATTCGCGAAAAATCCTAACTGGGATAAGAAGTTAGATGCTCCGAATTGTTTTGCGACAATCACACCCATTGGACTGGGAAGTCCTGTCACGAATGCAATCATAAAGAAGAGTGCAAACATCATTGCAATAGGCAATGCATAACTTTTGTTTTGTGTCATAATTTAATTTGTTTGGGATAATTAGTATAATGATTTTTATAGAGAATTTAAAGTAAGAAATAAGTTCGATTTTAGAATAACTTTTTACCTCCGTCGCCGATCTCAGCCACATAGAATACCGGTTTCAAGCCTGTTTTTTTCCGGTAATTTTTCCCGACTTGTGCAATGAATGTATCCACTGCCTCATCCTTCACCAGACTTACTGTGCATCCGCCGAAACCTCCTCCTGTCATTCGTGATCCAATCACACCGTCAATTTTGCGCCCCTCTTCAACCATGGTATCGAGTTCATTGCCGGTTACTTCATAATCGTCCCTCAAAGAGTCGTGGGATCCATTCATTAACTTTCCAAAACTGACCAGGTCACCGGCTTTCAAGGCTTTTACCGCATCTTCCGTTCGTTTTATTTCGCTCACCACGTGACGAGCCCTTTTGCGAACAGTCACATTTTCTATTTTGTCTTCAACTTTCAGGAAATCTTCCCAGGATATTTCTCCCAATGCGGAGATTTGCTTGAAAGGCTGGATGGCTTTAACTGCTGACTGGCATTCAGCCACTCTTTCGTTGTATTTACCGGAATCCAGCTTGTGAGGACTATTGGTATTGCTGATCACGATTTTAACACCATCGAGTTTCACGGGGACCAAATCATAAGAGAGGGTATCGCAGTTGAGGAAAACGGCGTAATCTTTCTTTCCCATGGCGGATACAAATTGATCCATGATGCCGCAGTTTACGAGGGCGAATTCGTGTTCGGCCTTTTGTCCCATCAGGGCCAATTCCACCTTGTCAATCCCGAACCCATACTCTTCATTGATCATCACACCTGTAACTACTTCGAGTGCTGCTGAAGATGAAAGGCCTGCACCGGTTGGCACATCACCGTAGAAGAGTAAATCTGCCCCTTCATTGAAAGTCAGCCCTTTCTTCATGAACTGTGCAAATACGCCAATTGGATAGTTAACCCACTCCTTACCGATCGCTTTGTTCAGCTCTTCGACCCTCACTTCAGCCACGAAAGGCATATCCAGGGAGGCAAACCGCACCGTTTTGCGTTTGGTTTTTCTTACCAGGCAGTAGATCCCGAAACTGAGAGCACAAGGAAATACGAAACCCCCATTGTAATCAGTGTGTTCACCGATCAGGTTGACACGGCCCGGAGAGAAATAACCACTGATTTCACCTTCGCCATACTTCTCAATAAATTTTGATTTAAGCTGCTTGATTGTCATTTTTTATTCGATTAATTTGATTTTTGTCGATTTGGAAAAGCAAATATAATTTAATTAAAGGATAAAGGATAAAGTAAAAAGGATAAAGTACGCCACAATCCCGATTTCAGCGAATCTTTGATGACCCTGGTTGTACTGCGCCAATCCCGGGAGTCCCCCACTTTATCCTTTTAACTTTATCCTT
>JALNYZ010000007.1 GCA_023229575.1 Prolixibacteraceae bacterium
GTCGTGTTGGCGGGCCAACGACCAACCAAAAACCCAAAAAGAACACCAAAAAGTTGTACACTTTGCTCCGGATTCTATTGTACACTTTACTCCGGATTTCGTTGTACACTATAGTCCGGAATATTCAGTATCATAAATCAAGAAATCATTGCAATGATAAATACAATTTAAGAAAGGGATTTTTTCGAATGCATCTGCAATTACCGGATTCTGGTATGCGATAATCATACGCCTTGGACTCTCATTATATGAATGGACTAAATTACTGACAAATTTTTTCATGACAGGCTTTTTAAATGGATTGAACAGAAAGATAAAAAGTTGTTCCTTAGGCAGTATATATTCTGTCGCATCGATCAGTACAACTTCAATGTGAAGAGTAAGATCGTTATTAATCATATATTTATTAATATTGTCTCTTCCAATTTCAGCTAATATCGGTGAAAATTCAATTCCAATTATATTTTTAAATTGATATTTTGACGCGAGCATAAGGCCACGACCTTTACCTGCACCAACATCGATAAATGTAAAATTACTAAAGCATAAAGAGAGGGAGTCAATCGCTTGAAATATGTTGTTAAAAATCTCGATGGATGTGGCCTGGTATATGCTTGAATAGATCCATTTATTTGATTTTACGCCAAGATCGTCGATTTCTACCATTGAACTGGTCTCAACCCCATTAGAATCGTCGAAAGAATCTTTCTGGTAACTATCTATTTTATTTCCATAAATCAATCTTTTTAAATAATACCGATAATCTTTTAAAAATACTTTCATCGTTTCCCAAAAGCCACGACTTCTGATAGATATAATTGCTTTGGAAATAATATTCATCAGTTTATATTTTGTTTTTTAATTTTAGAAGGAATCCGCCAGCTGGCGGATAGGCGATGCCCATAACAAAATAATAATTTTCGTTTGGTGCGAACAATTCCTCATGGCTATTTCAAGATCTCTTTTTTGTCAGTTGAAATTTCAATCATCGATTAGGTCGCCTAATTCGACAGACTGCATGAATTCCACATCGGGCCACCGATTAATAATATTTGTCAATAACCGATCCAACTCCTTAAGACCAAAAGCAGCATTATCGTGATGAATAAAACCAACATAATTAACCCTATGCGAACTGACAATAGCTGGTTTATGCCATTTAAAGGCATTCTCGATCTCCGACATACAGGCGTCTACCCAATCCTTATTGGAAGGGTCTGATGGTTCGAAACCACAGTTCCTGGTGAGTATGACCTGATCTTGCTTGTTGTGTTTTCCAAGCCAGTTAAGTTCATAACTGAATTTGCCGTTTCCCAGGGGATATTTTTGAAATTTATATCTTGTCAAATAATCTACCCCGGCCATCTTCAGTACCTTCTCCAGTGATTTTGGTTCGGGACTGTTTGATGCAATGAAATACCTGGGTTCATAACCGCATGTAGATTGAAATATTGCAGCCCCAGTTTCAATAATCTTTGTATATGATTGGATATCTACCTCTGTTTCTGGATCAAAGGCAGCAAGATATGCCGGAAGCCGGCATCCTTTGTACCAGGATGCCCCAACCGATTGGTGCTCGAATGCTAAACGCAAGCCTTCATTTTCATTCCGTAATTCTTTCATCCATCGTGAAACATTCAAGTGCTCCCGTCCATGAAGGGCGGGTACAAACAATCGCTCCTTGATTCCCTTTTGCCACAATGCATGAACCCTGTCATGGTTCGGATAAGATTTGCAGGTTTCCGTAAAGGGCTCATAAGCATACTCACTAAAACCCGATGCCTTGATTTTTTCGAACGAGGGATTGGCCATGATACTCATGGGGGTAAAAACCACAGGCCTGCCTGTAAAATCCTTGTGTCTGAATAGAACTTCAAATAGGTTTTCCAAATCAGCGTTGGATTCAAGGCAATCGTATTTCGTAAAGATTGACCGGTCAAGCTCCAATCCTTTGGACAGCATGGCATCATAATCTTTTTTACTTCTAGTCCGAATACTTCCCCAATCATCAGATTCTATCACTACGATTTTTCTTTTTGTACGCCAACCAAAAACGTTGCTAAGATTTTTTCGCAGGTTAACCATTTTTATCGAAAATAAAGTCTAAATATTGGTGGGCAATCTTTTCAAAAGAGAGTGTTTCTCTTACCTTATAGGCATTTACAGCCAAATTCTCTCTTAAATCCGGATGCTCGATCAAACGATTTAATGCAACTGCTAAATCGTTTATATTTCCAGGTTCAACCAGGAGCCCGTTTACTCCATCTTCAATAATTTCATTTGGACCCGCAAGGCAATTGCTGCTGATGCAGGCCAATGGCAATGACATCGCTTCGATAAGCGCATTCGGGAATCCTTCGGAAAGAGAAGGGAGAACAAATATTTTAGCTTCAGATAGTTGTATAGTGAAATCTCGCAGATGTCCATGGAAAATAACACGTTCGCCTATTCCAAGACGATTTGCAAGCAGCTCCAGATTTACGCGCTCAGTGCCGTCCCCAACCAGGCTTAATTCCCATGTTTTATCCGTTACGCTCGCAAAAGCCTCCACCAGGTTTTTATGCCCTTTTTCTTTCGATAGCCTGCCAACCGAAACAATCCTGTTTTTAACTGCACAATATGATTTTTGAATGCAGTTGACCGGGTTGTATATTACTTGAATATTGGAAGCTGCTGTATTTTTAAAGATAATCTCTTTGGCAAATTCCGTCTGGGCAATGATTCCACTGGCTTTTTTATAGAGTAATTTCCTCAATATTGAGCTGATCAATGGTAACTTAGCCATAGGACTCATTCTGTCGGATAAGTATAGAGGCACTTGCAATCCTAAGGTTGCCAAAACAACAAAAGGATTTGTCCATTCGCTGAAAGCAAGGATGACATCTGGCTTCATTCTTGTAACATTCATCCTAAGGAAAAGGATCATTTTGATCAGATACAAGAACTTGTTTATCGATTCCCTGCTAAAATCAGGCTCATTAAATTCAATCCTATCGTCTAAAACAAAAAAATGCTCGCCTTTATATAGTGCAACAATATTTACGTTGTATCCCAATCCTATAAAATAATGAGCAAGACTTACAGAAGCTCGCTCAATGCCACCTCCCGAAAGACCATTATTTATGATTAGAATTCTTTTAATCCGCATAATTTAAATATTCCGTTCTTCAACCTGACGGATCTTCTCACCTTGTAGCCAAGTAAATGGCATTTCACAGTAAGCACAAATAGGGACTTTGGGCTTAAAAATAAGCTTTAAGCTACCTTCCCGAAAAGGAGCTCTCTGAATTATTATCAAAATGTACGGTTCGAGAATTGATCATCACTGCTGATACATTCGCCAAGTCTATCGCTTGTCATAAATTCAACTTCAGGCCATTCTTTTAATATATTTACGAATAATTTTTCCAAGTCCCTCAAATTCATTATAAGGTTTTTTTCGTTGATATAGCCGATATAGTTTAAACGGTGAGAGGAAATTATAGCTGGCTTTTTCCAAAAGAAGGCTGTTGAAATATCTTTTAGGCAATTGTTCACGTTGTCAAATGTGGGATACTGTGACGGCTCAAAAGCACAATTCCTTATAAGATAGGTTTGTTTTTGATCATTGAGCTCACCTAAGACGTGACGGATTTTTTGTCTTCTTGTTTGGCTCAAGATGGGTAGAAGCTGATATTTCATTCCTTGAAGAATTGTTACCTCATTTTCCTTCAGAGTCTTGTTTAATTCAGATGCCCAGATGAAGTTATTGGCTATAAAGCTTTGTGATTTATAACCAAACAAATTATGAAACAATCCCAGACCATCCTTTATAAACAGGCTGTGTTGTTCAATTTCAGCCTGATCAGATGCATCAAAGGAGGCCTGAATATTTCTTCTTGCGCCAACATGAACAATGGAGGGTCCCAAACCCCAAAACCCATAATCAAAGGCTTTTAGGAATGCCTTCTGTTTGTTGTGCAATAAATGCATCCATAGATTGACATTTACATGCTCCCTACCGTGAAATTGCGGATGGAATATCTTCTCTTCCATTCCTTTTCCCCACAGGTAAAACGAATTTTGGTGATTTGGATATTTTTTAAATGTTTCAGTAAACAGTTCGTAATGATATTCTTTAAAACCAGACTCTCTTATTTTTTGAAAATCAGGGTTCGCCATCACAGTATTAGCTGTTAAAATGGGATGATTGCCATTTTTATCCTTGAATTTGACCAGTACATTGAACAGTGCATCCAGGTCACTCTCACTGGCAAGTGAATCATATTTGTTATATGGACATTTATCAACGCCAATGCCTGCCTTTAACATCGATTCATATACTTCTCTCGATGGCATTCTTATACTTCCCCAGTCGTCACTTTCAATTACCACAATCCTGCGGTTGGTTCTCCAACCAGGAATGTTAATTAAATTACGACTTAACTTTCCTTTAAGGTCAAACATTCATTATTCAATTTTATCTTACATGTTGAGAAATAAATTCAAATAACATTTTGGCCTGAATCTCCATGTTAAAATGCTTCTCTGCAACTTTTCGCCCGTTCTTTCCAACTCTTATGGCATTGATAGGATTAGACAAAGCACGGTGCAAGGCTGAAACGAATGATTCAATACTGCCTGGTTCCGCCATGAATGCCGATTCATTGTCTGTAAGATAGTCAGGTATCTCACCAACAGTGGTAATACATACAGGATTGCCGGTTGCCAGGTATTCACCTAGTTTTGTTGGAAAACCACCCTGCGCCTGCCGTGAATCGGGTCGTGGTAATAGAAGAAGCCCTGCATTCGTAATAAACTCAGGTATCTCATTTCTTTTTAATTCACCAACATACTCAACTCTATCCTGCAAGTGAAGTTCCTGAATGAGCGCTAACATTTTGAATCCATCTGCTTCCATAAATGCGGCGATTTTCATGTTGACATCAGGATATTTAGCCGAAACCATTGAAAAGGATTTTATCATGAGGTCGACTCCGTCCTTGAAGAAACTACTGGAGCCGCAATAGGCAATGTATCTTTCTTTTGTTTTTTTCTCTACATCAAACCTTTTCAAATCCACAGTCATGGGCAGGTGTAGAAATTGCGCCTTTAAAGGATTGGTAAATTGCCGGTAGTATTCCAGCAAATGGTTGGTCATAATCAACAATAGATCGACTTTGGGTAGAATTTTATATAGAAGTAAACTACTGTATCGTTTTGAGATAGCTATTTGTAACCTGTTGGTCGAGTTTTCAAGTCCTATATCATTGTATTCATTCAACTCAATCATCAACTTGTAGTTGATTAATTTTAAGTGAGCAACATTTTCCAGGTAAATGTTTAGGACTTCGATGGATGGATGTAACCAAATAATATCAGGTTTGTCTTGTTTAATTTTTTTTCTTATGCGAAAAGCATTAAATTTCTTCATTAAGGGTGAAAGCACATATACAGAAAGTCGTCTCATCCAAAGAGAACTTTGCAGCAGGAATATGGAATAGGAATAGGATATTCCATTGATAGATCCCTTCCAACCGTATTTTTTAAATTCCCTGATCGAAGCGTATCCCTGCGTAAAGATGATATGCAATGCTACACCTTCTTGATGAAGTCCTTCAACCATAGTACGCCAACGATTTGCGCCGGCGCCATCCAGTTCAAAAATATTTCGGGTATGAATCAGTACTATTTTAATCCTTTTTCCCATGCTTAATGATGGTCGTATAAATATCGAGCAGACTGTCGACAATATTTTCCCTGTTGTGTCTTTTCAAGGCCCTCTCCCTCGCCTTCATTCCAAGATCAATCGCTTTTTCGGGATTGTTCAGAAGTTCAAGAATAGCCCCTGCCAGTACCCAGGGGTCGCCATCCTGTATTAATATTCCTTCCTCACCATCTTTGAGTATGGAACCTGTTCCACCAGCATAGGAAGCAATGCACGGCAACCCTAAAATCATTGCCTCGCATAAGTTATTCGGGCTATTTTCGATGTGGGACGGCATCACATAAAGGTCGGCTTCCAATAGTTTTTCAACCAATTTTTCTTCATTTAATGCACCTAACAGCATCAACCCTTTTTCGGGGTATTGCTTTCCAAGCAGTTTTTTAACAACTTTAACAATCAGATCCTCATTTTTTATTCCCGCTACCCTCCATTCAATATCATAGCCAAGCTTATTAAGCAATGCAAGGGAGGAACAAAGGGTTTCGAAGCCTTTATAAGGACTGTTGCCATTGGTTGTATGAATGACTAATTTATCATGCTTCTCCGGTTTCCGGGATTGATGATAGAATGATTCCCGAAGCATTTCTTCGCTCCGGAAATAATTACTTTGGGGCGCTAAAACACGCGTGATCCTTCTATCCCAATCCGTTCTTCCAATGACGAATTTGACGTTTTTCAAATTTCGGATTTCCCGGTCGCGCATTTTAGCAAATTCCTCGTAATTTTTATTGAATGAACGATAATAGGGGAAATCAATGATTCGCTTAAATTTGAATTCTGGAATAGAGAGATACTTTCTTGCAAAACCTGAAAGAAATTTATGAAAATAGACGGTAATATTCCCCTGGATAGATACGACGACAGGGATTTCAACTTTATCCACAATACAGCCAAAAGGGTTTTCAGTCCCATTGATATGGATAATATCCGGATGAATTGAATTTATTAACTCAAGATATTTGGGTAGATCTTCCTGGTCCGTAAACTCTCCCAACAGCGTATTTTTAATAAAATGCCATTTGTAATTTTTCTTGCATACCGGATGGTAATAAACCCCATTGTAATTGAAATCAACTGAATATTTAGGATATTTGAAAGCAATATGCAGTTCGCATTTGTCGCTGAGAGCCTTGTCTAAAGCGCTCAGCCAGCCTCCTCCAAGTTTGCCGGATTGAAGGAATTCGGCGCCCGAGGCAGGAGTGTTGGAGAACCATAGAACTTTCATGCAATGTTCATTTTAAGGTTTTTTGTTTTTGATATATGTAACCAATGCAAATTCCGGCCATTCCCATCGATAAAAAACTAAATTCAGGCATTAAAACAAACTGACCGGTCATTCCAACTACAATTGCAATTCCAAAAACAACTGATGAAAGTAACAGAACATAAGGGTTTTGATTATGAAGTCTAAAGACTTTAGCAAGCTTTGTAATCATTAAAACATAAATTCCCGAAAAAAGGAAACCAAAAATAAGACCATAGCTGCGCAATAATTCAAGTACAATATTGTGAGCAGGAATATCACTATTCTCTACAATACCGCCTGAAATAGCTAAATAATCAAATTTTGCAACTTCTAAAGGAGGGAAATAGGTATCAGAATCCAAAAGAGAATGCCATACACCATTCCATATAGGACCCCTATCCCCCAATGCTTTAAACATAATGTAGGATGGAAAATCCGCAATTTTGGTATAACTGAAATTAGATGGGTCTGTAGAACCTTGATAATTATAAGTATTGCTTATAATGTAAATAACAAGAATAGTCAGTACGATAAATATTCTGGGTTTAACTAAGTTATTTAATAGAAAATTATTTTTTCGTAAATAAAAAAATAAAACAAAAAAAGACAGCCCGGCACTAAACACAATGTGAAATTTTTCGCCTGTCGTCGTAATAAAAAACAAGAGTATTGAAAAAAGACCCAAGTATTGTACTTCTTTAGCAATACCTAGGGGTAATTTCTTTGGAATTAATGAAATAAAACCTATCACTAAAAAAAGTACCAGGGAAAATGTATTGAGCCTAATTTCCCCGATCGGAGCATAACGTGTTAATAAAGTCACAAAAAATATGGAATAAATAACTGCTTTGAATATGTTATCATTGAAGTTTTTAGAAATTAGTATGCCATAAAAAAAGGGGAATAAACCGAGGTAATAGGAAAGGGGAACAAAACTCGCAATTATACCTAAATCCATTTCAACATAACGTATAAATGACTGATAAAAAAGATAAGGAGCAGGTAATATGGCAAGTAAAAGCAACCAACTGCCTGTAAGAGCTTTGATTTTTTTGTAATGAATTATAGTCTTTAGAACACAAATCAATAATATCAATATAGAAATGATAGTTCCGGAAGCCATTTGAAAAATAAGTGCCGGGTAGTATTTGGGATCTTCACTCCAGACCAGATAAAATACGTAAGGGGCACACAGATACTTAAAGGTCTCACCGAAAAACATGTATATAGGCATTAATGCCAATGAAATAATCACGTGCAGGTAGATGGTAGAATTTTGATTTGTTTTTTGATCGTTCATCAAATATTTTATTTGTAATTCAGTTATTTGGGATTACTGGCAAATTTGTAGAGTGAAACGTTGAAAGGGAAATTTGCCTTTATACAAGTGATTAAAAATCTGTATAATATGATTCGACTCTTTTTGCTATGGCGCTCCAATCCAATTCTACTGCTTGCTTTCTGAGCAATATTGAACTCTCAGACAATCTCCTTGAATTGTTCAATATATCCAAAAGTCCAATTGCAATTTTATTTGGCTCATTGTGTAAATGAAGATCAAATGTGTACAACGCATCGGAATTGAAATAATCGTCCATAGCAGAAAAATAGGTACAATACACTGGCAATCCGCATGATGCTGATTCCAGAATTGCATTGTTGGCAATTGCACCCTTCAAAGGAAGAAAAAGGAGAGAAGAGGTTTGCAAGTATTTGAGTAAATCGCTATTGCTAATACCTGAATAAAAGTCAACATTCGAATTACTCAAAAAATACCTTCTATTATCACTAATTGAAATAACTGTGAATTTAACCGAACTATCCATTTTGGCGACATATAGCGCAACCTTGCTTGCGCACTCCATATCCCTTAGCCAATTACCCACTATCAAAACATGCTTAGGATATCTCTTTTCAGCCGGAGGTGTAAAATATTTCGTGTTGACACCATGCGGAATGAATTTGACTTGATCAATCTTTAAAACTTCATTGATAACCGGAATTATATCCTTGCCCAATGCAATGGCATAATCCGTCCTTTTTAGACGGTTGAGCATTAATTGCCTATACGGGCTTTTATGAAGATTGTAAAACCATTCTTTCGGCTGGTGAAATGTTGAAAAAATCTTTAAGGATTCGGGAATTTTATACGGATAAAACTGCAGGGTATTTTCAGGGTATATGAAATGAATAATCCCTGATTTATTTTGAAAATATTGATCCATGATGCCATAAAACTTTTGAATTTTGAAATTTTTGATGGCCCTGTTTATCCTTCTCAATCCTTTTATATCAGGTAAATAATCTTTCTCAAACTCCTTTTGGTTAAAAATTTTGGTATATTTAATATGATCTAAAAGAAGGTCATAACCTGAAGTGTTGCCATGATGCGAAAATTTTGTTGATACAGCAAATCTATTATTCATGAGAATTTTCAGAAATTATTTTCTTTGTGGTTTCTAAATATGCACTTCCCCATATTTGAGAAGGTTCCAAAGTATTTCCTTCTGCCCATTCGTTCCAGGATTTAATAAAAACAATTTTCTGCTCTTTCACTGAAACCAGATTAATTGCTTTACTTAAATATTTTCCATATAAATCAGGCGAGGAATTTTGAAGTACCAAACCTTTTATACCAGCCCTTGGAGTATTATCCCAATTTGGAATGACCAAAGGAAACTCCTGTTTATGTAAAGGACGATTCAATACTGATTTGACTACATTTTCATATTGATATACCTCTGGAGTCCTTGAATTGATAAGTTGTTTTAAACTCTGACCAGTTAAGAGATAGATTCCTTTTTCAAATAGTGTTTTAAACCTCACCTTATCTGGAATTATAGGTCCGGTATTTACAAATGCATCAAACCCTGATTTAATACATTCTTCGCTACCTATGCCAACAAAATAGAACTCAATACCTTGCCGTAAACCTAATTCACGCCACAGATCGATAAATTTATTAGCATCCGGAATTAAAAGTGGCCTGTAAATTAAAAAAAGTAATTTGTCTTTTACCTTTATATACCGATCATCCTGAAAATAAGGTAAGCAATCCTGAAAGTAATCTATGTAATCCTGATGACCTGGAAACAATTGCTCAATAAGGATTTTTGAATCCAATCCATGCCATCTTCCATTCCAGGATTCGTTTGCCCAAGCAATACAAAATGGAAAATCAGGCTTTTTACTTATCAGAACCTCTTTTAAAGGTCTTTCTAATATTCGTTTTCCATTACCAAACCAATAATGCCAGTATGCAAACCCATAAATCCCGGCTTCTTTAGCCAATTGGGCTTGCTCCTCTCTTACTTCGGGGACGCGTAAATCATAAAAACCAAGATCGGAGGGTAAAAAAGGCTGATCATGTCCTTTAAATAGTGGTTTTGCCTTTGCAACATTTGTCCATTCGGTAAATCCCTTTCCCCACCAATCATCGTTTTCGGGAATGGGGTGGTATTGCGGGAGGTAAAAGGAAATTATTTTTGGTAGCATATAAATTTTAGCTGTTTGATAAGACTTTTTTAATTTTTTCCAAATATTCTATACCCCATTTTTGACAAGGTTCGAGATGATTACCTTCTGCCCATTCATTCCAAGCATTAATGAAAATAAAATTTTCTTCTTTCGAATAGGGCATAAAATCTCTTTTAATATTCTTTAACCATTTTTCAAACAACTCAGGGGTTGAGTTCTTTAGAATTAGGGCAGGATCATTTTTTCTTCTTGCGGTATTATCCCAGCCTGGGACGATGCTTGGGTATATTTTGTAAGGTAAATCCTTTAAAGATTTCAGATTGTCAACCATATGCTGATAATGTAACTGATTGTATTGTGCTGAAAATATCTTTTCCTTTTTAAATATTCGTTTAAAAAGATAAATTAGTGCTTTATGTGTAATCTTGAGATTATTTTGCCTACTAAGGGCAATTTCTTGAAAAATATCATTCCGTCTGATTCCAAATGGTTCAAAGTCAATTACTGCATCAAATCCTTCAAGAGGATTTTGCCATTCTTTTCTATAGCCAAATACCATATGACATAGATACAATTGTATACCATATTGAGCTGCAACTGAACGAAAGATTTTAGTGGTTTCCAGTGGATCAGGAAACAAATAGGGTTTGTAAACAATAAATAAATGTTTTCCGTCAATAGTTATGTAATTTTTGTTTGAAAAAACATTTTCACAAAGAAATATTATATGCTGACGATCATCAATAAAAGAATAGTTCTGTTTAATGATAACCTGATTGTCTTCCCCGTCCCATTTTCTTGTCCAGTTTTCGTTAGCCCAGATATAACAAAACGGGAAAAGAGGCTTACCTGTTTTAAGCATATTGTCCAATGGCGTTTCAAGCAACCGTTTGCCATTAAACCAATAATGGTAAAAAGCAAAACCATAAATACCGTATTCTTTGGCCATAGCTACTTGGCGAACCAAAACTTTTGGGTCGCTTAAATCATAATATCCCACATCTTCGTGTGGTATGTGCGGTTGGTAATGTCCTTTAAAAAGTGGTTTTGCTTTTCTTACATTCGTCCATTCGGTAAATCCTTTACCCCAGGCTTTGTCGTTTTCAGGAATGGTATGGAATTGAGGGAGATAAATAGCAAGAGTTCTATGATCCATATTCTATCAACTTATGGAAGTGTTACTTTTATTACAAATTGACAACCAAATAAACCAGAAGATATTTTAGCAAGTAATCTAACAATCCGTTTAGAAACATGAAGAGGCAACCAACGCCATGGTATTCTAACTTTGTAATCTGGTAAATTAATATTTATTGTATAGTCAATTTTTTCAATCTTAAATCCTATAGTTTGAAAAAAACTTTGTATTGTTTTTCGAGTAAACCAGCGGAGGTGAGTCGCATCCATTATTCCACAATCCTGATAGTTGAAATTTCCAAATAATAGATCAATACGAACAAACCAATGTGCTACATTAGGAACAGAGGCGATTATTGATCCATTTTCTTTCAATCCTTTTTTTGCAATTTTTAATATTTCAGAGGGATTTTCTAGATGCTCAAGAACGTCAGCAAAAATAATGTAGTCAAATTGACCATGTTCTTTAAAAAAAGATTCAGTTAAAAGATCATTATAAACCACAATATTCTTTTCCAAAGCTTTTTTAACCCTTTCTTCATCAGGCTCTATGCCAATGACGTCTGCATTTGTGTATTCTTTGAGAATTTCAGCAATAACGCCAGTTCCGCAACCAACATCAAGAACTTTAGAATTGGGTTTAATTAGTTTTGTTATTTTCATAGCAACATCGTCTACATCAGTTGATCTGAAATCATATCTTAAATGATTTGGCTTTTTATTCAAAAAACCGATTGAATTTTTGTCTGGAGATTCCATAAGTTACTTACATTTCAAGTTTGAAAAAACTTCAAAACAAATTTTTTGATAACTGGTTTGTATATTGTATTAACATGACAACGCTGGTTTTCCCATGTATATAAATCGTGCATTTTGGTATTTCTTTCAAAATTCCTGTCTGCATCATGTTTTTTTAACCCATTATCATATAAGTGATATAATAATGTGCTTTTCATTACTCTATAATAATACCATGGATTCCACTTAAAGGAATACTTTATTTTGGGGGTAAGTTTGTTTATTTCAGTAGCAAGCCTATATGTAGCATTCCCATCCATTGTTCCTGCAAATAAATCTTCTTCATTATAAGTATTAATCACTTTTTCACTTTCAATAATTTTAACGAAAGATTCATAATCGTATGCAATATTTTCTTTACGCATATGATATGGTACAATATTGAGGTGCTTCTCAAGAAAAATAGAAACCGTAGGTTTGCACATCACCCATGCTTCAAATGATGCCGTACTATAAGTATGTATAATGTAATCAGAAACTGAAATACTTGGAGTTATAAATTCATTGTTTTCAAGGATCAGACACTTATCTGAAGAAAAATTATCAGCAAAAAAACTTGAACAATCCCACGGATGTTTTTTAATAATCAAGATTTCACTGTTATTTAAATTTTCATCGATAAATCTTTTTAAAATTTTTGAAGTGTGTGTTAATAAATCCATTGTTCTTCGCTGAAATTCTGTAATATCCCATTTTAATAAATCCTGTTCAGGGACTCCATCAAAAGCACCATCCAATAAAAAAGATGAAAGAAAAAGGTATTTCTTGTTGAACTTATTGAGTTTGTATTTTTCAATCAAATATTGATCCTCAATCTGTCGGAGCAAGGGATGAAAGCTAATATCTGTTCGGGGATAACCCAGAAATTTGTATTTTATCTTATTTTTGTTATGAATAGAACTATTATTTTGAATATATTCAAAATGCGGATAGATTCCAATAGACTGTAAATCAATTATATACTGATTGGAATCTGAGGTATTATATGTTATTAGCATTTCAAAATTTTTCTTGTTAGTCACTGGTTCAGACGTATTAATAACCAACAAAATGTTTTTTTCAGTACAGTATCTCCCATATTTATGGGTTGCAGATTCTGCAATTTGACCAGTTACCAATGCTTGAATTTTATGGAATTCACAGAAAGAGAATGGATCGTTCCATCCAGCTTTTATCCAAACTTTATTACCTAAATGATTTAAAAATTCTGCTAGTAACAAAAGACCACGATAGTCTCTGATAAAATTGTCGTATAAAAGCAATATCCTCATTATTAATATTTGTAAAGCGTAATGCAAAAAGAAATCATTCTATATTGCGATATGATTTCTTTTTTTATATTGTTTTTACTAAAACCGGAATTCTATAGTATGTTGATATGATATCCACATCATTATATGAGTGATCTTTATTTCTTGTGGTAAAATAGAGCCAATAAATGTCTTTTTTCTCAGAGCGAATCAGCCCCGGTGAAATACAAATAGATAATGGTGAACTAATTCCTCCTACTACGTTAAGAGTAATATCATTCATAATTAGTTTTATATTTTGGAAATTGAATGATACCATTAATGCTATTTTAACCTTATTTGAAAACGGATCGAACATAGTCGGGAAGAAAAGGATGGTGCTGTCATTTAATTGAGATGCAGCACTGTTATACGTATTGGTATAAGTTGAAAAACTTTCATCTGCTTTATAGAGTAGTGTATAGGGTTTAATAATTCTACCTGAGGTATCGGTTTCCAATGTATAGATAGAACGAATGTTATCATTGTACCAACCTCGGAGATAGAATAAATAATTATTTTGGAATGGAATACAAACGTTTTGAGTGTCAGCGAATCTGTCTATGAACAGGTGGGCATTGTTCCAATTAATTCCATCTTTAGATTTAGCCAAGAATAATCTTTCTTGTGGAGAGATCAATGGATTTCGTCTAAGAAAGATCATTTTAAATGGATAGGTATGATCATTCATATCTAAAAAAACTGATGGTGCGTGATTACCCAATCCCCTAACGCCAGAGTAAATTATATTATTAGGTAATGGATAATTTTCATTTTCACTTAATGGTTCTATCCAATTTTTACCGTCATAGGAATAAGCGTAACAAACATAGCTTTTGAAATCTCCAAACTGATCATATGACTCGTACCACATTTTCCAAAGACTATCAGTTTTAATAACTGTAAAATAATTAATAAGGATTTTTTCCCATGGATTTTTTTGGGTTAATACTTCTTCGACACGGGTCGTGAAAAAGAATATTTTCAATTTACCATAGGATATTGTGTCAGTAGAAAGCGGATTTTGATAATTGGAAGTATCTCTGAGTTGGGAAGAATGAATGTTTAATATAGAATCAACGGGATTCAAACTATATGACAAGTCATGTAGTCCATCTTTCTTTGTGCAACCCACCAATATTGTGATTGCCAATAGTGAATTGAATAATTTCTGTTGAAATTCTTTCATGTTTTCTGCTTAACAAATCCTAAAAGAATCATTTTTATACTTGAAATTTAATACTGAGAGCTGAAAAATTTAAAAGGGAATTTCACTAGCGTTGCTTTGCTGTTGAAGAAAAAATTCTGGAACCCGCTGGTAATGAGAATATCAGAAGTTAATCCGTAAGCAATGATTTGAAATTATTTTGCAGCTTCTGTTTTTATAACTCATTGATTAATAGCGCTACAATTTTCCATTTTTGTGAAGAGGCAACGCTAGTGAGGGAATTTATATTTTTTGAATATTACGAATAAGACAAAAAACTTCAGCATATTTACATCCTACTGTAATTCCCCATCGTTGTGCTTGTATCTTTAATGCTTCAGGTGATCTTGGGTGCGGGTAGGGACGTTTTTCAAGTTCATAAGACTCCATCCCCTTAATTTTCGCCATTAAATTTTCTTCTGATACTTCAAAAAATAGATTTGGTATAAAATTCTTTGGATCAGTTGAAGCGCGCCATTCTGTGCCTGAAGGTGTTTCAAAAGTGATAATTGTTTTTACTGATTCTTGCTTCATAGGTCTACAGGCTGTTATTACCGCTTCAAACGACCGTTGGTGATCAATATTTAAATCACCACCATGGTGAGTGAAGATTGTATCTGGATTGAAGGTTTGCTTTTCTTTCTCTATTACCTTAATAATATCGAGCAGAGCAACTGTATCAAAGCGATTATCCGGGAAATCGAACGTTTTTACACTCTGATAACCTATAACATTTTGAGCTTTTATTATATTCTTTTTGTGGGTATTAAGTTCAATTTGCCATTTCTGTAAATCCCTATTGTCTGAGCGGGAGGTAATACCCTCTCCCAATATGATAACATGTGTTTTAACTTGAAATTCATTTATTAGGCGATGCATAATCGCTCCCAAACCTAGCAGTTCATCATCAGGATGAGCTACGACAATCATTATTTTTTTATTTCTTAATGATTCTAGCATCTTCTATTCACTTATTAAATCCCATGTTAACCGAGTTCCTCTTTCTATATTAGCTCTGGCTGTTTTTCCAACTATGTCATAGTAATATTTCGGCTTTATTCCATATCCTGGCCTTATTGATCTGAAATTTTGGTCTGTAAATACCTCTCCTTTTTTTACATCTTGCACTACATACAACGATCTTGCAAATTGACGACTTAATTCAACTTTTTCTGAAATTGCGATTTCAGATTTCCCCAAAGCTTGTTCAAGATCTCTTACACTATTAACCATGCTTTTAAATTCCTCAGGTTGCAAGGAGAAGGCGGCATCTGGTCCACCTAACATCCGATCAAGAATAAAATGTTTTTCAATTACTTTAGCACCTAAAGCAACTGCACCCAATGGAACTGAAGTGCATAAAGTATGATCTGATAAGCCTACATGGCAATTGAATTCATTCCTTATGGTTGGTATCATATTTAGGTTAACTTCAGCTAATGGTGTAGGATATGCAGATGTGCATTTTAATAAAACTATTTGATCATTCCCTTCTGAAAGGCAAGCGTGGACTGCATCTTTAATGTCATCCAATGTTGCAATACCTGTTGAAATTATCATTGGTTTATGTTTCGAAGCAGCATATTTTATAAGTGGAATGTCTGTAATTTCAAATGAGGCAATTTTAAATGCTGGTACATTTAATTTTTCTAGGAAATCGATAGCCTCAAAGTCGAAAGGAGAACTAAAGAAAACCATTCCTAGATCTTCAACAAGCCTCTTAAGTGGTTCATGCCAATCCCAAGGGGTGTTAGTTTCTTTATAAAGATCAAATAATGCTCGACCATCCCACGCTGTACCACCTCCAACAATAAAATCAGGTTTAGTACAATCAAGTGTGATGGATTCAGGTCTAGCAGTCTGAAGTTTAACACAGTCAGCCCCAGCTTCTTTCATTTTTTGTATTGTTTTAACTGCAATATCATAATCATGAAGATGATTTGCCGATAATTCAGCAATTATGAAACATGGTTTGTCCATGCCAACTAAGTTATTGCCAAGTTTAATATCTCTCATATAATAATTGATTTTTGTGACTAAAACGCATCAGAATCCCCCATGCATATGCTCCAATTATTGACATCTTGTAGTAGGCTTTGATTATCTAAAGCCTTTTTACTAAGTATTTTAATACCAAAAAAAGTATCGAAACCAACTTGAGTATAACCTTTTTGTATTAAAAGATACGAAAAATATTTCGTAATTGGCCACAAAACTGATACTGTTGCTTGTTTTGAGAATTTTTTTTCAAAATCATCAATTAAATTAGATAAATGCTCATCTGAATGAATGATATAATCTATTATATGAATCTTCACCTCCTCACCCACAAATTTCTTTGTCACTATAATACCTATTGTCTCTCCTTCTTTTCTTAAAAGCCAACTTTGATACAATTTTTGAGGATGTTTAATATAGCGATTTAGAAAATAGGACAACGATTTGGAGAATGAAATTTTACCAGATAAATTTTGGATTTCTAATAACTCATTAATAATAAAATATTTTTCAAAATCGTTTTCATCTACAATATCCCAATCAAATTTTAATAGTTCTGAATTAGGCATAGTTAAGGGCTTGACAAATGCATTAAATAATGATATTTTCTTCCAATGTTCAATTTTTTCTTGTATTAGTCTAAAATTGGTATTGGGGAAGCCGTAAATAAAATCATATTTTTTTAATTCTGCAATTTTATAAGCCATGCTTGTGATTGAAAAAATTGATACTAAATTGCGATAGTTTGGATCTATAAATGCATGAATCCCTAAGCCGCACTTAAATTCAATTTCATCTTTTATTTTACAAATTCTAGGTAGAATGGCATAATGTCCTATTATCTCTCCTTCGATTTCGGCCACAACTATAATTGATTTTTCTTCAGCGAGCAATCTATTGATCCATACCCAAAATGAAGCATCGCGTTTGTAATGAGTATACTTTGAAAATAAGTGATGAATTTTTGTTGCATCACCTATTTGATATTCTCTAATATTTACCATTTTAAATTGTTCCTGAATCGACAAATATATTTTGTCCTGTTATTGAATCAGCTTTTTCACTTAGTAAGAAAACAACAGTTTCAGCTACACTTTCTAATGAAGTTGATTTTTTCAAGGAAGTACGATTGTAAATTCTGGTTTTTTGATCCTCCTTAAGTATTTTGCTCATATCCGTTTCCATAAATCCGGCAACAATACAATTTGATCTGATTCCAAGCTCCCCCCATTCCCTCGCCGTGTTCTTAGAAAAAGCTTCAATTGCTCCTTTTGTTGCCGCATACATTGAAAGTCCCTTATATCCGGTATGTACACTAACTGAGGATATATGAATTATACTACCTGTAACACGATTGTATATCATATTCCTAATACAATATTTTGTAAGAACCATTGGACAATACACATTGACCTGAAACATATTATCCAATTTTTCGATATTAAGATTTGTAATGATATCATCATAGGCTATTGCGGCATTATTTACATATCCGTGAATGGGTATTTTATTATTTATAAATTCCTTGAAAATAATTTTATTTAGATCCAAATTTTTATTTCCAAGGTCTACTGATTTCCATAAAATCTGCTCAGGAAGTTTTAATCTAAGTTGCTCAAATTCATCAGTTTTTGAGCGACTAATTCCATAGACTGTATAGCCCTGATTTATTGCGACTTCAGCAATTATTAGACCTAGCCCCTTAGAGACTCCTGTTATAAGGATATTTTTCATTTCCTACTTAATTTGCCAGTTCTTGTTACTTCTATTTTATCTAATACCTTGATAATTCTAGGTATTTTAAATTCTTGCAAAATATTCTTTAATCTACTGAATATTTCATTGTTTTCTAAATGATTATCAGGATAGAAAACAATTTCAGCGCACAGAATATTGCCAAGTACCGAATTCGGTTTTCCAAAAACTCTGACTTCACGAACTTCCTTAAAACTTCTTATTGCCTCTTCCACTTCATTGGGATTTACTTTATATCCACCAGTGTTAATCATTTCATTTTTTCTGCTTTGAAACTTAAAAGTAAGAGGGAATGTATTAATTACCTGAACTAAATCTCCCGTCTTGTACCACTCATCCTCAATTTGCCAACTCAAGAGTGAAGAATGAACCATCAATTCATCTTCCATTACTTGAACTTTGTCTGCCAGTGAAGCAGGTACGACAAAATTTTCACAATCTGTAACGAATAGCGATCCTAATTCTGTAGAGGCATAAATGTTATTAATTTTTGAATTAGGAAAACTGATAGAAAGTAGTTTATGCAATCTAGCATCAGACTTCTCGCCCCCAAGTGTAATTCGCTTAATCGCTGGAAATGAAGTTTTTTCAGACACTAGAAGTCGGTAGAATGTTGGTGTTGCTGAGATATGGGTAATTCCTCTTTCGATAATTGATCGTTTCAACTCATTACCAGAAGTCTCAAAAGCATAAACCATCCTGTTCCCATTGAATAATGCCTGCAAAATAACCTGTACTCCGGCAATGTGGGTGGGATTATAGGCAATGGCCCAAACATTATCTTTATAATTATTCCCAACACGAATCATTCTGGTAAGAGTAGGAATAGTGTGAATAATTCTTTTTGGTATGCCTGTTGTACCTGAAGTGAAAAATGTAACTGATGATTTTGAGTTTGTTAATTTGTTAATTAATGAAGCCTTATCTGTGATATTAGGTGATGTTGAGGCAAGTGTATGCTTTATTAAAATGCTATTTGAATACCCTAATTTTGCAAGTTCTTCATTTGAAAAATCTTTATCAAGAAGGGTAATATCTCTTCCATTAATTAAAGCTTTTAAGAAGTTCACTAAAAAATCGTAAAAACTTGTATAGCACCATTTTTCATAATAAAAAGCTTCCGAATTTAAACGAACCATCAACTCCTCAAAAGTTATACTTTGATTTGTGGAGACATCAAAAATAAGCTCTTCAGAAAGCATCAACTTGTCTTTAAATAGTTAATGGCTCGATGATAATTTGGAATAAATTTCTCCCAATGTTATGACAAGTCCTTCTTCAAAAATATCTACTCCGAATTCCTCTTCAATGTGAACCGTTAGCTCAGCCAAATTAAATGAATCAAGTCCCAGATCTTCTCTTAATCTAGATAAAGCTGAGAATTCAATATTAGGTTGGTATCTATTACTATGCTGTAATACCATTATTATTAATTCTTGAATTTTTTCTTGCATATAATTGGTTTTATCGACTTTTTTTATGATTACTAAATTAAATATCAAATGATTATAATTTAATTTTCTCCACTTTCAAAATATATTTACAATTTTTATATATAAAATAAGCAGGGTATCTTTCATTATCACAAACCCTCAGTAAGTTAAAATTTTCAACAATAGTTTTATTAATATTCAGTTCGCTCTCTGCTGACCCTCTTTTTTTATAAAATGTTGATTCACCCTCTTGCTTTTTTCCCAGATTATTTGGGTGTTTTTCAATAAATTCTATAATCAAGTCAATTGTTAGTTGGCCTTGTTTATGTTTAATTTCATCAAGCAGTTCTGTCCCATCCAATTCTATTGTTTTTTGAATGTATATCATCCCCGAATCAATGGTGTCAGAAGCCTCAAATAAAGTTATTGGTATTATATTTTTACCTTCTAAGATTTGCCATGTGAGCGGTGACCAGCCTTTGCCTTTTGGTAAGTTACTTTCATGAACAACAAGGTTGTGCGTATTCATATTGAGTTTTCTAAATATCTTCTCGCAGGATAATAGACAAAGAATATCTCCAGTTACGACCTCATCATGACTTAATTTTAAAGATGCATTGTACCCCATATTTACCAGTTTAGTAATTAGTTGCTTAGCATATGGTATTATCCATGAGTTTGGAGTGTCAACTAATATTTGTATTGTGAGCATAGGTTTTAAATATTTTAAGTAATCTTAAGCCAGATTCTCCATCAATTGCCTTTTCTGCATAAAATTTTTTCCGTTTGAACAAATTTTCTATTATTGACTTGAGTGATTCAAAATTATTTGCTCCTAAAATCTCATTCATGTTTTTGAACCCATTGTAAATTGATTTTTGGTTGTCAATATAATAACCAGATATAGCCTGGCATCCTGCTGCTAGTGCCTCAAACAATATTCCGCTTGATGGTACAATAGCAAGTTCAGCTTCGAGCATAGTGTTAAGCATTTGCTTTTCATTTAAAGTATGTCGATGGTCAATGCGATAATCTGTTTTCAATAATTTTTTAAATTCATCTGAAATCTGATATGATGCACCAGTTACTACAATTATTTTTTTGAACGCTTTAAACTCAAGAGCTGAACGTAAGGTGTTTATAGTAAGATTGTTATAATCTGATCCTCCAAAACAAATCATCACAGACTCAATATTCTCTATTATTCGTTGCTTTTGGGCTTGTTCAAGAAAAGCCGGTCGCAATAATGCATATTCAAGTCCTAGAGCAAATTGAGTGTAAGTTTGAGCCTTATAATTTTCCGGGGTAATACCAGGAGCATGGTTAATGATTAGGTCAGCAACAAATACTTGGTCATAAAAGTCATCAATGCAAACTAATTTGCATCCTATTTTTTTAATTATTAGTTGGTAAGATGTATTGAAATCATAACCGTCAAGAACTACTATGTGATTGGAGGATATTGTACAAAAGAATTGTTCTTCATTTTGGATTTTTACCAAACCAAAATCATTCTCCTTTAATACTTTTTCTATAGATTTTGGGATTTCAATGCAATAAAAATCTATCTCAAAATTGTTCTTAAGCATATGAGCTAAAGCAGAACACCTTACCAGATGGCCAAGTCCTATTGAAGGACCACCATCTGCTCTAATCAGGACTTTGGGTTGCATACAGTAGCTTATATTTCATTTCTGCCAGTTTCCAGTCTATCGAATTATCAATATCTTGCACTTCTTCTTCAGAAAGCAAGATGGAACCAGTATTTGAGGTAAAGATAGAATCATCTAATTGTTTAATATTCATCCAATACCATTGCCCTGCATCGTGGTATACCTTTTTTAAATCCTGTGATCTGGAATTTAAGAATTCTGGCCATATCATTTGGGCTTTTCCATTATCGAAAATCTCAACACCACGCCAAACTGGATAGCTATAGACTACTACAGGAAAAACGCTATCAAAGTTCTTTTCAAGTAAAAGGTTTAATCCCTTTTTAAGGTGTTGTATCTGAATTAATGGAGCTGTCGGATATATACAACAAACTAAATCAAAGACTTTGTTGAGTTGTAGTTTATATAATGAAACTACCTCATTTATTACCTCCATTGTTGAGGCAAAGTCGTTTGAATTTGAAGCACTTCTCATGAAAGGAATTATTGCTCCAAGCTTTTGAGCTATCTCTGCAATTTCTTCATCGTCAGTAGAAACCATTACTTCCTCAAACAAACCACTTTGCAAAGCTGCCTCGATGGAATAAGCAATAATTGGTTTGCCTAAAAAATCTTTAATGTTTTTACGTGGGATTCGTTTACTACCTCCACGAGCAGGGATAATTGCGAGATTACTCATAAAACATATCAATAGTATTTATAACAAATGCTTGTTCTTCTTTTGTAAGTGTAGGATATATGGGTAAACTTAGGCAATGAGTGTAATAATTTATAGATTTGGGTAAATCTCCTTCATTCCATCCAAATTGTCGGTAATAAGGCATCAGGTGTATTGGGATATAATGTACTTGGGCAAAGATATTGTTTTCACGCAAATACTCATAAAGTCTAGTACGATCATGAAATTCTACAACATATAAGTGATAGGAGTGCCCCTCAATAATTCCAGTTTGCCTAATAATATATGGTTTACCATCAAAGACCTTTTCGTAAGTTGCAGCAATTCCCTTTCTTCTTTCCAGACCAGCATCGGCCCTCTGTAATTGACTTTTACCCAATGCCGCTTGAAAATCAGTTAATCTGTAATTATAGCCAAGTTCCTGCATCTCGTAATACCACAACCCATGATTAAATTGTCTTAATTCAGGTCTCTGTTGTATGCCATGCGTGCGTAGGTTTCGTAATTTATGATACAATTTTTCATCATTGGTAGTAATCATACCACCTTCTCCGGCTGCAATGTGTTTAACGGGATGGAAAGAAAATATGGCAAGATCGGCAAAGTTCCCATTGCCACAATTCTGCTTCGTTCCTTTAGAATCTATAAAATATCCTCCAGGAGCATGACACGCATCTTCGATAATCCAAAGATTAAACTCATTAGCAAGTTGTCTGAACTGTTCAAGATTAACAGGCCGTCCGGCAAAATCAACTGGAATGATTCCTTTAAATGTTCCTTGTGGAGCCGATATCAGCAGTTCGCGTACTTTATCAATATCAAGCAGGTAGGTTTCTGGATCTATATCTGCAAAGACAACTGTACCACCAGCATATCGCACACAGTTTGCTGACGCAACAAATGTTATTGGAGTAGTAATAATCTTATCACCTTCTTTAACCCCAAGTGCAAGTGTGCATAAATGTAATGCAGCAGTTCCATTTGATACTGCTATAGCATATTTACAGCCAATATAAGTTGCAAAAGCTTCTTCAAACTCCTGGACATTTGGACCCTGTGTTAAATAGTCAGATTTTAACACACGCACTACTGCCTCAATGTCTTCATCAGATATGTATTGTCGTCCATATGGTATTTTTTTCATTCTATTCTAATATCTTGTGCTTTATTTTCTGAGAATATATTTCAAAGTTTTTACAGATATGTGTAATAATCCATTTTAATGAATTTTTGCCAAATAAACTATCATCACTGGCTAAATGCATTGACTTGTTGTAAATCAATTATTTTGAAATAAGATTTTCAATTTTGTAATTTAAATTAAAATAGCCCCCCGGCTGATCACTTTTGTAACCTAATTCTTTCTGCGATTTGTTACTATTTAAATTCAAATAATAAACTGAATCAACTACGTCAAAAGGATAATTCTCAGCTGCCAGTTCTGCTTCCTTACCGAGCCATAAATACATTGGGAACAGGCCTGTTCTGAAAGTGTTCGGCACTATTGAGATTTCAAAATTAATGATAGTTCCAGCCTCTACATGATTTCTGAACAAACATACTCTCCCTGTATTCGCGATTGGGTCATCATGAACAGGACTTTTTAAAAGCAATGAAAAATAAATTTGGTCCACTTCAGTGTTCACAATCGCTTTAAATTTAATTCTGATTTCTTCAGCAGGATCAATAAAGATTGCATCATTATTAACAGCTATTTCTATAAATCTTACTTCGCCGTTCCCTCTTCGTTGTATATGGTCATTTAAAAGATCATTTTGGGATGTAATTCTAACAGGGTTAGAAAGATATTCCCTCACCACATCATTTGCTGTGCCGTTAGTTGAAATTTGTCCATTTTTTAATAAAATTGCTGTTTTGCATAACTCTTTAATCGCGCCCATATTATGACTTACAAAAAGAACTGTTCGTCCGTCAGAACGACTTACATCCTGCATTTTTCCAATCGCTTTTTTCTGAAATTCGGCATCGCCAACTGCAAGGACTTCGTCTACAACGAGTATTTCTGGTTCCAGATGAGCAGCTATTGCAAAACCCAGACGTACTGTCATGCCGCTACTATAGCGTTTTACCGGAGTGTCAATATATTTTTCGACTCCGGAAAAGTCAATAATTTCGTCGAGTTTTCGGGTAATTTCGGCCTTGGTCATCCCCATAATGGAACCATTCATATAAATATTTTCACGACCAGTCATTTCGGGGTGGAACCCAGTGCCAACTTCCAGCAAGGAGGCTATGCGCCCAGTGACCATTATGCGCCCGGTGGTGGGATTAGTTACACGTGAAAGAATTTTTAGAAGGGTGCTTTTCCCTGCTCCATTCTTTCCAATAATGCCAAGTACTTCGCCTTGTTTTACTTCAAAATCGATGGAACGAAGCGCCCACACATAATCATCCGTAGACTTTACAGCTCGGTCGTTTACTTGACCTATCTTTAAATTCGGGTCTTCTTTCCCTCTAATGTTCATTGTCCACCATCGATTCAAGTCGTGGCTTAATGTTCCTGAGCCAATAGTTCCCAAACGATATTGTTTCGATATATTTTCAAATTTGATAGCTATATTGCTCATTTTCATTCCTTAAATTTTTAAATAACATCCATAAAGCTTCTTTCTACCTTATTGAAAATTGCCATTCCAATGAATAAGGTGATAACTGAAAACAATAGGCTATAACCAAGCGCATACCATGAAAAGGATCCATGGCCAAGAAATCCATATTTGAAAGTCTCCAAAACAGCGGTTAATGGGTTAGCCTGGATCAACCAGATATATTTTTTGTAGTTTCCTTCCATCACCGACAAGGGATAAATAACCGGGGTAGCATACATCCAGAGCTGTATAGCGAAGGTAATCAGAAATCTGAGATCCCTATATTTTGTCGTCATGGATGAAATAATGATTCCAAAGCCAAGAGAAAGCGCTGCCATAATAATAATCAGGACTGGTAATAGTAATGCAAAAGCATTGGGTGCAATAGGTCTCCCTGAGGCCATAAAATAGATATATACAATAATAAAAACAGCAAATTGTATCAACATTTTAATCAGTCCAGTAATCGTGATCGACAAAGGAACAATTAAACGAGGGAAATAAACTTTGCCAAAAATAGCCTGATTGGAGAGAAAAGTATCTGAAGTTTTGGTTAGGGATTCAGAGAAATAATTCCAAAGGGTAATGCCTGAGAGATAGAACAAAGCTTGTGGAATACCATCAGTAGGAATTCCTGCGAGACCGCCAAACACAAACATAAAGACGATAGTTGTAAAAATAGGCTGTATAAAAAACCAAATTGGGCCAAGTACGGTTTGTTTATATGAAGTTACGATATCTCGTTTTATGTACATTTCGAGCAAGTCACGGTACTGCCAGATTTCTTTCAGATTGAGGTTGAAAAGACTGGTACGTGGCTCAATTACTAAATATCTTGTGCTATTTCCAGTTTGCATAATTAATTTTGAATTGTCTCTATATTGATATGATATAAATCATTAACTGCATTTAGAAATACTTACCCCAAATCACCTTATTTATAATACCGGAATAGCTCTGAATGATCTTTACAATTTTTGCCGATACATTGGTATCGGTATAATCGGGGATAGTTGCAGTTGGTTCGTTATTTTCTTTCATCGAAATGGCCAAATCAATGGCTTGTTCAATATCATTCCCTTTTATTCCTCCGATAACTATGGTGCCTTTGTCGAGGACCTCTGGCCGCTCGGTAGAGGTACGTAACAGTATTCCGGTAAAACCCAGTATAGCGCTTTCTTCTGATAAGGTGCCGGAATCGGATAAAACACAATAGGCGTTCATCTGTAGTTTGTTGTAATCGATAAAACCAAAGGGATTCAAATTTTGAACCAGAGGATGGAAAATGAAATTACGGTTTTCGATGAATTTCAGGCTCCTGGGATGGGTGGAGTATATTACCGGCAACTGATAGCGTTCGGCTATGGAGTTGATGGCTGTCATGAGGCTCATAAAATTCTCTTCTATATCGATATTTTCTTCACGGTGTGCAGAGACCAGGATATATTTGTCGGATTGCAGCCCGAGCCTCTTTAATACATCTGATTGGTCTATTGCAGCTTGATGTTGCTGCAACACCTCCTGCATGGGCGATCCGGTTACGAATATATGTTCCTTGCGGATACCTTCAGATAGCAGGTATCGTCTGGAATGTTCCGTATAGGGAAGGTTTATATCGGAAATATGATCGACTATTTTCCGGTTGATCTCTTCGGGTACATTCTGGTCGAAGCAACGGTTGCCTGCTTCCATGTGGAAGATGGGTATTTTAAGGCGTTTGGCTGAAATGGCTGAGAGTGCAGAGTTGGTATCACCAAGAATGAGCAATGCATCGGGCTTTTCCTTTTGCAACACATCATAAGATTTGGAGATGATGTTGCCCATCGTTTCACCAAGGTTTTTCCCTACGCTGTCAAGATAGTGATCGGGGACACGTAGTCCGAGATCTTCAAAGAATACCTGATTTAGTGAGTAGTCCCAGTTTTGCCCTGTATGCACCAGTATATGGTTAAAGTAACGGTCGCAGGCTTTAATGACTTCCGATAGCCGGATTATTTCAGGGCGAGTTCCAAGGATTGTGAGGAGTTTGAGTTTCTTCATTTAATTACAAATTACACGAATTTAGACGAATTTCACGAATCAGCCCTCCTTCGTAATTGGTCCGTCAACTTAAGTTCAGCATGTTTCATACTTTCTCGAAGTAAGTATCCGGATCGGAAACATCAAAATGTTCGTTGATCCAGAAAATAGTATACAATTCGTCTTCTCCGATATTTGTGATGTTATGCGTGTACCATATGGGCATGTCGACAAATGATGGTTCGTTCCCATCCAGCTCAAAGGAAAGTATCTTGTCTGTTCCAATACGGCGGAGCTCAATTTTTGCTTTGCCTTTGATTACCGCGAATCTTTCTGCTTTTCTGGTGTGAAAGTGGTTGCCACGGGTTATTCCGGGCACCGTGGTTGAAAATGAAACCTGGCCACCACTGTTTAGCTTCATCGTTTCTAAAAACGAACCCCGGTCATCGCTATTCAATTTTAGTTTGAACGGGAAGAAAGTGGTGTGGTTGATGTAGCTGAGAAATGTATTGAACAGGTTGCGGCCAAAGGGATCATCAAGGTTCGGAAGGATGCCTTTTTCGAAATAGTTTACTTTGAATTCTGTCAGTTTGGAGAGTAATGCCTTGACTTTAATTTCGGTAGTGTGTGGAACGAGAAAAGGTTCACAGTGTAACACTGTGTTTAAGCCCCGTGTAACACTGTGGAATTTTATTTTTTCAATGAAATACAGCACCAACTCTGAAACATAAATGAGTTTCATTTCACCATCTACCTCAATTTTGGGCTGTTCGTTGTGGGTCATTTGGTGACAGAAGGTAGCGATCACTGAATTGTAATATGGATTTCCGAAAGGGCCATATACATTGGGGATGATGAGACCGGTAAATTGTGCTGAATTCCGATTGGCCCATTGTTTCAAAAGCTGACGTCCTTCTTTTTTTGATTTCCCATAGAAGTTGTCGCGCTCTTCCTGGGTAGAGGATGAGAACAAAATATGGGGGGTGGATTTGGTTGATTCACAGGCACCAATGAGCTGCCTGACCAGTTCAAGGTTGGTTTGATAAAGCACTTCAGGATCGTTGTGGCGGTTCATGGCTGCTAGGTGAACGATGGCATCGCAACTTTGAACAAACGCATTCAGTTTCGCATTGTCCTGAAAGAAAGCATCCTCAAAAGGAATTCGTTCAAATTGATTAGGGTATAACCCAAGCGTATTGAACAGATGAGTCCCAACAAACCCTGCTTGCCCTGTTATGCCTATCTTGATCATAGTTTTTTTTGGTTCACAGTGTAACACGGTGTTAAACATTGAGTTACAATGTGGAATTATCTTATTTTTAGGTGAGAAACTGTAGAACCCTAGTCCTGGTATTGTTTGATGTCTTCCCCTAAGACATCTCTTCTGATCATTGGCAGTTTCATTAATAATTTTTTCGTTGCTTCTACATCCAATCGGATTGTGTTATGAGAGTGATACTCTTCGATCGCAGAAACCTTTTCTTCTCCTTCAATAAAAAAGCTATCATAATTGAGGCCACGGTTATCAGCGGGTACCCGATAATAATTTCCCATGTCTATAGCTTTGGCCATTTCTTCCCTGTTTACCAGCGTTTCATATAGTTTTTCTCCATGGCGTGTCCCAATTATCCGAACATTGCTTTTAGACTGGTACAATTCAATCAATGCCTGGGCCAAATGGGCAATGGTAGATGCGGGAGATTTTTGTATAAACATATCTCCGTTTTGGCCGTGTTGAAAGGCATAAAGTACCAGATCAACAGCGTCTTCAAGAGTCATCATAAATCGGGTCATGTTTGGATCGGTTATGGTAAGGTCTTTGCCTGCCAAAATCTGATCGACAAACAAAGGAATTACAGAACCACGAGAAGCCATAACGTTACCATAGCGTGTACCGCAGTAAACCGTATTGGTATCGATGTCCATTGACCGGGCTTTGGCCTGCATCACTTTTTCCATCATGGCTTTTGAGATGCCCATGGCATTGATAGGATATACTGCTTTGTCGGTACTTAGAACTATCATGCGTTTTACTCCATGTTCAAAGGCAGAATCTAAAACATTCTGTGTGCCCAAAACGTTGGTACATACCGCCTCGATAGGAAAAAATTCGCAGGATGGCACTTGTTTCAATGCCGCAGCATGGAAGATATAATCTACACTTCGCATGGCATAATCTACACTACGTTTGTCGCGAACATTGCCTATATAGAATTTTACCTTTGAGTTGTTCAAACGGTGACGCATATCATCCTGTTTTTTTTCATCACGCGAGAAAATACGGATTTCTTTGACGTCAGTGTCTAAAAAGCGATTGAGCACGGCATTGCCGAAGGAGCCGGTTCCTCCGGTTATCATTAACACTTTATCTTTGAACATAGGCTAAGCGATTATATAATTTTAGTAACATCAATTTGCAGAAACTATTGCAATGTCAAAGTCTGGAATCGATCAACTCTTTGCTAAGAATTCCTTTTACATCATAAATAACACAACCATGTTCCTTATGCTCCCTTAAATTGATATTTATAAACTCTTTGTGCGCAACAGCTAAAATAATAGCGCTATAACCCCCTTTGACCCTTCGACTACGCTCAAGGACCACTTCGCTACTGGATTGACTCCCCTCAGGATATTCGGCAATGGTTTTTATCCCATATTCGTGTTTCACCTCAGCAGGATTGGCCCAGGGATCGTACACATCGACTTCAATATCGTATTCTTGTAGTTCATTGTAAATATCAATGGCTTTGGTGTTGCGTATATCTGCGCAATTTTCCTTAAAAGTAATGCCCAACATTAGGACTTTAGCCCCTCTAATGAGCGTTCCTTTTTTAATCATCAATTTCACCACTTCGGTGGCTACGTATTTGCCCATGCTGTCGTTCAGGCGACGGCCGGCAAGTATCATTTCAGGATGGTAACCGTATTCCTGTGCCTTCTGTGCCAGGTAGTAGGGATCAACGCCAATACAGTGACCACCTACCAGACCGGGTTTGAAGGGGAGGAAATTCCATTTGGTACCAGCAGCTTCCAAAACTGCATTGGTGTCAATATCCATCAGGTTAAAAATCTTGGCCAACTCGTTCACAAAGGCAATGTTGATATCACGTTGTGAGTTTTCAATGACCTTGGCAGCTTCGGCTACTTTAATGGTTGGGGCAAGGTGGGTGCCTGCAGTAATTACTGAACGGTAAATTGCATCTACCTTCTCGCCAATTTCAGGCGTAGAACCGGAGGTAACTTTCTTGATTTTTTCGACCGTATGTTCTTTGTCGCCTGGATTGATGCGTTCGGGGGAATAACCTGCAAAGAAATCGATATTATATTTTAAACCGGAAACTCGCTCTATCACCGGGATGCAATCTTCTTCGGTAGCCCCGGGATAAACGGTAGATTCGTAAACCACGATATCCCCTTTCGAGATTACCTTTCCTACTGTTTCGGAGGCTTTAATCAAGGGTGTTAGGTCGGGGCGGTTGTTGCGGTCAACCGGGGTTGGAACAGTGATAATATAGAAGTTGCAATTTTTGATTTGATCAAGATCAGCTGTACAATAAATTCCTGAACTACCTGAGTCATCGGAATTACACGAATTAGGACGAATTTCACGAACGGGGTTTTCGGTGAGTAATACTGATTGGAGGGTTTGTTCATCGACTTCGAGGGTCCTATCAATCCCTTGATTGAGTTCAGATACACGTCGTTTATTGATATCATATCCCACAACCGGGTATTTGGTTGCAAAGAGGCGGGCTAATGGAAGACCGACGTAACCGAGGCCGATAACGGCAATCTTTATGTTCTTCATAGAGAAAGATTTCAAGAATTTAGACGAATTACAGTTGGGAACGAATTTCACGAATGATTACGAATTTCACGAATAGTTCAATTAAGGACGCGTTTATAAGTTTGGGATGGGAAAACCTTATTTTTCAAAAAAACAGTTTTGTAAATTGTTCACATTCGATTTGCATTTCAATAAGGTAAATTAAGGTTAGGATTAAGGGGTTCATTATTGCGCTACTAAGGTTGAAAAAATTGGAAATCAGGTTTTTATAGCTTGTCTATTTCAGGTGTTTACAATACCACTTTACCGCTTCTTTTAGTCCATCTTTTAGATTGTATATTGGATTGTAACCCAAAAGTTGTTTTGCTTTCTCAATACTTGCCAAGGAGTGGGGAATGTCGCCGACTCTATTCTTTCCATGCAGAATCTCAACATCTTTTATCTGAGGGTCAAATTCTGAGAGGAATTCTCTCAGGTAACCAACTAGTTGATTGAGAGTTGTACGATCTCCATAAGCCGTGTTGTAAACGGTATTGACTGCTTCAGGGATGGTGGTTGTCATGGCTAACAAATTCATTTGAATCACATTGTCAATGTATGTGAAATCCCGGGAGTTTTCTCCATCTCCATTGATTACAGGAGATTGGTGGTTGATAAATTGTTTTACAAAGAGAGGTATCACTGCGGCATAGGTTCCATTGGGATCTTGCTTACGGCCGAAAACATTGAAATAACGCAAGCCAATACATTCCATGCCGTAGGTTATGGCAAATACAATGGCGTACAATTCATTCACATATTTGGTAATGGCATAAGGAGAAAGGGGGCGTCCAATGACTTCTTCTACTTTAGGCAGTGATTCAGAATCCCCATAGGTTGACGAACTGGCAGCATAGATAAAACGTTTTACTCCGGCATCCCGGGAGGCAACCAACATATTCAAAAAACCACCAACGTTGACATCATTGGTGGTAATCGGATCAACTATTGATCTGGGAACAGATCCAAGGGCTGCTTCGTGCAAAACATAATCAACCCCCTGAGTTGCCAAATTACAATCATTCAAGTTACGAATATCACCCGTTAAGAGTTTGAAATGAGGATGAAGTAACAACTCCCCGATATTTTCCATTTTACCGGTCGAAAAATTATCGAGGCATATTACCTGATAGCCCAATCGAATCAGCTCTTCACAAAGGTTGGAGCCGATAAAGCCGGCACCACCTGTGATTAATATTTTTATTGAGGAAGATTTCATTAAAAACAATGTCACGAATTATAACGAATTCCATTAAAACAATTTCACGAATTAAAACGAATTCCATTAAAAACAATTTCACGAATTATAGACGAATTTCACGAACGCTAAAAGGGACAGACGTTCGAATGGGTTTATTTTTGATTTAAGAAGATTTCACGAATTGAAACGAATGGCACGAACGGGTTATGTTGCTTTTCATTGAGCTGGTAGGGTCAACAATTCAAACTCTCTGAGGGTCATAACATGGTAATTCAATGCGCTTGCCTCTTGAAGCAACTCTTTGTCACCGCTCACAAGTACTGTGGCTTTCCCTTTATTATATAAGTTGAGCAGAAAATTATCTTTGGTGTCTGAAAGTTGGTAGGTTGTCTCATCTGTAACCACAAGCTGACAAAGTTTTGTATGAAGAATGATTACTTCATTAATATCAGAATGTTTGAGGTATTTCTTAAACTTCGGACGGGACAATACTTCCCGAACCTCCTCAACAAGAGGCGGGCTTGTAAGTACCGTCAACTGCTGACTGTGAATCAGGGCAACCAAATCTGTCAACCGTTTTGTGATTACATAGCTTATCCAGATATTGCTATCCAGAATGAAAACTTCCTTTTGCATCTTTTCTCTTCCTGTATTCCATAACTTCAGCAACTACATCCTCCATTGTGAGATCATTAGCCTTAATGTTTTCGGACAATTTTTGTGCCCGGTAAATGAGCGTCTCTTTTTCCAGCTCTTTCTCTAATCTCACTTTATCCTCCATTGAGAATGACTTAATAAGCTTTAATACATCATCGAATGTAAAAGGTAAACTGTAAGTTTTTTTATAGGTTGCAGTATTCATTGTTTTACTAATTTAATTGAAGAAAATTACACGAATTTAAACGAATGACAGTTAGGAACGAATTACACGAATTAAAACGAATTACACGAACGAGGTAATGATGATTGGCTTCGCTGAACTTCGTTTCGTGGGCAGGGCTTTATTTTTGGGTTGATGATTGGTGTATAGGTTGAGATGCTCATTTGTAAAATTTCACACCTTCAATGAAGTCAAAGTCTTTTTTGTTATAGGTCAATAAAGGATAACCTGTAATTATTGACGTAGCTGCAATAAGACAATCAGGTACTGAAATAATTTGTTGGCCCGTTACATAAGTTTGCATTATTTCAATAGCTTTTGCTGAAATCGCCGGACTTAATGGGATTCCGTAATAAGATTCAAAAATTTTATTAACTGCCGCTTTCTTTATTGGGGTATTAGCCCCTATCAGTAGTTCAAGTTGGGTAATGACAGAATAAGCAGTTTGGTTGACTATTTCTTTGAGGTCATCATTCGCCAACCTATCTTTTCTGAACGCTTTTATCAATACACAACTGTCGATGATTACGAGATCTTTGGCCATGCTTGTTTTCTTATTTCATCCAATGTTGGGAAATCAGCTAATTGATCAAAAAGGGCAAAATTGTCGTCGGAATTTGCCGAAGGTATAATTAGATCAAATTTTTGCTTTTTCTTGTTTCTTTCACTTATTGAAATTGATGCATGATCATTTTTCTCTAACTCTTTAGCTAAAAGAATTAGGGCATTGAATGCAGGTTTATTTTTTTTTATCGTGATTACTGTTTCCATTTTTTTGTTTTATTAAATTTCACGAATTAATACGAATGACACGAACGGGGCGAGGGAGTGTCGTGCGAATGGGTTTATTCTTGGATTGGTTTAAGAAGATTACACGAATTAAAACGAATGACACGAACGGAATATCTGCAAGTGCGGGTCGATTTTTATGAACCCGGTTTAATAATTTTGTTAAGAGGTTAATTCCTCAAGAATTTTATGGTAAAGACTCTGATGTTACAACAGACCTTCAACTAAAATGTCTTCATCTAAATCCGTCCAATGAATTCCTTCCCCATCACCAATAAACCTCCATTTATTTCTTTGTTCATGAGTTGCATCCCGAAGTGATGGGAACCAGTTAAGTGGAACTGTAAGTTCCCGCCCGTCATCTAAAATAAGATACATCTTTATATCGTCGAACCAAATATCCACAGCGTTGGACGACTTAGTAATTTGTAAAACGCTCATCCCATTTTGACCATTTGCCGATAATTGATTGAACTTCCTCATTTGAAACAACTTTGCCAGTCTCATACTGTTGAAAACTTTCCTCAACTTTTTCAACAAAAATCAACTCGTCAATCAATTGATCATTTTAAATGATTCAGGTAGGTTCTTGATCGTTCTATTTATCTTTTCTTTCGTAAGCATAATTCATGATTTTTTATAAATATACTGTTTTTTTCACCGCAGTTTAAAAACATCTACGCCATAATGATTGCTAAGTTTGTCCCATACTTTGTCCCATACTTCATTGTGCGATAAAGCGGAACAGTTGAGTAATTCTTCGGGTAAAGGATAATCAATCGCAGCAACTTCCATATTAAAATATTTCACGAATTTGGACGAATTACACGAACGGGTCGAGGGGCAGTCGAGCGAATGGGTTTTTTTGGATTGGTGGTCGTCTTTTGATTAAAGAACAATTTCACGAATTAAAAACGAATGACACGAACGAATTAATGATGATTTGTGTGAATAAACTTCGTTTTTTTAATGCTAGTATTTTGATCGAAGCGTTCGTGCAATTCGTTTTAATTCGTGAAATCTCTTCTAAGAGGGCTTGAAAATTCTGCCTAGTAATCCTCCGGAATCCTTCGTTGGATTGAAACCGCTCCCTTCGGGACATAATTTCTGGTAGATTTCGCCCCAGGAGGGGATGCCACCGAAGTTTCGGTCGTCGATAAAGAGGTCGGCATGGATTTTGCGGCTGTCGGAGGTGGCGCAGAAATCCTCTTCCGGATAACTTTTGTTGACCGCATAAAAGGTTAAACCTTTGGCTGCACAAAAATTAATTGCTTCCTCCAGCTCTTTACCTGAACGATAGCTCCACAAAATCAACTGGTGCCCTTTTTTCTGCAGCAGCAATAGTGTCTCAAAGGCAAAGGGGCGAACCTTACCGATGGCCGGATACTGGTGCTCGACGATAGTACCGTCGAAATCGATGGCAATAATCATCTTAATTTAAATAAGGTAGTGAGTTTAAAATTGATTTGGTGAAAGATTTCACGAATTGGGACGAATTCCATTTAAAACAATTACACGAATTTTAACGAATTACACGAACGAATTAATGATGATTTGTGCGAACAACTTCGTTTTTTTAATGGTAGTATTTTGATCGATGCGATCCCCAATAAAATATCGGTGCAAGCTGAGTAATTAGTATTAATTAGTGGAAATTGTTTCTTACGCAACTTCATAGAGTATGCCTTTCTCTTGCTCCATTTTACTTGAAGCATTCAGAATTTCGATGCCAACTATCTGACCATTTTCTGCATAATCAAGAATGATATCCGGTTTCTCCTGATCACTTTCTGTAATTTTCTGAGATGACAAACTGATGTATACAATGTCTGTTTCTTTGTCAAATTTGATTTTCATTCGTAAATATTATTAGTAAATTATTAAATTTCAGTAAGTACTCATGGAACTCGCATCCGCCAGCTGGCGGATATATCGCCTTTTGTGAAATTAGTCTTTGCTCGTTTCATACTTTTCAATTTTAGATGTTTTGTAAGCAGTCACAACCAAAAAAGGTTCTTTTGAATTGTTGACAAACACTCGGTAAAGATAGGGTTTATCAACTTCCACAATAATTTTCTGATAAATATCAATATTCCCGACTTTTATTATTAGTTTTTCTTCTGAAAGCAAAATTTCCTCAATTACCTGCACAGAGAGGGATCTTGTCTCTATCTGTTCTAATGCATGATTTGAAAATTTAAACATGTATATAATTAAAAGATTTCACGAAACGAAGTTCAGCGCAGCTAATTTAGACAAATGACACAGCCTGTCCCGATTTTTTATCGGGGAACCGATTAATTAGCCATTGTGAAGGGAGATGAGCAAAGAGTTTGTAGCTAACCGTTCATTCTGTCTTTAAGTCTCTCTATTAACCGATTAATCATATTCACAGGACTATGTTGCCTCCAATTCTTTGACAGCGTATTATGCTCTTCATCCTGACCGTAATATCCATACTTGGCGCCGTAACCATAACCATAACCATAACCATAACCTAAGCTGTAATGTTTGTAACCATAGCCCCGTGACTGTACATCGTTGATCACGATGGCCACGTTCTGTAGCGTCCCTTTTTGCGCGATGTCGTTCAGGAAACGAATCTCATTACGGTGGCTGGCATTGAGCCTTAAAATGATCAGGTTGGTGTCGGATAGTTTGCCCGTGATGAATCCGTCGGTAACCATCGAGAGGGGAGCATTGTCCAATACAATGAAATCGTATTGTTCCTTGAGTAGTTCTATCAAATCATTCCATCTTTGGGTATCCAGCAGCTCGGCAGGGTTGGGCGGGATAGGGCCTGAGGTGATGGCATAAAGATTTTTGACGACTGTTGGCTGAACACATTCCCGGAGGGTATGGGAATCAATCAGCAAGGTACTAAGTCCCGCGTCATTGTTCAACATCAACATTTTATCGAGCTTTGGTTTGCGCATATCGCAACCCACGATAACCACCTTTTTGTTATTCATGGCCAATACCGTGGCCAGGTTCAGGGATACAAAGGATTTACCTTCATTTGGTAAGGTAGAGTGGATCGATATCACCTTTTGCCCGGGAGCGGGCAGCAAAAACTGGAGGTTGGTGCGCAGCCCCCGAAAGGACTCTGTGATGCTGGCGCGGGGATAATCCCTGACAGGGAGGTGGCTCTCATGGTGGTTGTGGGCAATCGATCCGACGATGTTCAGGCTGGAGCCCTTTTCCACCATGGAGATGTCGGAGATGGAGTCGTCGAAATAATCGGTGAGTACAAACCAGATCAATGGAAGTAGTAGGCCAAGAATCAGCCCAATCATATAGTTTAGGGTGTTTTTCGGGAACACCATCAGGGATGTTTCTATTCTGGCCTTGTCAATTACATATGCATCCGGTACGTTGGATGCCGTTGTTATTTCTGCTTCAGCCCTTTTCTGCAACAAGAAGGTGTACAAGGAACTGTTGATGTCGAACTGACGTTTGATGTTGATAAACTCCTGTTCGGTCTCAGGAAGGATGGTCATTTGTTTGTCGATAGTGCCGATGCGGTCAATGATGTACCTTTGGGTTATTTCAGTATTGTGGATCAGGTTGTTGAGATTCTCTTCCAAATTCATACGGATCATCTCTAACTCTTTGTCGAGGATCATCAGACCAGGGTTTTTTTCTTTGACATTAAATAAGAGGACTTCGCGCTTTTGGTACAATTCTCCCAGCTTAATGATGGCTGCACCAAGTGACGGGTCTTGTATTCCGACCACAGATGGGGATACCATCTTTTTGATCCGAACAGGGTCGTTAAGGTATTTTTTTGTGTTACGGTAATATTCCAGTTGCATGTCAATCACTGTCTTCTCTTGTTCCACTTGTTTGACTTTTTCAGCGATGATTGAGGCCTCTTTGCTTATATCCATCATCCGGTTGCGTGATTTAAAGTCGGTAAAGCTTTGCCCGGATTTGTTTAAAGATTCGGTAATCCCTGAAAGTTGTGAATCGATGAATTCAACGGTATTTTTGGATATCTGGTTTTTCTGGTTCAAACCAAATTGGATAAAAACACGGTTCAATTCGTTGAGATAATCGGATGCTTTTTCTGCAACAGTCCCCTTTAGCTCGAGTTTAATGATGTCGGACTGTTTCGAGGATGGTGCAGCACTTAATCCTGCTACGTAGGCCAATGTTAAGGAATTGAGGTTGTTGAATTTAAAATAATATTGATCTTCAAGTTCAATTTCACGCTTTTTAAGCAAGGTGAAATGAAACTGAGGTTGACTGATTGCTTCTCCGTAGTGTCCTTCCTGATCGAGTGTAAACTCCTGCTGTGTTCCGTTTAGTGTTGTCTCACCGGAGGCACTTATTTTAAAGGTTTCTTTGGTAAGGGGAGTGATGCTAATTTTAACGCCGGTAAGGTTGGTTTTTTCTTCGCTGAAGAGTACCTGAAAGGGTTCCTGTTTGTATAGCTCCAGGTCAATGAATATTCCTTTTTTGAACCAGGCTACTCCCAGATTTAAATTGTTAACAACTTGATTATTAATACTATATGATTTATATATACCTATATGGTTCTCCAATTTTGTTGATCCTCCCATGTTGATACCTTCGAACATTTTTTCGAGGCCAACTCCGCTGTTTCTCACCTCTGTGATCAGTACGCTGCTGGATAACTGGTATACCGGGTTCTGGTATTTGGTGTAGATATATGCCAATGAGCTACCTGCAAAGCCAAAGAGTACAAACCAATACCATTTGCCAAGAAATTTAAACAGTAGTTCTTTGATATCAATGAGTTCTTCGGTGTCGTTGAAATTGGTGTTATTATTATATTCTTTTGATTGCATAAGAGCAAATTTGATTGGTGAGTGAAATGGAGAAAGTAGAGAAGAGTTAACTCGCAATGATTTGGATTTGTGATTTATATGAGATATTTAGTCTACTGGAACCTGTATTTTTTTTGATGATGTTCCCAAATATTACTAGAATCTGAAGAATTGCATGATTACAAGGAGGGTTGTTATAGAGGACAACAGCAAGGAGTAAGTGGTTGCATTGAGGGAGATATTTTTGTTTTTATCAGGACCGGCATATACCAGGTCATCCGGTTGGAGGTAGAAGGCCTCAGAGGTTAGCAATTTCTCTGAGGACAAGTCAAGTTTAAAACTCTTGTAACCAGCAGGAGTTGGCCGGATGACCATAATTTGGTTGAGTTTGCTGTAATCAGTCACCCCACCGGCCCTGCTGATGGCTTCAAGAACTGTGAAGTTGTTGTTGTAGTTGTAGATGACTCCGGGTGAACGAAACTCGCCAAGCATCGTGATTTTAAAGCTCATAAGCTTTACCTGCACAATATAATCTTTTAAGTATTCTTCTGCTTTTTTATGGATGGCATCCTGAGCTTCCGATACAGTAAAGCCCTCTACTTTAATCTTTCCCAAGATGGGAAGTGTGATCTCTCCTTTTTGATCAACAATATTTCCATTAATAAATTGATTGGACGGGTCGGAAAAGGATTGTTGTTGGTTACCCAAATATGCTGTTGATACTGGATTTTGACTGAAAAGATTGTTCACCTCTGCATTTTGTGTAACAATCTTTACATAGAGGTTGTCGTTTTCTTTGATTCTGTATTCGGCCGGTTTTTTTGGAAGATGATCTTGCAACTCCTGGTCGGACATGTCTTTGAGGTAGGTAAGATCTTTGCTGGTCTTGCAGGAGAAGAGAGCTATTGCGAGAAGGATTAGGAAAAATGATTTTCTGGGCATAGTATTTTATTTATTTCACGAATTAATACGAATTTCACGAACTGGATAATACAGGTTATAATTAAGAAAAATCATGGATAGAGAGTCCTGATTGCCTGACGATGGATCGGAAAGTTCCAACAGGAATCTCTTTCCTGGGTGAAGGTATAATTACGGTATGTCCTTCTTTGTAATATTTTTGGTGACTGCCTCTCTTGAAAACGAATTTCACGAATTAAAGACTAATTACACAGCTTGCCCCGATTTTTTATCGTAGGACTTTAGGATCAGCATTTGAAGCTTATTTTAATCCTAATTCTCCGAAGATATCGGTTGCCTTGTCGATCAGGAAGTCTTTGATTTCATCGCCAGGGATTGGTTGAACCAGGTATTCCACGGGTTCGGAGTAGTCGATGTCATCAAAATAACTGAGTTGAGCCCTGAAAAGTTTTTCTGAAAATAGTTGTCCGAAAATTTCTGTTGCCCGCTTAGAAATTTGAGATATGGTAAAATGATCTTTGAGGATAAAGTACAGGTCTACATAGTCCTTCCATTTAGATCTTCGGCCCAGCGCATAAGCCTTCATAGCTGCCAGATCAAGGAGATTTGGCAGTCGTAAGATATCCTCCAGTTTTTCTGCAGCGTTTATTGTAAACGGGTATTGATAGAAGGTGAATTTCACCTCGTTAATGTTTACATTCAATTGTTCTGTTACCCTTCTGGTAACAGTAAACGGGTAGTCAAAATCTGAGATCGTTTGAAGGATGCTTTTGGGTTTTATCGGATTCAATTTAAAAAGGTCGAAATCAATGGATCTCCTATGGCCTAGATACAGGGCAATAGCTGTTCCTCCAACCAGGTAAAATTCTTTTTTGAACTGTTTGACAAGCGGTAGGATTTGAACCTGATTAGAATTAAATATTTGAATGTGCATAGCGCTGCATCAAAATGGAAAAGAAATTATAGATTTCAGGGTAATAGTTCAGTTTTTTTCTGCCTTGCAGATCAGAGAATATCTCAGACAGACGTTCAGTCCCAATGATTTTTATAAGATTTCTAACATCATTCATATCGCCATAATTCAGAATAGTTTCAACCAGAAACTCATTGCTGATTACCTCTTTTTGATCTTCCGGTGTGTACCAGAAGAGATGGCTGTGCTGGCGGATAAATTCTTTTATTTCGGGACTATTCATTAGGGAAGATTTCACGAATTATTACGAATTACACGAATTAAGACGAATTACACGAATTTTTGGCGGATGACACAGCTTACCCCAGCTGGTGCGATTTGCAATCCGTGCCCTTTAAAAATTTATATTTTCGTCTTATTATTAGCAAATTACATGCGTTTATTAGTTAATTTTATAAAGATGCTTGGACTCGAAGAAACGCGAAGCCGCTGGTCGAAGGTTCCTCCATTTTTTCACGGCTCCGCCCTCTCAGTCACATCCTTTTTACGGTATGTGGCCTAATGGTTAATAGAAAAACGATGTTTGCCGCGGAGCGGAACGCGGCAAAGTTTTATTTTAGTTGCTCTGTTCCCACAATAGCAGCAGGTTTTCTTGTCCTACGCTTGCCTGGTGGAGGTCGAATTGGCCAGCGGTCATCCGACGGTAGAGAATTTGTTTTTTGATCAGTTGTATGGCTTTTGCAATAAGGCTTTCCAGGTAGGCTATATCCACGTTTCCACCTACCAGGAGTATTTCAATGGCCTGACTTTCCTGTCCGCGGGCATACGCCCCGGTCAGGTAAACTTTCTCCACATCACCCAATTTCCCGATGACCTGTTCTGTCAATTGGTCGATACCGGTGTGTTTGAGCAACAGGTTTTGTATTTCGGGGAACAAAGGATGGGAGGTGTTGGCGGAGAATACCTTGCGGTTGCTTTCGTTGTGAGAGATCAGCAAGCCTGCCTGCTCGAAACGGTTCAATTCGAGCCGGATGCCGTTGGTCGATTCGCCGAATTCGCTTTCCAATCCGCGCAGGTAGGACTTTGTGCTGGTGTTCAGGAAGAACTTCAGCAAAAGTTTAACCCGGGTTTTGGATGTAATCAGGCTCTCGATCATGGCTGTCAGGTATATCGAGTAACAAATTTACTCTTTTTTTTTCAAAAAAGTACGAATTTCACGAATTTGGACGAATTATACGAATGGAGGGTGTTTAGTTTCTGGTTTTGAAGGGATGTGCAGTAACCGGTAATGCTGCAAAAGGGTGATAATCGCCTTGTAACCCGATAGGTTGTGCATGCCTAATGGTATGCACGAGGTTGATGGAGGTGCGGGCTTCGCTGAGCCGGAAGCCATTGCCGGCAAGGATTTGCCTGTAGCTTTCGGTATGCAGGTCAGTAAAACCATCGCTGAATTCAATCTCTTCGCCGTTCATTTTCATGGAGCGGAAGGTGCGCTTGCCCGATGCTTTGATATCCTCGGGCAAAGTATCGTAATTGATGCTCAGGAAATAGCGAACCCGGGCTTTTTTGAACAGGAGGTATCCGGAGACGCGATCGTGGGATGAGACATGAACAATATTTTCTTCCACTTCACCGAAAACCCAGGCCAGCATGTCGTAAAAGTGAACCCCGATGTTGGTGGCCACACCTCCGCTTCTGGAAACATCCCCTTTCCAACTGGTGTAGTACCAGTTTCCCCTTGCGGTAATGTAGGTCAGATCTATATCGTAGATTTTGTTTGAATTTAACCACAAAGGACGCGAAGGTTCGCACGAAGGATCACAAAGGTTTTGGAAGTCAGTCGCCCCCTCGCCCCCCCTTCGACTACGCTCAGGGACCGAAAACCCCTTCGCCCCCTCGTTATCCAGACCTTCTACTCTCCGCTTCAGCTCAACAATAGCCGGGTGCAACCTCAGTTGAAATATATTAAAAACCTGCCGGCCAGACTCCTGCTCCAATCGCTCCAGGGCATCGATGTTCCAGGGATTCAGTACCAGTGGTTTTTCGCAGATTACGTTGGCCCCGATACGCAGGCCGAAACGGACATGGGCATCGTGGAGGTAGTTGGGGGAGCAGACGGTCACATAATCGATACGATCGGGGGTCTCTTTCAGCCTTTCCGCATGCCTGTCGAAGCGCTCAAATTCGGTAAAGAAGGCGCAGTCGGGGAAATAGCTGTCGAGTATACCCACCGAATCGAAGGGATCGAGGGCCGCAACCAGCCTGTTGCCCGTCTCTTTGATGGCTTTCAGGTGGCGGGGTGCTATGAAGCCGGCGACACCAATTAATGCAAAGTTTTGCATACGAATTTCATTAATAGACAATTTCACGAATTGAGACGAATTACACGAACGGCAGGCAACATTTGTCCTTCAATTTATGATTCGTTTGTAAGTGAGGGAGGGAGTGCCGAAGTTGATAAGTAATCCTAACCTGAAGCGGGTCGCTTTCACGTTATTCAGGGTCTGCTTACAGTCAGAATCGATAGTATATTTTGTTGCTTTTAGTTCTAGAATGATTGCATCATAACAGACAAAGTCGGCTATGAAATATTTTTTCATTTTCGTGTCATCATAGAACACTGGTAGTCTCTTCTCTTTTTGGTATGGAATTTCAGTCCTGTTGAATTCTATTTCCAAGGCCTCAGCGTATACACTTTCCAAAAATCCTGATCCTAGTTTCTTGTGGACTTCAAGACAAGCTCCGATAATCTTATAGCTTTCTTCCTTGTAAATTAGCTCCGCCATTTGTTTAATTTCAGGAGTTGAGACGAATTTCACGAACGCTTACCACTAAAGTTGCGATAATTATTGATTACATGGTTCGTGTAATTAGTTTAAATTAGTGAAATCTTTTTGCTAACGGCTCCATTTCTCAAAAAGTACTCTTCTCCAGTTTCAGAACAAACCGCCTTACCTTTTTCATCGAAGAATAAACGGAGCCCCGCTTCAGACATCCAGCCAAGCTGGAAGGCGGGATTTCCGACCACGAGGGCGTAGGGCTCGACGGATTTGGTAACAACCGCCCCTGCGCCAATAAATGCGAATTCACCGATGTCGTTGCCGCAGACAATGGTGGCGTTGGCACCAACGGAGGCGCCGCGTTTCACGGTAGTGCCGGCGTATTCGTCGCGGCGGTTCACGTGGCTGCGAGGGTTGATCACGTTGGTAAAGACACAGGATGGTCCCAAAAAGACATCGTCTTCGCAGATAACGCCGGTATAAATCGAGACGTTATTTTGGACTTTTACATTGCTGCCAAGCACCACACCGGGAGAAATGACCACGTTCTGGCCAAGGTTGCAGTGCTCACCAATGACTGCTCCTGTCATGATATGTGAAAAGTGCCAGATCTTCGTGCCGGCGCCTATGGTGCAGTCCGGATCGATGATGGCGGTTTCGTGGGCGAAGAAGTCGGGCATGGTTCGTTGTGTGAATTATAGTTTGGATATGGAATAGGGGACTTGACGAAAAGGAAGGGGCGAGTGGGCGAGGGGGCGAGGGGGCGACTGGGCGAACGTACTCCCCAAAATTTCAGGAAATTGACAAATTTGATATGATATAATTTTGATTTAACTATTTTACAATCAATTTTTCATCAGAGTCACTCTCCCCCTCACCCCTTCGCCCACTCGCCCCCTCCTTCTTGGTAAGGTCGCCCACTCCAATTATAGTTTATAAACCTTTTCAGATGCATCTTTTACCGCGTTCCGCAGATCGACGACCAGTTGTGCATTCCCGAGGATCCAGGGGATATCGAAGGCGGAGTGGTTGGTGGTGATGACGACACAGTCGGCTATGCTGATCAGTCCGGCTGTCAGGGGATCTGAATTGAATTTCCGTCCCTGGATGGTTTCAATAGTTGCCACAAAGGGATCATGGTAATGGATATTGCCGCCTTTTTGTGCCACTTCGTCGATGATCCTGAGGGCGGGCGATTCGCGTTCGTCATCGATATCGGGTTTGTAGGCCACGCCTAGAAAAAGGATGTTGCTTCCGTTGATCGATTTTTTGTAGCGGTTGAGCGCTGAGGAGATCTTCAGCGTCATGCGGTGAGGCATCATCATGTTGATGTGGCCGGCCGTGTTGATCATCGAAAGGTCGAAGTTGAATTTTTTGGCGATGTATTCCAGGTAAAAGGGGTCCAGCGGGATGCAATGCCCACCGATTCCCGGTCCCGGATAGAAGGCCTGGAAGCCGTAGGGCTTTGTTTTGGCTGCCTCGATCACCTCCCAGATGTCGATATCCATTTTACCGCACAACAGCGCCATTTCGTTGATCAGGCTGATGTTGACCAGCCTGTAGGTGTTTTCCAAAATCTTCACCATTTCGGCAACCCGGGGGGAGCTGACGGTATAAATGTGGTCGACAGCCAGCGTGTAGATTGCCTTACCGATCGTCAGTCCCTCTTCGTTGAGGGCTCCGAGAACCTTGGGCGTGTTACGGGTAAACCAGCTCTTGTTTCCCGGATCGACCCGTTCGGGGGAGAAGGCCAACCAGAAACCAGATCCATGCCTGAGCCCTGATTCCTTTTCGAGGATCGGCAGGACAAAATGTTCGGTGGTGGTGGGGTAGGTGGTACTCTCCAAACAGACGAATGTTCCCTTTTTCATGTTTTTGCCGATGACCATGCAGGCCGATTCGATGAAACTCATGTTGGGTTTGTGAAACTGGTCGAGCGGGGTGGGAACGCAGATCAGGATGGCCTGGCATCCCGATAACCGGGTGAAATCTGTGGTAGCGCTTATCGTTTTGCGGGTGAGCGCTTCTTGCCAGAGTTCTGCAGAGATATCGGAGATGTAATTTTCGCCGGTATTGATTTTGGCTACTTTGGCAGAAGAGTTGTCAAAACCAATCACATTTACTCCGGCTGAAGCAAAGGAGACTGCCAGCGGCAGACCGACATAGCCGAGACCGACAATGCCGACGGTTAGGGAGTTGTCTTCAATTTTATTGAGCAGTAATTGCACGGGACAAGTTTGAAGGGTTTGAGATGTTTGAGAAGTCTGAAATGTTTGAAAAGTTGTTAAACCCTGAGCCTGTCGAAGGGTCTGGGTTCAACATATATTAATGTTAAACCGGTCCCTGAGCTTGTCGAAGGGCGTTTATTGTGTTTGAAAATGTTTGAAAAGTTTGAATTGTTTCGGGTTCCGTGTTTCGGGTTTCGGGTGTAGTTGGTTTTCAATGGAGGATGTCTAAAAATTCGTATTTAAACACAAAGGGCACCAAGGATGCACAAAGGGTACAAACATATATTATTGATTATGTTCTATTTGTGACCTTTGTGTTTTATATCCGCACCCCGCAGCCTGTGGATTTTCAATCCATTTTTCACCTGGATTCTGCTTGTACCCATTGATTATTAATGGCATAATTACTTTTTCGAAGCCATTTTTTCATTGTATTGACATTGGGTAGAAGCATCGAATTTTCTTTTCTTTGTCACTTTTTGTCGTCACAAAAAGTAACCAAAAAAGACCTGACAAAAAGAAGAACGCCGCCTTCGGCCCTTCGACTTCGCTCAGGGACCACTTCGTTCAGACAGCTTTTTGTCTCAATGGAATGGTTTATTTACGCTTCGCGCGCTAGATCAAGGAACAATAATTAACGGGCTTTAGCCCAATTTTTCGTCAGCTAAAGCAGACGGCAATGAATTTTTATTGGTGAATTGAAGAATGGTATCTATAATAAAAGTCAACTCGACTTCATTCATTTCTGTATGAATGGGGAGCGATAGAACAGATTGGCAGAGTTTTTCCGTGACGGGAAGGGAAAACCCTTCCGGAACATATTTTCGAAATGCCTCCTGTTTGTATAGGGGAAGCGGGTAATAGATCATGGATGGGATGCCATGTTTGGCAAGATATTCTTGCAGTTGGTCCCTCCGTCCATCCTTGATTTTCAGGGTAAACTGGTTGTAGGTGGGCGGGGAGACAGGCAATGAAACAGGCAAAGACCCGAATTTAAATTGCTCCAAAGCCTTTTGGTAAGAGTCCCCTACTGTCTTGCGTGCGTCGAGGTACTCTCCCAGATGTGGCAGCTTGACATTCAGGATGGCAGCCTGCAGCGTGTCGAGGCGGGAGTTACAGCCAACAACTTCATGGTAATATTTTTTCCGCTGGCCGTGGTTGGCAATCATGCGGATTTTTTCGGCCAATGCCGGATCATTTGTCATCAGCGCTCCTCCATCGCCCATACAGCCCAGGTTCTTGGTGGGAAAGAAGGAGGTGCAACCGATGTGCCCGATGGTACCGGCCATTTTGGAAGAGCCATCCTGGTAAGTAAAAGAGGCTCCCAGGGATTGAGCGTTGTCTTCAATGACCCATAAATTGTGTGCTTCGGCCAGTTGCATCAAGGGTTCCATATCGGAGCACTGTCCGAAGAGGTGAACCGGGATGATGGCCTTTGTGCGCGAAGTGATGGCATTTTCTATTCCCTGCAGGGAGATATTGAATGTGGATTCTTCAACATCCACCATGACCGGAACGAGTCCCAGTAAAGCGATTACCTCCGCGGTGGCAACATAAGTAAATGCAGGGACGATGACCTCATCGTCCGGTTGAAGGCCAAGGGCCATCAATGCAATCTGCAAGGCATCGGTGCCGTTGGCGCAACCGATGACATGACCAACCTGCATGTATGCAGCCAAAGCATGTTCAAATTGAGCGACCTCTTTGCCTTTGATAAAAGAGGAAGAGTCGATGACCTGCCGGATAGCGACCTGGAGTTCCTTGTCCAGCTTTTGATGCTGGGTAAGGAGGTTGACCATTTCTATTGAAGAAGATTTCACGAATTGAATCGAATTTACACGAACAGAAAGGAAGGTGATTCGTTCTAAAGAAAATCATTGATGGAAAGTCCGGACTGTCGGACGATTGATCGGAAGGTTCCGATAGGAATCTCTTTTCTTGGAGATGGGACAATTACCGTATGCCCTTCTTTTGAATATTTTTGATGGCTTCCTCTTTGCGAAATAAATTTGAACCCAAATTTTTGTAAGGTCTGAACAATCTGCGCAGAAGATAGAAGTTTAGACATTTATATTGATCTCTCCTATAAGTGTCTCTTTTATTGGGGTTATCGTATAAATTGCCTCCTTGTCTTCAAAGTAGAGTTCTAAAGCTTCGTTTAAATTGTCGACAGATTCCTGTACCGATCCTCCAAAACTGGATACGTCAACATTCAGACATTGAGATACATAGTATTTCCCCTCCTTGTGTACGACATATTTTAAGGTTTTTATCATAATTGAGTTGATAAGAATTTCACGAATTAAAACAAATTACACGAATGGCAGAGTAATAGGAACAATAAATAAGAAACTGTTTAAAATTTCTATTTTGATTATAGTGACTCAATTGTCAGATAAAAATGAACATGCCGTAAGCATGGAATGTGGGTAGAAATTTATCTTGAGGTAGGATATCTCGTCCCGTCCGGGACGAAATTTGTCAATTCAATGGTTTTCTACCCACATATAATCCCTCACGGGATTTAGAGATTAAATTTAAACAGTCACTAAGCATTCAAAATAAGACTTTCCGCCAGTTAGCGGATACGAGTTCAATGGGTACAATTTGATTTTCTTCTACATTTGGGGAGTCGCGATCGCCCCCTCTCCCCCTCGTCAAGTCTCCCCCTCTTTGACACAGCTCCGCCTCCTCAGTCACAATAGCAACCAAGAGGCTTTTTGATCATTCGCAAATATAGTTAGTTAAAAATGTATTGGAAACAATAAACCATTGAATTTTGAAAGGATTCAATTGGTTTACGGATATGTATATAGTAAATAAATAGATTAAGGTTTAAAAAATGTAAAAACAGCTTAATTTTTTACACAAAAACAGGTAAAATGGTTTCAGCGAGGAAAGGCAATGTACTGTCTTTTTCAGATAATTTCAATGCGGTTGTCGGCAACTTCCAGTCAATCAATAGTTCGGGGTCATCGAACCTGATACCTGCATCATGTTCCGGGGCAAATAAATTGTCGACTTTATAGGAAAAAATGGCCTCTTCACTGACGACAACAAAACCGTGTGCAAAACCACGCGGAATAAAAAGTTGAAGTTTATTGTCGCCGGAAAGCAATGTGGTATAGTTTTTTTTGTAGGTTGGGGAACCGCTGCGCAGATCGACAACGACATCCATGATCGATCCGGTGATGCAACGGACCAGTTTGGCCTGTGTATAGGGCGGCTTCTGGAAATGCAATCCGCGAAGGACGCCGTACCCGGATTTGGATTCATTGTCCTGCAAAAAATCGATTTTCCCGATGGCTTTTTCGAACTCCGGTTGATTAAAAGATTCAAAAAAATAACCCCGATCGTCTCCAAATACTTTTGGTTCGATGAGATATAATCCGGGGAAGGGGGTTTTGTTAAATATCATTCAGTTTGAAGGGTTTATATAGTTTCGGGTTCCGTGTTTCGGGTTCCGTGTTCCGTGTTTATTTGAATTTTGAGCCTTTAAGGGGACTATTTTTCAGGTACTTGATGAACTCACGTGCTTCCTGCCAAATTTCCAAATCCTCAAAACATTTTATCGTCATTTAATCAATAATTTTTGAATTCGAAATCCGTCGATTAAAAAGTCATAAGACCGGTGATCCGGAACCCGAAACCCGGAACTTTTCAAACCCTTCAAACCAGCGAAAGCAAATATTGTCCATACTGATTTTTTCTCAGCAGGTTGCCCTGAGACTTGAGCTGTTCTTTGTCGATCCAGCCGTTTCGGAAGGCGATCTCTTCGAGGCAGGCGACTTTGAGTCCGGTACGTTTTTCGATGGTCGCGATAAAAGAACCGGCTTCGAGCAATGATTCATGGGTTCCGGTGTCGAGCCATGCGTAACCACGCCCCATCAGTTCAACTTTAAGCTCATTACGGTTCAGGTATTCCTGGTTTACTGTTGTGATTTCAAGCTCACCACGTGCTGACGGTCGGATGTTTTTAGCAATTTCAACCACTGAGTTGGGATAGAAGTAGAGTCCGATAACTGCATAATTGGACTTGGGTTTTTCGGGCTTCTCTTCGATGGAGGTGACATTCTCACCTGAATCGAATGTGCATACGCCATAGCGTTCGGGATCGTTGACCCAGTAGCCAAATACCGCAGCTTTCCTGTGAAGGGTGACCTGTTCCACAGCTTTATTGAGGAGTTCAACAAAACCGTGACCATAGAAAATATTGTCACCCAAAACCAGGCAGACATCATCAGTGCCAATAAATTGTTCCCCAAGCAGAAATGCCTGGGCCAAACCGTCCGGTGAAGGTTGGACAACATATTGAAGTTCAACGCCGAACTGAGAACCATCACCCAGCAGCCGGATAAAGGCGGACTGTTCTTCGGGAGTGGTGATGATCAGTATTTCGCGGATACCTGCCAGCATCAGCACCGACATGGGATAGTAAATCATCGGTTTATCATAAATCGGAAGCAATTGTTTGGAGGTTCCCAACGTGATCGGGTGAAGCCTTGATCCGGAGCCTCCTGCAAGAATGATACCCTTCATGGTGTATGGATAAGTTGGTTTAGGAGCGAAAGTAGGAAGAATTTTGGAAACGGGGAAACGCCATGAGAGAGATATATGTGGTTTGTAGATTTGGGAGTGTGGTGAAATTTCAGTATATTTAAGGGTGAATCGTACTTGAGTTTAGACAAATTGACTTTTTAGAGCTTATCTCCCTCTCGTTTCTCCGTTTCATTGTTTCCCCGATTCTCTGTTTCACCCCCTTATTCCTTAACAATAGCCAAATTCGTCCCTGGCGATTCCACCAGTACTGTAAAGCCCAACGGCAAAATGCGAAGGGCGACCCGGTTGTTACCTCGAAATGATAGGAGTTCACCACGTATACCCATCATGGGCCCGGCAATAATTTCGACCTGCATTCCCGGAAGCAGTTCCTCCATGGTTATCTCAACCTCGACTTCACTCTGACCGAGCATCCGCTTGAGCACTTCGATATCCTGATCACGGATCACGGCTGCCTTCCCTTCGAATCGTACATATTGCATGACGTTGTCTATTTGCAGGACTGCATCATAGTGTAGCCGGCTAATATGAACAAATACATAACCTGAGATTAAAGGCATTTCAACCCATTTCTTACGATCGCTCCATTGACGTAGCCTTCGTTGTAGAGGAAGAAAGGATTCGATGCCCTTCCTGGTCAATTCGCTGTGAACCTTCTTTTCAGCCCGTGAATGGACGTAGATGGCATGCCAGTGCTCAATAAGGGGTTGTGATTTTGGGGACATATTCGGTGGGGTTAGAGATTGATGTTATGATTTAAAGGACGGAGGGACGGAAAGAATGACGGAGGGACCGGAATGACGGAAAGAATGATTGACTGAGAGATCAGCCTCATTTTAAACACTTTTATTACTTTATACCCTAAAATCATTTTTAAACCTATTTATATTATTTCTTGCTTCTATGAAAGGAGTCCCAATCTCTCCGTCATTAATTCTCTCCGTCTTCTCCGTCTTACTTCGGAAGTCCCGACGGCGGCGCATCTGCCTCGCCCGCGCCCCATTGTTTGTTGGGTAGCTCTCCCATCTGAAGTTCAAGTACGGCTCCATTCACTAGCTCTGCATGGGTAAACCAAGGTTTGTTGAGTGGTTGGCCGTTGAGTCTGGCACTTTGAATGTACTTGTTTTTGACGGAACAGCCTGGCGCCTTGATGGTGAATGTTTTGCCATTCTCAAGGGATATTTTTACCTCCTCGAAGAGGGGAGAGCCAATGTTGTAAATTGGAATTCCCGGTGTAGCCGGATAAAAACCCATGGAGGAGAAGACAACAAAGGCAGTCATTCCTCCGCCATCTTCGTCACCCGGGATGCCAAAAATATTGTCCTTGAACCAAACATCCAGCAGGAAGCGAATTCGTTTTTGTGTCTTCCAGGGTTCACCTGAATAGTTGTAGAGGTAGGGGATGAAGAAGCTGGGTTCGTTGCCCATCGAATATTGCCCAACCATACCGGTTGCATCGGCAAATTTGGCCCAAAAGGCAAATTTGCTTCGGCCAAGTGGTTCGCGGAAGAGCTGATCGAGGGAGGCATTGAATCCTATCCGGCCACCCATCATTCCGATGAGCCCCTGTAGATCGTGCTGGGCCTGCCAGGCATAGGTATAACCGTTGTTTTCGTCATAATAATCACGCCCGCCGGGACCACCGTCAAATTTCGGATCGATCTCGATCCAGTTTCCGGCAGAATCTTTCGGCCACATTAACTTCTTATCCGGACGGTAGAGGTTGCGGTAGTTGAGCGATTGCTTCCGATAATAGGCTGCCTCATCCGGATGGTTCAGTTCGCCAGCCATTTCGGAGAGCGCCCAGTCATCGTAACTATGGGCCAGGGTGATGGCAACGCTTTCCCGGCGTTCAAAATCATGAACCAACTTAACTGTCTCAGTCTGGCCTGGCCACAAGGCAGGATAGTACCCTTTATCACGGTAGAAACTATCGAGGATGCATTTCGGCCCGTTTCGCCAGGGAAGCATCGTGGCCTGTGCTGCATTTTTCAGCATCCCGTCATATGCTTTGGGAGCGTCATAATTGCGGACACCTTTGCGGTATCCATCCAGAAGGGCCACCGTCGAATGAAAGCCGTTCATGGCCGGATCATCCTGGTAAAGCAGCGGAAACTGAGGCAGCCAGCCTCCCTGTTCGTACATCGTTACATAGGATTGCAACATATCTCCTTCGAGTTTCGGATGCAGGATCGAACGCAGCGGATGCATGGCAAGGTAGGTGTCCCAAATCCAGTCGTCCACATAAAAATCGCGGGTGGTTGGGTGTATTTTGTGGTCGTAAGCGCTAAAGTATTGACCGTGCTCGTTGATGTTGATCATCCTTTCGTATTGCCTGTACAGGGAGGTGTAGAAAGTGCGACGCTGGGCTTCGGTGCCTCCCTTGACCTTAATTTGGTCCATTACGGCAGTCCATTTTTGCTCGGCGCTTTTTTTGATTCCGTTAAAATCCCATGCAGGAATCTCTGCCGCCAGATTGGCTTTGGCCTGTTGGATGCTGATAAAGGAGATGGCGTATTTCAGCACCACTTCCGAAGGTGAATTGGATTCAAAGCGAATCCATGCACCTGCTTTAACAGAAGATTTGCCACTTTTTGGATCAGAAACCTGAAGGCTCAACTTTCCGGCCTGACCGGCCTGATTGACTTCACCATAAACATAGGCCTTCATCCCCATAAATTCTTCAACTCCGGAAAAGCTATTCCCCGTTTCCCCGTTTCCCCGTTTCCCCGTATCTCCGTTTCTCCGTTTCCCCGTTTCCCCGTTTCCCCATTTCTCCGTTTCCCTGTTTCCCTGTTTCCCCGTTTCTCCGTTTCCCCGTTTCCCCGTTTCCCCGTTTCCAATTTTCCAATTTCCCTGATTGACAATCCTTAAAGCCAAAAACTTCTCTCCCTTACCAGGAAAGCTAAACCTGAAAATACCGCATTTGGCTCCGGGAGAAAATTCTGTTTTGATGTTGTTATCAATGAAATAGGTAGCGTAGTAAAATGGGCGGGTTATCTCCAGATCGTGATCATAAGTTTGCCTTTTTTTCCAGGTTTCGGCCTTTGGCTCCCCCAGATACGGCATGACTCCAAACAATTCCCCTTTGCGGTGGGATGAGATGGTAAGTGGAAAAAAACTGATCTGATCGTCTAAATAATCGGCGCGGACCGGATAAAAACGTACCAGCTGATTGGGCAGATGCACCGTTGGACGAGTGGGCTGCAGGAGGATACCTACATTGCCAATGGTGGGGTCGACCGTTTCAAGATTGGTGCGGGTTTGGGCGCTGGTGATCAGAAGAAACGAGAAGAGGGATAAGAGAAGAAGGAGGGGGCGAAGGAGGGAGGGGGTGAAGGGGCGAATGCTGTGATGAAACGGGGAAACGGAGAAACGGGGAAACGGAGAAACGGAGAAACGGAGAAGATCAGTGAATTTGAAAATGGTTGCTTGTCGAAGTTCATTGACTTGACTGTTAGTATTCTCAGAGCGATTCCTGTGTGTTGATGCTCTTCCTACAAGCAGAAAAGGTAATTGGTTATTGTTCATAGATTTGTAAATAGTGTATATAGTAGTGTCTTCAATTATGAATTCTGGCTCGTATATTAGAATTTTAGTTCTCCGTTTTCCTGCTTCTCCGTTTCTCCGTTTCTCCGTTTCCTTGCTTCTCCGTTTCTCCGTTTCCTTGCTTCTCCGTTTCCTTGCTTCTCCGTTTCCCAGATTCCCCGTTTCTTTCCCTCATTTCTTCGCTGCAAATGTAACTCGATTTGGGTAGAAAATCAATTCGAAAAAGATACCGTTTGCGATAACGGGATGAAAAAAGATGTTTATTTTAGCAAAATATATCCATTAAATACTGCATAATAGGGAAAAATCCCGGTAATCCTGGTGTGCTTTACTAATTGGCTAATAATCAGCTTTCCCAATTTGTAATTTGTAATTTTATTTAACTATTCATATGAAGAAAATAATCTTTTTGTTGATGCTGCCCCTTTGCGTGTCAGGTGCGTTTGCTGCTAAATCAGGATGGGTCAATCTGTTTAATGGGAAAAACCTGGACGGATGGAAAGTTGTGAACGGTAATGCAGATTACAAAATTGTTGATGGTGAGATTGTGGGAACGAGTGTCTGCAACAGTCCAAACAGTTTTTTGGCCACAACCGCCAACTATGGTGATTTTATCCTTGAATACGAAATGAAGATGGACCGCGGACTCAACTCCGGCGTTCAGATCAGGAGCATCATCGATCCTGCGGTCATGAATGGCAGGGTGCATGGATATCAGGTTGAGTGCGATGATTCTGAACGTGCATGGTCTGCGGGGATTTACGATGAGGCTCGACGGGGTTGGCTCTACCCGATGGCGTACAACCAGGCTGCAAAAAAATCATATAAAAATGGTGAATGGAATAGTTACCGGGTCGAGTGTGTTGGTAATAACATTCGCACCTGGCTCAATGGCGTACCATGTGCCAATCTTGTCGATGACATGACGGCATCAGGTCTGATTGCGCTTCAGGTCCATGCCATCGGAGATAGAAAAGAGGATGAGGGTAAAACCATCTGCTGGAGAAATATCCGGATAAAGACCGGGAAACTGGCCGCTGAACAGAAGAACACCGATGCCCCCGAGGTCAGCTATCTGAGCAACACCCTTACCAAAGCCCAGCAAAAAGAGGGCTGGAAATTGTTATGGGATGGCAGGAGTATGAATGGATGGCTCAATGCAAGAGATGGTAAAATTCCCACAAAAGGATGGACCATCCTTGATAACGAAGTCGTCGCCAATTTGAAGGAGAACAAAGGTGGAGGTGATATTGTAACCGAAAAGGGTTATGAAAACTTCATCCTTGAGGTTGATTTTAAATTTACCCAGGGAGCCAATGGCGGGATCAAATATTTTATCCAGCCTGATCCCAATGGAGTTGGATATTCAACTATCGGATGTGAGTACCAAATTCTGGACGACAAATTACACCCGGATGCAAAACTTGGAATCAACGGCAACCGGACACTTGCCTCTTTGTATGACCTGATCCCTGCCAACTCCCAAAAATTTGATCCTGCCCAATCCGTTAAACGGAGCAATGGTGTGAACCAATGGGAACGCGCCCGTATCGAAGTTAGGGGACAAAAGGTCGCCCATTTCCTGAACGGTGTTAAGATTGTGGAATATATCCGGGGTACGCCCGAATGGAAGGCTTTGGTGGCAACAAGCAAATTTAAGAAGTTTGCGGGCTTCGGCGAATTTGCCATCGGGCATATCCTGCTGCAGGACCATGGGGACGAGGTGCATTACCGCAATATCAAGATTAAAGAACTCAAATAAACAAGTTTGAAGGGTTTGAAAAGTTTGAAATGTTTATAAAGTTGAACTACATTGAAATCCTTATGGTATTTTTAAATATTCACCACAATAGACACAATAGAACACATTAGAATCTATTGTGACCTATGTGTCTAATGTGGTATTTTCTCTGCAACAAGTTCAGTGACAGTTAATATTGCAAACCCTTCAAACTAAAAAAAACATTTCAAACAATTAAAACTATTATTTAACTATGGAACCAAAACAAGATTTTACCCGTCGAAACTTTATCTCCACCTCCGCTTTGGGGAGTGTCGCTACACTGGGAGCGGCAAATTTGCTGCTTTCCTGCTCTGGTCAGGGAACGAAACCAGTCAAAGAATCCACTTCACCGGCAATGCTTGACCAGGCGCCGGATGGCAAAGTGTTGCGTGCCGGATTGGTCGGATGCGGCGGAAGGGGAACCGGCGCGGCCATTAATTTTTTCGATGCCGGACCAAATCTTCAAATCGTAGCGCTTGGCGATGTTTTTCAGGACAAGATGAACGATTCGAGGGCACAGCTAAAAAAGCAACGAAACATTGAAGTGCCTGATGAAAAGTGTTTTGTCGGGTTTGACAGTTACCAGAAGGTAATCGATGCCGGGGTGGATATCGTACTGTTGTGCACCCCTCCCCATTTCCGTCCGGTGCATGTTGAAGCTGCCGTCAATGCCGGAAAGCACATCTTCATGGAGAAGCCATGCGCGGTCGATCCTGTTGGCGCCAGATCCATCCTGGTCTCTTCAAAGAAGGCCGAACAAATGGGATTATCGATAGTAAGCGGTACGATCCGACGGGTGCAAAAGGATTATGTTGAGACACACAGAAGGGTAGCCGCAGGTGAGATCGGAGAGATTGTCAGCGCTCATGTTATCCGCAACGGCGGTGCCCTTTGGGTGAAAAAGAGAAGACCCGGGTGGACCGACATGGAGTATATGCTTCGCAACTGGGTGAATTTTTGCTGGCTCTCGGGCGACCATATCGTCGAACAGTTTATCCACGAGGTAGATGTGATGAACTGGCATATCGGAAAGAATCCCGTGAAATGTATGGGCTGGGGTGGCCGTCAGCGGCGCGTATCAGGCGATCAGTATGATTTTTTCAGCGTCGAATATATTTACGACAATGGAATGGAGGCACATTGTGCCGCACGGCAGGTAAGCGGATGCAGCAACCTGAAGCGCGAAATCATCGTGGGGACCAAAGGATATGCCGATTGCAACGGCACGCTTTTCCATCCGGACGGTACGGTAATGTGGAAATATCCATATCCAAAAGATGGGGATACCGATCCTACCTGGAAAGTCAAAGATCCTTACGTGCAGGAACATGTTAACCTGATAACAGCCATCCGTTCAGGAAATAGGTTCAGTGATGCGGACGCACAGGTCAATTCGACTCTCGTGACTATTATGGGAAGAATTGCAGCCTACACCGGCAAAGATGTTACCTGGGATGAAATGTTGAACTCCGGGCTTTCACTGGGGCCAAAAATATATACTTTCGGACCCGTACCAAATATTCCGGAGGTGATTCCGGTGATTGGGATTGAAGCAGTTCCATCCTGAGAAAGGAAGCCGTAGACGGAAGGGAGGTTAGCGTTGAAAGTGGAGTATCAATGATAATATAGAACTGAAACGGGGAGACAGTGAAACGGGGAATAGGGGAAGGTGAGTGTGTTGGGTTGAAAGTGTGCGAATATCAGTACGGACACAAAGTAACCTGACAAAAAGTTGCATGGTTGTTAAATAATTAGCATATTGGCATATTAACTCATCAATAAATTACCCGATCAGCACATCAACTAATCAGCACATCAATTTATGCTACACTACGCTAAAAACGCTAAACTCGAAATTGCAGTCCGCCAACCGGGCGCAGAACTATTCTCCATCAAATCACTGAAAACTGGACTGGAATACATGTGGGGGAGTGATCCTTCGGTGTGGAACAGTTCCGCACCTATACTGTTTCCAATTGTCGGTGGTTTAAAAGATAACGCTTACCTTTGGAACGGTGAGAAATACGAGCTCAAAAAACACGGGTTTATCAGGGAAAACCAGGATTTGCTCTTAACAGGAATTACCTCTGATTCACTGACTTTCGGAATGGCATCCAACAAAGAGACCCTTAAAATTTATCCGTTTGAATTCGGGTTTACAATCAAGTTTATATTGGAAGATACAAAAATCAGGGTGGTGCATGAGGTTACCAATACAGGCAAATCACCGCTCTTCTTTTCTTTGGGCGGTCACCCGGGATTCAAATGCCCAAGGCATGAGAATGAAAAATACGAGGATTATTATCTTGAATTTGAATCAAAAGAGAATTCATCCACTTGGTTACTGTTCGAGGACGGAACGGTTTCCGATAAGACGGCTCCTGTTTTCAATAACTCGGATAATATTCCGCTTACCCATGAGCTGTTCAGTAAAGATGCTCTCATTTTCAAAGACCTGAAATCAAAAAAAATCACGCTTCGCAGTAAAAAATCAGTAGAGGCTTTATCCGTTGCATACGCAGACTTCCCCAACATGGGCATTTGGGCCAAGACCAATGGCGACTTTGTCTGCATCGAACCGTGGCTGGGCATTGCCGACAAGTGGGATACCGATCAGCGGCTCGAGAACAAAGAGGGAGTGATACAACTGGTGGCAGGAGGTGTTTTCGAAGCTCAGTACATTATCGAGATACACGAGTAGGCAAAAAAGTTGGAGAAGATGAGAAAATTAGAAACGATGAAACGGAGAAACGGAGAGCCTGTCACCGTTTCTCCGTTTCATCGTTTCTAAAGTGGCGTTCTCCCCCTCGCCCCTTCTCCCCCTCTTTTTATTTTCTGGCCAGCTTCAGCGCCTCCGTGGTCGTATAATACTTCACAATCATGTTTGGCACCTCCCATTCGGGTAGCTTCCCGGCTTTGAGATATTCGAGGTACTGCTCGGTTACCTGGCTGAAATGCGCTTCATGGCCGACTTTGTAGACGGCAGGGATGTTGACTTTCCAGGTTAGTTCATCCACCTTTTCCAGGGTTAATCCCGGATGGGAACTGTTTTTCATCACAGCATTTTCCAGTGCGGCAGAAAATTCGGGAACCTTAGTGCCCGGATTGGCGTGGACATATAGTGTTGGAAGGTATTTTTCGGCCTCTCCCTGTTTGATTTCCACTGAGGCTTTTGAGCCACGAAGGATGGAGTAATGGGTATCGCCCGACCCTTCCGGTGCCTTGTATTGCCATTCGGCAGTAACTTTGGCGTGAATTCCCTTGATTTTGTACAACATTTCCCCATTGGCATATTCGTCTAATTTCCCATCTTTTACAAATTTGGAAAGGTTGTCCGGGAAGCTCTCCAGTTTGGTAACAGCTTTAAACTCATCCAAAGTCATAACCGTTGGATAGTGTCTGGCCTGAAGCATCTCGATATCCGATTTCTGCAATATCACCCCAGGGAAACAGCCCCATTGGACCAAATCTACCAGGTGGGTAGCAACATCCACCATTCCTTCCCCTTGCTGGTCCACATCGAAAAACCAACCTGGGCGAACAAGCGCAGAACCTGAAACACTTTTGTAAAAGAAGTGAACACTAAATATCTCGACGGCTGGATGTTCCTGGGATCCTGGCAAAAGCGTACCGAAAATTTCCGGCACCTGGGAAATCTCCTTCTGCACCATGGAAGTGATCTCATGCCTCTCCGTCATGATGTCATACAATATAACACCCTTCCCTGCTGCAATTTTAAAAGACTCTTCAAGCAGTGGAAAATTTTCCGGTGTAATCACCATTGGCTTATCTGCCAGGACATTTAATCCTGCCTCTACCGATTTTTTAATATATTCTGTTTTGATCCGGTTATTGCCTGAAAGTACCACAACATTGCCATGTTGCTCGTTCAACATCTTCTGGAAATAATCCGGCCCGGTATAAATCACCTCATTCCATGCGGTTGGGTTCTCCTTTCTGGTGTTGTATCCCCCTATTCTACCGAGATGCTGGGCAAGGTCACTGCCTTCGGGAGCATAGACCCGAACCTCCGGATTAACCTGTTCGTACATCTTTTTCTGTACCAGGGCAGCATGAAAATGGCCGGGATCGAGGGTGATCAGCCGTACTTCACCTTTTGCCCCGGTAAAGGCCATTGATCCTGCTTGTTGAATATTCTTTTTCCCATTGCCGCAGGAAGAGAGCAATGCCAGTATTACCAAGCCCATTTGAATTGTTTTGGTTGTCATTCTGTTAATTTATAAAAAGTGACTAATGTGACTAAAGTGAACTAAAGTTAATAAAGCTAAAAAAAGCTAAAAAAAGCTTTTGGTCCTCGATCCAATTTCCCCCCATTAAAAAAGCTCCTGCCTTTTCGTGTGTTGCGCTTCATGAAGCAGTAACCACTTCTTACGGTCCAATCCCCCTGCATATCCCACCATCTTTCCGTCACTTCCAATGATCCGGTGACAAGGAACGATGATTGCAATTGGATTTTTCCCATTGGCGGTCCCGACTGCACGGGTATTTAAGACAGAACCGAGACTAACGGCCACTTCCCGGTAACTTTTGGTCTTTCCAAATGGGACTTTGAGCAACAGTTTCCATACCTGATTCTGAAATGCAGATCCATCCGGGTCAATTTCCAGATCAAAGGCCAAACGTGTGCCGGCAAAATATTCATTTAGCTGGCGAACAGTATTCAGCAAAATTTCGGGCAATTTATCCGGTTCATCTATCGTCTCGTTGCTGAAAGAGAGTGATTTCAAATGGGTGTCATTGGAAACGAGGACAATTCGTCCGACCGGACTCTCCATACTCGTGTAATAACTTCTCATATCGGAAGATTAAGAATATTTGTCAGTCGCCGGCAAAGCTCCTTTAAACCCTCGGGGCTATCTCCTCCAGGTTGTTCGATTGTTGCCCAGGAGTGGAAGCCAATTTCGTCCAAAGCCTTCACAATAACCGGCCAATTGTTGTCACCCTCCTGCAAAGCCACGCCAAATCCGGCCCATTTACCCTGTTTGTCGGCAATTTTCCTGCTGTACTCTTTGATATGCACCCTGGCGATTCTCTTTCCAAGAATCCGGATCCACTGCTCCGGCCATCCGATGACAAGCACATTTCCGCAATCGAAATAGCCCTTCACGAAAGGCGAATTGAACTGGTCGATGTATCGGGCAGCCTCGAGCGGTGAAAGCAGAAAGTTGTTCCAGACATTTTCGATGGCAATGGTCACACCTAGCTTCTCCGCCAGGGGAAGTACCTTTCGAATCTCAACGATGGACAAAACCCAGCATTGGTCGTAGCTCACCGTTTCATTTACCCTACCGGGAACCAGCAGAATCGTGTCGGCGCCATAAGCTTTGGCATCTTCGAGGGTAACCTTAAGCGCATCAACCCCAAGCGCCCTAACCTTCGGATCGGGATCTGACAGGGAATATTTACCATGAAGGGAGCCGCAAACAGATGGGATCGTTAATCCGGTTTGTTTAGCAGCCTGAAGAACCTCCTCCCTGTTGAGATGACTGTACACCTCAACACCATCGAAACCGGCAGCCTTGGCAGCCTGAAATTTTTCAAGAATGGATGCACCGAACCCAATATTCCCCCACATGATCCCTTTCTTGATGGATCGGACAGGGTTCTCTCCGGGTTTGGCAATCCCCAAAGACGGGGCTGCCACCACTCCCAAGGAGGCAGTAAGTGTGTTCTTGGCAAATTCCCTGCGTTTCATAGTTCAATATTTTAGCTGTTTACCTGGTGTTTTTTTGTAATTATCTGTCAACCTGTCACTTTTGCCGGTAATCCTTTTTTGAGAATCTTTCGGTCATTTCGGGCTCTAGGTAAAAAGATGTCTGCCGATGTCAATCCTGCCTCTTTGATCATTTTCAGACAATATTCGAGTCTGTTGAGGTCGTCGTTTTTGGCATTGTTGGTGCCGAAGGTAAATTTCACACCGGCAGCTTTGGCTTTTTTGATGAAGGCAATGCCTGGTATTTTGTACCTGGCATTGATCTCCAGCGCAACCTGGTTTCTAAGCAGGACATTGACAACTTTATCCATTCGTTCGGGGGTCCATAGTTCATCGTAACGGGAAGCCAGTTTATCGGGAAGAAAGGTGGGGTTGACATATATATCCACCGGCTCAGCATCCATGATCGCTTCGATTTTCGCTACAAGCATATCCATAAACTGCTGATCGTTGTCGACAAAGGTTTCCGCCGGCATCCAAAGCCTCATTCTGCGGCCTTTTTGGTTCGTCCAGGTCATGGCATCGGTAAATATGTAATCGAATCCGGCTACGGCTTCAGGAGTAAAAAGTGTTACCCATTCACGTCCTTCGCACTGCATAGCCTTGAAAACAGGCTCTTTTGAGATACTCTTCAGGTAATTGTTCAATGTTGAATCGTTTGTAACCGGAAATTTTAAACCGCAATTGGCTGCAACACCATACCCAAAACCATTGTTCCTGGCGTGGCGGCATGCCTGGTCCATGGTAAGGCCACCCTTGAGGTGCACATGAAAGTCGATCAACGGAAATTCCCGCTGGTTAAGGCTGTCAATCACGTCGGTCAGGGAATCTGCTTTTACAGGCAAGATAACCCGGTTTTTTTTATCAATAATCGGCTGAATTTTCATGTCAGCCACCACGATTTCACCCAAATCATTGGCTTTTCGGAAGGAAATAAAACTTCTGGACAATACAATTCCGGATAGGTTTTCGAGTCTCCGGGGATTTAGTGGTTCCGAATATTCGCTGATCAGTTTCCCGTTCACCTCAACTTCTATGTGGTTTCCCTCGACCGAAACATGCATCGTAAACCATTCACCGTCTTCGGCGGTTCGCACAAAATTATTGCGTATTTTACACAGGCTTCCTGTCTTTTGGACATTCCCGGTACTGTAATCACTGTTGTTGATCAAAACTGAATAACCCCTGAAATTTTTCGGATCGCAGCTTTTGGAAGTAGCGAAATTCACTATTCCGACCGCTCCCTTTGTGGTTTTCAATTTGAAGTCTATTGCAAAATCCCGAAGCCTGAACCTGGATGTGATGGAGGCACTACTTTTTGCAAGCAGAAATTGTCCGTTCGCCACATTTACATCTTTAATTCTCCAATACTCCTCCAGGTTACTCTTGTCAATTGTAGTAATAATACCCGGTTCAGGACCTTTGTACCGGGCAATAAAATAGACTGCCAAAGTCAATATCAATAGGGCAGGCAGAATTTTTTTGTAAAGCATAACTAAAAGTATTATTAACCAAGAGATTTGAACGGGAAACCTCAGGACTTCCCGATTTTCCTTCTATAATTTTCCACTTCCCAATTGTCGATGAAGGCGATCTGTTCGTCATTCATAAATTTAGGCCCGCCAAAATTTTCTGTATAAAAACTGATTTTCAGGATGTTCTCATAGACGTCCAATACGTTGGAAGCCGATTTAAGGCTCTCCTCTATTCCGAATATCCCTAGCTGCTGAACTGCTATTACCTTGGGAAGATACCCGTACTTTGCAAAATAGTCCGCAATCTTTTTAGAAGTTATGGCAAATAATTCAGCATCGTTTTTTCCGGCGGGGATATAAAGATAGTGCGCTTTACAATAGACTATATCATCCGGGGTAAAAGATTTATTTGCTTTTTTGAATGACTCTTCCGAAGCAAGGAACCTGTCGGTCAATTCGCTCCTGAAACCAATGGCGCTGAATCCTGCGTAGCCGGGATGCAACCCGGCAATTCGGTCAATGATCACCGATTTCAGGTCAGTTCTTACTGTACCCGGAAGTTGTTGGCTTAATTTTGATGCGATGGTTGCCATCAGTTCACCATAAATGGCTTCTATCTCTTCTGTTGAATTGGCTCCTGCAAAGACGCCATGGTTTTCCAGAAAAATCAACTGTGGTTGATAACCATGGCTTTCGGTAAATTTCTTGATCGCTTCGGCCACCACCTTGAAAAGAATGTATCCCGGATCGGTGTAGGGAACAAACAACGCTTTGTCCCCAAACATCTCCCGGCAGCCCTTCTCTGCCAAAGTAGAACACATCACCGCGTTCACTTTGGTAGGGTGGGTGTGCACCACATACCGGTAGCTGATCAGATCGTGCAAAGAGGTCTCGACAGATGGCCTTAGCTCTTTGGGGGAGACGATTGCCCCGTGCAGATCGGCTTTTACCTCGCTTTCACGCAGAAGCGGATCGGCGCTGTACTTTTTTTGTGAGATGCCTTTGAGCTTCTCCCGCGACAGCGAGACAAACCCCTTCTCATCGATGGTTGCCAGCGATATGCCACTGGCCTTGATCCAGATCATCTCCTCATTTTTATACGAAGTGTTACCGCCACCGGCAATTACAAAGGAGGGATCGGATCCGAAAAGCCGGGAGACCCGGACCAGGGCTTGGAGATCAGTGTTCATTTAAGTGTTTTTAGTATTTATAAATTCAAAATTTGATGAAAGAGAAGGATAAAGGATAAAGGATAAAGGATAAAGGATAAAGGATAAAGGATAAAGTAAGAATGCTCTTATCTTGAGTTGACGGAAAATGTAGAATACCCGGTATTCGATTTCATCTGGCACAAAGCACGGGGCTCACTTTATCCTTTTAACTTTATCCTTTATCCTTTCCTATCTTTTTGAGAGTACTTCCCTCTCGTACTTCCTTATTTCTTCCACGTAGTCCGGTCCGACCGGTACACCCGATTTCATCAGGTAGTATGCCCATACGGCGCCAATGGGCATGGTTTTCTGCTCTTCGAGGTAGGCAAGCCGTTCGAAGTTCATTCCCTTCTCTTCGAGCTCCAGCAAGAGTTTGGTTGGTTCGAGCAGCGCTATTAAAAATGCTTTTTGGGTGGAGCGTGTTCCAACGACATAGGCGCCGATGCGGTTGATGGAGGCATCGAAGAAATCAAGGCCGATGTTGACGCGGCTTTGGAAATTGTTGCGGACGATTTCGTGCGCGATCAACTGCAGATCTTCGTTGAGGGTGACCACATGGTCGGAGTCCCAACGGATCGGACGGGTTACGTGCAACAGCACCTCATCCAGAAACTGCAGGCAGGCAGAAATCTTATCGCCGACCTGCTCGGTTGGGTGAAAATGGCCATTGTCGAGACAGATCAGTTTTTTGTTGGAGATGGCATAACCGAGGTAGAAATCGTGGGAGCCTACCGTCATCGATTCGGCGCCAATGCCAAAGAGTTTGCTCTCGACGGCATCTTTCATCTGGCTTTTGGGATAGTCGACCGCCATGGCTTCATCAAGCGATTTTTTGAGCAATACCCTATGACCATTCCTGTCGATCGGGGTATCTTTTGAACCGTCAGGTATCCAGGTATTGTGAACGCAGGAAGATCCCAATTGTTTCCCGATTTCGGAAGAGATGGCACGGCAACGCCGAATGTGCTCGACCCAGAATTTTCGGTTCTCCTCATTTTTACTGGAGAGTGTAAATCCATCGGCAGCCCTGGGATGGGAGAAACAGGAGGCATTGAAATCCATACCGATGCCAAGTTTCTTGCACCAGTCGATCCAGCTTTGAAAATGTTTCAGTTCGATCTGGTCGCGGTCTACCATCTCTCCGCCAAAATCCCCATAAATGGCGTGAAGGTTGATGCGTTGCTTTCCCGGTAGGAGTGAGAGCACCTTTTCGAGATCGGCGCGAACCTGCGCGATATTTTTCGCTTTCCCCGGGTAATTCCCGGTAGCCTGGATACCACCTCCCGAGAGGGCAGCATCAGGCGTCTCGAAGCCGCCCACATCGTCTGTTTGCCAGCAGTGAAGACTGATGCTGAGCTGGTCCATCTTTTCCAAAACCAGATCGGTATCCACTCCAAAAGAGCCGTAGATTTCTTTGGCGGTGGCGTAGGATTTTAGAATTATTTCTTTGTTCATATTCTTTATACTTTATGTTTTTCTAATATGTTGAAGTGACTAGAGTGAACTAAAGTGACTAGAGTGACTAAAGTTATTAAGGATCAACATTTGGCTTCAGATTGAATTTCCGATTCCGACAATGAAGACGGAAAGCAAAATCGTTACGATTCCGATAACAAAGGTTCGGAATGTGGCTGGTGAAACTCCTTTCCACTCTTTGTTGTAAAGGCCCCACATATTTGCTGTCAGGATGATGGTAGACATGTGAAGTATCCATGAACTGGCTCCGTTGCCCAATTTACTTTCGCCCATTCCGTAGAAGAAGAATTGCATGAACCAGGTTGTTCCGGCCAGTGCCGCGAAGAAATAGTTGTTCAGCAGTGGTTTCTTCAGGTCGGTAAAGTTGCCGTATGTTTTGTTTTTTAGGTTCAAAATGGTGGTCCAGATCAGGTTGGTGGTGAGCCCTCCCCAAAGGATGACAACAAAAGTGACATTGTTTTGAAACAAAGGATTGAACCCTGCCTTGACTGCCTCTTCGGCCATTGGCTTTCCGGCTTCGATGCCAAAATTAAAGAAAGAGCTTAGGATACCGGAAATTGTTGCAATGATCAGACCTTTGACCAGGCTAAACTCCTGTACGCTTGCCTGTGTCTGTTCAGGTGAAAGCTCTTTTTCCTTCTTCCAGCCAGCGCTCCCTGAGATAGCGATACCTGTCAGACAGACCACTACGCCCAGCAGTACCAGTTGGCCTCCGGGATGGGTGATCATGTCGACAAATGATACTTTCCCAACAGTTGGATGGAGGGAATAGTAAATGGAGGGAACCAATGCACCGAAGGCAGAACAAAAGCCCAGAATCACGGAGTTGCCAAGCGACATGCCGAGGTATCTTACGCCCAGGCCATAGGTTAGTCCCCCAATGCCCCAGAGAAGTCCCATCATATAGGTTATTCCCAGGATGTTGCCGGATGCGGAACCGATAATGGCCGCGAATCCGGGTACGGTAAGATAGGCAGCCAGCGGAGGAACGATCAGCCAGGAGAAGAGCCCGCCAATAATCCAATAACTCTCCCATGCCCAACCCTTTACCTTCTTGAAAGGCATGTAAAAACTTCCGGAGGCGAAGCCACCGATCGAGTGAAAAATAATCCCTAAGAGTACATTCATTGAGAAAATTTATTTGTTAGTATGGTAGAAAAACAATTACAAATTACAAATTAATGATTACAAATTGGGGAAGGCCGTAGATTTGTAAATATTTTTGCTAAAAATAGATTAAAATTTAAGAAGTACTAAGTTGAAACTTCACTTTTTGATCTTTCACGCGTATATATTTTGCTTTTTAAAGGTCGCATGGAATAGCATGATTGTTGAAGTTATGTTCATTTCGGTTGGTGATTAAGCAATCATGGCTATTTCGATGTAGTAAAAATAACAGAATGATCCTTCCAATTAGGACAATTCCCATATTGTCTATACCTTTGCAGCCAAATTGAGTCATTCACTCCGTGTGCTTGAACACCACGTAAAAAACAAGTAAAATGAGAAGATCCGTTTCTGTTCTATTTATGCTTGCAGGCATTCTGTTTGCAATTTGTTTGTTGATATCCAACATTTTAGCCACAAAAATTATTTTAATTGGTACCTGGGCCGCTCCTGCCGGTGTCCTGATTTTTCCCATAGCCTATATTATCAATGATGTGATTGTGGAGGTATGGGGATATCGGAAAGCCCGTCTGATTATTTGGTCCGGTTTTGCTGTTAACATCCTGGCTGTTCTGTTTTTCTCCCTGGCCATCGTTGTGCCGGCGGCCCCTTTCTGGCACAACCAGGAGGCATTTAATACTATTTTGGGAAGTACGCCACGCATTGTGGTTGCCAGCCTTATGGCCTATCTGATCGGTTCCTTTTTAAATGCCATCGTGATGAGTAAGGTAAAGGTGTTGATGAAGGGGAAGAGTTTTTCAGTACGGGCCATACTTTCTACATTGGTTGGCGAAACGGCCGACTCTATGATTTTTATCCTGATCGCATTTGCCGGCAATATGCCATTTAAAGCATTGATTGGCATGATCTTTACACAGGCCCTCATTAAAACCATTTATGAAATTGTAATTTTGCCCCTGACAATTGTCGTTGTAAAATGGGTTAAAAAAGTGGAGGGATCTGATGCATACGATCATGCTATTTCTTATAATCCCTTTTTAATCCAACAAGTCTGATGGATCGGATCAAGGCACTGGTAGTATATTCGGGTGGACAGGATTCTACCACCTGTCTTTTCTGGGCAAAGAAACATTTTGACCTGGTTTATGCGATTGCCTTCAATTACGGACAAAGACATGTTGTTGAACTGACCGCTGCCAAACAGATTGCGGAGCAGGCAGGTGTTCCTCTGCAAATTTTTCAGGTTGACCTTTTAAGTGGTGTATCCCACAATGCACTTACAGACAAAGCGATGAATGTCGAGTCGGATCAAACCGATCACCGTCCGCCCAACACCCTGGTTGAAGGAAGAAATATGCTTTTCCTTACCTATGCGGCTATTTTTGCCAAATCAAACAACATTCATGACCTTATAACAGGCGTGGGGCAGTCGGATTACAGTGGATATCCTGATTGCCGCAACGATTTTATTCTGTCGCTCAATCAAACGCTGAATCTCTCAATGGATTATGAATACCGCATTCACACTCCGCTGATGTGGCTCAACAAATCTGAAATCTGGCGATTGGCCGATGAACTGGATGTTTTTGATCTGGTAAGAAATCAAACGATTACCTGCTATCATGGCATCGCAGGGGATGGGTGCGGTACCTGCCCATCGTGTAAACTTAGAAACAGGGGATTGGTAAAATACTTAAATTCTGAAGCAAATGGACAAATTGAATAGTTTGGGTAAGTCGACTGCCTATGATTTTAATTATCGCCCTGAAGTGTTAGAAACATTCGACAACAAGCATCCCGACAATGACTACTGGGTAAAATTCAACTGCCCGGAGTTCACCTCCCTCTGTCCAATTACTGGTCAGCCCGATTTTGCCACGCTTTACATCAGTTACATCTCCGACCTCAAAATGGTGGAGAGCAAGAGTTTAAAACTCTACCTGTTCAGTTTCCGTAACCATGGTGGTTTCCACGAAGACTGTGTCAACATTATCATGAAAGACCTGATCAAGCTGATGGGCCCCCGGTACATTGAAGTTTGGGGAAAATTCACCCCTAGGGGAGGCATCAGTATTGACCCCTGGTGCAATTATGGCAAACCCGGCTCAAGATTTGAACAGATGGCGGAATACAGGCTGATGAACCATGATTTGTATCCGGAGAAGGTGGATAACAGATAATTAATAATTACAGATTACAGATTGTTAGACTCCGGTAATTGCTAATTTGTATGATCATTTCTCTTTCGACCCCTTCGACAAGCTCAATTTCGAAGTAGCCTCTTCTTTAATTTCTTCTGTGATCGATACCCTTCAACAAGCTCAGGGACCGGGACTTATCGCAATTTTAATGTAGGGGGGAGATTGTGTGCCCTTCGACATCTTTACGGAATTCGGAACGCTATTTTTGATTGCTTCTGCGATCTTGACCCTTCGACAAGCTCAGGGACCGGGACTTATCGCAATTTTAATGTAGGGGGGGGTGATTGTGTGCCCTTCGACATCTTTACGGAATTCGGAACGCTATTTTTGATTGCATCTGCGATCTTGACCCTTCGACAAGCTCAGGGACCGGCTGTTATTTGGCCTGTTTGAAGTGATGGAAAATTGCGTGCCCTTCGACAAGCTCAGGGAGCATTTTAATTTGATGTCGGCTAATGAAATTGGGTGTAGTTCTTTGAAAGTGTGACCAACAGCTCTTTCTGTTGATGAATTAAAGCCTCCTTCTTTTTTCGACTCCAACCCTGAATCTGTTTTTCGCGAAGGAAAGCCTCCTCTATCCTGGGGAATTCTTCATAAAAGATCAATTCAACAGGTAAATGTTTACTTGTGAAATTGGCTCCAACTCCATTCTGATGTTCAATCATTCTGGCACCCAGATCAGTTGTACTCCCAACATAGTAACAACCATTGGAACAAAGCAAGATGTACATGTAAGCTACCATCGTCTTAAAATTTACATTGATTCAAATTATCTATCAAACAACCTCCCTGAGCCTGTCGAAGGGGTTATAATTAACATCAAGTCACTTCGGTCCCTGAGCTTGTCGAAGGGCATTGAGAGTTCAACAAATTACCAACTCAAATAACCTCCCTGAGCCTGTCGAAGGGTCGAAGGGCATCTGGAGTTCAATAAATTTTTTTATCCACAATTTACCCAATTTTTATCAATTTCCCAAATGTAACATCATATAAAAAACAGAAAAGGCACCCATTTGGATGCCCTTTCTATATATTTGGAGGTACTCTCTTACTTCTTAATCACTTTCTTATACCCGTAAACAGATGTAGCGCCCAATTCCTCTTCGATGCGAAGCAACTGGTTGTATTTGGCCATCCTGTCGGAACGGCTGAGTGATCCTGTTTTGATCTGACCTGCGTTTGTAGCTACCGCGATGTCGGCGATGGTGGCATCTTCTGTTTCACCCGAGCGGTGAGAGGTAACGCTGGTGTATCCTGCACGGTGGGCCATTTCGATGGCATCCAGGGTTTCGGTCAAAGTTCCGATCTGGTTTACCTTGATCAGGATAGAGTTGGCGGCACCCAGTTCGATACCTTTTTGCAGGTATTCTACGTTGGTTACGAACAGGTCGTCTCCAACAAGCTGGCATTTGTCGCCCAGTTTTTCTGTGAGCATAACCCATCCGTCCCAGTCGTTTTCAGAACAACCATCTTCAATAGAGTCAATCGGGAAGTTGGCGACAAGCGAAGCCAGAAATTCCACTTGCTCTTTGTTGTTACGTTTTGCACCATTTGGACCTTCGAATTTGGCATAGTTGTAGATGCCATCTTTATAGAATTCGGAAGCTGCACAGTCGAGGCCAATCGAGATTTCACCACCCTCTTCGGCGCGGCCAGGTTTGTAGCCGGCGTTTTTGATAGCCAGGATGATGCTGTTCAAGGCATCTTCAGTACCATCCAGTTTTGGGGCAAAACCACCTTCATCACCCACTGCGGTGCTGAGGTTACGGTCGTGCAATACTTTTTTGAGGCTGTGGAAAACCTCGGCGCCCATGCGCAATGCTTCGCGGAAGGATGAGGCGCCGATCGGGCGGATCATAAATTCCTGGAAAGCAATAGGGGCATCGGAGTGGGAACCACCGTTGATGATGTTCATCATTGGTACCGGCAAAGTTTTTGCATTCACACCACCAATGTAACGGTAAAGCGGCATTTCAAGATAAGCAGCGGCGGCTTTGGCAACAGCCAGTGAGACCCCAAGAATCGCATTGGCGCCCAATTTGGATTTGGTTTTAGTCCCGTCGAGGGCAATCAGTGCATGATCAAGGGCTACCTGGTTAAGGGCGCTCATTCCGACAACATGCTCTGCAATTACTGTGTTGACATTTTCTACGGCTTTCAAAACGCCTTTGCCAAGGTATCTTTTCTTGTCCCCGTCGCGAAGCTCAATTGCCTCGTTTTCTCCGGTTGATGCTCCGGATGGAACTGCTGCACGGCCAACAAAACCGCTTTCAAGGGTTACTTCTACTTCTACGGTCGGGTTACCGCGTGAATCCAGAATTTCTCTTCCAACGACTTTACTTATTAACATTTTGTGTGATATTTAAGTGATACAATCTGTTCGTTACCTGAATGATAACTGATTTTTTGATAAAAACCGCACAAAGTTAGTGAAAGTGTCAGAAATGTAAATCAAACACCTGGGCTATGGGTAAATTGTTAATGTAAAAATCATGTTGAGGAATAAAAGAGTGAGACCCCTTTCACCGTATCCGGAAGAAGGGGTCTCTTGATGTTCGCTTTTACTATTACTTATTAATTGTACTTCATCTTTCGTTGAATCTTCCTGATGGCCTGTTCAATTGACTTTTCAGGTTCGATTACGTTGTAGACTCCCCAGAATTCGGGATCTGCAAAACCCGAGACTTCGTCCATCATGACCACATAGGGTTTCAGCCGGTCGGTGGGTTTGGCGTTCTTAACCGGACTCTTGGTCCAGTCGGTGACAGCCATCTCGATCGTACTTGCATAATGGGTGTTAAAAAGCCTTTTCTTCCATTCAATTTTGAAGATGATCTCTGCCCTGGAGTATCCGAAGAACCATTTTCCTCCCTTTTCACGGTAGTTCACCTGATAGGTTGCCTCGGTTGGATAGACTTTTGCACCCATCGGTTTTTTACGGATAAACAGGTCGGAAGCAGCAAACTTATCCTCGACGTTAAGGCTAAAAGTGGCACTGATGATGGCCAGACTTTCGGTATCCACATACAACTTGCCATAATACAACGGTTCTTTCGAATTAGCATTTTGCTTAAAATCTATCACATACATCAGTCTGTCGCCGATTTTGGAAATATTCTCAATGGTGAAATCGTAGTTTTTCATCATCTCTTCTGTGAACACCATCTCGGGGTTTTTCATGATATCGAGCAATACCGAGGTATAGGGGCCGCCTTGCAACTTGAAGGTAATGGTATCCAACCTGGTATAATCTGTGCTCTTTCTCCCTTTGGAAAGCTCAATCTGATCAGATCTGCCTGACAAGCAAGGCTGCTTGTAAAGGTCCAAAACGGCCTCTGAAAGGGAGACATAAGTCTTGTTCTTTTTAATCGTTTCACGGTAGAAAACAATCATTTTGTTTTGATCCTGGCTGTAATTCTGGGCCCTCTGGTTCATGATGGCGCTCATGAGCATATCCGGGTCCCTGGGATGAACGCTGATTGTGCTAAGGGTTACTGTCAGCAATTCAAGTTCGATGCGGTTCCTTTCCGGTTTGAGAACTGTAAGGCTGAGAATTTTGTCTTTGTGTCCGAGATAAGAGACAACCACATTGCCTGTAGCCAGGTTGAGTGGTACTTTGAATGAAAATTCACCTTCGCTGTTGGCTACCGTTGAAAGGTTGGTCCCCTCCAGGGTCATTGTTGCAAAACCCAAGGCTTTGCGTGATTCCATATCAATCACAGAACCTTTGAATTGCTTGTATTTAAGTGAATCGGCTGTATTGATAAAATTTGCTTCAGCCTTCAATCCAATGCACAAAATAACAATCAACATAAGCAATATCCCATGAATGTGATTGTTGCAACGGGATTTAATTTGCGTTTTCATTTTGAAAAGAATTAAAGTTAATGAATGACTATCAAAAATTTTCAGAATTTACCTGGTTCAAATGGTCATGAAATACAGTAGGGAATGTTGATTTCCCTGTTCCGGCCCCATCACACTTTTGCCCTCTATTTTCAAGACAGTTAAACCTCAATTTACCCCTACTTAATTTAATAATAAAATAACTTTTTGTTAGGGAATTTCATCATACTAATTGTTATGTTCATACAGCAATTCCATTCGCGGATGAAAAGATTGATTATTACAGTAATTTACTTCTGCTTTGCCTTTTATCTTTTTGGGCAAGCGGCCAGCACCAAGCCAAAAATCGGACTGGTTTTATCGGGTGGGGGCGCCAAGGGATTTGCCCATGTTGGTGTGTTGAAAGTTTTGGAAGAAGCAAAAATTCCAATAGATTACATTGCCGGAACAAGTATCGGGAGTATCGTTGGCGGTATTTATGCCTGCGGATATGATGCAGCTACCCTCGAAAAAATTGTCAAGAGGCAGGATTGGGGCACTTTGCTGAGCAATGAATACAAACCTGAGTTTGTAACCCCTTTCGATAAAATGGATGAGTCGAGGTACAATGTAAGTTTCCCGTTCGATCAGAAGAAACTTAACCTCTCCAATGGCGTGCTCAATGGTCAGAATGCCATGGAATTATTCTCTTATCTCACCATTGGTTTTCATGAAGTGTACGATTTTTCCAAACTCCCCATTCCATTTCTTTGCATTGCAACTGATCTGACAAGCGGTGAAGAGGTGGTGCTCGACAAGGGATATCTTCCCAAGGCCATGCGGGCCAGCATGTCTATCCCCGCTGCCTTTGCCTCGACCGAAATCAACGGCCAGATGCTGGTAGATGGGGGGATTGTCAACAATTATCCTGTTGACAGGGCACTCCGGATGGGGGCAAACATCATCATTGGCGTCGACATCATGGATAGTTTAATGACCCCCGAAGATTTGAAAGGGATCCCGGAGGTGGTATCCCAAATGATGAATTTCATGGGCAGGCAGAAAAGCAATCAAAATGCAAAGAGGGTCGATTTCTATATTCGCCCTTACATTCATGGCTACTCAGCTGCCAGTTTCAATTCAGAAACAGCAGAAATACTTATTAAGCGGGGAGAAGAAGCGGCCCGCCGGGTGTTGCCGAAACTAATACGATTGAGGGATTCGCTCCGGTTGGTGGCGAAACCACAAACCATCCATCACCTTATTAACAAAGACACAACCCTTGTTATCAGTCAGATTGAAGTGACAGGAACAGATCGTGCCAAAATTGCTTTCTACCTTGGCCAAACCGGGATCAAACGCGATCAGCGTGTTACCCTTGAGCATTTGAAGAATGGTATTTCACGACTTTACTCTACCGGAAATTATGAATATGTGAACTACCAGCTCGTAGGGAACAAAAAGAAAACCCTGAAGGTCGAGGTTAAGGAACGCAAAAACAACATGGTCAATGCCGGATTACACTACGACTCTGATTTGAGATCGGCCATGTTGATCAACATAACCATCAGAAACCAGAATTTTTTTGGATCGAGGCTATCCATGGATGCAAAACTTTCACAATATCCGATGTTTTCTGGTCAATATTCGATTGATCGGGGATGGAAGCCTGGTTTTTATTCTAAGTTGATGTATGTGGCAGATCGCTATTACCGCTATTCAGCGGGAAAGAAAACCGCTGAAATAGAGATGTCGCTGCTCAATTTACAGTTGGCAGCCCATTCTTTCATCACCGATGCCACCAGATTTACTTTGGGCGCTTCAATGGACAGTTATAAATTAGGCTCTGCCATTGGTGATACTACAGGTTACAATATTACGAACAAAACCTTCTTCAACCTTTTTGCCAAAATAGAACACAACAGGATGGACAAAATTTACTTTCCGACCAAAGGAACAAATGTTAGTGGTGGCGCTAAATTTTTGCTCAACAACGGGAACAACAATCCTATCCTTATCGGGGATTTCTCTTTCAAAAGGGCCCGTTCTGTTTCTGATCGGATTACCCTCCTCTATTCTCTCAATAGCAGGCTTATTTTCGGTAAAGAAGAATCCTATTTCCACAGGTCCTTTTTGGGAGGTGTCCAACAGACCAATTACATGGAAAACAACATGCCATTCAATGGTTTGCACAGGATGGAGATCAATACAGGCAGTGTTGGGGCGGCACGACTGGAGGCCAGACTGCGGTTGTGGGAGAAAATATACATCTCTGCCGTAGGCGATTTCGGTATGTACAGCGAAGAAAACCTTATGCTGACCAATCAAAAGACCATCTACGGTTTCGGTTTAAACGGGGCCTTTGACAGTGTAGTTGGACCAATTGAATTAAACCTGAGCTTCACAAACTTTAACAAAGACATTATTCCATTCCTCTCACTGGGATATTGGTTTTGAAATTTCTTTCTCTGACAGTGTTTTTTATCTTTGTATAAATACCAAAGATATTTATTATGCGGCCTTTATCCCTCTTCTTCCTGCTTTTCTGTACTTTGCTTCAGTCTTTAACCGCACAAAAGAATTCTGTCGGCCACTTTTTCAATGCCAAAAATCTATCCACGGCATCTTATTGTATTTATGCCATTGATGCCCGAACCGGAGATCTGCTTATTGAATCAGATCAGAAAAGCCTCTCTTCTGCCTCGGTGATGAAACTTTTCACCACAGCCGTTGCTTTGGAAATCCTCGGTCCCGATTTTACCTTTTCGACATCTCTATATTATTCGGGAAACTTTGACCCTCAAGATGGCACATTAACCGGGAATCTCATCCTGAGGGGGGGGGGCGATCCTGCTTTCTACTCCTCCTTTTTCGAGGATCACTACAAGGATTGCATGTCTAAATGGGTCGCTTATCTGAAAAAGAGTGGGATCAGAAAGATCAAAGGCAATCTTTTGCTCGATCTCTCAGCCCTTGGGCAGGCCTCCATTCCGGGTGGCTGGGCATGGGACGACATTGGGAATTATTACGGCGCCGGAGTCTCGGCCATCACTTACCAGGATAACCTTTACAACATCCATTTCTCCTCATCCAAAACATTCGGTGTAAAACCTGCAATCAAATCAATTGATCCTGAGATACCGGGCCTCATTTTGGACAACAATGTGACCTCTTCGGCCGAAGCCGGAGATCATACCATTGTTTATGGTGCACCCGGATCCATGCACCAAACCATCGAAGGAACGATACCTGCCGATCAAACCGATTTTGTAATTAAGGCTGCGATGCCTGATCCGCCCCAAATTGCAGGACATGCCCTTATTAAGAAATTGAAAGAAGAGGGCATCGATTTTTATGGAGTTGCTTTCAAATTGGCTGAAGATGATAAAAGTCCCAGGACCCTGGTGGGCACCCAACTCTCTCCTCCCTTGAAGGATCTGATAGTCCCATTGAACAAGGAGAGTCTCAATTTGTATGCAGAGCACCTTTTATGCGAGATTGGCAGGAAATATTCAGGAGAACCCTCAAGGGCCAAAGGACTGGAAGCCTATCATAAGTTTTGTCTGGACAAGGGAATCGACTCCCGTGGATTCTTCCCGGCAGACGGGAGCGGTCTGACAAGAAGCAATGCCATGACATCCAAAATGATAGTCGAAACGATGAAATTTCTTTACGACGGACCAAACAGGATGATCTTTCTGAATGCTTTACCAATTGCCGGGGTTGATGGTACGCTTCGAAATTCGTTCAAGGGTACTCCGCTCGAAAAAAATGTCACTGCCAAGACTGGATCAATGGCTCACGTCAGAAGCATTGCCGGCTTGATGAGGAGCAAAAGCAACAAAACGATTCTGTTTGCCATCCTGATCAATAACTTCGACCTCAAATCGAAGGAAGTATCTAAGTTGTTGGAATCCATGCTGTTGTCGTTTTATAATGACTAAGAAAAAGAACTTCAGTTGCTAATTAGGATTAAAATTGGCTTGATAGAATGTCAAGTAGCCATCTCTTCATCCGGAAAACTTCTGTCAAAAAAGCAATATATAGCGCATATTGAATCCATAAGAAAAGAGGTCAACGAAGGAAATTTTATCTTGCACGATGATATTTCGGAAAATGTGGAATGAGCAACCTTAAAATCAAATGGTCATTCTATGCCAAAAGAAGCTTAGACTCCATATAGCTCAAAGTCCTGAGAAACTAGAGGATGCGTTGGACTGGAATAACCCAACAATATTTCAAATACGAATTTTGAATTTTTGGTTAAAATATTCCATAATTCACAAACCCTCATAAAAAGAGGATAAAATCCAAGATTTATTAATTATTTAACCTTGATTACTTACAATTTTATTTTGCGGTGATTTTTTTATTGATACTTTTGTGCCCAATGAATAGCAAAAATCATTGTAGTGCTATTCATTGAAACATATAAAATAGCTCAAGCGTAAAGAAGTACATGAAAACATCCTTTGACATTCTCCTCCTCGTGGTCATTCTAATTCTCGTCTGTACGGTTTGAGGGGGTAGAGTCTTTGTGATGACAAAATATAGATGAACCTTTCTCAACATAACGAGAAAGGTTCTTTTTTTAAAACTAAATTATGCAAAAGGGGTTAAGAAGCAATCAATCCACGCAAGGGCGTAAAATGGCAGGAGCCAGAAGTTTATGGCGTGCCAATGGCATGAAGGAGAACCAATTCGGCAAACCGATCATTGCCATTGTCAACTCTTTCACGCAGTTTGTTCCAGGTCATGCCCACCTGCATGAGGTAGGACAGATGGTGAAAAGGCTGGTTGAGGCAGAGGGATGCTTCGCTGCCGAGTTCAACACCATTGCCATCGACGACGGAATTGCGATGGGGCACAACGGAATGCTTTATTCGCTTCCTTCACGCGATCTGATTGCCGACAGTGTAGAGTACATGGTGAATGCCCATCAGGCGGATGCCATGATCTGCATCTCCAATTGCGACAAAATTACCCCCGGGATGCTGATGGCCTCCATGCGGCTGAACATTCCATCCATCTTCGTTTCCGGGGGTCCGATGGAAGCCGGTGAGATCCGCGGCAAGCAATACGATCTGGTAGATGCCATGGTGATGGGGGCCGATGATTCTATCAACGAACAGCTCTTATCGGAGGTTGAACAGGACGCCTGCCCAACTTGTGGCTCGTGCTCCGGCATGTTTACCGCTAATTCCATGAATTGCCTGACCGAGGCGCTTGGTCTCTCCCTTCCTGGTAACGGCACCATTGTCGCTACCCACGCCAACAGAAAAAGACTTTTTGAGCAGGCCGCAAAGCGGATCGTTGAAATCACCTACAGTTACTACCGTGACGGTAACGAAGCCATACTGCCCCGCTCCATAGCGACACGCTCAGCATTTATGAATGCCATGACCCTTGATATTGCCATGGGTGGATCGACCAATACCGTGTTGCACCTGTTGGCTATTGCCAATGAGGCTGGGGTTGATTTTACAATGAAAGAGATGGACCAGCTTTCGCGCAATGTCCCATGTATATGCAAAGTTGCCCCAAGTTCCGCCTATCATGTACAGGATGTGAACAGGGCAGGCGGTATTATGGGAATTTTGGGCGAGCTGGAAAGGGAAAATCTACTGAACCTTGACGTGTCACGGGTGGATGAGCCAACCCTGGCTGTTGCCATCGAAAAGTGGGACATCCGGAGGGTTGGCGAAGGTTCAGAAGCAACTAAATGGTATGCCTCGGCTCCCGGAAACCTGGGCCGCAACCTTGTAATGGGCTCTCAGGAGAAATATTATCCGGATCTGGATATGGATCGTCAGCACGGATGCATCCGCGCGGTGGACAATGCCTTTTCCAAAGAGGGTGGTCTGGCAGTTCTGTACGGAAACATTGCACGAAACGGCTGTATTGTTAAAACAGCAGGAGTAGATGCATCTGTTTACCATTTCGAAGGGACAGCCCGTGTTTTCGAATCGCAGGAAGACTCATGTACAGGAATACTGGAAGGTAAAGTGAAACCGGGGGATGTAGTGATTATCCGCTATGAAGGGCCGAAAGGTGGACCAGGAATGCAGGAGATGCTCTATCCTACCTCCTACCTGAAATCCAGGAAACTGGACAAGGCTTGTGCCCTTCTTACCGATGGACGTTTCTCGGGAGGCACTTCCGGACTTTCAATTGGCCATGTTTCTCCCGAGGCTGCTGCAGGTGGCGAAATTGCCCTGGTAGAAGATGGGGATAAAATTGTGATTGACATTCCCGGCAGGAAAATTGAGTGGATTGTCAGCGACACGGAAATGAAGGAACGGATCTCCAAACAAAAAGCTCGCGGAAATGGGGCATACAAACCTTCTGCCAGGGTTCGGGAGATCAGCAGGGCGCTGAAGGCCTATGCGCAAAATGTATCCTCGGCTGATATGGGGGCGATTCGATTGATAGACTGAACGGAATGACGGAGGGACGGAAAGACGGAGATGACGGAGAGACTGGGAGACGGGGACTGGGTGATTCGACTCCAGAAAGTAGCTCCCTGAGCCTGTCGAAGGGAGACCTGGAGACTCGGAGGAAATTGAATAATAAACGAAAAAGTAGAATTCTTATTAGATAAATGATCAGATATGACAGCTAAAAATGAGAAAATAAAAGATAGTCCGAAAGAGCCCGTTGAAATGTCGGGATCAGAAGCAATGATCCGTTCGCTGGTTGCAGAGGGGGTCGACACAATTTTCGGATACCCGGGTGGGGCCATCATGCCTATCTACGATGCACTTTACGATTTTGGCCACCATGTGAAGCATGTTTTGGTACGCCACGAGCAGGGCGCCGTACATGCAGCCCAGGGTTATGCACGTGTATCCGGCAAAGTAGGAGTCTGTTTTGCCACTTCAGGTCCCGGGGCAACCAACCTGATCACAGGTATTGCCGATGCCATGATTGACTCCACGCCATTGGTTTGTATTACAGGCCAGGTTACCTCTGGTTTGCTTGGCACAGATGCTTTTCAGGAGTCTGATGTGATCGGTATCTCCATGCCTATCACCAAATGGAATTTTCAAATTACAAGTTCTGAAGAGATCCCGGAAGCAATAGCAAAAGCATTTTACATCGCTTTATCGGGTCGACCGGGGCCAGTACTCTTGGACATTACAAAGGACGCACAGTTTGGCAAACTTCAATTTACCTATGAAAAATGCACAAAAATCCGCTCCTATGTTCCTGAATTCCCAACGGATAAAAAACATCTGAAGAAGGCGGCCGATCTGATCAATGGGGCAAAAAAACCTTATCTCATCTATGGGCAGGGAATCCTGCTTTCAGGGGCCGAAAAAGAGCTTTTAAACTTTATCGAGAAAACCGGTATACCGGCAGCATCTACCCTGCTCGGTATTTCAGCCCTCCAAAGCGATCATCCCTTGAACATGGGAATGCTTGGTATGCATGGAAACTATGCCCCGAATATTAAAACCAACGAATGTGACGTTTTGATTGCCGTAGGTATGCGCTTTGACGACCGGGTTACCGGAAATATCAACACCTATGCCAGGCAGGCCAAGGTCATACACATCGAGATTGACCCTGCTGAGATTGATAAAAATATCAAAACGGATGTTGCGATTATTGGTGATGCCAAACACACGCTTAGATTGCTGACTACCTTGGTTGAAGAGAAGAAACACACTGCATGGGTGAACGAATTCCTTCAGGCCCGCCAAAAGGAGCATGACAAGGTGATTGTGAATGACTTGACACCCACAAAAGCCGGATTAACCATGGGTGAAGTGGTACGCATGTCGACCGATCTTACCGAAAACAAAGCTGTAATTGTTACAGATGTTGGTCAGAACCAGATGGCAGCCGCCCGTTATGCCCGTTTCAATCAATCCAGATTGTGGGTTACCTCAGGCGGATTGGGGACAATGGGGTTTGGACTGCCGGCAGCCATGGGCGCTAAATTGGGAGCTCCCGAAAAAGAGGTGATTCTTTTTGTCGGTGATGGTGGGATCCAGATGACGATTCAGGAACTGGGAACGATCTCGCAGGAAAATTTGCCGGTCAAGATCGTGATTCTAAACAATGATTTCCTTGGGATGGTACGCCAGTGGCAGGAGCTCTTTTTTGAGAAGAGATATTCGTTTACCGAAATTACCAGTCCGGATTTTGTCAAACTGGCTGATGCTTACGGAATTCCAGGAGCCTCAGTTTCCGACAGGGCAAATCTGAATAAGGCCATGAAAGAGATGATCAACGCTAAAGGGCCTTACCTGCTTGAAGTCAAAATTGAACAGGAGGACAATATTTTCCCAATGGTCCCTGCCGGTGGAACAGTATCCAGATGTCTGCTTGGGGCAGACGAATTGTAATTATTTTCAGAAACAAAAATATTATGAGACAAGAGTATATCATCACCGCGTACACCGAAAACCACATCGGTTTGCTCAACAGAATTACCATCATCTTCACCCGCAGGAAGGTGAACATTGAGAGTCTGACAGTTTCTGAATCGGCCATCGCCGGAATCTCCAAATTCACCATCGTGATCAACGAGGAGAAAGAAAAAGTGGTCAACATCGTCAAGCAGATCGAGAAACTGATTGATGTGTTGAAGGCTTTTTACCATACCAATGATGAGATGATCTTTCAGGAGATCGCCTTGTACAAAGTGACTACCCAGGCACTAATGGACAGTGACCAGATTGAGAAGATGATCAGAAATCACAATGCGCGGATACTGGAGATCACCAAAGAGTACACCGTTATTGAGAAAACAGGACACAAGGAGGAGACTCAGGCGCTTTTTGAAGGGTTGAACCAATTTGGGGTTTTGCAATTCATCCGGTCTGGAAGGATCGCCATCACGCGCTCGCCCATCGAAAGGCTCTCCGAATTTCTCCGCGAACGGGATGCGCTGTTTACGAAGATGGAGGCAAAGGTAAAGTGATGTTGAAGCAGAGATAAGAAGATAATATTCGGATTTTTTTATAAAACAAAAACACAAAAAAATGGCTAAGATTAATTTTGGAGGAACAGAAGAGAATGTGGTAACCCGCGAAGAGTTTCCATTGGCAAAGGCACAGGAAGTATTGAAAAACGACACCATCGCCATCATTGGATACGGTGTTCAAGGACCCGGACAATCGCTCAACCTCCGCGACAACGGTTTCAATGTCATCATCGGACAAAGAAAAGCATCCAAAACATGGGACAAAGCCATCGCCGATGGTTGGGTACCCGGAAAAAATCTTTTTGAAATTGAAGAGGCTTGCGAAAGAGGTACAATCCTTCAGTTTCTGCTTTCAGACGCCGGTCAGATCACTTTGTGGCCGACCGTCAAAAAACACCTGACCGCCGGGAAGGCGCTTTATTTCTCTCATGGATTTGGTATAACCTACAAAGAACGTACCGGAATTGTCCCGCCAGCTGATGTGGACGTAATTCTCGTTGCTCCCAAAGGATCCGGTACCAGCCTTCGCAGAATGTTTCTGCAAGGTCGCGGACTGAACTCCAGCTATGCTATTTTCCAGGATGCAACCGGCAAAGCTTGGGATAGAGTCGTTGCACTAGGTATTGGCGTAGGATCAGGGTACTTGTTTGAAACAACCTTCAAGAAAGAGGTCTATTCGGATTTGACCGGCGAACGCGGTACCCTAATGGGCGCCATCCAGGGAATCTTTGCCGCACAATACGAAGTGCTGCGCAAGAATGGTCACTCCCCTTCCGAGGCTTTCAACGAAACTGTGGAAGAATTGACACAAAGTTTGATGCCATTGGTTGCCGAGAACGGTATGGACTGGATGTATGCCAACTGCTCAACGACTGCCCAACGTGGTGCACTGGACTGGTGGAAGAAATTCAGGGATGCATCTTTACCTGTTTTCACAGAACTGTACAAGGAAGTTGCTGCCGGGAACGAGGCACAACGCTCGATCGACTCCAACAGCAAAGATGATTACCGTGTCAAACTGGAAGAAGAACTCAAAGAACTCCGCGAATCAGAGATGTGGAGAGCGGGAGCCGCCGTTCGTAAGTTGAGACCGGAAAACAACTAGGCGACTGAGGGACGGAGGGACTGAGACGAAGCACCGGTTCTTGAGCTAAGCCTAATGGTCCTTACAGTCCTAAAAGTCCTGCGAAGGCCTAAAGCCTATTTTAACTGATCATTAATTAGCAACAAATGGACAACAGAGTATATATTTTTGACACCACCCTGCGCGATGGCGAACAGGTGCCTGGATGCCAGCTGAACACAATCGAAAAGATTGAGGTGGCCAAGGTGTTGGAGCAACTGGGGGTTGATGTGATTGAAGCAGGATTCCCGATATCGAGTCCGGGCGACTTCAAATCGGTGGTCGAAATCTCCAAGGCTGTCACCTGGCCCACCATCTGTGCCTTGACACGTGCCGTGGAGAAAGACATTGAAGTGGCTGCCGAGTCATTGAAATACGCCAAGCGTGGCCGTATTCATACGGGTATTGGCACATCGCCCTACCACATCGTCTCTAAGCTTAATTCCAATCCTGAGGAGATTTTGGAGAGAGCTGTGAAAGCTGTAAAATATGCAAAAAGATTCGTGGAAGATGTTGAGTTTTATGCGGAAGATGCCGGACGTTCAGACAATGTGTACCTGGCAAGGGTGGTAGAAGCCGTAATCAAAGCCGGCGCTACAGTAGTGAACATTCCGGATACGACAGGTTATTGCCTCCCATACGAATTTGGCGATAAGATCAAATTTTTGATGGAGAATGTGCCAAACATCCACAAAGCCATTATCTCGACCCACTGTCACAACGACCTTGGTATGGCAACCGCCAATACCATCGCAGGAGTGATGAACGGGGCACGTCAGGTAGAGGTGACCATCAACGGAATTGGCGAACGGGCCGGAAATACCTCCCTCGAAGAGGTGGTGATGATCCTCCGTTCGCACAAGGAGTTGGATTTGCACACCAACATCAACACCAAAAATATCTACAAAACCAGTAAGCTCGTCTCAAATCTGATGAACATGCCGGTTCAGCCCAACAAAGCCATCGTTGGTCGCAACGCCTTTGCCCATTCGAGCGGCATCCACCAGGATGGTGTTCTGAAAAACCGCGAAAACTACGAGATCATCGATCCGGTAGAGGTTGGTATCAACGAGTCCTCCATCGTGTTGACCGCCCGCAGCGGACGTGCAGCATTGAAGCACCACCTGGATATGCTGGGAGTTAAACTTGGAAAAGGGAAACTGGACGAAGTTTACCAGGACTTCCTGGTGATGGCCGACAAGAAAAAAGACATCAAAGAGGATGATCTTTTGGTATTGGTTGGTGAACTTGGCCACGGCGAACGTCGCATCAAACTCGACTTTTTGCAGGTAGTAACCGGTAAAAACCTGGTCCCCATGGCAACCCTGCGGTTGGATATTGCCGGAGAAAAATTCACGGCAACCGAATCAGGGAATGGCCCTGTTGACGCAGCCATCAAAGCCGTCAAGGCTATCATCCACCGCAAGGTGACCCTTCAGGAGTTTCTGATCCAGGCCATCAACAAAGGCAGCGACGACATTGGCAAAGTGCACATGCAGGTCGAACATGAAGGAGTTGTCTTCAATGGTTTTGGCGCAAATACCGACATCATCACCGCTTCTGTTGAGGCATTCCTCGATGCCATCAACAAGATCGGAAACAGTGAAATTGCTTCTGAGGCAAAACAATGACCCTTCGACAGGCTCAGGGACCGGATTCTTTTTTATGGAATTGCGCCCTGACTCTGTTCGATCTCCGAATAGTTCCCTTCGACAGGCTCAGGAACCGTGGCGATAATTGAAATTAAAAAATATATATAGTTTTGGAACCAACAACATTATTTGATAAGATCTGGGATGCCCATGTGGTGAACAAAATCGAAGGGGGACCCTCCGTTTTGTACATCGACAGGCATTTCATACATGAGGTTACCAGTCCGGTAGCATTTTCGGGATTGGAAAGCCGCGGATTGACTGTCTTCCGTCCCCAAAATACGGTTGCAACCCCCGACCACAACGTACCAACCATTGAACAGCATCTGCCAATCCGCGAAGAACTTTCGCGCAAGCAGGTGGAGACCCTCACTACCAATTGTGAGCGCCACAAAATCCCTATGTACGGCCTAAGCCATAAATGGCATGGCATTGTGCACATCATCGGGCCGGAACTTGGCATCACCCAGCCAGGCATGACCATTGTCTGCGGCGACAGCCACACCTCTACCCACGGGGCCTTTGGGGCAATCGCCTTTGGTATTGGTACGAGCGAGGTCGAGATGGTATTTGCCAGTCAATGCATCCTCCAGCCCAAGCCAAAAAAGATGCGGATTAATGTCGAAGGGAAATTAGGCAAGAATGTCACTTCCAAAGACATCGCACTGTATGTGATCGCAAAAATTTCCACTTCAGGGGGTACCGGTCACTTCGTCGAATTTGCCGGATCGGCCATCCGCTCCCTCTCCATGGAGGCCCGGATGACCCTCTGCAACATGAGCATCGAGTGTGGCGCCCGTGGGGGCATGATCGCCCCTGACGAGACTACTTTTGCTTATTTGAAAGGCCGTGAAGAGGCTCCGAAGGGAGCCGAATGGGATCAGAAAGTAGCCGAATGGAAGAAACTCAAGACAGATGAAAATGCTGTTTTCGACACAGAATACACCTTTGATGCTGCCGATATCTCCCCGATGATCACCTATGGCACCAATCCCGGAATGGGCGTTGGAGTCGAAGGGTCTATTCCTACCGGGGATGACTTGACAGGCAGCGACCGTACAACTTTCCTTAAATCACTTGAATACATGGGTTTCAAACCAGGAGAGAAGCTGAAAGGAAAGAAAATCGACTACATCTTCATCGGCAGTTGTACCAACGGACGAATCGAAGACTTCCGCCTGTTTGCCAACTACATCAAGGGCAAGAAAAAAGCCTCCTGGGTTACAGCCTGGATCGTTCCGGGTTCAAAACAGGTAGAACAGCAAATCCGCGAAGAGGGACTGGTTGAGATCATGGAGTCGGCTGGATTTGCCCTTCGTCAACCAGGATGTTCGGCTTGCCTGGCCATGAACGATGACAAAATCCCGGAAGGAAAATATGCCGTATCCACCTCAAACCGCAATTTCGAAGGCCGCCAGGGCCCCGGTGCCCGCACGATGCTGGCTAGTCCGCTGATGGCGGCTGCAGCTGCGGTAAGTGGAGTGATTTCTGACCCGAGAGAGTAAATTAATTAAAAAATGGCAATAGATAAATTCCACAAAATAATTAGTTCCGCCATTCCCCTTCCCATCGAGAATGTGGACACGGACCAGATCATACCGGCCAGGTTTTTAAAGGCGGTTGAGCGAAAAGGCTTTGGTGACAACCTGTTCCGCGACTGGCGATACCGTAAGGATGGCACCCCCAACCCTGATTTCGTTCTGAACAATCCGAAATATTCGGGTACCATTTTGGTCGCCGGAAAGAATTTCGGCAGTGGCTCCAGCCGCGAACATGCCGCTTGGGCTGTATATGACTTTGGGTTCAGGGTCGTTGTTTCCAGCTTTTTTGCCGATATCTTCAAGGGAAATGTCCTCAACAACGGACTGTTACCAATTCAGGTGCCTGAAGCTTTCCTGACAGGAATGTTCGGGACAATCGAAAAAAATCCTTCTGCCACTTTTGAGGTGGACCTGGAAACACAGATCATCCGGAACAACAGCCTGGGTATAGAATTCAAATTCGATATTAATCCGTATAAGAAAGAGTGCCTTTTGAAAGGGTACGATGACATTGATTACCTGCTGAGTCTCAAAAAGGAGATTGAAGCTTTTGAAATGAAATAATGAAGAATAAAGTTTACATCATGGATACGACCCTGAGGGATGGCGAACAAACCTCAGGTGTATCCTTTTCGGATGCTGAAAAGCTGAACATCGCCAAGATCCTGCTGGAGGAGGTCAAGGTCGATTACCTTGAGATCGCCTCAGCCAGGGTTTCAGATGGTGAAATGCTTGGTGCAAGAAGAGTAATGGATTGGGCCCGGGGAACTGAGTATCACGACAAAATCGAGATTCTTGGCTTCGTGGATGGAACCACATCCCTCGACTGGATTGCAAAAGCAGGAGGCAAAGTGATCAACCTTCTTGGTAAAGGATCGCTGCGTCATGTTACCCAACAGCTGAAGAAGAGTCCTGAGCAACACCTGGCAGATCTCAAAAAAGCAATTGCCCTTGCCCGCGAGATGAACATATCTGTCAACCTCTATCTGGAAGACTGGTCGAACGGCATGCGCAATTCACCGGAGTATGTTCATTTCATGCTGGAAGGTCTTAAAAACGAGCCGATAAAGAGGCTTATGCTTCCGGATACGCTCGGAATCCTCAACCCTACCGAGGCTTTTGAGTTTTGCTCGACCATGATGCGCGACTTTCCAATGCTTCATTTTGATTTTCATGCCCACAACGATTACGACCTGGCCGTTGCCAATGTCGATGCAGCGCTACGGGCCGGCATAAGGACCGTTCATACCACCATCAATGGATTGGGCGAAAGGGCAGGAAATGCGCCGCTTTCCAGTGTCGTAGCCCTGTTGAACGACCAACTGAAGATGTCCAATTCTATCAACGAGCGCAAGCTGAACATGGTGAGCCGTCTGGTAGAGACCTTCTCCGGGATCCATATCTCCGGGAATAAACCAATCATAGGCGAGAATGTTTTTACCCAATGCAGTGGCATCCACGCAGATGGCGACAACAAAGACAACCTCTATTACAACGATCTGCTGCCCGAACGATTTGGCCGTACCCGGAAATATGCCCTTGGCAAGACTTCAGGCAAGGCCAACATCGCCAAAAATCTGGAAGAGATGGGGATCCGGCTGGATGCCGATAACCTTAAAAGGGTCACAGATAAAGTAATTGAACTGGCCGATAAGAAGGAGTCTGTTACCTCGGAGGATCTTCCATACATCCTTTCGGACGTTTTGAAAAGTGAATCCATCTTCGAACGGATCACACTGAAAAACTATGCCATCTCCCATGCGCTTGGATTGAGGCCTATGGCCACCGTCTGCATTGAGATGAATGGCGAGCTTTACGAGGAGGCTGGTTCCGGTGATGGTCAATACGACGCTTTCATGAATGCGCTTCATAAAATCTATCACAAGCTGCACAAACAATTGCCGGTCCTTGTCAACTATACCGTCACCATTCCACCTGGCGGAAGAACAGACGCTTTGGTTGAGACCCTGATCACCTGGAACCTGAACCGCGAATTTAAAACACGCGGACTGGATCCCGATCAGACAGCCGCCGCAATCAAGGCCACCATCAAAATGCTGAACATTATTGAGAGCAACGGGCAAATTTACTAGAAAAATATTTCAAACAACAAATAAGATTTTATGAAATTGAACATCGCTGTATTGGCCGGAGACGGAATCGGGCCTGAGATTGTGGCACAAGGACTTAGAGTAACCGAAGCAATCGCGAAGAAATTCGGACACGAACTGCACACCAAAGAGGCGTTGGTTGGAGCCGTTGCCATCGATGCAACAGGTAATCCTTACCCCGATGCAACCCACGAACTTTGCATGAAATCTGACGCCGTTCTTTTTGGCGCCATAGGTCATCCGCGTTTCGACAACGATCCTTCTGCCAAGGTACGTCCGGAACAGGGGCTGCTTGCCATGCGCAAGAAGTTGGGGCTTTATGCCAACATCCGTCCGCTTATCACCTTCCCATCACTGTTGGACAAATCTCCCCTCAAAACAGAACGCATCGAAGGGGCCGATTTTGTCGTCATCCGCGAACTTACCGGCGGGATGTATTTCGGCGAACCGCAGGGACGCAGCGAAAACGGCGATACAGCATACGACACTTGCATTTACACACGAATGGAGGTAGAGCGCATCCTGAAACTTTCGTTCGAATTCGCCATGAAACGCAAAAAGCGGCTCACGGTAGTTGACAAAGCCAATGTTTTGGCGACTTCCCGTCTCTGGAGACAGATTTCGAAGGAAATGGAGCCCCAGTACCCTGAAGTTGAAGTGGAGTACATGTTCGTCGACAACGCAGCCATGCAACTGATCCAATGGCCAAAGCGTTTCGATGTGATGGTGACAGAAAATATGTTCGGGGATATCCTTACCGACGAAGCCAGTGTGATAGCTGGTTCAATGGGAATGTTACCTTCGGCTTCCATCGGGGTGCATACCTCGGTCTTTGAACCCATCCATGGTTCTTATCCGCAGGCAACCGGCAAAAACATCGCCAACCCATGCGCGACCATCCTTTCAGTAGCCATGCTGTTCGAATATGCCTATTCGCTCGACAAGGAAGCAGCCCTTATCAGGAAAGCCGTTGAGGCATCATTGGTAGCCGGAGCCGTTACCGAGGACCTGACAGACGACAAAGCCAAAGCGCTGACTACCTCAGCCGTGGGAGACTGGATTGTAGCATATATTGAAAAATAGTTATGAGATATGAGTTATGAGTTATTATGATTTGTGGTTTGTAAACTACAGTAATGCTGTTAGTTGCGTTTAATAACTCATAACTTATAACTCATATCTCAAAGGTATGGTTGAATCACTCTCATCCAAGCCTTGTACCCTTCGCCCAACAGATGTAACCCATACTCTGTACATAGACCTTCGTTTTCGGCGATTTTGTGTGAATGGTTGAGACGATTTTGCATATATTGACGTACACCGTATCCGGAGAGATGTTCCCGTAGAGATCGTTGATCCCTATTAGCAAAAAGACTTTGGCAGGCTGGACACGGGTCACCTGGTACAAACGAAAGAGCACCCCCTCGCTGGTGTCGCCACTGATACCCCTGTTTTTGGCACGCGGATTTGCAAGCAATTCACTCCATTCCGATCCATCGGTAATGCTGTTTCCCAAAAAGGTAATCTCATTTTTAGTATCCGGCAGAATTTCGAAAAGGGATTTTCGCTGATCGTAATAGGTTCCGAATTTGGAAGGCTGGGAAAAGGAACAAAGGGAAATAGATAGAAATACGATTGAAATAAGGAAACGCATGGCAGGGAAGTTTAAATTGTTTGATGTGTTTGTAAACTAATTTCCATTCCCGTATTTAAAATTTCACAAGCTAACGGATTTTCAGGAGTAAAATCCTCAGAACTCATTGGGTGTGGTTCAATTCTTGTATCTATATAACTTGCCAATGATAACATTTGAACTTGTAAATCAAAGTAATCGATTTGTTTATTCTCATCAAATATGAAAGCTAAATCTATATCACTATGGGCTGATTGCTTATTTTTAGCATAGGAGCCAAAAAGATAAACTTTTGTAAATTTCAAATTCTCCTTTTGTAAACAGAGAATATATGAATTAATTATTTGATTAATTCCTTTATCCATAGCCTGTGTGCTTTTATTTTTTCAACCCATTTATCAGTAAACTCGCTTGTACACTTATTATAGAAGTTCTGCTTAAAATCATCGTATCGTGCAGATATGTTGAATGTAGTAATCATTGCAAAATCATTCCTTTGCTCATTAGTCAGCTCTAGATGAGAAAGCTCAGCGACTCTAATCAAATTGTGCAGGTTTTGAGAATGCTTATGATTGACTTTGATGTAATAAGCTTTTAACAGCTTTTCCAAACATAAATGGCCAATAAAAAGGGCCCAATTGTTTCTATTTATCTTAAAAAAATCCAACATTTCGTCATAATTATCGTCTGACGATTTAATCCATGCATTTATGGCTTTATCAACATTTTTAATATTTGCTTGTTCCATATTTTCCTAATCCTGAAACAAATGTAACAAAATTATGCCAAAATATGGTCATTCCCCATATTTGCCTTGCTTGCTGGGATTTGTAATTCAGTGCCTTTCTGTTAAAATAGTTACCCATCTTTGACCGGAAAAAGTTACAAATTAGAGGCACCGGGGATTTTGTCCACAGCACCCCAAGGCGGTTTGTTGACTACTTCTGAAAGTTGCCAACGAAAGCTCATTCCCTTTCAGAAACCCCATCATTTTTTATACAGCATTTAAATGAACGCTCTTGGTTGCTCAATTCGTCTGTTTACTTCAGGACATACGCCGCGCCAGCTTGGGGATTTCGTGCAACAGGGCTTCATGTTGGGTCTCGTCCCTCAACCACACGAAGTCTTAGTTATTAGCGGTTCGTTGTTCTTTTATCATCGTCATTAGCGTATTCCAAGATATCACCCGGCTGACAGTCTAATGCATTACAAATAGCTTCCAGGGTGCTAAACCTGATTGCTTTTGCTTTTCCGGTTTTTAAAATAGAAAGATTAGACAAAGTTAATTCAACTTTGTCTGATAGCTCATTAAGCGACATCTTTCGCTTTGCCATCATTACATCTAAGTTTACAATGATTGGCATGGCTTAAACAGTTAAATCGTTTTCGTTTTGAATATCTACTCCTTTTTTAAAAATAGTCGCAATAATATAGACCACAGATCCCATTAAAATAAATGCTTGACTGTCTGCCCAAAATTGGTTCAAGTTGTCGGTAACAAAACCGTAATGCATTAAATTTTTAGCTAACTGTCTGGCAATGTAACTTAACAGTCCAATTAAAAGGGTGTAATAACTAATTTGTGAAATTTGTCTCGCAACAAAAGAGTTGAACGGTTTTGATAAATCCACTTTGTGCATTAGTCTGATAACTATGTAAAATAGGCAAGTTTTTAAAATTGAAATGGTTAGAATAAAGCTATAGATGCCGAAAAAAGCTAATCTACTGACTTTATACATTTCAGTTAAGTCCAACTTTTGATAAAGATTTTGGACAAATTCAGGCTTATACAGACTGAAAAAGAAATTTACTATTAAGCCTCCTGCTTCAATGCTTAAGCCGACAAAAATGAGCCAAGCCACAATATATAAGCCCCAAAATACGAAGTTGTTTGTTTTTGACATGATGTTTAACGTTTAAACCACATCGCAAATATAGCAAATATGTATTAAATAACAATAAATATACATTTATATTCAAAAAATATTTGTTGCACAATAAAACATAGCAAACAGGATTCTTTTCAATGAGTTGAATGAGTTAATTTCGCATTATCTGGTTAATTCAGAAGTTGAGTAGTCGAACTTTTAGTTGTGTCGTGTCGTCCGTTTAATGACCGCTCTTTTATACGCACCAAACTCGTGCCTATACTCTGAATTTGGAAGTAAAGAGGCAGGTTTGTTGCGTGTTACAGGCATGATAAACTTACCTATTAATATTTAAACACCAAAGCTTTAGGAAGGGAAATTGTGCAGGGCAAACCCTGGTGATGCGTTTCGTAACCGCATTTTTGAATCCATCAGCGATTACAAATCGCTGCACCCAATAGCGCGTCCGGCAGTGTTTATATACGGATTCGTAAAATTTTAATCGCACCCGCTGTCCTGACTAGCCGTAGCCTTCAGGCTACGGACACAAGAACCACCACCCATACACAGGCTTCAGCCCAAATTGGTTCCAAACGTTTCGGCTAAAGCCATTTTTAGGGTCGATCATTAATCAACAACGCCATAAATGGCGTTTCTAGTCAATTGCCAATTTTGTTGAATACATGCTATTTGGATTATTGCGATTTCGTCATTCGTCAGTCCTGACTAGCCGTAGCCTACCCGCAATCAGTTCACACAATCTGCTTTATACGACTTTTATCCGAAATCAACAATCAAATATCTCTTATTGGGCATACTTTTAAATAAACTTGTCTCCCCTCAGGGACCGGTTCTCCGTTTCACTGTTTCCCCGTTTCAGTTCCCAAGTCTCCTGTTCCCTCCGTCTTTCTGTCATCCCAGTCGTCTCTTCATCCCTCATCTCCTCTTCATCGTTTCCCCGTTTCAATTTCGTCAGTCTTCTGTCTTATCCGCAAATTTGGGCTTTAAAACTGCCAATTGCAAAATTATTGCCATGACAACCGGAATGGCCAATAAGGCCACATCGTGACCCAGACTGCCGGCATCGGTTGATTTGCCAAGGATAATGGTAATGAGGGCTCCCGATGAAATTCCGGCCATGTTCATGAGGCCATATGCAGCCGCACGATGGCGCGCAGTAACGAACTGGCATAGAATCGGCATACAGTTGGTATCGAACATCCCAAAACCCAACCCAAACAAAATAGCGCCTCCCAGGATGCCAACATATCCGGTACCATAGCCAAGAAACAACAGCGCCGGCACCATCAGGCCCAATCCAATCACGCCGGTATAGATCCTTCCTTTAACATTCACCCTCATCCACCGGTCGGCCATGTAACCTCCGAGAACAACACTGAACAACGAGGATCCTGCGATGGTAATGGTCGCCATCGGTCCGGCAATCGACATGTCAATACCAAGGGTCTGGGAAAACAATGTCGGTATCCAGCTTTTGACAGCCCATCCTGGAAAGCTGGGAGCGGTAAAGAAAAACAACACCACCCAGAAGCTCATGTTCCCGAAGATCATTCCAAGACTGTTTACGACCGATTTAAACCCATCGGAAAAAGTTGATTTTTTCGAGGCAGGAATTTGGATCCGGATATCTTTCAGGAAGAAAACCAGTACCAGACTGTAACAGATCCCTATCAGCCCGAACAGGTGGAATGCCTGTTGCCAGGAATAGGAGTGCGCGACGGTAGCGCCAAATCCACCCAAAGCCTGACCGAGGTAAAGGCCCGATAGGTGAATTCCCACTGCCAGCGAGCGGGTCGGTCCCTTATGGTAGTCGGCAATCAGGGACAACCCTGCCGGGATGTAGAGCGCCTCACTTATCCCCATCATGGCACGGAGCGCATACAACTGGTTAAAAGTTGTGGAATAACCCATGGCCATGGTCACGCCCGACCAGACTGCCAGGCTTCCAACAATGAGCCATTTCCGGTTCACCCGGTCGGCAATCAGTCCGGCCATCGGACTCATCAGCGCATAGATCCATAGAAAAATAGCCATTAGCCGGCCAAAATTTTCGGCTTTCTCAAGTTCGTGGATGTCGCCCATCATGGCAACTTTCATGGTGGATAGCATCTGACGGTCCATGTAATTCAGCATGGCGACCATCCAAAGCAGCGCCACCACTACCCATGGATATATTTTTTTGTATTGTTCCTTGGTCATGAAAAAACTGTTAAAGAAATAGGTAGTATTAAATTGAAATAAGTAGTAATAGATAGTATCGCAAATAAATTAATTGTTTCATAAAAAACTAATCAATTTCAACCTATTTCTACTTATTTCTAATCCTTTCCCCTTTTGACTTTATCCTTTTGACTTTATCCTTTTGACTTTATCCTTTATCCTTTATCCTTTTCTTCCTCCTCCATATTGCTCAAATGCAAATCCAACGCCTTCACCGAGATTTGTATCTCCAGGATGGAGAGTCCGAGGGAGATGATCAGCAGCAACAGCGCTACCCCAAATATCCAGAAAGCCTCACTTTGATAACCCGTATAGATCAGGAACATCGTCAACACGCACAAAAACAGACTGCTTACGCCAAAAATCTGCATGTTTTTAGTCAGGTACAGACGACGGCGGAGATTGGCAATCTGACCCAAAAGAACCTCATCCTGATGCAATTGAAATTTAGCATACAAATCCCGGATCAGCGCTGCATATCCCAGGAAACGATTGGTATAGGCCAGCAAGATCAGCGAGATGGCCGAAAAGAGGAGGGCGGGGGTGGTTAAGGTAAATTCGTTCATTTCAGCAATTCAGCAATTCTTCCACGCAGCTTCTCAGCCCTTAAATTCTTGCCGATGATCTTGCCGGTTTTGTCGAGCAGAAGGTTGGCAGGAATGGAGTTGATACCGTACATTTTGGCAGCCGCATTGCCCCATCCTTTCAAGTCGGAAACATGCGACCAGGTAAGTTTGTCATCTGAAATTGCCTTCAGCCACTTGGCCTTGTCGCTGTCGCAGGAGACACCGATCACATGAAATCCTTTGGCATTGTAATCTTTCCAAACGGCCACAACATTTGGATTTTCACCACGGCATGGACCACACCACGAAGCCCAGAAATCAACCAGCGTATATTGATATTTGCCATAAACCTCCGAAAGTTTTACCGGAGTACCAATGGAGTCGTTCATGGTAAAATCAGGCGCTGTTTTTCCGACGGCAACAGCTTGCAGAAGGGTAACCCGGTCGGCCAAAGCTTTGGCGCTTCTGCTTTTCATCACTTCAGGGGAGAATTTACTGAGGTAACCATGGATTTCGTCCGCCTCCATGCCATACTGGATCTGCTGCAAAATCACCGGGGCAACGAAGGAATTTGGATTTCCGGTTACGAAATCTTTTTGCATGGCCATTTGCACATTGCTTAGGGAATCGAGTTCTTTCTCCAGGGTCGCCTGCAGTGCGACATCGTTCTTCTGTCTGGCTTCGTTGTACTTGCCATAAAGTTCTTTCATCTGGGTATTCAGAACAGCACCTTTGGCTTCCAGCGACTTCATCTCATCCTGACTTGCGGATCCGGTGATGGTGACATTGCGTAAATCATCCGATTTCCCGGCAACCTGGATGGCCTTGTTCTCAACCAAAACAGGGACCTGCTTGCGTTCGCCCAAAACAAGGAGGCACAAATCGGGAACCTCCACGACACCTTTTAGTTCAAACTTTCCACCCGCACTTTTGGCGGAATCAAGGGTAGTGGTTTCTCCTGCCACCCTCTGTTTAAGATAAACGGTTCCATCCGGCAGAGCTTCAATGTTTCCACTGATGGTGAATTTCGGGGCCGGAGTGCTGCACGCAACAAACAAAGCTGCAAGCGAAATCAAATAAAAGACTTTTCTCATTTTAATGATATTAGGAATTTAAAACATTTATGTGCAATACTTTGTGTCCCTTTGTGTTATCCTTAGCGTCCTTTGTGGTTAAATCTTAAAAAAACTTCACCACAAAGGTCACTAAGTGCTTCACAAAGGGACACTAAGTCGGAATATTATACGTCACAAATAAGAATGCACTTTTTCAGGGAGGCCAGTTTATCAGGGTTGGTTGGAACAAACTCCTGACCGACAAAACCTTTGTAACCGGTATCGACAATCGCCTTCATGATGGCAGGATAGTATAGTTCCTGGGTCTCATCCAGTTCGTGCCGCCCGGGAACACCTCCGGTATGGATGTGGCCAATGTATTTGCTGTTTTTACGAATAGTATCAATCACATTCCCCTCCATTAGCTGCATGTGGAAAATGTCGTACAGCAGCTTAAAGCGCCCGGAACCAACCATCTCACAAAGGGCTGCACCCCATGCTGTATGGTCGCACTGGTAATCTTTATGCCCGTAGCTGTTAAGCAATTCCATGATGATCGTCACCCCATGCTTTTCGGCAAGCGGCGTGAGTCTTCGCACTCCCCTGGCACAATTGATCAGTCCAACCTGATCATTTTGGCCTTCCCTGTTCCCGGAGAAACAGATAAGGTTAGGAACGCCCGCTGCAGCCGCTTTTGGTATCATCGTCTCGAAATCGGCCACCAGCTTATCGTGATTTTCAATCCGATTAAACCCTTTTGGAATACCCCAGTCAGTCGCATACCCGACCGCACACTTTAGCCCATGGGATTGAACCGTTGACCAATCTTTTTCCTGAAGCAACTCGATGGATTCAATCCCTATCTCTTTGCAGGCTACTGCAAGTTCTTCGAGCGGAATATTGCCATAACACCACTGGCTTACCGAATGGTGGATATTTCCCTTTAATCCGCCGGAAGCTTTATCTGCGGCCCTGCTTTCCTGAAAAGGCATAACAGTTGCCGACAAGGCCACTGAAGCGGCGGTTTTCCCGATCATCTCTCTTCTGTTCATAGTTGAATGGATTCTTTTGTATTGCACGAATTTAAATATTTTTTTGCGATATTTGGGTTTTGGAGTTTCGCTACTATTACTATTTGATCGTTTAAACTATTAACAATATATGATGACCCGCTTAATTTACATTTTTGCATTGGCGCTCCTGCCGCTGGTAACTTCGGCGCAATGGCTCGATTTTTCTAAATCTTCCATCATTTGTTCTGACAAGAAGAACATTCAGCTTTATATGGCTGCAACTGTTTTGCAGGAAGAGCTTCAGCTTCACACCTCTATTAAATTGGCTATCGCCGGAAAGCCGTACGCCAATGATTCTCCTCAAATCTTGTTTTGCCTCGAAAAGGATGTAATGAAACTTCCTGCCGGGATTGCAACTTCCTTGAATTCCCTACCCCCAACCGGGAAAGACGGATACAAAATTGCCTTGATTGATGCCAAAACTGTGGTCATAGCCGGCCACGATGAGCGGGGAGCACTTTACGGTGCAGGCTATCTCATGCGAAAGATGGAGCTCTCTACCAGCAAAATACTTTTGCCCGATCATCTCTCGCTCTCCTCCACGCCTACTTACCCCATCCGGGGTCACCAGCTGGGTTATCGTCCAAAAACCAATGCTTACGATGCCTGGAGTGTCGCACAATATGACCGGTATATTCGCGATCTGGCCCTTTTCGGCGCCAACAGCATCGAGATCATGCCTCCCCGTACCGATGACGATGCCACCAGTGTGCACATGAAACTGCCCGCCATCCAAATGATTGTCGAACAGGCAAGGATCTGCAAATCCTACGGATTGGATGTCTGGATATGGTATCCCAACATGGGCAGCAACTACAACTCCCCCGATTCAATCAAGGCCGGGCTAGCCGAACGGGAGAAAATATTCAGCATCCTTCCCAAACTTGATGCCCTTTTCGTACCCGGGGGAGACCCCGGCGATCTTGAACCCGATCCACTATTTAGCTGGCTAAACAAGGAGGCAGTGGTCCTGAAGAAGTATCACCCCAATGCCAAAATCTGGGTATCGCCTCAGGCCTTCAAGCCAAGTACCGTCTGGTATGCCAGCTTCTTCGCCCACATCAACATGAAACTGGATTGGCTGGGAGGTGTCGTTTATGGTCCATGGATCAAGATGCCTCTTCCCGAGGTACGCCGGGTAACTGATCCATCCATTCCAATCCGTCTCTATCCCGACATCACCCACAGCTACAGTTGTCAGTATCCGGTCCCGCAATGGGACCTGGCCTTTGCCATGACACTTGGCCGCGAATGCATCAACCCGCGTCCGGTCGATGAGAAGCTCATCCACAACCGTTATGCCTCATTGGCACAGGGAAGCATCAGCTACTCGGAAGGCACCAACGACGATGTGAACAAATTTATCTGGACCGGCCAGGACTGGAATCCCGAAACCCCGGTTATCGAAACGCTCAGGGATTATGCTCGCTATTTTATTGGACCGCGATACGCGGATGCCGTTGCTCAGGGATTGATGGCACTGGAGCAGAATTTTAGGGGACCGCTGCTGTCCAACGAGCAGGTCGAGAGGACACTCCAACAATGGCAGGACATGGAAAGGTCGGCTTCACCGGAGGTGTTGGCCAATCCCCGTTTCCAGAGCGGATTGATCAGGGCTTACTACGATGCCTATATCCAGCGTAGGCTGATTTATGAAACTGATTTGGAACGGCAGGCACGTTCCATTCTGGAGGCGGCCAAACCCAATGAAACACTCAATGCCATATCTGATGCCAGGGCTACCCTGCTTCAAGCCAAAGAGAAGCCCATATCCCAGCCGTGGAAAATCCGCTGTTTTGCCCTGGCCGATTCTCTCTTCCGAAGCTTCGGCGCCCAGCTCACCATCGAAAAACACCATGCCATGAGTGGCCGGGGTAACTTTATCGACAACATTGACATCCCGCTGAACGACGCACTCTGGCTACTGGACCAGCTTAACCGGATCGAAAAGAAGGGCGATGAGAAAGATCGGCAAGCCGAAATTGGCAGGATGCTGCACCGGACAGATCCTGGACCCGGGGGATTTTACGATAACCTTGGAAATCCGGCCGCCTGGGAACATGTGAAATCCCAAAGAAGCTGGCTGGAAGATCCTGGAAGTCTTGAGTCGCCCCGTGTCAGCTTCGGCGTTGGACTACAGGGCGTCGATTGGGTTGATGAGATTGTGGCCAAAGGTTTTGCCGGGCAAACCACCCCGCTCGCCTGGATGAATCAGATCAACACCCTCTATTTCACTCCGTTGGTAATGGAATACAACAACCTTAACCCATCCGGGAATTACACCCTGCGCGTCGCTTATACCGGACGTTTCCGTTCCAGGATGAAACTCGAAGCCAATGGCCTCCTGATTCACGACTTTATCAGGATGGGAACCCAACCTATATTTGAGTTCCAACTTCCCAAAGAGGTGACTCAATCCGGCAAGGTAACTTTCACCTGGAGCTGCGCCCAAAACGACAAAGGCGAAGGTGAAAGGGGTTCGCAGGTGGCCGAGGTGTGGCTGATTCGCTCCAATGAAACAGAAAAACGGTGAAAGGAGTGGGAGAAGGGGTGAGTGGGAGAAGGGGAGAACTTGATGAAACAGGAAACGTTGAAACGGAGAAGATGAAAGAGTGGATGAACAGAAGACAGGGATGACGGAATGAAGTACCGGTCCCTGAGCGAAGTCGAAAGGTATAATTATCTTTTATTTCGATATTTAACCAAAAATTGTTACACAAGAAATTGTTAATTTTGATCATCCTGTCTGTCCTTTCAATTATTTGGCTGATTGTGCTAATAATTGCTTTGACAGATATGTATCCGGTACAACCATTGAGCGACCATCGGTTTGTTGTTGGAATGGTATTTTTGGGTATTGGCGGATTTACCAGACAGGCATTTAAGAAATACAGAGAGCAGATAGAAATCAAATAATTCATAAAATATGTTTACCAAAGAAACCTACATCCAACGCAGGGCTACGCTTCGTAACAAAATTGGCTCAGGCCTGATCCTGGTTCCCGGCAACCAGGAGTCACCCATGAACTATACCGACAACACTTACCACTTCAGACAGGACAGTACCTTCCTCTATTTTTTTGGTCTGGACCTGCCGGGAATGTTCGGGGTGATCGATGTCGACAACAACCACGACCTGCTCTATGCCAATGACGTTGATATTGAAGACATCATCTGGATGGGCCCTCAAAAATCTGTCGCCGAACAGGCATTTACAGTTGGAGTGGATATCACTGCCCCTTTGGACAAGATCGGCCAAACAGTTGAGCGCGCCATCAAAACCGGTAGAAGGATTCATTTTACCCCACCTTATCGTGCCGAAAACCAAATTCAATTGAGCAGCCTTCTCGGAATTAAGGTTTGCAAAATAAAACAATATGCCTCCCTCTCCTTGATCCAGGCCATTGTCTCCATGCGCTCCATAAAGGATGCAGCCGAGATTGCCGAAATCGAACTGGCCTGCGCTACCGGGTACGAGATGCACGTTACTGCCATGAAGATGGCGCAGCCGGGCATCATGGAGCAACAGATCGCCGGGGTACTGGAGGGGATAGCCCTTTCCAAAGGTACCGGAACCTCTTTCCCCATCATCCTCACCCAGAACGGGGAGACGCTCCACAACCACAACCACTCCTTTACGCTGGAGGCTGGCAGGTTGATGATCGTCGATGCCGGGGCGGAATCCAATGGCCATTACGCCTCCGATTTTACCCGCACCTTCCCTGTAGGAGGGAAGTTCAGCCAAAAGCAGATGGATATCTACAACATCGTGCTCGCTGCCAATAATACGGGGTTCTCGCTCACCAAACCCGGGGTAACCTATCAATCGGTGCACTTGCAGACAGCCAGGGTAATCGCTGCGGGATTGAAAGAACTTGGCCTGATGAAAGGGGATGTAGATGAGGCCGTGGCCAACGGCGCGCACGCACTTTTCTTTCCGCACGGGCTGGGGCACATGCTGGGCCTCGATGTACACGACATGGAAGATTATGGCCAGATCCATGTTGGGTACGACAACGAAATCCGGCCGATCGACCAGTTCGGAACCGCCTACCTCCGCCTGGGACGCAGGCTTGAATCAGGATTTGTGATCACCAACGAACCCGGCATCTATTTCATTCCGGCCCTGATCGAAAAATGGGAGAAGGAGGGCATCAACAAGGAGTTTATCAACTTCGACAAAGCGAAATCCTACCTGGGTTTTGGCGGTATCCGACTGGAAGACAATGTCCTCGTTACCGAGACAGGCGCCAGGCTGCTCGGCAACCGCATCCCGATCAATCAGGAAGAGGTGGAGGCAGTTGTTGCAAGTGGCAAGATCTAAATAGCAAGCCCGGGTGACGCGGTTTTTAACCGCATTCTGTATAAAGGAGATGTCTCCAGCTTATATGCACCATTTTGGTGTAATTTCCACCGGTTCGGTGTGATGAAGAAGCGATCTGGAGCCGCCCGTCCGGGCGGCTCTTATGGCAAACGCAATAGCCGTAAGGTGCCGCGATTTTTAATCGCTGATATTTAAAAAATGCGGTTAAGAATCTCATCATTCGGTTTTTTAGCCCCGGCAAGCAAGCAGCGTATTGGGTGCCGCGATTTTTAATCTCCGGTTTTTTATATGCGTGTTCAAACCGCATCACCCAATGTGCCTTGCACGATTTCCGCTTCTATGATATTGATATTTAGATTTTTTTCCTTACATTTACAAAATACAAGGCGAACCTAACCTTCCTGCACCCACCAAAAATCACCGGCTAAGCGAAATTAGGTTTCGGCTATAAACGAGTGGCAATCTTGAGAACCCTCAGACAAGCACGTACGATTTAAACTTACAGTTTGATTAATAAAATCTAAAAGATGAAAAAATCATTTATAACAATATTAAAATTAGTAGCTGGAATTGTTTCAATAATTATTCCTTTTAAGGTTTTTCAGCTTTTAGGAGACAATCTTATAATTATTCACAATTATGATAAATTAAAATGGGTTGCGCTGATAATTTGTGCTATAGGATTTTATATATCTGGTTTAATTAATAGGAAAACACCACTAAAATTCATCCCTTTTTTGTTTTTATCCCTTCTATTATTTTACCCAATGAGATGCTTTTATTTCCCTCTTATTGTTTTTCTGTTTTTATTTGCCACAATAAGTCTTTTTATTACTAGAAAGGAGTTTCATAAAAAGTATAAAATATCGTCATTATTGTTTATGGTTGGATTGTTTATTTATTTCCTGTTTTCACAACCATTAATTATTCGAGAAGGAAGAAATATAAATGAGGATTTCGACGGGAATCTTATAAATGGAAAGGTAATTTGGAATTTTTCGAAAGAGAAAAATCATCAGTTCCCCAATGACATATTTTTAGATACTGACAATAATGAAGTGAAATTACAAGCATTCAAAAATAAAACAATTTATGTGTCTTTCTGGGCAACCTGGTGTAAACCTTGCTTATTACAAAAACCTGAATTAGAAAAATTAAAGAGCCATTTTAAAGATAATTCAGACATAATCTTTATTGACATTATTCTTGATGATTCAAAGCCGAATTGGCAAAAATATATAGATTATAACAAACCTCAAGGACTTCAATTAAGGTCAAAGAACCCAGCCAAAACAAGAAAATTATTAAAGATATCTGGGATACCAGCTCATTTTATCATTAGTCCTAAAGGTAAATTCAAAGCATTAGGACCTATTCCACTTGCATATGACCTGTTATCGAATTCAATAAAGCTTGATGAATTCATTAATAGCAAACCAGAAGATATTAGTAAATTCAAAACTGTTGATTATGCAAGATCTGAATATGCAGGTAACGAATATTATACAACTGATGGAAAGAATAGATTATTAGAGGCTCAAATCAATAATATTTTAGATACGATAAGAAAGAGGGAAAATCCAAAGTTTGTTTATTTGGTGATTAAAGGAACTAAACAAGACAATGATTCAATTATTCATGAAGTGAGCATAAGATTGAGTGACGTGAAAATTAAGTTAGAAGAATAAAATTGCTTTTAATTAATATAGCTATGGCATTTAGAAAATTGGAATGGTAAAAGACTGCCACTAATAACTAAGGCTTTGTGTGGTTGAGCCACGAGACCCAATATGAAGCCTTGTTGTACGAAATCCCCTCACAAATCCTAATTTCGCATCACTATTTTATGGGGATTCAATTTTTCGGGGTGATTTTCTGGTGGCATTGTCCCGACAACCTCACTTTGTCATCCGGCTCCTGCTTCTTTCAAAGATTCAATGAAAAGTTGTAAATTAGCCTCAAAATTGATGATTATGGATAAAGCTGTTATATTGAGGGATTTGAGGGATAATCTCAGAAAACAATATCAGGATTCCATTACGAACGTTATATTATTTGGGTCTCAAGCAAAAGAGAGGGCCAATGAGAATTCAGATTTTGATATTCTGATTTTGCTTGATAAGGATTATTCTTCTAAGGATGAAAATAATATACTTGATATTTGCTATGAGATCGACTTAAAGTATAATATAATTATTGATGCACATTTGCTTTCCTTAAAGGAATTAAAAACGATTAGAGGGAAACAGCCAATTTTTATTAATGCAATAAATTCCGGAATCTACGCATGAGTATAGATGAAAATGATAGGTTGGAATTGATTAAGTATCGACTGGATGAAGCCAAAGATATTATTGTCGACGTACAATTATTAATTTCTAATGATCGATTACGTTCAGCAATAAACCGAATTTATTACGGTATGTTTTATTCACTTCTTGCATTAGGCTTAAAATTTGAATTTGAGACTTCAAAACACCAGCAATTAATAGGGTGGTTTAATAAGAACTTCATTAACGAAGGGCTTATTGATACAAAATACGGTAAGATTATCAATAAAGCGCTCAATCGCCGAACTAAAGGGGATTATGATTCCTATGTTGAGTTTGAAAGGGAGATAGTTGCAGAGATGTTCGAGGAGATGAAGGATTTTATCAACGAAATTGAGGGATTCATAAATAAGAAATAGCGAGCATACAGTAGCTATCGCATCTTCCAGTTGAGGGACGCGACCCTATATGAAGCCAAGTTGCACATACCCCCTCACGAATCCTAATTTTGCATCCGTATTTTATGTAGTTCCAATTTTACGGAGTGATTTTATGGTGGAATCAAACGGTTCACTACAGATGAAAAACACACGTGCGAAATTAAAAATATTTGCACGTGTTGTGATTTTTATTCGTATATTTGCACGTATTGAAAAACACAATTGCCATGAAATACCCTTGCGTGAATATGCAATGCAACTGGAATTGATTCTTTGGGTATTCCATGCGACCTTAAAAAAACAAATTAGATACGCATGAACACTAAATTGACATTGACGATTGAACAAACTATAATCGAAAAGGCTAAGAAATATGCCAGTGGCAAAGGTCGTAGTTTATCCGATATTATTGAAAACTACCTTAAAGTCATAACGAAAGAAGACAACAATGAAACGATCGACCTGACTCCGATTGTAAAATCAATGAAAGGTTCATTTAAGGCTCCCAAAAAAATCGACTACAAGAAGGAACTTTCAAAAAGACTTACAGAAAAATATTTATAGCAAATGCAAAAGGTTCTTATTGACACCGACGTAATTTTGGACTTCTTTTTTGACAGAAAGCCCTTTTCCGATCATGCTGCAAATGTTTTGTCACTATGTGAATCGAGGGAGATTAGAGGATTCATCACATCAGTGATAATAAGTAATGTCTACTATCTGTTAAGGCAAACATCTACGCATGAGAAAGTTATTGAAAAACTAACTCAATTGATAACGATAACGGAAGTACTCAAGACAGACAAGGATATTATCCTCAAAGCTTTGAACTCGAATTTTAGGGATTTTGAAGACGCATTGCAAAACTATTCGGCCGAATTTAACGGACAAGTTGATTTAATTGTCACGAGAAACGTTAAAGACTTTAAACATAGCTCACTGGGAGTAATGACTCCGGGGAATTATTTAAAAACAATAATTGCCAGCCGACAATAACCAAGTGTTTCTGAATATTCAGTCAATAATGTAACTTTTTCATGAATTGTCAGTCTAACAACTCATGATTGTTGGCCCCTAGGACCATGTCCTTAAGCTAACGATATTGATTTGGTAGCCCTTTGTGTCCTTTGTGTAGTACTTTGTGACCTTCGTGGTGAATTTTTTAAATCTTGCCACGAAGGTCACAAAGGTAAACACGAAGGAAACTCAAAGGATTTCGTTAACTATATGACATTGCCCAATGGGATAATATCATGTTGCAATTTGTTCAAATTAAATATCTTTGGAACCTTAAAACTCAGAACCAGTACTATGAAGAACAAATTAACAGTTATTTCAATCTCCGCATTTATGATTGTAGCTACCCTGATGTCGTGCGTCAAACCGAAAAAAACGGCTTCGGTTCCTGCCATCGACCCCGCCAACCTGGACAAAACCGTTGTTCCGGGAAACGATTTTGACACCTATGCCAATGGTGGATGGAAGAAACTCAATCCGTTGCCTGCCGACCGCGGCCGGTACGGTTCGTTTGATAAACTGGCCGAAGTGGCCGAAAAGCAGGTGAACGATCTGGTGAAAACCACTGCTGCCGCCAAAAACGAAAAAGGCTCTGTCCCGGATAAAATTGCTACCCTTTTCAATTCAGGCATGGATACGGCCAAAATTGAGAAGCAGGGACTCGAATATATTACGCCTTATTTGAAGGAGATCGACCAGATCAATACTCCGGATGAGGTACAGCAGGCCGTGATCCGTTTTCACAAGTATGGATTCTCCCCGCTGTTCGGCATCTATGGTTCGGCCGATGCACGCAACAGCTCCATGGTAATCGCGCAATTGACACAGGCCGGTATGGGCATGCCCGACAGGGACTATTATGTGAACGACGATCCCAGATCGGTCGACCTTCGCGCCAAATATGTTGCCTACATGACCACCATGTTCAAACTGCTTGGCAATGACGATGCCACTTCTGCAGCAAATGCACAAAAAGTAATGGCCCTCGAGACACAGCTTGCCAAGGCATCCATGACACGGCTCGAACAACGCGATCCGAACAAGACCTACAATAAAGTTACGACAGCGGAACTGGTTAAACTCTCACCGGTTTTCAACTGGAACCGTTATTTCACAGAACTTGGGTTGGGCGATCCGGGATCGGTTAACCTGAACCAGCCAATCTTTGTCAAAGAGATCAGCAACATGCTGACAACCATTCCGGTAGATGATTGGAAAATCTACCTCAAGTGGAACCTGATCAACGAAACTGCATCTTATCTCTCATCCGGTTTTGAACAGGCCAGCTTCGATTTTTATGGCAAAGCAATGACGGGTACCGAGGTGATGCGCCCTCGTTGGAAAAGGGTACTGGGCTTCACCAGCGGCGCTTTAAGCGAGGCATTGGGTCAACTATATGTCAAAGCATATTTTCCACAGGCAGCCAAAGACCGAATGGTGAAATTGGTCGAAAACCTTCGTGTTTCCCTGGGTGAAAGAATTCAGAACCTTGAATGGATGGGCCCTGAAACCAAACAAAAAGCAACCGATAAACTTCATGCCATCAATGTGAAGATCGGCTATCCTGATAAGTGGAGGGACTATTCCGGATTGGAAATCAAGGATGATGCCTATGTTTTGAATGTTCTCCGGGCCAACAAATTTGAGACGGAATATTTCCTTGGCAAGATCAATAAACCTGTAGACAAACTGGAATGGGGGATGTCACCGCAAACGGTCAACGCCTATTACAGTCCTTACAAGAATGAAATCGTCTTCCCGGCAGCCATTCTTCAACCACCTTTCTTCTTCAAAGACGGGGACGATGCAGTAAACTACGGCGCCATCGGCGTGGTCATCGGACATGAAATGTCCCACGGGTTTGACGACCAGGGACGCAAGTTTGACAAAACGGGTAACCTGACGGACTGGTGGACCCCCGAAGATTCCAAAAGATTTGATGAGCGCACCAAGGTGCTGGTGGATCAGTACAATCAATTTGTGGTGCTGGACACCATCCATGCCAACGGACAACTTTGTCTTGGCGAAAATATTGCCGACCTGGGTGGCTTAAACATCTCACATCAGGCATACCTGAAAGCAAATACGCAGAAGGATCCCATCGATGGTTTTACGCCCGAGCAGCGCTTCTTCCTGGCTTATGCCCATGTGTGGGGACAGAATACCCGCGATAAGGAGATCCTTCGCCGTACAAAGGAAGATGTCCACTCGCTGGGCCGCTTCAGGGTACTGGGACCGCTGCAGAACCTGCCAGAGTTTTATGCCGCATTTGATGTAAAAGAGGGTCAAGCGATGTATTTGGCGCCGGAGAATAGGGCGAAGATCTGGTAGAAAATCAAGTCTTTAAAAAATAACCACATAGGTACATAGATCACAATAGCGCTGCTATGTGTCCTATGTGTCTCCTATGTGGTTATTTATTTACTATGATCGTCAATTCAATTTGGATGCGGCTTTAAGGGAGTAAATCTTCTCTCTCATCTTTTCCAGATTTCCGATAAGGATATAATATTTGTACTCGTATACCGAATTTTTATACAGAACCTCCTTTTTCACAGGTGCGATGTAGGAGGTTGAACCATCTGCTGCCTCCTTGCCGGGGACTCCCGACATTCCTGCCAGGAATTTTTTGCAGAGCGGGTTGTAAACTGCCATTCCCCAGCCGTTGTCATCGGTGAAGGCCATCCAGTTTTCGGGCAGATCCTCGTATATTCCCCAGAATCCGCTCGAAAGATTTTTTACCGGAAGCCGTATCGCAGGTGCGCCGGTAAACGGCATAGTTCCCTGATAAGTGTAGAGGTTCTGCAAGGCTGAGATGGGATAGACTGCCGGTAGTTCCTGGTCGCACAAAATGCTGTCGCCATAGATGTTGTCGGTACGGTGGCAGGTAAGGAGGTTCCTTACTTCCAGTACATTGCCGTTCAGGGTTGTCCACTGCTCCATCTCCGCCTCTGCCGGCTTGTTGTTCATGTCCCACTGCATCGGAATGCATTTGACGTAGAGTTCATTGCCCGACTTCTTATAATCCAGGATCTGTGCCCTGTTCCGGAAGGCATCCCCCACCTGAATTGGGTTCCACGACCAGGGCGACCACCTCTGCGCCTGACCTTCCGCTTTGCGGTCGAGCGATTTTCCGGCATAGTAGGATTGCTGGATGTACCTTCCCTCGTCGGCAATGTTGACCACACTGCGGGAGGAGCCGGAGAGCGAGAGCCAGGAGATGGCCCCGCCACGCGTTAAATCAAGTTTTAAAGTAAGCGTTCCATTGTCGGCGACCATTTCGGTGGGTTGCTCCTTCCGTAACACTACTTCATCTTTTTTATTCCCATTCCTGTCAAAAAATTGATAGTGAAGCTTCTCCCGGGTAACGGTAAATGTAGAATAATTCTGTTGGGCCAATGGTTCCGAACGAAGATAGGGATACCTTCCGGGGAAATCTTCTTTGGCCATGACAACAGCCTGGTAGGGTCTGGCGAACTTTTGCGGATACATCTTGGCGCAGGTTGAGCCACCAATCAGGTAAACAGTTCCAAACTGATCGATGGGTACTACCTCGCCATCATTTTTCAGCCGGTCGTACCGCATGGGGAAACTTCTGAAATAGTAATGGTCATGGCCGGTTATGACAAGATCTACTTTGCAGCTGTCGAATACAGGCGCCAATACTTGCCTAAGTTCTGTTTCATCCCTGTTTGCACCATAGATAGGTTGGTGCATGGTTACAATCTTCCACTTCTTTTGAGCGGTGGCAGTTTCAAGGTCTTTTTTGAGCCATTTAAGGGCGCTTTGTAAATATTTGCCGTCATCGGTTTTGAGTTTGATATCCATGGCATCGTTGAGGCTCTGGTTGTCAAGACAAACCAGATGAGCGGCTCCATAGTCGAAGGAGTATGCGCTTCCTTCGGCAAAGATCCCTGTATGGTTGGTGGGATTGTTGAAATAGTCAAGATAAGCCTTGTTTTTCTGTTGCGGGCCATTGATGATTACGCCACCCGTTTCATGGTTTCCCACATTGGCTGCCAACGGAAAGTTCCTGAAATATTTCTCGCCGGCCTCAAAGTACCATTGCCACTCTTGTCCGTTCATGCCCCTGTTCACCATATCCCCTGCATGGATCAGGAAACGAATGTCTGGATTGGCCTCGAAAGCCTTGTTCAAAACTGATTTAAGAAAGGATTGGTAATTCTCCCGGCTTGATTCCTGGGAATCAGCTACAAAAAGAAACTTTACTGCCTCCCGGGCATCCTGGGCCGGCGCTGTCTGAAAGCTTCCTTCCATCCAATATTTACCATCGCCAACCCGGTATCTGTATTTTGTATCCGGAGCGAGATCTTTCACGGTAGTTTTGTGGACCATCACTTTGAATTTAGTTCCTTCGGGTCTGTCCAGGTCGGTCAACTCTTTTTGATAAGAGCTCCCTTTTGATTTGATGATCAAATGACTTAGGAATCCGGCTTTGTCATCGTATCTGACACATTCTGCCAAAGTTGCTTTCGTCTGTTCTGCCGTTTGCCAGGAAAATGACATCGAGGTGGAAGGATCTTCTCCCATCGAAACAAATGTCGGGAATGGATATTCCGACGCCAATACCTGATAAATGGTTCTGTCGCTGCACTTGTCACCCAGGCAGGCTTTTATTGTATATTTTACCGCGGCGCTATTCAGAGCGGTAGTCGAAAGTTCGCCGCGACCATCAGTTTTTCCCAGAAGTTCTTCGCCACGATAGACAACCGCATTTGCTGCCGCCTTCCCGGTTTCCGAAATGGTAACCAACAATCTGGCAGGGTGGTTGTAGTGATTGTCTTTCCCTTCTCGCCAGCTGATCTTCAGGTCGGCTCCCGACAAAAGCGCCGACCACAACAAAAGCAATAACCCCAGTCCGAATTTCAATTTGATCATAATAGCAGTTTAAATCGTTTGTTTTTTAGTTTTAAATCCAAAGGCAAAAAATATCATCAAAATTGTTGCCAATAGCGCCATAACTGCCCCAAAATAGAAGGGGGCATCAGAATTAACCTTGTCGTACAATATCCCGGCGATCAGACTGGCAGGCAGTAGCGTAATCCCAAGAACCGCATGGTACAGGCCATATCCGGTACCTTTCAAATCTTTGCTGACAATATCGGAAATCATTGCCTTTTGGCTACTATCGGTCAGTGCGCTGTAAAATCCATATAGGACAAATAGGAATAGGAAAACATTGATATTCTTGTATTTACCAAAGAAAAAATAGACAACAGCGTAGGTTAGAAAGCCCAGAATGATCAGCTTTTCCCGTCCGATTTTGTCTGATAATTTCCCGATAGGAATGGCAAGAAAAACAGCAACCAGATTGAAAATCATGTAAAAAAATGGAATATAGGAGGATTTGATCCCTGTCTCACTGGTTTTCACCAGCAAGAGCGCATCCGTTGAGTTCCCCAGGGAAAAAATAAAAATCACAGCGAGGAAAAACCAGTATCTTTTGGGTAAATGTTTTAGCGATAAAGCGCTCTTTTCGGGCGGGTGCTCTGCATGCACCTCTTTGATGAGCACGATGATGGTAATTACCCCGATGATTGCCGGTATGGTTGCCAGTAAAAAAATATAGCCGTAATTCAATGGGAAAAAGTATAGCAAGGCAAATGCCAGCAGGGGGCCCAGGATAGCGCCGCTGTTGTCCATCGCCTTGTGAAACCCAAAGTTTCTGCCAGCATCCTTGTTCCTGATCGATCCGCTGATCAGGCTGTCACGGGGCGCCGTCCTCAAACCCTTCCCAATACGTTCGAAGAACCTCAGGTACAACACCTGAAACGGAGTGACCACCATTGCATAAAATGGCGTCACAACTGCAGTGATCCCGTATCCAATGATCATGAACGGCTTGTTCTTTCCGATCTTGTCGCTCCAAAATCCTGATAAGGCCTTTAACAGGGATGCTGTACTCTCAGCGATCCCCTCGATCAGGGAGATGGTCGTCTTTGATGCGCCGATCGACAATAAAAAGAGGGGCATGACACTGTACACCATCTTGGTGGATGTATCGGTGAAAAAGCTTGTCAGGCCCGTGTAAAATACATTCTTTTCTAAGCCGAATATTTTGTCTTTTTGCATATTCCAAAAGCTAACCGCTAGAAGCCAATAGCCTCAAACAGAATCTCCACCGGATGCACCGCTTTTTTCCCTGTCCCATCCAGAATATGGTGCCTGCAACTCGTTCCGGGAGCAGCGACCACCACCTCGGCTGACAATCGGCGTAATTCGGGAAAAAGAACCAGATTCCCAATCTTCATGGAGAGATCGTAGTGCTCTTTCTCGTACCCAAACGATCCCGCCATGCCGCAACAGCCGGATGGGATCTCCTGGACATGGTAATTGACGGGCATTGAAAGCATTTTTTTCGTTGGCAAAGTTGATGCGATGGCCTTTTGCTGACAATGACCATGCAGCTTGATGGTCAACTCGTTCTTTGTAAAACTATCAGCCGAAATATTTCCTCTTTGCTGCTCCCTTACCAGGAATTCATCGATCATCAGACTGTTTTTCGCAATCTTTTTCGCGGCAATTTTCTGCTCTCCACGCAGCAGATCAGGATATTCGTCGCGGAAGGTGAGGATGGCCGAGGGTTCGATGCCAACCAATGGATGTTGGTTGTCAATCAGCGATTCGAAAATTGCCACATTATTGGCTGCAATTTTGGCCGCTTTCCTAACATAACCTTTGGAAAGGAAGGTTCTTCCACTGACTTCATGCTGGGCCACAAGTACCAGGTATCCCAAATGGTTCAGTACCCTGATGGCCTTGATCCCAATTTCCGTGTCGTTGTAATTGGTGAACTCATCGATGAAAAAGTAGAGCGATCCTTTGGGGTTTTCTATGCGGTCATTCAACTTTTTCAGGTTCTTGCTGCACCAACTTCTGAGTGTCGTCCGGGCCAATCCCGGAATGCTCCTTTTGCCTGCAAATCCAGTTACCGATTTAATGAGGGAAGAGGTGACCGGATTGTGCACCATAAAATTAAACAGGCTTGGTAGAGGGGTTCCCAATTTGTAGATGGAGGCAATATTGGCCACCAATTTTGAGCGTAGGGGCGAGCCTTGCTGATCATACTTGTGCTGTAAAAACTCCGCTTTAATCCTGGTCATGTCCACTCCCGACGGGCACTCCGACTTGCAGCCTTTGCATGAGATGCACAAGTCGAGGATATCGTACAATTCCTTGCTTTCGAATACCTCTTTGCTGGTCCGGCTGCGGAGGTAGTCGTTCAGTAAATTGGCCCGGGCACGTGTCGTATGTCTCTCGTCGCGGGTTGCCATGTAACTGGGGCACATGGTACCTCCGATGATTTCGGATTTGCGGCAGTCGCCGGATCCGTTGCATTTTTCGACATGACGCACGAAGCCCATAGAATCTGACCAGTCGAAGAAGGTCTCAATAGCTGGATCATTCTCACCTGGATGAATCCTTAGGGAGCTGTCCATTGGCGGTGTATTGACAATCTTCCCCGGGTTGAATATGTTTTTGGGATCCCATAGCTGTTTCACCTGTTTGATCAGTTCGAAATTGTGGGACCCCAGGATGACAGGAATAAATTCCCCCCTGAGCCTTCCGTCTCCATGCTCACCACTAAGCGACCCCCTGTATTTCTTGACAAGATGGGCGATTTTGGTGGCAATTGTGCGGAATAATACCACCCCCTCAGGATCTTTGAGGTTGATGACCGGCCTGAGGTGAAGCTCTCCGGTTGCGATATGGGCATGGTATACACAACTCAAACCGTGTGCAGCCATGATCTCTTTAAATTCTGCAATGTAATTGGATAATACCCTTGGATCGACTGCCGTATCCTCCACCAGCGACACGGGTTTGGCATCCCCCGGAATATTGGAAAGCAGGCCCAGTCCGGCCTTGCGAAGGGCCCAAACTTTTTTGGTATCCTCGCCGGTTACCAAAGGGAAATGGTATCCAAATCCGGCTGCCTTAAGTTCACTTTCCAGCGCATGGTGCAGTGATGCAATCTCTTCTTTTGTCTCGCGGGCCCACTCCAATATCAGGATCGCGGCAGGTTCACCTTCAACAAAGAACCTGTTCTTTCTTTGCTCGATGCTGTCGAGGGTGCATTTTAGTATTACATCGTCGATGAGTTCGATGGCTCCCGGGTTATATTTCAATGCCAGCAGGTTCCCCTCCATCGCCTCCTCCAGGGAATGAAAGTGGATGCAGACCAGCCCGGTCTCTTTGGGTGGGAGCGGAACCAGGTTAAGTTTGATCTCTGTAACAAAGAGCAAAGTTCCTTCCGAACCTGCTATCAGTTTCGAGAAGTTGAAACGGGAGGTGCTGTCTGAGAAAAGTTCGGTGTGCAGCAGCTCATCCAGGGCATATCCTGTATTTCTTCTGCGTAGTGCTTTTTCGGGATACTCCTTTTCAATCTGCTCCTGGTTTTTGGGATCTGAGAGCATCGTTTCAATCTGCCGGTACAAAGAATTTTCGAGCCGGTCGCCCACTGTTTTGTCTTTAAATTCCCGGTAGGAGAGGGGTTTGAATGTGACTTCGGAACTGTCTGAGAGGTAGCCTGTAACTTCGAGTAGGTGGTCCCTGGTGCTCCCGAAGATAAGGGAATGTGCCCCGCAGGCATTGTTGCCAACCATGCCGCCAATCATGCAGCGGTTGGAGGTGGAGGTTTCCGGACCGAAGAAAAGGCCAAACTGCCGCAGGTGGATATTGAGTTCGTCCAGTACTACTCCCGGCTGGAGCCTTACCCAGCTCTCCGGCTTGTTGACCTCCAGGATTTGGGTCATGGTCCGGGACAAGTCTACCACGACGCCACTTCCAACCACCTGACCAGCCAATGAGGTGCCTGCCGTCCGGGGAATAATCCCTAAATTGTGTTGATTACAAAATAAAATCACCCGAAGAATGTCATCTTTGTGCTTTGGAAATACGACGGCAACAGGACGTTCTTTGTATGCTGAAGCATCTGTGGAATAGAGTATTAAAGTGGATTCATCGGTCAATAAATCTCCTTCCAGTTCCTGTTTCAGCGTCGAAAAATCAATCATCTAACGTAGCGATTTAAAAATAAATATGTAATTTTGAAAAATTTTTAATCCAAATTTGGATCGTTGGGAAATATATAATCAATATCGTTCGAATGATTCAGATCTGTTATCCCCCATTCAAAATACGAAATTAGGATAAAATATTGATTGTAATGGGAGCTGTGTGTTCAGTTTCATCAATGAAAAGGAAAAGTTAACGTTAGAAAAACCGATATGGCATCAGAAGTAAACACCAAATTTTTACAAGACAAAAGACTGGACCGGATTGCATCCGATATACTACGTCCTGTCGGGGTCGACAGGAGCTTTTTAATATGGATGTCGAGTCTTACGATGCTCTTATTTGTCTGTTTATATGCATATTACATTCAATTGGACAAAGGATTGATCGTTACTGGTTTGCGTGATTATGTCAGTTGGGGGATGTACATTTCCAATTTTGTCTTTTTTGTTGCCACGAGTTTGGTTGGGATGCTGATCAGTTCCGTTCTTGGGATGATGGGCTACAAGTGGGTCAAACCGATTGGCCGAATCGCAGAAATCATCGCTGTAGCCTTCTCAGCAGTAGCCGGATTGGTTATCGTGTCAGATATGGGACGACCAGAGCGGCTCCCCTATGTTTTCATGTTTGGCAGAATTCAATCCCCCATTTTATGGGACGTGACCGTAGTGACCACTTACATGACACTCAGTATTTTGCTTTATGTTTTCACCATGATCCCTGATATGGCCATCAGCAGGGGACGGATCGGCCATACGCCGGCCTGGCTGCAAAAAACTTACGAATTTCTATCATTTAACTTCCAGCACAAACCAGAGCAATACAAAATATTGCTGAAAGCGGTCCGTATCCTTTTGATATTGATTGTACCCACTGCCTTTGCCATCCATACGGTTACCTCCTGGCTCTTTGCGGTCACCACCCGACCGGGCTGGGACAGCACCATCTTTGGACCTTATTTCCTTACCGGCGCCTTCGTGGCAGGATCTGCAGCCGTCATTATTCTGATGTTTGTTGTCAGGAACAATTACAAACTGAGCAGGTACATCACCGTTGAACATTTTGACAAAATGGGCAAGCTGCTCTTTCTCGTATCGATCGTTTATTTCTACTTCAACTTGAATGAGTATCTGGTTCCGGCATACAAGATGAAGACATTCGAAGCCCGCCACCTCGTTGAGTTATTTGTCGGAGAGCATGCCTTTATGTTCTGGTGTGTGCAGTTGCTTGGATTAATAATCCCAATGATATTGCTTCTTTTCAAATCCATGCGCAAACCGGTTCCGATGTTTATCATCGCAATTGTGGTTTTGATTGCCTCCTGGTTCAAACGCTTATTGATTGTGGTACCCACCATGGAAGAACCATTTTTGCCAAAACAATATGTACCGGATGCCTGGATGCTCTATCATCCTACTATTGTGGAGTCAGCGATAACTATGGGAACCATTACGCTTGCCGTGATGATAATCTCCGTTCTGATGAAATTATTTCCGGTAATTCCTATCTGGGAAATCGCCGAAGAGGAGAGCGCACATCCTGACCAACAGCCTGTTGAATAATAGAATTGCAAAAACTGATGATACTTAAACCTATTTTTTTTGTAGTTCTCAATTTTGTTACGGTTGTGCTATTGGCTCAGACAACACCATGGGAAGTCCCTGCTGACCGCAACTCGAAATTAAGTACAGCCGAATTCACCGATCAGAACCGGAATACGGGGAAAGATCTTTACCAGACCAACTGCAAATCCTGTCATGGCGATCCTGGTAAGAACAATATCATAAAACTGGTCCCTCCGCCACCTGATCCTGCAGCTATCCAATTGCAGCAGAATACGGATGGTTCGCTTCATTATAAGATCAGCGAAGGCCGTGGGGCAATGCCCTCTTTCAAGAATGTTCTGAATTCGGCCGATATTTGGAATATCATTGCCTTTCTACGGACTTTCAACAAGGATTACCGGCAACAACTGGCGGTTAAACCGACATTTGGTGGTGAACTATTTGACAAAGTTGAATTGAAGCTTATAGCAGATCAATCAAATACCACCATAACTGCTCAATTGACCGGAATAAAAGGGGCATTGGTGAAACCCATTTCAGGACTTGAGGTTAAGCTTTTTGCCGTACGTTATTTTGGTAACCTGATCGTTGATAAGCCAATGGATACCAATATTGAAGGGAAAGCTCTTTTTGCCTGTCCTAAGAACCTGCCGGGAGATGCATCCGGTAACATATCGTTGATAGCCCAACTGTCAAATGAAGATCTTTTCGGTCTTGTAAAAACTGAATCCACCATGACCATTGGGCTGCCAACTGACAGGCCTCCACTCAATGAACCGCGCGCCCTTTGGAATGTAGTCCGGAAAACCCCGATTTGGTTGTTGGTAACCTATCTTGCCTCTGTATTAATCGTTTGGGGATTTATTGTTGTCGTACTCCTGAAACTGAGGACAATTTCCAAACTTGGAGAGTGATAGTCATACGATGAGAAAAAGCAATATACAAACCGAAATTGACGCTTGCTTCCTTTACCGGAAACTGGCTGAGCATGAGCCAGATGAAACAATTGCCAAGGTGTTTTTAAAGATGAGCGAAATTGAAAGTGGTCATGCCGAGGCTTTTGCAAAACGGGACAACATCGCATTGGACAACTTAATTCGGCCTTCATGGAGGGCCAGGACCATTCATGCAATCGGTAAAATATTTGGGTATGATTATGTGTTGGGGGCGTTGATGGATACTGAAAAGAGCCTCTCCAATGCAATTCTTTCGGTTAAGAAAAAGAACAATCTGGAAATAACCGGCGCTGAGACCAATCATGTAAAAATTCTGCGTGCATTGATTGACACGGAGGAAAATGTCTCGGGGGCCCAATTGGCAAAATTTGAATCCAGGCACCGTTCTGTTGGGGGAAATGCCATACGGGCAGCGGTATTGGGAGGAAATGACGGTTTGGTTTCAAACTTTAGCCTGGTTATGGGAATCGCGGGTGCAACATCCGGACAGCAAGGCGTTTTATTGGCAGGTCTTGCAGGGTTATTGGCAGGCGCCTTGTCTATGTCGCTTGGCGAATGGATTTCGGTAAAGAGCTCCCAGGAATTGTATGAAAACCAGATGCAACTGGAGATGGACGAGCTGGAGACAAACCCTGAAGGCGAAAGGGAGGAGATGGCCTTAATCTATATTGCAAAGGGAATTCCTGAAGCCCAGGCGAATGAGATGGCTACCGAAATAATGAAAGATAAAAGTCATGCCCATAAATTTCTGGTCAAAGAGGAGTTGGGTATCAATGAGGAAGAATTGAAAGGTTCGGCTGTCGAAGCAGCTGTTTATTCTTTTATCCTGTTTGCGATCGGGGCAGTTATCCCGGTAATACCTTTTATGTTTACCAATGGAATGACAGCGATTATCCTGAGTGTTGGGCTTAGTGCAGCCGGATTATTTTTAATTGGAGCAGCTATCACCCTGTTCACCGGAAAGAATGTCTGGTATTCCGGGTTTAGGCAGGTCATTTTTGGTTTACTTGCAGCGGCAATAACATTTGGTATCGGCAGCATAATCGGCGTTTCCCTTGCCGGCTAAAAATTTTTTATCCGCAGAGACAAGGCATGCCTTGTCTCTGTCTAATCGTGGTTTGTCAGGCTTTTGATCACCTTGAATTCAGACAGAAATTCACTGGCTATTACCCTGAGGACCGTATAAGCCGGGATACCCAAAATCATGCCAGGGATACCTGCCAGCGTGCCGGCAATCATGGTAACAAAGAAGATTTCGAGCGGGTGTGCCTGAACACTGTTGGAGTAAATTATGGTTTGAAAAATCATGTTGTCGATAAACTGAACCACCATGACAACAACAACGATCAATACCATTAAAGGCAATGTGACATCCATGAAGCTCGCATTCAGATTGTTGGCTACAGCTACAACCAATCCAAACAGCGCCCCGATCCAGGGACCGATGTAAGGGATTACATTGATCAACCCGGCAAAAACACCCACAACTACTGCATGGGAAAAGCCTAATCCGATGATGGTGAAACCGATTGTGGAGATTGCCATAATTCCAAGCATCTGCAACAGCATTCCAATCAGATACCTTTTCAACAGGATGCTAACCGACTCAAGTACTTTGGCTACGCGCTCCTCAAATTTGACCGGGGCAAGAACCATGATCCACTGGCCAAACAAGCCCTCCTCCTGCAAGAAAAAGAAAAGGATGAAGGAGACTGAGAAAAACATTAGGAATAGGTTGCCGATCACGGTGGCAATAGACCCGAAGATAGAGCTGACCTGTCCAAAATTGATCAGGCTGGCGAACTGGGTCTTGAGATAAGACTCCAGGCTATTGTTGTGGGTAATGCTGGTAACCAGGGAGGGATATTTGGCTTGAAGTTGCTCATAGGCGCTGTTCAGATAATTCACGACATCGTGTATGTTGATGGATGAAAGCTGATTAACTTCAGAAGCAATCATCGGTATAAGGAAGCTGAAAAAGACAATAATCCCCAGCCAAAGTGAAAGTATGGTTAGGAATGCTGCTGCACCCTTTCCAATTCTGAATCTTTTGTAGTGGATGTGCTGAAATTTTTTTGCAAGCGGACTTCCAATTAAGGACATTACCGCAGCAATAAGGATGTAAGCGACAATGTTACTGAGGTAATAAACCATCAGACCAAACAGGATTATTGTTGCGAAAACAATTACATTTTTTATGCGCTGATCCATTTTCGTTGTTTAAATAGGTTGCAGATTTGATAATTGTCTGGTAATGTGAAGATTAACATTTTTACGGATGCAGAGTGCTGATGTGTCTAATTTATTAATAATTTGAGTCTTATCAAGAAAATAGTTTTTCGATTTATCTTAGTTTTTGATTATTTTATTTTAAATTTGAGTGGGTCAACTACAACAGCTAAAATATTCTATTATGTTTTTCCTCGTTTTCGTTCGCATTGAGAACTTTTGTACCTAAGTGCGCAGTTTCCCTAAAGTAATTTTTTCGAATGTTCAAACGAATTGTTTTAACATACTGACTGCCAATTTTGTGCAATTTGGAATTAATTAAATTGTTTTTATCTTCGCCAATGGTTTAACCAACTTTAACATTTAACCATAAAAATTAAGAAAGTCCCCTCGCTTTTTGCCAAACAAACCAGAAAAGGTAATTAATCAATATTGTTCAAATCTTTGAAATTTAAACTATGAAAAAACTAATTGCAACAGCAGGATTATTGATGTGTTTTGGAGTTGTATTTGCGGGTGGCCTTCTTACGAATGGCAATCAGAGTGCCCAATACATCAGGATGTTGTCCCGTAATGCTTCAACCGGCTATGATGCTGTTTACTTTAATCCTGCAGGATTGATGAAAATGGAAAATGGTCTCTACATTGCTGTTAACAGCCAGACTCTTTTTCAAACAAAGACCGTTGTATCCAGTTATCCTTTGTTGAATTCTTCCACTTATGACGGAAAGATAACTGTTCCTGTATTTCCTACTGCTTTTGCTATTTATAAGAAGGATAAAATTGCCTACTCTTTGGGAATCGGTCCCAACAGCGGGGGTGGTAGCGCTGAGTTTGACAAAGGCTTGCCCTCATTCGAAAAGGATATTTCCAATTTGGTTCCCGGATTGGCAGGGTTAACCAAGGTAGGTCAAAGTATCACGGGTTACAAAGCCGATATTTCATTTAAAGGGGAATCTGTCTTCTGGGGTATTCAGGGAGGTGTTTCCTATAAAATCAATGATAAATTTTCAGTATACGGCGGATTACGCTATATTCCAGCCACCAATACCTACACCGGATATATTAAAAATATTTCGGTGACTGCCAATGGAACATCAAAAATAGCCTCTACTTATTTGTCAAACGAAGTGGCTCCGATTTTGACAGGACTTGCTGCCCAGGCTACCGCTGGAGCTGCTGGTGTGCAGCCCCTGATCGCAGCCGGGGCCGGAGGGTATACCTTAGGGACCTTACAGGGTGCAGGATACATTTCCGCTGCACAACGGGCGCAAATTGAAGGTGGTTTGCTTGGATTGGGTGTTACGCAGGCACAGATCAATGCCATGCCTGTCTCAACCATCCAGTCTACCTTTAGCAGCACTGCTGCCACATTGAATGACCAGGCCAAAACAATGATCGCAACTGGAGCCGCGCTTACCGATAAATCGGTTGATGTAAAGCAAACCGGAAGCGGTATTACCCCAATTCTTGGCCTGAATATTTCACCTTGCGAAGGTTTGAACATTGGTATGAAATATGAATTCAAAACCAAATTGACCCTGACAAATAGTACGAAAGTTGATGGGACAGGTATGTTTCCTGATAAAGCAGAGAGTTCAAGTGATATTCCGGCAATATTTGCCGTTGGGGTTGATTACAGGATTACCAGGAAGTTGAACCTCTCAGCATCATTCACCAATTACAACGACAAGGGAGTTAACTGGGGCAACAATATTTACAAGCAACCGCGCATTATTGACCACAACGAGTGGGAGCTCGCCCTTGGCGGACAGTACCAGTTCATGAAATGTGTGGCCCTTAGTTTGGGATATATGCATACCGCGATGGGGGTTTTTGAGCAATTTAACAGTGATTTCAGCTATTACAGCAACTCGGAGAGTTATGCAGGTGGATTTGAAATCAAGGCAGGCCATAATCTGACCGTTGATCTCGGGGCAATTGTTACCAATTATAAAGATGCCAATAAATTATTTAGCAGTCCGGTTGCAGGCAGCTATTTTGAAACCTATAAGAAGCACAATCTTGGGTTTGCAATAGGTTTAGGATACCACTTCGGAGGAAAGTAGCCTGATTTCGAAAGAAGGTCATCCAATAAAATGGGAAAGCCTGCAACTTGAAATTGCAGGCTTTCTTATCTTTATCCGGTTTCCTTTTTACTTGTTTTAACGTCTTAATATTTCACTCTCCACTTCCAACTTTCCGGGTCTTCCGTCCGAAACAAATATTTCTTCCCTTTTCAAAATGCTACCGCGGACGGTTCTCTATTCATCATTCCCAAACCCGGGGTTCCGCTCCTTCGTCGCTGTACCCCGGGCTACAAATATGCCGCCACTACGTGGCTGGATTTGCGGTGGCGCTACATGGTGGTCTGGAATTTGGGATTGTGCAAATGCCAATTTCCACATTTTCATAATAATCCTAACTCCGTTTCCCCGTTTCCCCGTTTCTCTGTTTCCCCGTTTCTCTGTTTCTTTTCTTCACTCACCATTCTCCTCTTTCATCACTGTTCTGCCATAAATTGCGCTGCTACGCCCGATATCTGTTCGGTTTTGCCCAAAAGATAGGCCACGTCCCCCTCGCTGAAAATCAGGGTTGGCCTTGGATGGTCTATGATCTTCTGTTCGCGTTTCAAGGCTACCAGGGTAATGCCGTATTGCTCTCTCAGCCGGCTTTCCGCCAGGGTCTTTCCAGTTATTTGTGCCCCTTGTGCGACCTCTATCGGGATAATCTCAATATCCGGAATATCCTTGGAGATATTAAATTTAGTTGTACTCGTCTCCTCCATAAAGATCCCGTAATGATCGTTTCTGATCCTATCGATGGCTTCGTCGATCTCCTGTCTGGGCAACAAAAAATTGGCCATTATCCGTTCAAACAGATCAATTGCCGTCTCAAATTCTTCCGGAATAACTTGTGTCGCACCTATTTTATAAAGCGCCTCAATGTCTTCGATGTGTCTTGTCCGGACAACGATGGAGGCATGTTTGTTCAACTGTCTGACCTTGTCGATAATCACTTTGAGTACATCTAATTTTCCGATGGAGATCACTACGATATGGGCATTCCTGACCGAAGCTTTCTCCAGAATGGGGATGTTGAAGGCATCCCCATAGACGACAGTTTCACCTTTTGCCTGCCGTTGGCGGGCAATTTCAGGATCGAAAACGATGGAGACATAAGGGAGATTGTAATACTTGGCCATCTTCGAAAGATTCAGGGCGCGGGAATCTTTTCCTATGAGCACGAGATGGTTCTGGAGTATGGGTATATCTATTTGCTTCAGCGGAAAGAGTCCTTCGATCATCCATTGTGGAATCGGGAGTCTCAGGAGGAGTGAAGAAATTTGAGATCCGAGTTGAATGACAAATGGGGAAATTGACATCGTAATTATTGCCACAGCCAGGAAAAGCTGATACAAGTAGTTGTCAAGGATGGAAAAGTCTTTGCCAAGTTTGGCGAGAATAAAAGAGAATTCCCCTACCTGACTTAGCGCTACACCGACCAAAATAGTCCCTTTAAAAGTATGTCCGAGTAAAAAGGCGGTAAGTGCCCCCACCAATATTTTTAGTATGACTACTGCGGTGACTGCAGCCATAATAACGGTAAAATGTTCGGCAACAAAACCCAGGTCCAGCAACATGCCTATCGAGACAAAAAAGAAGCTTGTAAAGGTATCCCGGAAAGTAATAAGATTGCCAAAAGCATCGTGGCTGTATTCCGATTCGGAAATCATCAAACCTGCAAGAAAAGCCCCAAACGCGAGTGGCATTCCCATTTGGTAAGTCAGCAGGGCTACCGACAGACAAATAAGCAATACGATCATCATGAAGAGCTCCTGGTTTCGGGTCATGGCAATTTTGTGCAGCAGTTTCGGCATCAGCCATCTGTTTCCTACGTAGAGGAATCCGATGATAAATACCGATTTGATTGCCAATAGGAAAAGCTGGCCACTATAGTCAATCTCACCTCCTCCCAGAAATGGGGTAAACAACATCAGCGGGACCAAAATAACATCCTGAAAGATTAGGATACCGAGGACAGTCCGGCCATAGTTTGAGGTAATCTCAGATCTGTCCTGCAGGATCTTCAGCACAACTGCCGTACTACTCAGCGCGGTAAGAAACCCGATAAAGAGCGATGACTTCCAGTTGAGATTGTATGTGTGCGTTAACAAAGTTGTTAGAAGGGTAGTAAGAGTAACCTGCAAAAAGCCACCCAGAAAGACCCTGCGACGGATTTTGAAGAGGTGGTTCAGGGAGAATTCCATCCCGATCATGAAAAGCAGAAGGACAACGCCAATCTCGGCCATCAGCTCAATTTCCTGGGGGGCCTTGATGATTCCCATCAATTTGGGACCGACCATGACACCTGTAAGTAAATAGCCAATAATGGTAGGTACTTTAATCCTGGTAAACAGATAATTGACCAGGGATGAAAGTGCAAAAATGATGACAATGTCCTTTAAGACTGAAAATTCCATGACGCAAAATTAAGTAAAAAGGATAAAGTAAAAAGGATAAAGTGGGGGACTCCGAAAGATAGTACTTCTTGCATTGAGTTATAAGTTATGAGTTATAAATTATATGCAAATATTGATCAGAGCGTTCTTTACTTTATCCTTTATCCTTTATCCTTTATCCTTTGTTCTCCTGTCTATCAGGTAATGGTTCCTTTCAGTGGATGTACGGGAAACCAGTTCCCCGAGGAACCCTGCAAGGAACAATTGGGTTCCCAGGATCATTGAGGTGAGGGCCAGGTAAAAATAGGGACTTTGGGTAACCCTTTCCACAAGAATTCCGTGAAATTGCTGGTATATTTTAAATCCGCCCAGCCATGCCACAGCAATGAACCCGAAGAGAAACATCATTGAACCCAGGGTTCCAAAGAGGTGCATCGGCCGTTTCCCGAAACGTGAGATAAAAGAGATGGACATCAGATCGAGGTAACCGAAGATGAAACGGCTCAATCCAAATTTGGTGGTGCCATATTTGCGCGCCTGGTGTTTCACCACCAGCTCACCGATGTTTGAAAATCCCGCCTGCTTGGCCATGTATGGGATGTAACGGTGCATTTCGCCATACACTTCAATACTTTTAACCACTTCGTTCCGGTAGGCTTTCAGGCCGCAGTTGAAATCGTGTAATTTTATTCCGGTCACATTGCTGGCTGTCGCATTGTACAATTTGCTTGGCAGTCTTTTTGAGAGCGGATCGAACCTCTTTTTCTTCCAGCCTGAGACCAGGTCATAACCCTCTTCTTTGATCATTCGATACAATTCGGGTATCTCATCAGGGCTATCCTGAAGATCAGCATCCATGGTAATGACGACATCACCTGTTGCCTCCTCAAATCCGGTGTGCAGCGCCGCGGATTTTCCGTAATTTCTTCTGAACCGAACCCCCTTAACTGTTTCGGAAATAAGCGACTGCTCCTCTACCCATTTCCATGATCCATCTGTGCTTCCATCATCAATGAACCATATTTCGTAAGAAAAGTGGTGGGCTTTCATCACGCGGTCGATCCATGCATTCAATTCAGGCAAGGATTCCACTTCATTGTACAATGGAACAACAACGGATATATCCATGGTCAGGTATTAAATATTTCAGTAATCTATTGAAGCAAGGATGAAAGATTGAGAAGCATCATGAATTTTCGTATTCATCCTCTTCGTTTACAACGTCATAAAATGGATTTTCAGGTTCTTTTTTGAAAAAGATGGCCAGAATCAGCGAAAAAACAAAGCCCATCAACGTAATGGTGAAAACCTGCGCGAATGACATAATGCCGGGAGTCATAAATGCTTTCTGGGCGCCCAGCAATTTTTCGACCGTTTCGTCTTTATAACCCTGGGCTAGCATCTTTTCCTCCATGACAGAGAGCATTTTTTCAATCATTCCCGGTTCAATGAACTTGTAAAGGATGAAGGCAAAGAAGGCAAAGATAATCCCCCCAAAAACCGAGATAAGTGTTCCAAGTCCAAGTGCCCTGGAGTAGGGCATTCCCTCCTCCGTATTCAATCGTGCAAATGTTCGCATGGCATATCCAACACATCCAATAATGATCACATAGGTTAGAAAACCTGAGACTTCGGAAAATGGGTTACCGGATATATAAAATATCAAAAGGTTCAGAATGAGTGCAAGTCCAAGGTAGAGACCATACATCATGGAAAAATGGTTGACAGATTGGTGTTCTTGTTCCATACGGCTTTGTGTTTCATATCAAATTGAGAGCAAATATATTCTAAATTTAGCAAAACATTTCCATAGCCACAAATTGGATCAAATATTTATACCTTGTTAACTGCTTGTATATTAAATTGGTGTGCCAAAAGCAATAAAAAATGGCAGACGAAGTTTTTTTTTATTTGGTGCAAAACGATTTTTTCCTACTTTTGCGGCGGGTAAGTCCTGCACGATCAGTTCCTGTCGAACTCCCCCAGGGTCGGAAGACAGCAAGGGTAGATGGTCGTAGCGGTGCGATGCAGGTAGCTTACCCACTTGCCGAATTAGCTCAGTTGGCCAGAGCACGTGATTTGTAATCTCGGGGTCGTCAGTTCGAATCTGACATTCGGCTCATCTTGTTCTTTGTTTACTTTATTAATGGGGAGATACCAAAGCGGCCAACTGGGGCAGACTGTAAATCTGCTGGCGTATGCCTTCGTAGGTTCGAATCCTGCTCTCCCCACTCAATGGTGCAGACTCAAGTTGTTCTGTATCTGCACTTTAATCTTATAACATTGCGGGAGTAGCTCAGTTGATAGAGCATTAGCCTTCCAAGCTGAGGGTCGCGGGTTTGAGTCCCGTCTCCCGCTCTGATTTTGCCGATGTAGCTCAGGGGTAGAGTACTTCCTTGGTAAGGAAGGGGTCACGAGTTCAATTCTCGTCATCGGCTCATTTTGGATTATTCCAATACTTTTTGACGATTGATAACCGAAATATCCTGCAATGAAAAAAATCCTGGTTATTTTTTCCCTGTTGCTCGTGATAGCCATTCTGTTTGCACAATGCAAGAGCAGCGAATGTACCTATAAACCAAAAGCGGCCAAAAGTTCAAATGTCTGGCAGAAAAGACGCTGATACTTTTTTGGCTGTTGGTTGACAAGATTCCTGGAAAGGAATAAATGGATTGACTGATGAAAAAATCGCTTCTTATAGTTTCACTTTTGCTGGTGGTAGCCATACTTTTTGTACAATGTAAAAGTTGTGGTTGTACATATAAACCCAAACCTGCCAAGCGGACAGGCACCTGGTCCTATCGTTGAAAATTTCGCTTTTTTTGTTTGTACCCTTGATTTTCCGGATTCCATTCATGCCGGATCCTTATTTTATTTTCATCCCCCTTAACCGAAGGAAGCATTTCCTTACTTTACCTCTCTTTTACGTTAACAATTTGTAAAAAGAGATCCCTACAGATAGTCAAAGATTCAGATTTTGAATTTATATCATTATCTTTGCAGAGCATTACAAAACAGATATTTTGTACTTCTATAATTCTCTAAACGAATAGATTATGTCTAAGATTAAAGTTGGTATTAACGGTTTCGGTCGGATTGGCCGTTTGGTATTCCGTGCAGCCGTTGAAAAAAACGATGTGGAAATTGTTGGAATCAACGACCTCATCGACGTTGACTACATGGCTTACATGCTAAAATACGACTCCACACACGGTCGTTTTAAAGGTACAGTCTCAGTTGAAAACGGGTTTCTGGTTGTGAACGGTAAAAAAATCCGTGTAACATCTGAAAAAAATCCGGCAGATTTGAAATGGAACGAGATTGGTGCTGAGTATGTTGTTGAATCAACAGGCCTTTTCCTGGACAAAGAGAAATGTCAGGCCCACCTCACTGCCGGAGCAAAAAAAGTTATCATGTCAGCCCCTTCAAAGGATGATACCCCAATGTTTGTAATGGGTGTTAACCAGGACAAATACACCAAGGAGATGAACTTCGTTTCCAACGCTTCCTGTACAACCAACTGTCTGGCCCCCATCGCCAAAGTATTGCACGATAATTTTGGTATCATCGAAGGCTTAATGACCACCGTACACGCTACAACAGCTACCCAGAAAACAGTTGACGGCCCTTCCGCCAAAGATTGGAGAGGTGGACGCGGAGCTGCCCAGAATATTATCCCATCCTCTACCGGCGCTGCCAAGGCTGTTGGTAAAGTTATTCCTGAACTGAACGGTAAATTGACCGGAATGTCTTTCCGTGTTCCAACACCCGACGTATCTGTTGTCGACCTTACCTGCCGTCTGGAGAAACCGGCTCCTTACAAAGCCATCTGCGCTGCCATGAAAGCCGCCTCTGAAGGTTCTTTAAAAGGTATTCTCGGTTATACCGAAGATGCCGTTGTTTCAACCGATTTCCTGACAGATTCACGTACTTCCATCTTCGATGCAGAGGCTGGTATCGGTTTGAACGACCACTTCGTTAAAGTTGTTTCATGGTACGACAATGAGTGGGGCTACTCCAACAAAGTTGTTGACCTGGTTGTTCACATGTATTCTGTTGATCACAAATAACAGAACATTCCTATAAAAAATTAAGCTCCCTGAATTGGGGGCTTTTTTTTGCTATTTTATTTCGGGTTTAGCGGTTCTTCCTCATTAGCCGTAGCCTTCAGCTACGGCCAAATGTGAAGGCGAACTGGGGCTTTAGCCAAAAGATAATAAATTTGGGCTAAAGCCCACGCCTGACATTAATCTATCCAACGGCATGAATGCCGTTGCTATTGAAATAACGTCAAATAGCTGCACTCCTCCTCGTTTGAGCGGAGCGGTAACGAGGGGGAGTTTATTTTGCACTCCAATGATCCTAAGCTTTCTACCTATTTTATATTGTTTTGAGTACATATTCCTTAAATACTATCTATCTTTAAGTGTGAAATCGGATGCTCATCATTCTGGAAAGCGGGTGTCAGAAATGGATCCGGTTTTAAAATATAAAAGATGGAGGGAGCATTATGAAAACAAACTATTTTGCATTGTTGGTCTTTTTTGTCATTCTGGGAATTGGAGTAGGAATTTCTTATTCCATTTATGGAACGCAGGCGAACACGGAAGGAATGGTAATAAATGTCATTTCATTCCTGATCGCTCTCGTCGTATCCTGTTCAATTAAGGTAGCAGACCAGTGGGAGAAAGCGGTGGTACTGCGGTTGGGAGGATTTCATTCGTTGAAGGGACCAGGACTGTTCTTTATTGTACCGGTAGTGGACATGATCCCATATTGGATAGATACGCGGGTCATTGCCACTGCTTTTACGGCAGAGAAGACCCTTACAAAGGATACGGTACCGGTCGATGTGGACGCAGTCCTGTTCTGGAAGGTTTTGGATTCTAAGAAGGCTGCATTGGATGTTGCCGATTATAAAAGCGCCATCAGTTGGGCCTCCCAGACTGCCCTGCGGGATGTCATTGGCAAAACAATGCTTTCGGATATGCTGGAAGGGAGGGAAAAAATTAGCAACGAACTGCAGAAAATCATTGACGAACGCACTGAACCATGGGGCATCAATGTTATTTCGGTAGAAGTAAAGGATGTTCTGATCCCATCTGCGCTGGAAGATGCGATGTCAATGCAGGCCCAGGCAGAGCGGGAACGTCAGGCAAGGGTCATTCTGGGTGATTCCGAGCGCCAGGTGGCTGAGAAATTTGCAGAAGCGGCTAAATCCTATACCAACAATCCTACTGCGCTTCATTTAAGAGCTATGAACATGTTGTACGAAGGATTGAAGTCAAATTCTACCATTGTACTTGTTCCCAGTACAGCTTTGGAATCCATGCAACTGGGCGGATTGACCGGGATGACGGCAATGTCGATGGGACTAAAAGAGGAAAAAAAGAAAAAAGAGGGGAAAAGTAAGGATTAAAGGATAAAGGATAAAGTAAAAAGGATAAAGTAAGGGACTCCGGAAATTTGTATGTTTTGAACAAAATATTGCTCAGAGCGTTCTTTCCTTTATCCTTTATCCTTTATCCTTTATCCTTTTCATTCCCCATGCCTTATAATTTCCAGCGCCTTCACCTCATAGGAATTTGAATACTCAACTACCGTGAAGCTATCGTTGGTGTATCCCCCAAAATCGGATATTTTGGTGAAATGGTAGTAGGTGTGGAGCAAGTCTGAATCTCTGCCTGTCGGAGAACTTCGGGAAAATCGCTCTTTTTTCTGGAGGGATTTCAGGAAAAAAGTGGTCATGTCATAGCCCTGGAAGGCAAATAAGGAAGGTTCTGTGCCAAATTCAACCTTGAAATTTTCCACAAAAGCTGTAACAGCCGGGAGATTGTAATTCACAAAGTAGGTAGACAGATAACGGAGGTTGACACTGTGAAGGTTCTCGATTTCAATACTCTGCATTCTGGTAAACTCCTGGATGCCAATGAGTATTAGTGGGTATTTTTTGGAAATGAGCGCTAGCCGGTTCATGGCAATACTTACATTGACCTCATTGATATCCGCCATAACCAGGATGTTGGATTGGTCTGATTTTAGCTGGGATTCCAACTCTCCGGTACCCTTTGACCAAATATTGTAACTTGAAGTTAAGCCTTTTGTAGTCTCAGGAGCTCCTCTTTTTTTGTTAAGGTATTCCCTCATCTGACGTGTTTCTGAACCACCATTGTCGCTTTCCAGAAAGATGACCTTCTCCCTCGGAAATTCCTTTACAATATAATCTGTGGTAGCCTCCATCCTCATTTTTTTTGCAGGATTGACCTGAAAATACCAGGGATTCATTTTTGCATATTTGTCGTCGGGGGAGAGTGGCGATACCATTGGGATCCTGTTCTTTGCGCAGAGTTCGGATATGACTTTCTGATTTTCAGGATAAACCGGTCCAATTAATAGATCAAGTGACAAAAATTCGGGCTTTTTGACCAGAATTCCGATATTGGATGAGCTCTTTTCCGTGTCGTAGACAAACAATTTTACTTTGATTCCAATCTTTGCCAACTGATCGACGGCCATTAAAGCCCCCTGATAAAATGAGAGAAAACTGAGTGATTTGGCCGTTGGTTTCAAACTATCTGCCACTGTTGCCGAGATTGGCAAGTACAATCCAACATTGAAATTCTGATCTGCTCCTTTTGCCCTGAATGGGGTAGGAGACTCTTTGGCAGGAGGTTCCATTTTAGAAGCCTCTTTCGAAATGGTTTCAGTTTCTGATTTCGTCCTTGATTTGAGTGGTATCAGAATAATTTGGCCAGCTTTAAGTCCATCTTTCAATTCAGGATTTAATTTGAGAAGTTCCTCCTCGACTACCCCATATTTGAGATTTAGCTGGTAATAATTGTCTCCACTGATGATCTGGTACCTGGTAAATTTGCTTTCGTCAATTTTGACTGCCTGTGGTTTCTGGTAGGTGTGATCAGGAATCTTCAGCACCATTCCTTTCTTGATTACCCCGGTAATCGTTTTATTGGCAGCAAGAATTTCCTCCTGCGAACAGTCATAAATTTTGGAAATAGAGTAAAGTGTCTGATTTCTCTCTACTTTATGTAAGATGAAGCGGTTATCGCCAATGACCACTTTATCCATGTTCTTGTGCTCCTGTCCGTATGAGAAGGGTGTGGGCACAAAGAACAAAAGAACGAAGAGGAAGCTTATGCATATGGCATTTCCCTGACGTTCTTTTGTAATGTTAAAGTTGACAGACATCTGTTCCGATTTAATGACCGGATTTGTATTCCCCGAAATTCTTCATAAATTGAACCCGTTCAAATTCAGCAGGATTCACAGAATTTTCCTGACTTAATTTTCCTCTAAAGTTATCAATAGTTTCGTAATTGTGAGCGGTCATCCAGGCAGCCAGCTGCAGGTTGACCTCCTCAATAAATCCAAATCCTTTTTCGTACAGGGCAGAAGCCACCTGTACGGCATTGCATCCGGCAAGAATCATCCTGACGGCAGTTTCCCAGCTATGCACTCCGGTTGAAGAGGCAATATCACAATTGACCCTGTTGGACATGACCGCTACCCACCGCAAAGGTATCAGATAGTCAGAGTCATGACTCAGTACATTGGCTCCATGAATGGTTTCACGGTCGATATCGATATCAGGCGAATAAAAGCGATTGAAGAGAACGATGCCCTTCACACCTGAGAAGGAGATATCCCTGATCATGCCTCCCAAATTTGAGAAGTAATGGCTTATTTTAACAGAGACTGGAATCGTGACCTTTTGCGAAACGCGGGTAATGATATCAAAATAGGTGCTTTCATTGTCCTGGCTGGTCTGGGAAAGATCGCTCGCCGAGATGAAGAGGTTAAGCTCAAGCGCATCGGCCCCTGATGCTTCAATTTTCTTGGCAAAGAAACCCCACTCCTGGGAAGTGACACAATTAATGCTCGCGATCACCGGGATCGAAAGCTGGGCTTTGGCCTCAGTGATCAGTTGCAGATATTGTTTCAAGTTCTCTTTCCTGATCTCCAGATCGTAATAATCGAGAAACTCCAGATTGTTGTCCATGGGTCCAAGTTTCTCAAATTCATGGGCATATTCGAGATAGATCTCCTCTTCGAAGACAGATTTCAGAACGACTGCCCCGGCTCCTGCCTTCTCGATGGCTTTGAGGTGTTCGATCGAATGGGTCAGACTGCAACTTCCGGCAATAATAGGACTTTTGAGGTTAAGTCCCAGATATTTTATACTTAAATCAGGCATATTAATTGACTTTAGTAGAATTTGATATTTTATTCTGGAGATAGATGTGCATGTTTTCTGCCGCCTTACGGCCATCTCCCATAGCCAGGATCACGGTAGCGCCACCCCTGACGATATCGCCGCCGGCAAACATCTCTTCGATGGATGATTGCATCTTATCCTCTTCGACCACGATGGTTCCCCATTTGGATATCTTCAGGTCGGGAAGACAAGAAGGAACGAGCGGATTGGGCGAAACACCGACTGCCACGATAACCAAATCCACGTCCAGTTCGAATTCTGAACCGTCGATTGGAACGGGCCTTCTCCTGCCGGAGGCATCAGGTTCTCCAAGACCCATCCTGTTGAGGCGCATCCTGTTGACCATGCCTTTCTCGTCGGCAAAATATTCAAGGGGATTGCAGAGGTTCATAAATTCAACTCCCTCTTCTTTGGCATGTTTCACCTCTTCAATTCTCGCGGGCATCTCTGCTTCCGAGCGACGATAGATGATCATGGCCCGGTCGGCGCCCAATCGGAGGGCGGTACGAACAGAGTCCATCGCGGTATTTCCTCCTCCGATCACTGCCACTCTTTTTCCCAGTATTACCGGGGTGTCGCTGTTTTCGGAGTTGGCCCCCATCAAGTTGACCCTGGTGAGGTATTCGTTGGAAGAGAGGATGCCGTTGTAGTTTTCGCCCGGAATATCCATGAAACGGGGAAGGCCGGCACCACTTCCGAGGAAGAATCCCTTGTATCCCTCTTTACGTAAGTCGTCGAATGAGGCCGTTCTGCCTACGATGAAATTGGTTTCAAACTTAACACCCATTTTTTTCAGGTTGTCAAGTTCAAAATCTACAATTGCGTTGGGAAGCCTGAATTCGGGAATTCCATATTTTAATACGCCTCCGATTTCGTGAAGCGCTTCAAAAACCGTCACATCATAACCATTTTTTACCATATCTCCTGCAAAAGAGAGTGCGGCAGGTCCTGAGCCAACCGTGGCAACTTTGATCCTATTGGGCTCAGCCGTTTTTGGAATGTTGGCGGTACCTGATTCACGCTCAAAATCGGCGGCAAATCTCTCGAGATGACCGATAGAGACAGAAGGGAGATTCATCTTTTCAAGATAGAAACACCTTGATTCGCACTGCTTCTCCTGGGGACATACCCGTCCGCATACTGCCGGGAGGGCATTGGTTTCTTTTAAGGTTGCTGCCGCTCCAAGCACATCCCCGTTTTCAATCAGTTTGATGAATTTTGGAATATTGATGTTAACGGGACAGCCTTCAATGCAGGTGGGTGTAACGCAGTCCATGCAACGTGAAGCTTCCAGTGCTGCCTGTTCGGCTGTGATACCGAGATTAACCTCCCGGTCCTGGTACTTTACCCTTATTTCGGGAGCCTGTTCAGGCATGTGTACGCGTTGAATTGCCGTTCTCTCTTTGTTTTTGATTTTAGAACGCAAGGCGGCTCTCCACTCCTGACTGCGTTCGTTTTTGAGGTATTCGGGGTCTAAAGACATCTGCTTAAACTATTTTTGAATATATTTATTGTTGGCGACGACCTCTTCTGACCGGTAGCCTCCCAGACGCATCAGCATCTCGTCAAAGTTAATCTCATGTGCATCGAATTCGGGGCCATCAACGCAAGTAAACTTTGTCTTGCCACCAACGGTCACCCGGCATGCTCCGCACATTCCTGTTCCGTCAACCATAATTGAATTGAGGCTGGCCTGTGTCGGGATCGCATATTTTTTTGTGGTGAGTGCGGCGAATTTCATCATAATGGCGGGTCCAATTACAATACATTCATCGATTTTTTCGCGTTGGATCACCTCTTCCATACCTACAGTAATCAATCCTTGTTTTCCATAAGAGCCGTCGTCTGTCATGACAATCACATCATCCGACCAGCGTCTGATCTCGTCTTCCAGAATAATCAAATCCCTGCTTCTGGCCGCGATAACCGAAACTACCTTGTTCCCGGCCTTCTTAAAAGCCTCAACGATGGGCAACAGGGGTGCAACCCCAACGCCACCTCCGCAAGCCAAAATGGTACCTTTCAATTCGATGTCAGTAGGTTTTCCAAGCGGTCCGACCAGATCGGTTATGCTCTCGCCAACTTCCAGCGCAGCAAGTTTTGCAGAACTAACGCCCACGATTTGTACGACCAGGGTAATCGTCCCCTTCAAAGGATCTGCATCCGCAATGGTCAACGGAAAGCGTTCCCCCTTTTCACCGATCTTAAGAATGACAAAGTTGCCTGCTTTTCTGGAACGGGCAATTTTAGGATTTTCAACGACCAGACGGATAACCTTATCAGAGAAATATTCCTTTTCAACGATTTTATTCATTCGATATTTATTTGATTTTCAATTCTGTACTTATAGAATTGAATGTACATGATGATAATGTCAATTCAATGGTCCCTTTTGTGCGGTACACATTCCTTGTTAAAAGTTACATTTTGAAAAAAATCGTTCAAAAATAGTGATTTCGATTGATTGATTTTAATGCGAAAGTGTAATTGAGAAAAATTCATGTAGTTTAAAATATTATTAAATAAGCAACCGTCTCTATGGACAAACTGTTATCTTTGTAGTTTGCACCGTTTCCAAATATTTCAATGATTATCCTTAAGGTGAAATCGGGATAACTTTTTAGATTACCAACCACAAAGAAAACAACAGTTCCATGAAATACCCGTGTTACAATATCCACATAAACCGGAAATGATTATACGGGTATTCCATCTGACAAAAAGAAAGCAAATTATACACAGATGAAACTTCAAAATCATCAACGGAAAAACCGGGATGGGGTTGTCTACTCTACGTCAGATAATTTTGACTATCAGTTTTCCCCGGCTGATGGGGTGCAGGAGACCTTGATCCCATCCAAACAAAATTTAAAGGTGATGCTGGACAAGAAACAGCGTGCAGGTAAAGTGGTGACACTGATCACCGGGTTTATCGGAACAGAGGAAGCCTTAATGGAGCTTGGGAAAAAACTTAAATCCAAGTTTGGCGTTGGGGGATCAGTCAAGGATGGTGAAATCCTGATTCAGGGCGACTTCCGCGACCGCACCATTGCTTTGCTGACTGCTGACGGATATAAAGTGAAGAGAGTGGGGGGATGACTAGGACGAGCCAGTCCCTGAGCCTGTCGAAGGGCCGAAGTGTCAAATATTCATGCGTAATTCCGGTCCCTGAGCTTGTCGAAGGGGAGAGTGGGCGAAGGGGCGATCGGAACTCCAAACATTATGAAATTGAAACGAGGAAATTAGGAAACGGAGAAGATGAGACGAAGAATCGGTCCCAGAAGCCGAAGGGGAAATGTGGAAATTGGCAGTCGCACAATCCTAAATTTCCCGACCACAAAGTTGATCCAATTCGAATCCTACCTTGGAAGGGTTAAATGTCAATAGCCCGGGGTAAAGCGACGAAGGAGCGGCACCCCAGGTTGTGAATGAGGAAGGGAGAGCCGTCCGCAGTAGCACGCAAAGAAGGGCTGGCATCTCAATTTCGGACGGAACAGTTACCGTTTTGAAAGAAGAAAAGAATTGGGAAATAGAGCACAATAGATATAAATAGAATTTGAAATTAGTCCCCAAAGTACATAACACTGAGAAATACAATTAATGCCAGCACCGCAGCTTTTTGTCGTTACCCTAGCCAAACACAGGATATTTGGTCAGCTTCTCTATCCTTATTTTGCTGAGCAAATACCCGGTGAACCCTATTTGCGGTTGCTCAGGCGTGTGAAGTTGCGCGATATAAATGATCCTGCAATCAAGCTTTCAGCTTTGGAATCCAGGCTGGTGAAAATTTCTGAAAGATACAGCGATGAATCTTTGATCCGGAAATATTGTCCTGATAAGCCAGTGCGGGAGCTGATAAATATGATCGGAAAGGAGGAGGTAAAGCATAAAGTCCTATCGCATATTGAAAATGCAATTGCTGAGATATTGGAATTGCTGAAAAAAGAGCCTATGCCACTTTACCAAAAACGAGAGAAGTATGCGAATCTTTACGATGAAGATTTGGTTTCGCTCTGTTACCAGGATACAGGAGCAGTTTTCAATTTCACCAGATTGGAAGAAGAGACCCGTTATTTTTTAACGCTCCGAAACGGGAAGGATGGCTTTGCCCTTATGAATAAAAATTTCGAATTGCTTGTTAATGAGCCTTGCAGGATCTATTATCAGAACAAAATTTATTTTTTTGACGAAATATCTGCAAGCAAATTGCTCCCTTTTCGTGAGAAAGAGTATATATCGGTACCCCGGAAGATGGAGGACCGTTACTATGAAACTTTTATTCTGAATGCAATAAAGTGCCACGAAGTGAAAGTTTCGGGGTTTGAGATCCGGGAAACGATACCGGAGAAAGGAACAATCCTATCCCTGGAGAGCGATCTCTCCGGTCTTCCACTCTTTGTGCTCCAATTTACTTACAATGGAGTGCGATTAAAAATGAAACAAGGAGAGCAAAGGGTTGTTGTGCTTCAAAAACATGGGGATCAATATGTATTTGAGGCTTTTAGCAGGGACCAGCCCTGGGAAAAGCGGCAATTTGATTTACTGAAATCGCTTGGCTTGGATGGCGTTGATGATAATTTGAGACTTGAATCGGTTAATCAGGATCACCTTGGTGGAGAGATATATCATGCGATTTCCTGGATTAAGCAATATTCCAAAATACTTGATCATTCCGGGATTGTCATGGCACAACCAGGAATGGCTCACCCTTATTTTCTTGGGAATCATGAAATGCAAATATCGGCAGGGAACAAGATCGACTGGTTTGATCTTGATATAAGTATAAGGATAGGTGAGTGGAGTTTCCCATTTATTCGGTTCAAAAGACTTATACTTAATGAAATAAGGGAATTCAAACTTCCAAATGGTGAAATTTTCATCCTTCCGGAGGAATGGTTTGCGCAGTTTTCCGAAATACTTGCCCTCGGGAAGGCAGAAGGTTCCAAAATCCTTCTAAAACCTTCTCATTTCATGTTGCTTTCCGAACAATTTATTGCAATCAACCCTGATTTGCAGCAACGGATTTCTCAAATGGACAGCCATCAGATGATGGAGCATGAAATACCAGATACGATTCAGGCGAAACTCAGAAAATATCAGTATGACGGATACAACTGGCTAATGCATCTTTGGAAAAACGGGCTAAATGGTTGTCTGGCCGATGACATGGGCCTGGGGAAGACGCTCCAGACGTTGATCCTATTGGCAAAACACAAACGGAAAGTAGTCACTGATTATTTTTTACCTCCCGATTCCAAAGGGCAACTTTCGCTTTTCCCTGAAAAGGGGAGATTGACAGACGAGGTCCAACCGGCCAGTTTAATTGTCTTGCCGGTATCATTGCTCCATAACTGGGAAAATGAGATTCGGAAATTTGCACCCACACTCAAGGTTTATACCTATTCAGGGGTAAAACGAAGGGAGAAGGTTGATTTTGCCCAATTGATCCATTATTATGATCTTGTTCTGACGACCTATGGTACAGTAAGAAATGACAGTGAGGTCTTGGCGAAGCACTCCTTTTTCTATCTTATCCTGGATGAGAGCCAAAATATCAAAAATGCCGAATCAAAAAGCTACAAGGCCGTATGCGCTATCCCATCAAAGTTCAGGTTGTCATTGACCGGAACGCCTATCGAGAATTCTTTATCTGACCTATGGTCACAAATGAACTTTCTCAATCCCGGGCAGCTTGGTAGTTTTAAATTTTTCAAGGATAACTATTTGGTGCCTATCGAGAAAGAGAGGAATGAAGAGGCAACGGCCAGGCTCAATCGCCTGATTGAGCCTTTTGTACTTCGAAGAACAAAAGAACAGGTGGCCGCAGATCTTCCCCCTGTAATGGAGGAGCTTCTCACCATCACAATGACCGTTGAGCAACAAGAATTCTACGAAGCAGAGAAATCTTCAGTAAGAAATTACCTTCTTAAGAATATTGATGAACTTGAGCCCCGAAATACAACATTTGTGGTACTACAAGCGCTGACAAGACTGCGACAGATTGCCATTCATCCCAGACTGGTTGATTCAGCTTCGATTATCGAATCAGGGAAATTCAACGAAATACTTTCCATGTTGGAAGTTCTTGTGGCAGAGAACCACAAAATTTTGGTTTTCTCATCATTTGTCAAACATCTCAACCTTTTGGAAGAATCCTGCAGAAACAAAGAATGGGGTTACTGCCGACTGACAGGTCAAACCACCGACCGTAAAACAGTCATATCTGAATTCCAGTCGAAGGAGGATAAAAATATTTTCCTGATTTCGTTGAAAGCGGGGGGAGTAGGGCTTAACCTCACCGCTGCGGATTATATCTTTATCATTGATCCGTGGTGGAACCCGGCAGCCGAGATGCAGGCCATCAGCCGTGCCCACCGCATCGGGCAGGATAAAAAAGTATTTGTATACAGGTTTATTTCAGAAAATAGTATTGAGGAGAAAATCCAACTGCTTCAGGAAAAGAAGGCATCATTGGCCAACGAATTCATCAACCACAAAGATCCGTTCAGTATTTTTGGGAAAGAGGAACTGATACAGCTTTTTGATTAATTCAGCTATTTTTTAATAGAATTTGCCCTGCTTCGTCCAGCGTCTTTCCAAATACGATAATCCCCTCTTTGTGCCCTGCCATTGCAATAATCTTATCTGTTCCAACGTTTGTCTGCTTAAATAACCTTTTTATTTCGGTTGCCATTCCAGGGGTACCATAAGAAATCTCTTTCCTGGTTGTGGGAACTTTATGGATTAGTTTTTCCCAAATGTCAAAATTATGTATATGTATAACCGCATTGGTTTCATTTGAACACTCGTATATCACGGCATGTGAAAGGGACTCGGATGATGCTATTATTGGTCCGGTACATTTGATACTGTTTTTTCTGAGGTTATATTCATTAACCATTACATAATGGTTCTCATTCAAAATTTTCAATCCTCCTGTTGCTGAGCCAGTAATGATAAAGGTAAGGGCTTTAAAACGTATGCTTATATTGCCAAAACCAACGCCATTATCGTAAACGCCAATATACCCGAGTTTGTAGAGGTTATCCCTCCATCGATTGATTTCAAACAATTGATCAATTGGTAAAGGTCCGGCCTCAATCCAATTGCAACTAAATTTTATATATCCTTCGTCCATTTCAACTTTTCTTTTCGGGAAACAGATTAAGAATGCTTTCTTTGTTGGGACTGCAAATACCCCTCTCGGTAATCAGGCCCGTAATTAGGCGTGCAGGCGTTACATCAAAAGCATAGTTTGTGGCAGGGCTGTTGGCTGGGGTGAGTAAAATTCTTTTTATTTCACCCTCGCAGAGCCCTTCCATGTATTTAACTTCATCGGCCCCTCTTTCCTCAATTGGTATCTCTTCTATGCCATTTTCCATGTCCCAGTCGATCGAAGTGGAGGGCAGTGCAACATAAAACGGGATCTGGTTGTCAATTGCGGCCAATGCCTTCAGATAAGTGCCTATTTTGTTGGCAACATCGCCTGTGCTGGTAGTCCTGTCCGATCCTACTATGACCATGTCAACCTGACCATGTTGCATCAGGTGCCCTCCAACGTTATCGGGGATGATGGTATGCGGCACCCGGTGTTGCCCAAGCTCCCACGCGGTCAAACTTGCACCCTGGTTTCTGGGCCTGGTTTCATCTACCCAAACGTGCACATCCAAACCTTTATCAAATGCAGCATAGATAGGAGAAGTAGCAGAGCCATAATCAACAAATGCCAGCCACCCTGCATTGCAATGTGTAAGAACATTTACCGTTTTACCACCCTTTTGCCTGCTGATTTCTTCAATAATCGAAACACCAAATTCTCCGATTCTTTGGCAATACCCGGCGTCCAAATCCGCAATTTCGTTGGCAGTTTTAAAGCTAATTGCTATTTTATCGGCAATGGCAGTTTCGTTTTTAATCGCAATTAATTGTTTCTCAACCGCCCACGAAAGATTGACAGCAGTCGGTCTTGTCGCTTTTAGGTAATCGCCGGCATTCTCTAAATAGGCTGTAAATGAATTGTCTTGTGGTGCTTCCAGCGCTGCCAGGTACATACCGTAACCAGCAGTTGCCCCAATTAGCCCGGCCCCTCTGACATGCATCTCCTTAATGGCTAGGGCAACATCATGTACGGTTTTCAAATCTTCAATGATGAATTTGTGCGGCAAAAACCGTTGATCAATGATCTTAATAACCGTTTCAACGGTTTCGTCTATCCAAATTGTGCGGTAATGTTTCCCATTTACCTTCATAATATCTTTTTATACAATTAAATGGTTGAAATGCAATACAGCAAATATACAATAGATGATTGAACCGGAATTGTACATTGAAGGCTTTTATTTATGACGTTTATGGTCCAAAACTGTCAAGGTTTTCAAAACCATGATGGTTTTGAAAATTGAAAAGGACAGATCCGGGGAGGATCCATCCTTTTACTAAAACTAACCAAACTAACTAAACCTAAACTTATGAAAAAAAATGTACTACAAACATACACCGGTTATGGCTTCGCACCAAATAATCCGTGTTAATAAATTGTAAAAATGGTATTAAGAAAATAATTAAATCCCGTAAAGACCGTCAAGGTTTTCAAAACCATGACGGTCTTGAAAATTGAAAAGGACAGATCCGGGGAGGATCCATCCTTTTACTAAAACTAACCAAACTAACTAAACCTAAACTTATGAAAAAAAATGTACTGCAAAGTTACGCCTGATATTGTTTCGTGCCAAATATTTTGTGTTAAAGAATTGTAAAAAAGATATTAAGAATATAAATACATATTTGGATATAGACCGTCAAGGTTTTCAAAACCATGACGGTTTTGAAAATTGAAAAGGACAGATCCGGGGAGGATCCATCCTTTTACTAAAACTAACCAAACTAACTAACCTAAACTTATGAAAAAAATGTACTGCAAAGTTAGGGGTGTCAATGTGTCTCTCCAAATTAATTGTGTTAAAAATCTATAAAACGCTGATAATAATTATCCTCTAAGGTTTATTGAATATTTAAAAAATATATTCTAAATTTTAAATATCTATTAATCAATGAGATATGCAGCTGTTTTTTTGGGCGTTTTCGGAGAATTTTTCAGATGATTGGATGTGCTGCAGGAGGGTTTCCCCAATTCCAATTCGGTACCCTGAGGTAATCACAAAAATCAATTGGCCCTTCCACAGGTTAAACTGTTTTGTATAAGGCACAAGATCGTTAAGGATAGGCCTGGCTGGTTCATTGTCTGGATCAAGCAGTATCGGATCGGGGAAATCCACACCTTCCAAACGTTTTGCTTATGGTGCTTATGGGAGCGCTGGTTCTGGAATCCGTTCCACGGTAGTTTACCTTTTCGTGGCACCAGTGGTTGATCTCAAGCGCTGCATCCTTCATTCACAATCCCTGGATACGGGCTTTTATTTCGGCGTAGTAGACGAGTCGGAATGAATCGAGATTCTCGTTGTTGACCCTGAGTGGCAAGACAAAATGAAGAAACTCTTCTTCCGGGATGGCGCTTCCCCATGCCATTTCTTTCCTGGCGAGCATAAATTCAAGGGAATAGTCTGCCAAATCGCTTAAAGGCATGTAGGCATAAAGAAATTTCAATGCCTGTTCTTCATTTTTTGAAGCAGGTTGGTCGGATATCTGCCAGATTGGCTTCAGGGCATGAGTCGTCAGCTCTTTTTGGACCTTCAGCATTCTTTCGACATCGTTCAATCTGCGCGAATCAACAATCAGTGGTTTTTCATCACGGCATCCGGTTAACAACCAGGCCAAAAGAAAAGCACAGAATTCTTCATCGTATCAATTTTTAATTGAACCAATAGGTCATTTTTAGTACCAGTGCCCGATTTTTTGCATTTCCGTTATCGGGGAAGTAGTTGTCTGTATAAACAAGAAAAATATCGGAGACCGGTTTGTACCGCCATTGGAACCGTGTATTGATATTCAGATTGTTAGCCTGCTTGTTGTACTGCACATAGGTGGTGAAGAACAGATTGGTGGAAAAAGTTACATCCAGTTTTGGCCCTATCAACCAGAAGCCGGTGTTCTGCCAAGGCTTAGGTAGATAGAGTTGGTTGTAACTATAAATCAAAGAGATGTAACCATACGGTTGAAACCTGTAATTGAAATCACCCTGAATAAACCAACGGTTGCCGTTGAAATAGCCACCATAGCCTGTAGAGAAATTGTACTTGAACAGTTTTCTGTTATCTGAATTGAAGAGAAATGAGACATCTCCTGTATGGTAACCAGAGCCTGTTGGCAGGTAATTGGTTCCCAGATTGGTTGGATCGAAATCTTGTCTGAGCATTACATACCACAAACTATTCCTCAGTTCGAGATGAATCCGGTTTTTAAAATTGACAAGGTAATCGAGACCTATTGACCTGTCAGTAAGTTTCATACTTCCTGGCATGTAAAGATTGTCGGATCTAATCAGGAATCCATGATTTTCAACTGGTCCGTGTTTGGGGTAAAATTTGGTGGTTATTTTGGGGTTGACGCGAAAATAGTCGGTACGGGGCACATATCCTGTTTCCGCACTAAAGTATTTTCCTACATACAATTGAGTAAGATCAAGCAAGTAATTTTTGCGGGAGTAGATTATACTCAAACCCTGGGCATACTCCTCAGCTGAATTGGCTTTGGGGGAGAATGATTTCTGGCCGAATAGCTTGGCATTCCAGAAGTTGTTCTTACTGGCTAGGTTGTATTCAAGTCCGGCAACGCGGTTGTATCTATTTCCGATCCAGGTGTCTGGGATGTTAAGCTGCTGCTTGTTGACGAAGATGGCCCCGATGTTTGAGCGGGCAAAGAGCTTTTTCTGGATGGAGGCAACGAAGAAATTACGCGAAAGGTTATCCCCATCCATGCCGGTTTGCATGTCCATCATGCCGATCCGCCAATCCTGGCCAATCTTTCCACTAAGTCTGGCTCCCCAGTTGACCGGAGCATCCAGTCCGATTCTTCTTGAAAAAAAGGGACTAACATTGACTGAACCGAAATTGCCGAAAAGATCGCTGTTTTCCAGGAAAAACTGCCTTTTCTCAGGGAAGTATAGTTCGAATCTTTCCAGATTGATTACCTGATCGTCTACCTCAGCCTGTGAAAAATCGGGATTGTAAGTCAGGTCAAGATTGAGCGAACTGGAGAGACCAAGCTTGGCATCCATTCCAAAATCTTTCCGGTAGGAGGAAGCCTGTTGCTTTTCAAAATTACGTGAGACACTGCCATAGAGATAGGGGATTAGCGAAAGTTTTAAGCCGGATTTGGGTGGAGGCGTCTGCCAGATCAGCTGACCGGCATAGGCCAGCGATGCAGTCGGAAATTGTCGGGGTACCGGGGCCCATGCCGACTTTTCATTCAGTTTCAGATCTTGTCTCGAAAATTGAATGTTCCAGTGATCCACGTCACTTTTGTAACGGATAGATTTAAAAGGGATACGAAATTCTGCAGTCCATTGGTCGGGATAGTTCTTTGTTTTCACCTCCCATTTGCTGTCCCAGGTCAAATTGGAAGCAGCGCCTCCGCTCATGCTTCCGTCCCACATGGCGCCAACGGCATTAACGCCAAAGGAATAGCCGGTTGTTTGGTCGTTGAACGGATCGATGAAGACCAGAAAATTGTCGTTGTTGGCGAAGGTAAAATCCCTGCGAAAAGATTCGACGGGGCGTTTCGCGGGCAGGGTATCGTGAAAAATGACGGCCAGGTAAAATGCCTTATCGTCATACAGCAACTTCACCTCCGACTTAGCAGTGCAGTGACCTGTGTCGTAAGGCAAAACCATGTAAAAATTCGAGGCGGTTTCTGCCTTGAGCCAATCTTTCTCATCGATCACGCCATCCAGTTTGATCCGATCAGAAATTTTGCAAATATGAATCTTGTAGTCCTGGTTAATGGTCTTTTTAGCGGTCAGATTAACCTTCCTGTTGAATGGAACACGCTTTACCGGAGGGTTTTCGGCATATATGACAGTTTGTAAAGTAAGAAGCATGACATAGATGCATGCCCAGAATTTGTTTATCATAGGTCAATCATCAGGACGCAATTTACAAAAATGTTTGGGGTAGAGACGCGATTAATCGCGTCTCTACATTTTTTTACCTGACATTTCCTATAGCATGAATCTCTTTTTTGTTGGTTGCACCCGGATTAAATACAATTTTGGTATTGGTCAAAACGTTGTTGAATAGCGTAAGATTACGGTTGCTGTTACCCGATAAATGAAGGAAACAGGTGGAACCTCTACGGATCCTACAGCTGTTGAATCCAATGTTTGAAACGCCTTCGGCGAAAACGGCGCAAATATTATTAGGATCGCTTCCAAGATTCAGGTTCCCAAAATCGGCATCATTTACATCCGATAGGTAGAGTGCGGGCCTGAGATCCTCCTTCTTGGTGTTGAGATGGACATTGGAGAAACGGATATTTTCGGCATGCCGAATGAAAAATCCAAAAGCAGGCAACATGTCAAACATCTCGGCTTCAGGATATTCTTTTTCCAGTTCCGGGATTGGCCTGGTAACATGATCTTTGGTGCCCCCGCCTTCGAAAGTGATGCTAATATTGCTGAGACTGATGTTTTTTACAGGATAGCCAGGAATTCCGGTGATGGAACATCCGAGATTTTTGGCGCCGGTTACCATAACATTGTCTATGGATACGTTTTTCAGTTGACCAACCTGACTGACGGCCTGACCATCCCGATAGGGGCGTGCCCTGTTACCGAGACGGATGAAAATGGGCGTGAATGTTCCTTCAATATTTACGTTGGAAATTACCACGCCATCGAGTATTCCTCCATCGACCATCTCCAGCGCGATTCCGGAGGAGCCTTCCAGATGGCCGTAAGTAAATTTATCAGATACCACAGATGGTTTGATAACGAGATTGCTGGCTGCGATATTTTTGAACCCTGTATTTGATTCGGTGCCCAGTTTAAATGCGTTGCAATGACTGCTGAGCAGGCAGTTTGAAACGGTTATATCCTCGCTGGCCCTGCCTGATGTACTTTTGATGCAGAGGGCATCATCATCGCTGTCGACATTCACATTGGAAATTGTCACCCTATGACAATCATCGATATCAATTCCATCGTTGTTCTTGTTGCTGTGGTTAAAGACTTTTATCCCAATTATTTGCAGATCATCGCAGGCCAGGTAATGCTCCATCCAACATCCCGAATTTTTCAGGGATACATTTTCTATCCGTATTTTACGGCAATTGATCATTTGAATCAAATGAGGCCGGTCGTACTGCACCCCTTTGGCAGTTTTGTCGGCAAAAAACCTTCCCTGACCATTAATTTCACCCTCCCCGACAATGGAAATGTTGTGCTGGTTTTCAGCATATATCAATTGTTTGGCATTTCCACGTGTGCGCAAAGCAATGTAATTGGGAACGTTTCCCGGGTAATCACCCAGATGCCTGCTCCCATAAAGGGTTGCTCCCTTCTCCAGGTCCAGCGTGACATTGCTCCTGAGAATCAGGGTACCCGAGAGCCAATTGCCGGCCGGTATCAGTACGGTTCCCCCTTCCGGGCTACATTCATCGATGGCAGTTTGTATCGCTTTGGTGCTGAGGATGGTGGTGTCAGGAATAGCGCCAAACTCTTTGATGTTGTATTCCCGGACAAACGACTTGTCGGGGTGAACATCTTGAAGGATGGGAGGGTCGTAGGAATCATTATTTTTTCCCCTATGGTCAGAAAAGCCTAGTCCCCAAAGCATAGCCCAGGATATAGCGAAGTATCCCAAAAATAGTCTCATAATAATAGTAGTAATAGCGTGCCGAAGATAGCTAAAAACTATTTCCGATAAAAGGACTGCGACAATTAATGTAGAGGAAAGGGTTGTTCCATTTTGTGCTATAAAATTAGGACGCAAAATGGGCGGGTTAACGAATTGTGATATGCAAAAAAAAAAACAGATAAGGGGTCTGTTTTTTGAAAAAAAGGAATCAGAATAAAAAGTGATGTTTTATTTGAACCTTTTCGGAAATGAAAGATTGCTTAGTTGGCCCTGTACATTGAGAGGTCAACAATATCGAAAAAGCAGTCCCTGTTTTTGGAATTCTGTTTTTCTGCCGGCCTCGAACTGACCAATATTTTTTCGAGGTCCTTTTCAGAAAACGTTTCGGATCTGCTTTCGTTCAGAAGGTCCTGAATCAAAGGTTTGATTAAGTTCATAAAGCTTTCGGGCGTAGAATCCCGGTGGTACAATTGCTCGGCCTCTAGTTGAAGCAACCTTTTAAAATTTTCAGCGTTCATGGCAGTGATTTTTACTTGATAACCATGGAAGTAAAATTAGTGTGTGAGGTAGGCGAATATGGTAAGGGAAACAGAGATTGGAATTGGAGAAATGGATGATTTCCTTGTAGGTGAAATCCTGACAAAATGTATTGTCTCCTTTTGGAGTAATGTATTAAATTCGAAGTGGCAGCTGGTTAGCCGGAATGAAAAGGAAACCCTGAGGATTCTTGATGTTCAACCAATTTTATGCGGGATATTGAGCCATAAAGAACGTTCCTTAGGCTTCCGGATTGTTACTCAATAATCTGGAATCCTAATGGGTTTTTTTATATTGGGAAATCAATTTGAGTGTTTCTATGTCCGATTTAATTAATTTTACTTCACCGACAGGGAATAAAAGACTAGGGCACACCAATCGGCTGGCCCGGCTAATTTCGGGATTTTTAGATCTTATTGTTTCCTGTCGGTCAGACGAACAAAACATTGTCCTATGGATCTATCTGTTACCCCGTTAATTGTAAGTGTGGCCTATTCATTACGCTTCAGGAAATTTGCCATTGTCAACAAGCTTCCTCAATGGGAAAAGCTCTTTAAAAATGCCCTCCTTCTTTCCGCTATTTTATTTGCATTGGAATTTGTTATTCGGGAAGGGGAGTTCATGAAGTGGGTTTGGCACATCTATCTGATCATATTGATAGTCATTCCTTTCTGGCAAAAGGAGCTTCGGCCTATGCGTATGTTTATCTTCGCTTTTATTCCTTTTGTAGCAGTGGATTTTATCAGTGATTTGACGGAGATCCTTGGCAACGATTTTTTCAAAACGAATGAGTCCTATTTCAGGAATGCAGGGGTCATTACATTTATCTGGTTTGTAGCCATGCTCTACAGTCAGAACAGGCAAAGCAAAGCAGCTGAAAAGGAGCGTATCAGGCGGCAGCACGAGGATGAACTCAACCGTGCCATCGCTATCAGAAAGGTTGAGCTGGAAGCATTGGTGAGTGAAAGGACTGCTGAATTGACCAAACAGAAGGTGGAGTTGGAGCAGGCCCTTGAGGTATTGCGCGACACCCAATCGCAGTTGATACAGTCAGAAAAGATGGCTTCCCTTGGCGAGCTGACAGCCGGTATTGCACACGAAATTCAGAACCCTTTGAATTTTGTCAACAATTTTTCGGAGGTCAGTAATGAACTTCTGGATGAGATGGCCGCAGAGATGGACCAAGGGCACAAGGAGGAGGCGCAGCAAATCTTGACGGATTTGAAAAAGAACCTGGAAAAGATCAACCACCACGGCAAAAGGGCCGACAGTATTGTAAAGGGAATGTTACAGCATTCAAGGGCTAGCACCGGGCAAAAGGAACTTACCGATATCAATCTGCTTGCAGATGAGTACATGCGGCTGGCTTACCATGGTTTGAGGGCGAAGGATAAAAGTTTTAACGCGAAATTCGAATCCGGGTTTGATGACTCCATTGGCAAAATCAATGTGGTACCACAGGATTTTGGAAGGGTCATACTTAATTTGCTGACCAATGCCTTTTACGCGGTCAACGAAAAGAAGAAAGCGCTTGGCGAGACCTATCAGCCATCCGTTTTGATAACCACGAAAAAGATGGGAACCGGAGTGGAGATCAAAGTGATTGACAATGGAAATGGGATTCCGGCAAAAGTCATCGATAAGATCTTTCAGCCTTTTTTTACCACGAAACCGACAGGAGCAGGTACCGGATTGGGATTATCTCTCTGTTATGAAATTGTGACAAATGTTCATGGAGGGGAGCTGAAAGTTGAGACAAAAGAGGGAGAGGGATCCGTTTTCACCATACATCTCCCGGTTTGAAATATGAATAGGATGAACAATAAAAATTTCACGCAAAGTACACAAAGTAAGACGCAGAGAACGCAAAATGCTGAATAACAAGATTTTTCTTTGGGCTCTTTGCGAAACCTTTGCGCCCTTTGCGTGAACCATTTCAGATTATGGCAAAAATATTGGTAGTAGATGATGAAAGGGATATTAAGGATCTTTTCCTGCAGCATTTCAGGAAAGAGATAAAGCAGGGGGAACTTGATTTTGTCTTTTCTTTTTCAGGGGAAGAGGCGATGGAATTCATGCAAAACCCGGAACATGAAGCGGTATTGATTTTATCAGACATCAATATGCCGGGAATGAGCGGTCTCCAGTTGCTGAAACATAAATTAAAAATGATCGTCCCATGATAAAGATATTAATTGTGGATGATGAAACAGATTTTGAAATACTCATCCGGCAGAAGTTCAGAAAAAAGATCAGGGAACAGCATTACGATTTCGTATTTGCCGTCAATGGAAAGGATGCCCTCAAAAAATTGGAAGAGTACCCGGATGTTGAGATCGTTTTGAGCGATATCAACATGCCTGAGATGGATGGCCTCACTTTGCTCACAAAACTCAGCGAAACCAATCCGCTGGTTAAAACGGTGATGGTCTCGGCCTATGGCGACATGGAGAATATCCGTAAGGCCATGAATCGGGGAGCCTTTGATTTCGTGACGAAACCAGTCAATTTTGAGGACCTTGAGCTGACCATGGAAAAAACCATTCAGCATGTTAAACTGATCAGGGAGACACTGAGGGCGATCAAAGAGAACAATATCCTAAAAATGTATGTCGATGAAAATGTACTCAATTTCATGGGGAGCCGCGAATTTGAAGTATCACTCATGGCCAATGAAACCGTCGAGGCTACGGTAGCATTCATCGATATTTGCAGTTTTACATCCTTCAGCGAAAGGGAGTCGCCCGATACCGTCGTAACCATGCTGAACCGCTATTTTGATTTGATGGTGAAAGAGATCATTGCCCAGCAAGGGATGGTCGACAAGTTTATCGGGGATTGTGTGATGGCCGTCTTCAAAGGGGATTATCACCTCGATCGTGCCATAGATGCCTGCCTGGCCATTCGGAATAACATTGAGACACTGGGAGGCAGTTCAGATTTTCTGCCTATGGTTTCGGTGGGAATCAACTGTGGTGAAATGATTTCCGGAAATATTGGGTCGGCCACGCTGCGTCGCCTTGATTACACCGTCATCGGAGATACGGTAAATGTTGCCCAGCGTTTGCAGGATATAGCGAGTGTTGGTCAAATTGTTATTTCTAAGGAGGCCTATGAAAAGGTAAAACAATCCTTCAGTTGCCAGCTGATTGGACCGGTCCGCCTGAAAAACAGAGCGGAAGAGGTTTTGATATATGAGGTTTTGAACTAAACTTATTTCCGGATAACCATGCAATTTGATCAGGTATATACTTTGTTGATGCAGAAATTGAAGGCCAAATTACCCGCCTATCTCACTTATCACAATGTAGGCCATACGCTTGCAGTGATTGAAGCTGCCGAGCATCTCGCCCTATGCGAAGGGATCGCAGGCGACGACCTGGTACTATTGAAAACTGCTGCTTTGTTCCACGATGCGGGTTATATACATGTTTTCACAGGCCACGAAAAGCGATCCTGCGACCTTGCCCGAATACATCTTCCCGATTATGGATACACGACTGAAAAGGTAGAAAAAGTTTGCCAGATCATCATGGTTACCAAATTGCCCTCTGTCCCATCAGATCCGCTGGAAAAGATCATGTGTGATGCTGATCTTTATTATTTGGGTACAGAACAATATCCCATTTTTGCAGAGAAACTTTTCAATGAATTCAAGGAGGCAGGCATTGTGAAAGGCAGGTTCGACTGGTTGCCCAAACAAGTTGAGTTTCTCTCCGCACATCGCTATTATACCCAGACAGCGATACGCGAAAGAGAGGCGCGTAAACAAAAGAACCTGGAGAATTTAAAGTCAAAACTCGAAGCAAAGATTACTGAATCACATGGAAATAAACCATTGGAAATCATTCAGGATGTTCTTTTGATGGTGGTGGGGGTAATTTTTGCTGGATATGCCTTGAAAGGTTTTCTGGTTCCCAACCATTTTTTCGACGGTGGGGTCACAGGGATTTCTTTGCTGATCCACGAATTGTACCACTTCAACCTGGCCATTGTCATTATTTTAATGAACCTCCCCTTTATTGTTGTCAGCTATTTTTCTGTTGGATTAAGGTTCGCATTCCGTACGTTAATCAGTGTGATTCTTCTGGGGATCTGCCTGACTGTGCTACCGGATGTTGCAATAACTACAGACAAACTTCTTATCTCAATTTTTGGAGGGGTATTTCTGGGCATCGGAGTCGGACTGATCATGCGCTCCGGCGCGGCCCTGGATGGGATCGAAGTGCTGGCCCTTTACACTTTAAAACGGACCTCCTTCACCATCACTGAAATTATTCTGGGCATTAACATTCTTATTTTTAGTGTTGCCGCCTTTAAATTCGGGATCGAAACTGCCCTCTATTCAGTGTTAACCTATTTCTCGGCTACGCGTTGCATTGACTATGTTGTTGAGGGGATACAGGCCTATACCGGGGTGACCATCATTTCTGGGAAAAGCGAAATGATAAAATATCAGTTGGTCAATGACCTCGGAAGAGGAATCACCGTATACAAGGGAGAGCGGGGTTTTCTTCCTGGTAAATTTGAGATAAGTGCGGATTGTGACATTATTTTCACAGTGATTACCAGGCTTGAATTAAGGAAGTTAAAGAACCTGGTTTACAATTTGGATCCCAATGCCTTTGTTTTTGCCAATACCATCAAGGAGGCTTCCGGAGGTGTTATCAAACGGAGGCATCACCATTGAATTTCAATTACAATTTGAGCCATGACAAAAATTATCAAAGAGTTTTCTGACCCAACAGTTACCATTGATGAGGTCGCCAAAATGAGTGTCAAACAATTGATTGTCAGGGGCAATAAGTTTTCAAAAAATTATCGCGTAACCGGAAAAAATAAATTTCGCCTCAAGGATTACCCCTGTGATGAGGAGTCGGAATTGGGGGAGGAAGAAAAGCCTATTGCACAACTGTTTCTTGAGCAGGGGGTTAAAATTTTGTCTGAAATGCAGGATAAATTGTACGCCCAGGACAGATGGGCGTTACTGGTTATTTTTCAGGCCATGGATGCTGCCGGAAAGGATGGGGCAATTAAGCATGTCATGTCAGGGATCAATCCGCAAGGATGCGAAGTTACCTCTTTCAAGTCACCCAATTCGGAGGAACTGGATCATGACTATTTGTGGCGTTGCATGAAACACCTGCCTGAACGCGGACGAATCGGCATTTTTAACCGCTCTTACTACGAAGAGGTATTGGTTGTCAGGGTGCATGAAGAGATTCTAGGTTCACAGAAGATCCCCAAAAAACTGGTTACCAAGAATATTTGGAAGGAAAGGCTAAGCGACATCAGAAATTTTGAAACTTACCTGAATCACAACGGGATTCTGGTGGTGAAAATTTTTCTTCATGTCTCGAAAAAGGAGCAGAAGAAACGGTTTCTCGAACGATTGGAAAGACCAGAAAAAAACTGGAAATTCAGCAAATCGGATCTCGCAGAGAGAAAATTCTGGAAGTCCTACATGACCGCCTATGAGGAGATGATCAAGGAAACTGCCTCCGACAAATCTCCATGGTACGTTGTTCCGGCCGACAACAAGCATTATGCACGCATTGTGGTAGCCTCGGCCATACTCCATGCACTGGATTCGATGAAACTTGAGTATCCTAAAGTGAGTGAGGAACAGGTAGCCGAATTGCAACGGTTGAGGCAGGAGCTGCTCGGTGAGGAGTGATCACTGGCTTATCCATAATACAGAATTATAGGTGCCATACTCGTTTTGTTCGTAAAGCTTGTTGCCCGGATCGATGATCCAAGTTTTATCGACAATGTATTTGTATGTGTATTTTCCGGGTTTCAGGTACAAAGGAAAGATCCATTTTCCGTCCTTTTTAACCATGCTGTACCCTTTTTTGTTCCAGCCATTAAAACTTCCATTTACAATGACACTTCCCGCATCCGCATGGTTGTTTAGCAAGAACAGGTAATTGGCCTTTAGGGCCAAAAAGGAATTTTCGTAATTTCCTTCACCTTTGGAGAAGGGATTTCCGGGATCAGTGATCCATTTCCCATCCACAATAAATTTGTACTCATAATTTCCTGCTGGCAGGATGTATGGCATTTTCCAGCCATTGGCTGTTTTATCCATTAAAAGTTCGTCGGTTTTCCAGTTGTTGAAGCTACCGGCCAATACCACCCGGCGGGCATCGGTATAACCTGCCAGCGTGAATAGATAGGGCTCACCAATGTCGAGAACAGAGTTGGTGGTTCCGTGACCGTCTTTGCGTTCTGAAGGATTGGCCGGATCTGTGTCCCATTTACCATCTACGATAAATTTGTAGGTATAGCTGCCATCGCGCAAATAGATAGGAAGTACCCAGCCATCCGGGGTTTTTGTCATAGCCAGCTCCCTCGGATTCCAATTGTTGAAATTACCTACAACATGCACCGATCGCGAGGTTTCATTGCCTTTGAGTTTGAAGAGATGGTTGTTACAGAACACTACAGAGTTATAACCTCCCGCTCCATCATCTTCCCTCAACTTATTGTAGGGGTCTGATATCCATGTGCCATCAATGATAAATTTGTAGGTGTATTTCCCTGGTTTGAGATCCAGGTCCACAGTCCAGCCGGTATCAACCTGTTTCATCGGATTTTGCGTGGTGCTCCATCCATTGAAAGAGCCAGAGATGTAAACATTTTTGGCGGATTTCCTTCCCGCCAGATAGAACCAGGCAGTTTTGTCGTAGTGAAATGTATAGGAGATTTCGAATTTATTTACCCCAAATACTTCTTTTCCGGGATCATCCTTACCCTCAAAACTTATCCATTTGTCGATTAGCGTATACAAATCTTCAGTGTTGACCTCTTTTTTACCCGAGTTTAAGTCGAAAGGTTTGGAAAGCTCTACCGTATAAGATTTTAACCTGACAGCTTTCCACTGATCCCCTTCGAAGTAGATATTAGCCTCACCTTTGAACGCCCTTGCCATAAGTGTACTGTCCAGATCAAAAAGTGCGGAGATCTCTTTCTTCTCTTTCTCAGACCATTTCAAATTGAGTAAAAAGATTATCTTCCCATTTTCGATACGACAGACTTTATCCGGATCATATTGAGCTTTTGTATGTAACGAGCTTAATATGAAGATGAAAAGAAGTAGTATGGATAAATATTTTCTCATTTTACATCTCCTTTCGTAAATTGGATACCGAACTGCCTCTTGACAAAGTTAATACACACAATGCCTTGTTCCATAAAATTGAATCCGAGCATTCCGTCAATCTTTGTACCATAGGCTTCACTTAAAGCTTCCAAATTGGATATGACAGTTTCCATTCCGTTTATCGGCTTGCTTCCCAAAGTAAAGTCGTTCATCCTTCCGAACAATACTTCTGAACGGGAAGACCCGGCACCGCGCAAACTTGAACGGCGGGTAATTGTTAGGGTACTCAGTATATTTTTGCCGGAATAACTATTGATCACATTGGTTTCAGCGCCGGTATCGAGGCAGAAATTCAATGTTTTTCCTCCAATTTTTCCTGTCAGGTAGAGAATGTTGGAGTTGGTTTTGAACAATTGGGAATAATCCGGTCTGAATTTATATTGATCGTTAACGATTCTATTACCGGTTTTGTCGATCCGGTAAAGTTTCAGCTGATTACCTTTGGTATCAAGAATAATCTCAAAATCCCTGATCATGTTAAACCCAAAGAGTCCAAGGATTTTGATCCCCTTGCTGTTTTCAATGTGACCGAGATTGGTCAGGTCGGCCCTGACCTTCTTGTAGGTAAGATTGGCAAATTCAATTTTATCAATTGTAATATGCTCAACGTTGCCAACAGAACCAGTAATGCCGTTTGAGCCTGAGACATCCGATCGCACATGGTTCCTGAAATAAGTACTGTTGAAAACCAGGCCGTTGGCCCCGGTGTCAAATACCAGATTGCCTGTTTCTCCGTCCACATTGGCTTCGACTAGTAGCAATCTTCCAGCACGTTTTAATGGAATGATAACCGAGTCAATTTTTTGGTCGTTTTCGGGGGTGTAACTGATTGTTTGAAAAAGGGATGCAACTACAGGGGAAGGTAAACCGGAAATTGATGTGAAATTTTTGTTGGCTGTTGATAATGGCGATGCTACAAGTAAAGGGAAAGTGAAAACCAGAAGCAGGAACAATGTGATGGAGGTTTTATTGCTCATGACCAGGATGTTGTTGAAAGGTCGACCACTTGTATTAGATTAATCTTGCAATCCAATCTTCAAATTGACCCACATTCAGCATGGGTTTACACAAATGTAACAGTTTTTTAAGAGTTCTAAAATTGAGAAACCGTTTCAATTTTATAGTTCCTATTTTATTCATTAGAAATCACTTGATAAGGACTGTGCCCTAGGCACATAATGTCGGTAGAAAGAGAATTTGACACAAAAAGAAATTTTAAAAAGTCTCTGAATTTTTCGGGTAATCGTAACGATTTGCCAGTGAAGTAAGAGGCATTGCAATTCCTTGTTTGTTGAATACAATTTTTTAAATTTGATGGGACAATCGATAATTTTCAGGAGAAATTATGCAACCAATTTTACGTGTTGAGCGCCTCAAAACATATCTGCGGGATAATCATAATAGATTAACTATTATCTTAATTTCCGTTCTGGGCGTATTGATCCATTTGCTGTTTTATCGAAATTTGGGTTTTCACAGGGATGAGTTGCTCTATTTTTCACTGGGAGAGCATCCGGATTTCGGCTATTTTTCAGTTCCTCCCTTGATTGGATTGTTAGCGGCGCTTTTGACGAAGTTGTTTGGCTACACCCTTTTTGCAGCAAAGATTCTTCCGGCTTTACTGGGTGGTGTGCTCGTCTATCTTTGTGCCATGCTGACCAGGGAGTTAAAAGGGGGTTTGTTTGCGCAAATCCTTGCTGCAGTTGGTGTAATTTGCTCCATCCTCTTTCTGAGGGCTTTCAGCCTTTTTCAACCGGTATTCCTGGATATATTCTTCTGGACCTTGGCCCTCTACTTCCTGCTAAGCTACCACAATTCGAACCTTAAGAAATACCTCTATCTGTTCGGCCTAACCGTTGGGATAGGGATTCTCAATAAATTCAATCTGTTGTTTCTTGTGATCGCAGTAATAGCCATACTTCCATTTACCAAACACAGGAAACTGTTTCTTTGCAGGGATTTCTATCTGACCATTCTTCTTGCCTTTTTGATTGTTTTACCTAACATCATCTGGCAAATAGCACATCAGTTTCCGGTACTAAGTCACCTTTCCCAACTGCAGAATTCTCAGTTGACAAAAATGAGTTCCGCCACATTTCTGGTAGAGCAGTTGCTGATGAATTACCCTGCGACGATTCTGGTATTGCCGGGTCTGTTATTCCTGTTGTTCAACAAAAGGGCAAAGGAATATCATTGGGTGGGTTATGTGTTGGTGCTTGTATTGGTCTTGTACCTGATTTTGCAGGGGAAATCCTATTATTCGGCAGGGATCTATCCCATGCTGGTGGCCGCAGGTGCTGTTTTCTTTGAAAGATACATCAGAAACTACATGGCAAGGTCATTCATAATGCTGGTTTTGTTGCTGTTGGCCTGGTTGGTGCTTCCGATGGGAGTCCCCTCCAAATCACCGGAGAAACTGGTGGCCTATTTTGATGCAATGGCCAAAGTCACCCACAACGATGCTGTGAGAAGGTACGAAAACAACAAATACTTTCAGCTGCCGCAGGATTATGCCGACATGTTGGGCTGGGATGAGTTGACGGAAATTACCAACAAGGCCTGGCAACAGACAGAGCCTGATGGCCGATGCATCATTTATGCCCAAAATTACGGACAGGCAGGAGCCATCACCGTACTTGGCAAAAAATACCATTTGCCTGAAGCCATCAGTTTCAGCGACAATTTCAGGTACAGGATCCCCAAGACCTTTGACCATGAGATCACCCAATTTATTTACATCAACAATGAATTGGGAAAAGATGTGGAGTCTCTGTTCCAGGATATTCAGGAAATAGGACGTATCACAAACCCTCTGGCGCGTGAGTTTGGCACCAGGGTTTATTTGTGCCAAAAACCACGTACCAGTTTTAACCAGTTCTGGAAATTAAGGATTCAAAATTTATAGTACCCTGAAGTTCTTAAATTCAGTATGTCTCGTTAATCATCATCTCCATCACCTTGCTTTTCAGGTGTGAAGAAAGCTGCATGGACCGGAGCAGGGCAGGGGCTGTTCAGTCCGTGGACCGCTGCCCAGATTACCTCATTGAACAGCGCGTCTGGTATTCTATCCTCTTTGCTGAGGTCGAATTTCTCGCTCAGTTTGGAGAGCCTGTTTTGCTCTTTGTTCTTCAGGTTCAAATCGATCTGGTTGGGTACGGACTTGAACGGAGGATGGTTGGCCGTCGTGTTGAAACACCTCCACATCGGCTCGGCAGCGGCATCGTATTGGCTCATTGGGGGTAAGCCAAGTATCAGCTCAATGGTACGCAAAGCGGAACTGGTCGAATATATGGTGTGGTCTACATATCCCTGTTTTACAAAACCTCCTGCAACATAGGTGGTCGAACGGTGGGCATCCACATGGTCCGGACCATTTTGCGCATCGTCTTCCAGCATGATGATGACGCTCTCCTTCCAGATGGGCGATTTGCTTAGGTATTCAACGAAAAGTCCACAGGCCAGGTCATTGTCTGCATTGTGTGCTTTGGGTGTTGGCTTTCCCACTCTGAGACCTTCAGTATGGTCGTTGGCAAACCTGATGGTGCTCAATCGCGGCGCCTTGCCTGCAGCCAGCAAAGTTTCAAAATCCCTTTTCCACATGTAGAACCGGGAGGTGTCGCGGATTGATAGTTCAAAGCCGGTATAATTCGGACAAATATGATCGGTCAAAACAGGGATATTGGCAGTAAAAGAATCAGAAACAAACTCCCCGTAAGTACGGAAAGAGATACCATAACGTTTGCAGTAATCCCAAAGGAAACCGTCTTTGTTGTCGGCAGTTTTCTTTTCACCCTCTCCGGGATAGGTGCCTCCCCGGCCACCATAGCTGCTTGGCCAGTTTTTCTCCAGATAGTCGGTTCCATAGGCGCCCATGGTCCAGTTGTGGCCATCTGCGCTCACCTCGCCATCGACATAAAAATTGTCGAGCAAGACAAACTCTTTCGCGATTTTGTGCAGGTTGGGCGTAACCTTTTCCCCGAAAAGCACCAGCCGCGGATCTCCGTTTCCCTCCGGAATATCACCCAGCACCTGGTCGTAAGTCCTGTTCTCCTTGATCACATAAAACACATATTTTATGGGGGAGAGATCGCCTACCCTGGTCGGAATGGGGTTGCCTTTCTCTCCATTGCTAACCATCTCCTTCTCTTTGGAATAGGGGGTGTTTTTGTAGACAAGCTGCGAGTAAAGGGCCATTTTATTAAGGTCGGGTGTTGGAATGGACTGAAGGGTTCCCGTAAACAATCCACCGATGTATTGAACCTTTGTTTTTTGCAGGTCGGCATGATGGGCAATAGCTTCATCCTTGCTGACCGGACTCGGACCGTCAGGATTTGGCTTGGAGGTCAACCCTTTGCCATTGGTGACGTAGATGGTATTTTTTATCACGCGAACACAGGTGGGATACCATCCGGTAGGAATAAACCCTTTGCTCTTGCTGTAGCCCGGATTGCCCACATCGAAAACAGCAAGGCAGTTGTTGTCGGCATTCGCGATATAGAGTGTTTTCTCGTCATCGCTCAATGCCAGACTGTTGGCAGTAGAGCCTGCAGGGGAGTTGGGATAAAGGGCGGAATTCAAAATCTCGATCACCCTATTTTTTTCGGTGGATATGACCGAGACCGAATTGTCATTGGCATTGCTCACAAACAGGTATTTCCCGTTGCGCGAAATGCAGAGGTCGTTGGGGTTGTCGCCTACCGGGATGAAACCTGAGACCTGCTGCTTTTCGGTGTCGAACACGACCACTTTGTCACAACCCCAGCAAGAAACGTAGAGGGTTTTGTTGTCGTTGGAAAGCAGGCAGGTGTATCCTTCGCCCCCCAGTTGGATTTTGTTTTTTATCTTTTTTGCTTTCAGGTCGTAGACATAGAGCGAATTGTCCTCTTTTGTCACGGTATAGAGCAACTGCTGTTTGTCGTCAACGGCAATACCGGCAATCGAAATTCTTACAGGCCAGGGCTTACCGAGGACCAAGGTGTCGTGGGGCACGATCTTTTTGTTATTGATCTGGTACTGCATGATCCAGTTGTCATTTCCACCTGAAGCGAACAAATACTTACCATCTTTCGAGAAAGTCAGTCCCAGCCAACCCTTGGCGATGATGACAGAGTCGAGCAGCTGCATCTTTTCGGCATCGATCAGGTGGATGCTTTGGTCGCTTTGACCGTTGTTGGTCACTGCAATCAACTTCCCGGAAGGCGAAACAGCCATATTGAGCGGTAGATCGCCAACCGGCAACATCTTGCCGACCGGCGTCAGTTTCCATCCGTTGGGCAGCGACACCCGGCCCGATTCAAGCTCTTTCAGCGTCTGGCTTTTTACCTGGAAGGCAACAAACATCAGCAATGCCATACCCAAAACCGGCACTATAATTTTCACTTTTGAAGTTATCATGGACTTTTTTTTGGTAGTTGTTAATAAGATAACAGTTCAGTTTCTTTGTTTTCTATTATACCCGAAAGTTCGGTATTTGTTTCCAATAATCAAACGGGGTTTGTCATTCAACCATCAGGTGTAGCCATTCAATTTTAAGGTTTTCCAAGTCTTTTAATATCTTCCTCTATTTCTTTGAGACTTTGCTCTTTCTCCATGGCGTTTTGAGCGATTCTGTATTTTTCGAACTCTTCTTCCGATTTCTCCAACGCTTTCTCGTGGCTTATTTTTCCTGCATGAGTGAGTAATTCGCGTCTGTTCAATTGTAAAATCACATCTAAACGTTCTATCCAATCGGCCATGTACATGGGAGTGCGTTGCTGCGCCATGGTTTCGGCAAATGCCAAATATTGCTCAACCAATAAACCGAGGAGTTTAATTTCATCTTCGTTGAGGTAGTTTTTGGCTATGCTCACGTCCGATTTTTTTATGGCAATGCTACTCTTTTTGTCAAGCGATTGCATTCCAAGCAACGGCAAACTTGCATCAGCCCTACGGTAAATCAGTTCGGCTGCGGTTTGCTCGCTGATGGCCCAGAGTAGTTTGTTTTGCACTATTTTGAAAAACTCAATGGTCTTTTCGTCTTTGGGATTGTAGTCAATACTGGTGGTATAAATATCTTTGATTTTCTGATAGAAAAACCGTTCTGAAATCCTTATCTCCCGAATACGTTCCTGCAATTCGGTGAAATAGATCATGGAACTGCCCGCCTTAAAACGGTCATCGTTTAGGGCAAAACCTTTGATAATATATTCCTTGAGCCTTTGGGTTGCCCAGATGCGGAATTGAGTACCTTGAGGCGATTTTACACGATAACCTACCGAGATAATTACATCGAGATTGTAGTGGTCAATCTCACGCTCTACTTCCCTTGGGCCCTCCTGACGAACCTGTCGGAATTTCCGACAAGTTCGGTTTTGTTCCAACTCACCTTCTTCGTACACATTTGCGATATGTTCTGCAACGGTACTCCGTCCTTTGCCAAACAGCTCAGCCATTTGCTCTTGTGTTAGCCAAACGGTCCCTTCCTCCAGGCGAACATCTATTTTGATGTTGCCATCGGGGTTTTGGTAGATAAGGATTTCGCTGTTCATGGTTTCTCTATTTTATTCCGTTGAACTTTGTTTATCATGTAGTTGCAGTTGTCTGTGATTTTTGTCATTTACGGCAGGAGGATATCTCACAAGTCTCATTTAACCACAAAGGTGCACAAAGTACGCACTAAGGACACAAACACATGCACGTGATTGTGAACTATTTGAGACCTTTGTGTTTTGCCTTGGTGTCCATTGTGGTAAAAATATATTCACTTTTGGAACAACCTCCTCTCAATAGCGCAATGAATCTTTAGCCATTTCCGTAACCACTTTGCCTTCGAAATTATAAAGTTTCACATAGGTTTGAGAAGATGCATCGGCTTTCTGAGGTGTTATGACCACAAAATTCAAAAAAGTCAGCTCTTTGTTGTTATCAATCCATGTTCCGGAGTTCGCGTAGATCGATTTTTGTCCGCTGTGGTTATTGGTCGAAATAATTTTAGCAATGTGGGAATGTCCGAATACGACGATTCTCTTATCGAAATTTGGATTGTCAAAGTATTGTATTTTTGCCTGATTGTCCGTTTCAGGACCGGAAGCGGCATTTGCAATCGCCTGTGCTGCGGGGATTTTGACAGCCACCTGGTTGAGCGTTTGTCTTTGGTCCCAGGTGTCTTGAATTCCCTTGTAGAGATTAACATTTAATAGTCCGCCTGCAGTCGTTTGATAGGGCAGCAGGTCATTAACAGAATAGGTCGCGGTGAATCCATTGACATTTGTCACAATGATTTTTTCGTCAAACTTGTTTTTTATCGTCAGATAATTGATTGCCCATTGCCAAACTTTCAGATAGACATACAATAAATTCTGGCTCTGACCGGCCGAAGTATTTGGAACGACAACCGGCAATGTATCGCCGGCTGGCGGAAGATTTTGTGAAACGTGAAGCGCCCCTATTCTTGTGAAAAAGTATCCGGGAGGCATAATGTTCCCGGGCGCTATATCCTGGTTGGAAAACTGGTCGGGTGCACAGAAAAAATTGTAGCGGTGACCATGCTCAATGGCTATTTTGGGACAGTCGGCCGGCGAGTAGGTGCCTAAGCCCAGTTGAGTGTCCCGCGCCTGATGGATTCCCGGAAGGACAAGGTTAACATTTGCCGGGGTTATCGTTAAATCATGGTTCCCGGGTACATAGGTAACCAGGATTTTCCTGTCTTTTATGATATTGTTAAAGTCATTCATCACCCCCCTGTTGGTTTCAGCAATACGTAGTACAAAATCACGCTGGTCCTTTCCCTGATAAGTGTCTATCGGGGCAGGCACAAACCATTCGTCGAGCAGGTCTCCGGCGATCACGAGTTCCCTGATATTTGGGGCAACCCTGATTTTTTCTAGCAACAGCGCCAGCGCCCCAAGATTTTTGTTGCACTCCGCATAAGCGAGGTCGGCGCCAAGATGAATATCGCTGATAACAACGATCATATTCCTTTCATTCCCACCATTGGTGAAAGGGTTTATTCCATAATCCGGCGGGTTGTAGGGGTTTGATTGTCTGCAAGAGGTAAGCATACTTAACAACGACACTACAATAATAACACTTACAATGTTTATTGAATTTTTCATTTTACCTCGTTTTATCTTAGCATTTTTATATTAGGTTTTTTATTCATCTGATGCATAAAACAAAATAGCCACTGCAATCTCCAATACTGTTTCAGTCTGACCGTGGGTTTGGGTAGGCAAGCTTTTTTGCAATTTTGGGACTGTGTGTTGGATTGAGCGAATTGCAAATGTGCTTGGTTGTTTGCATTAAAGATTTATAAAAAAGAGAAATTATCTAAAAATTGTTTTCAGTTCACTTGATCTTCTTTCTGTAGTTTTAAAATTAATGTTAATAGTCCAATATGGTTATAATAAGTATTGCCAAAATCAGTTTTCTCAAGCTTATTTTTGAGATATTTGATATCATTTATGGTTACATACTCAACATCACTATTACTTTTTATTATTTCGGCGCAAATACTTGTTTCAAAATCCAATGCTGCATCTTTATACTTTTCAATAATTTCAACTAATTGGGAAACAGTTGTAATACCTATTCTTGTCAAGCCCTCTATCGCCTTTATATAATTTTCAGTTCCACTTTTGTTTTGTTCAGGTAAATGTTTATCAAGGATTTTAATGAGATTTTCTTGATTCAAAATTTCTTTGAGGTAATTATCATGCAAAGATTCTTCTTGCAGTTTTTGAAAATGTTGTTTTTCTAATAATAATCTTTCAAATTCTAGGTCAACTGTTTCCAGTAATGCACTAAGTCTGCTAATAGATCTTTTTAGGGGTTTTGGAATTAAAGCGGTCTCCTTATATTCAATAAGATACGTTGAAGCTGCCCAAGTATGTTGAGATAAGGTTCTAACTTGGATTTCACAAATGAAATCGCCAAAATCTTTAAACATTGGGACTTCTAACCAGGCTTTTTTTAATCTAGCAATACAATGAATAGACGAATAACCGAATTGGTCATCTTGCAATCTATCTTGTGTATTATAAGTCCTTAATACATCGAGATTGGTTTTTATGATCTCAATTACTTTCTCAATATCACGATTAAAAAGTAGCACAATTCTAAAACCTACTAAATCCTGCATTTCCTTAATGGTTTTCCTCATAATAAAAAGCTCTTCAACCTGCTTTTTGATTATTGATTCAAGGGTTTTAACCCGACCTAGAATTGGGAAGCCAAGTTGAATATCACTTTCTTCAAGAACCTTTGATATAGATTTGATAAGTTCATCTTTAAATTGCATCAAAGAATCCTTAATGGAATTATATTCAGAATTTATTTCAATTTCAGTTAACTTTTTACTCATGCGAAGATGCTTTAAAATTTAAAATTGCCACCTTCCCCGTCATCTATAATAGATTCAATTTCAGTATTCTTGCTTGGCTGTAGTTTATTTTTTTCTTTTTCTATTATTGGCTTTCTATCTAAAATTTCTTGAAGAAAATTTGATTCATCACCAAAATAATCACTTCCCTTCTCCTTTAAAATTGTAAAAATAATTTCAAATCCACCATTTGCATATTCTTCAATAACTTTATTGACTTTACCTGAATCTTTTAAAATCCCATAACCTTCTTTCGCAACCACAAAAAGAATTAGTGAATCCAAAATATCAGGACCATTTCGAGCAATTGTCGAATACTTAAAAGCCTTGCTTGGTTCGCCCTGTAACGGTTTCCTTTTATCATGATAAAAACCTAGTATTGCAGCCCAGGCAAATGCTTCCCAAAGCATACCAAAATACTTTGAACTTTTTCTTTCATTAACTCCTTTGTTATATCCATATTTTTCAACGATATGTTGTCGTTTTAATATTTCCATTTCGGGCTCAATGCCTTGAATAGCTTGGTATATATTTGTTTCCATAAGGCTTATTTTATTATTGTTATACTATTAGTGGACAAAGCAATTTCCTCTGTACATTGTTTTTGTAATTCATACAATTTCTTAATATATCCCTTCTTTTTGTACAAATCAAGATTAGATATAAGGTCTTTTGTAATAATTATGCTTTGCTGATATGTGTTTGAAACAGATTCGAGAAATCGGTCTGTGAATTCCATTGCAAAATCTGATGTTGGTGCATCAGCAATAAAAGGGTAATTTCTATTTTTCTTTTCATTTGACAGTTTAACAATTGCATTAATAATGCTCATTTTTGCAAGAGTATTTTGTGCACCATGACTTGGATTTGGATTTCCATTTGCATCTACAAATTTAAGAGTATAATCTTTTCTATCAATTTCAATAAAAACGACAACAATATTGTTTATGTTAGCAACACTTTTTTGAATGTCATTAGCTGAATTTTGGATTTTTTCAATTAACTCAATTTTCTCTTTCTCTGTTTGTTTAGAAATAACTTCGCTAAGAAATTCTGTATATCTAACTAACTTTTCTTCGATAATATTGATTTCATCAGATTTTTTAAGCTTACTAATCTCAATGTAAAGATTTTTTAATTTGGTTTCGTTTAAAATAATATCATTTGTTACCGAATTTATTTGGCGCATTAATGTGATTTTATCAGTTCTTACACGTAGAAGTGTTGAATTAATATTTGTGGGATTAAGATTGAGTAACTCATGACCCTTTTCCCGAACTATTTCTTTTATTTTCTCACGGATATTATCAAGCTCCTTATTTTTTCTATTTCTTTCATTTAGTAGAAATTCTATTTTACTTTTATGGGCTGTAACATTTTCATCAATATTTTTAATTTTAAATAAAATGTTGGATGGTTTTCCTCTAAGACTTATTATTTTTTCATATAAATCTTCTATATCATAATCTAAAGCTTTTACAACTTTATTAGAATCAAGTTGACTTTTTATTGAAATAAACTCTGGACTACCTTTTTTTGCCGGACGATCGCAAACAGTGCAATGTTGCTTTTCTAGCATGTCATGAATTAATTGATCACCTGGCACTCCCTCAGCAAGTTGCTTTCTATTTTCTGTTACAAGATTTTGTCTATAATTAATGAATTTGGCAATTTCTTTATCTGCTTTCATCAATAAATCGTCAGTTCCTTTTAACATCCATTTATTTACAAATAAGGTCTTTTCTTGATCATTTAGGTTAGATACCTGTTCTTTTAACATTTCTATTTCGCCAATAAGTCTACCCTCCTTTTCTTTCAACTCAGGAAACCCGGCTAATATAGCAAGTTTCTCATTTAACTCATCTTCTTCACTAATTAACTTCTCAAGTGCTTTTTCTTTTAATAATTTAGAGCTTTTACCTGAAATAATTGCTTTTTCTTTTAGATCAATTTCCTGTTTAAGGTTATCAAATTTCTTTTTGTCCCGGTTGTTTGCCCTTATTGAATTTACAATTCTGTTTTCAAGCATATTATGTGAATACGATATAATATCACTCATATGTTCGTAAACAGATAAATAAGATAAATAATCAATAGCTTTACGAAGTGTTTCGGGATTTTCAAAATCAAGTAATTCATTAAGTTGTTCCCCCTGAAACCAAATATATTTTCGTATTTTTTCTGGAAATATAGAATCTAATTTAGTTTCAGCTTCCTTATTAAGATATTCCTCTTCGTTATAATTTTTATCTTTACATGATACGATAAGTTCAGAATTTTCATACGTCCAAACATTTTTTTCATAAAAAACATTTTTTTCGTGGCCTTTATTGAGATAAATGCTTTTTGATCTTATAACGGTATATTCTTTATTATTTTCTTCAGGAATAATTACATTTAATTGAACTTCACAAATTATAGGTTCGGTGGAACTATTAATGAAACTTTCATTTTTAATTCTATCATTTATATAACTATTATTTGATTCGGCTAGTTTCTCACCTTTCTTTAAACCTGAAATCCGATTAAACAAAACCCACATAAATGCATCAAAAAGATTTGACTTTCCCGCACCTTCATGACCTGAGATAATATTTAATCCATTGGAGAAAATAAATTCATTATCTCCGTAAAAGGACTTAAAATTCTTAAGTGATATGCCTTTTATTATCATAATCAAATATTTAATTTGTTGGCTTTTTCTATAAAGCTATTTGTAAGCTTTTTAGCTTCGTTTTCTAAATCAGGGAATCCATAATCTTCAAAGGCAACAGAAGAATCAATTGCTTTCTCAATTAAAAAATCAATTAATTCACTATTCATTTCTTTATTTTCCAAGGAAACTCCAAAAGATTTTTTTATTTTTTCTTGGTATGTATCCATTTTTAAGGTTTTTATCATTAACAATTAGAATCCTGTATTGTGAGGTCGTTAAGTAAACCATCTAAATTTATATCAAAGCTTGAAGCAAGGCCAATAATCTTTTTTAAATTATCATCTTGGCCTAATGTAATATCTATTCTGTTTTCACAAGCATATAAAAAATTGGCTACTCTATAAATTTCATTTTTAAAAATATTGACTTCCATTTTTAGAAGCTGCCTCCGTATTTCTATAGGTTCATTATCCCAGGCTGATAAATTAGGTGTTATAATAATATCATAAACAAAAGCTTTTTCTTTTCCCGGAAACTTACGTAAAATTCTTCCTCTTCTTTGAATAAACTGCCTTGGATTACCCGTGCTAGCGCAAAATATAGCATATTTAGTTGCAGGAACATCAACTCCTTCATCAAGAGTTTTCATTGAAGTCAAAACAGAAATTTTCCCGTTTTCAAATTTTTTAAGAATTTCAGATCTATTCTTAGTTTCACTTAATAATTGATGTGTTGAAATATTAAATCCTGATATAATTTTGGAATATTCAGTAATTATTCGTTGATCTTCTTTTTCTGTTATATAGGAATCCCTTTCAGCATAGTTGTTTTCAAATCCTTCTGGAACATACACCAGTACGTGTTTAAGGTATTCACCTTCATTTTTTCTAATTTCTTTTATTATGGAAGAAAATACTTCTTTTTTATTTTCAGCTTGGTGAATTATTCTTTTCCTTTTAATAAGTAAAAAATTAGCAGATTCCTTATATATATTTTTTTTAAAATCGTAATGTTTTAATAAATCTTTGGAAAGTTCCTTATATTCCTTTAATTCGTCGTAATTTAAAGTAGCTAAATAAGGATAATATTCATATTTAGTTAAGAAATTTTGCTCAATCGCCTTTTGCATAGAAAAGCTATAAGTATAGCATGGTGAAAATGAATTGAAGAAATTTTCAATTTGGATAGAACCATGTTCATCATATATCCTATTGGGAGTTGCAGATAATCCTATTCTTTTCTCAATATTTATAGGTAAATTCTTTAATGAATTTTTAGAACCTAAATTATGGACTTCATCACAAATTAAAATAACATCTCTTAATTTTTTATTTCTAATTAATAGTTGAAAATTTCTACCATTGAAAGTAGCATATGTAGTAATAAAAATAAAATTTGTTTTTTTCTCATTTGAAGCGAGGAAAAATTGGGTGCTTAATAATTTTTCCCATTCTGGTTGAATAGATGAAATTATATTTGGGAAGCGAAATTTTTCTGTTTCACTAATCCATTGATGTAATAAAACAATTGTTGGAACCAAAATCAAAACCTGATAATTCCGATTTTTATTATATTCTTCTAAAACGCAATTTAGGGAAGTAATGGTTTTACCTGTTCCAGTTGCCATTGCAAAAATTCCGTTAAAATTATTTTTCTTCCAGTTTTTGTATGCTTGTTTTTGGTAATTATGAGGTCCGTTTATAAATGGAAATTGAGGAATATGGTTATTTTTTGAATATAGTTTATTTATTTTATTTCTTAAATGCACATTATAAGTAGAATAAGTGTTGACTATATATTTTTCTTCTTCTATTAATTCCTGCAAGTCTTCAACAGGAAAAGAATCTTGAATATAGCTTTTAACCTTTTCGATTGGAATTATTTTTACATTCTCAGATTTTCCAATCCAAGTTTTATTAAATATTTCTTCGAAATATGATAAACGTTTTAACTCACTTGTACTTTCCGACCAAGATTTATAGCAACTAATTGATTCAATATTATTAATTAAAGCATTTTTTGAAAAATTTGCTGAGCCATTGAACCCAACTTTATTACCTTTTAAGTCGGTAAACAAACCATATTTGTTATGTGCAATCCCACCTTTTAAATTTGCAGGGGCGGTAGCAATAAATTCAATACGTTTTTCAGAAATTAAGTAAGATAAGCACTTGAAAAAATGCTCATCTTGTTTTGATAGAGTTTTAGCAAGCAGCCTAATATCTTCCAATATATTATTCTCAAAATAATTATCTTGTTGATTTATTCCTTTTTCGATAGCTTCTTTGTCTTGCAGCGATAATATATCGTTAATAATTATTCTCATTTTGCCACCACTCTGAATAAAATAAGCAAACCCAACACTTAAAACATTTATTCCTGTTGAGCTAAAATAACCAAGACCCAAATCAAAACTATTACTCTCAACTAGTGCGTCAAGGAAGAACTCAATTGGCTCATTTTCCCCTGTTGAATAGACTATTTGAAATGGGATATCTTTCAACATATTTTAGGCAATTTCTTTTAATCCGTTATCAATCTTTTCAATTATATATTCAAAACCATCTAAATTTGGATTGTCTTGTAATTCTTTATTTATTAATTGCAAACCATCATCAATGTGCATTTTTATGTATTTAGGAATGTCCTTGTCCGTCTTATAAATGTTATAATGAACACATAGTAATGAGATATAATAAGGTAAATTGTTCCCAAACAAAACCGCTTTACTGTATTCTTTACCTTGTGAATCTTTTATTTCATTTAAATCCAATTTATTATCCTTTGCTAGTGAATATGTGAAAGCAATTCTTGCGACAATATTTTCTGTCCCCAGATTTAATTTTCTAGTCAATTTTGAAACTAATTCACGATTTTCTCTTGATGTTTTAATGTGAGTGAACATTATTTTTCTTTTCGATTTCGTTAAACAATTGGGATGATTCACATTCTACCAAAACTGATTTACCATCTTTGTTTTCAATAATAAAAGTTTGAGCAATGTGTGGGATAAGAAGTGAATATTCTTTTTCTGTTAACTCCTTTTCAAGCAAGGGAAATAAAATAACCTGTTTGGATATTGAAGGATAAAATTCAGTTATAATATTTTTGGAATGTCGTTTATCAAATTTCTGCAACGGGCTGTCAATAAATATTGGAAATTGGATACCAGATTCATCAACAAGTGACTTTAATAATGCAGTAGCATAAAGTTGCTGTTCACCTTTTGAAAGCGTGTCTTTTTCAATTATATCGCCATTTTTAGCAATAAGGTTTATATCAATAATGTCTTCCTTTATCTCAACAGTAACATCTTGAATGAAATTTTCTTTGTGCATTAGTAGTTGTAATTCTTTCCTAATTCTATTCTGCAAAGAATATTTCTTCTCAGTTTTAAACTTCAGGATAAATTCAGATAGCTCTTTTATTAGACGGTTTGTAGCCTCGTCCTTTTTTTCATCCATTTCATCCAAGCTGACTGTCTTTGCTAATTCTGAAATCACTTTTGTTTTTGTAGCAAATTCTTGCTGGAAAGCTCCTAATTCTTCATGTAATTTGTTTTGCTCAGCATTTAAATCTTTTATAAGCTTATCTACTTTTGCTTTCTCAGATTTATATTTTTTTGCCAAAATATCTGAATCTTTTGATTCAGCATTAGCAATCTTACGAAGCGTTTTCGTTAAAAAAATTCGTGTATTCTTTTCCTCTTTTACTAGTTGCTTGAATAAAATATTATACGAATGTTTAATATTATCATAGAGAGTTAAAAACTCGTTTGATTGTTGAGCAGACAAGTCAAGTAACACTTTATCCAATACATTATTTTGTTCTTTGAGGTCTGAAATAAATGCATCAGTCATTATTGTGGACATTTCCGATTTAATATTGTCTGGAAATTTCCTTTTATTTAACTGTGCTTCCACTTTTCGTTGAATACTTTTCAGCTTAGATTGGATATATTCATTATCAAGCTTGTTTTGTTTCTGTTTAGATTCAAGATTGACTTGATTATATAAATGTTTCAATTTTTGACCGGCAATTGCAAAAGGTGCTAATTCAAGTAATTCTTTAAGTTTAGCTTTAATTTCAATATTATTTTGTATTAAAGTATCACGTAACTTTTTTTGCCGAACCATTTCCTCGACCGACATACTATTGCCTTCTCGGATAAGCTTTTCCTGATATTGCTCTGATAAACTTTTATTTCTATCAATATCATTTGAATTGGCTTCTATTTTGGCTTGGTTTAAAGAAATTAGCTTTTCAAGTTTGTTAACATCATCTTGTAAATTAATGAGTTTATTCCTGTCGGCAACGCTGGCAGATTTTTTACGCAGTTTAATTCTTAAATTTTCAAGTGTTTGTTTTAAGTGGACATATTTGCTTATTCCCAAAACTTCGGAATAAGCCAAACTTAAATTTCGCTTTTCAGCAATTGTTTTTATTTCTGCAAGCGAAACAATTTTTTCCGCATCGAATAAAAAGAACTTGGCAATTTCTCGTGGTAATATAAAATCGTTGATAAAAATATCAGAGCCAACCTCATTTGTCAATTCATTTTCAAAACCGTCAATTAGAATTTGAGTACTTTCAATTTCTTTATCTGTATTATATTCTCTTTTAATAATTATTTTACGACATGGGACAGATGGAATGTAAATATCTGCAATTTCAATTTCAACGCTAAAACTGTTTTCAAAACTCTTGCCTGACTTTATTTCTCTATTTAAAAGAGAGCTTGCATATTTCTTATATCCTCCTAGTTCATATATCTCTCTTTTGTATTTCTCATCAACTTCACTAAGTAGCTTGCCATAAAATCCCCAAACGAGAGCAGATAAAAAGGTGGTTTTCCCAAACCCATTTTGACCTGCTATTATTGTAATATTTTTACCATCACTGTGAGATTTAAAAACAATCGTATTTTGACCTTTATAAATTCGGAAATTGTTTAATGATATTTTGTTAATCCTCATTTTTCGCCTCCTCCTTTACAAAATCTTCAATTCTTTTTTCAATATCATTTTGCAAACCATAATTTGTCAGCAATAATGTCTTGCTGTGCTGTAATGCTAGTAGATTATTTATTAGTTCGTAATCATTTTCATTACTACTACAAACGGTCTTAAGTAATTTCTTTTCTATTGAATTTTGGACATTCGCATTCTCTGTTTCTATGTCTCTACCATAAATTTTAGCGAATATTTCTCCAACCTTGAAATCAAAAATCCCGTCACGATACCAATAAACCTGGATCGCAATTAATTCTTGATTTGTAATTAATTCTGACAATGGTTTTGTTTTTTGAACATCTTTTTGCAGCTCTAAAAGTTCTCTAAGTTTTCTAGCTCGATATTCAGGTGAATAATTTCCTTGTTTATGTCCATCTTCAGTTACAGCTTCTTGTCCGTTTCTCCTTGTTGAGAGTCTGTTTTCTGAAATATTTCTTTCAGCTTCAAGTCTATTCCTGTAGTCTAAAAGTGGATTCATCCAGATTTCACCATTTTTTATAAGTGCAGACATGGATTTGTCCTCCTTTACGACTGTACAAGTCCAGCAACCAAACCGACTTTGTCCACAAGAAGCATGGCTTTTGTCAGTTACAACAGTTGGACATTCATAATCATCAGCACTTGCGTTTGCATAAATTTGGAAAAGCTTTGAATTGTCATAATTCCAAGGAGAGGGCAATGCATTGATGATATACCAAATCTCCTCAAGCATTAATTCTTTTATAGGTGAATAAACGAAAGTGTTATGATGGTTTGGATGTTTTGTTAATCGTTTCCCTTTTATTTCATGCTTTTTAATTGAATTTGCCCTTGTTGAACTTTCCGCGCTTCTTACCCCAATTAATATAATTGCTTCTCCTTTTTCATCTACCTGCTCTGCAATAAATGCTGAAGTTGGTCTTATCTTCAATTTATCTGTACACCAACGAAAAGAATTGTTTGGAACTGGATAACCTTTGCCAAGAACATTAACCCAAAATGTTGATTCAATTTTCGGAATTGTCTTGTGCACAAAAATTGGCAAGTCCTGATTTCTTGCTGCCTTTTCAATTTTAGACAGAACATCATCAACATACTCTGTAATGATTGGGTTCTCAACCATAGTATCATTGCATACAACATAAACAGGTCTTCGTAATTGAAATGGATAAGGTATTTCTTTTCTTACCTTTTCTAAAGCACGCCATACTAAAGTTAATAATACAGTTGAATCTTTTCCGCCGCTAAAGCCAATAATCCATGGTCTTTCGCTTGTATCTCCGTAAGTATATTGGTCAACTAATTCGTTGATTATATTTTCTATTCGTTTGTTCACTTTAATTTATTTAGTTCTTTTCAAAAGTAGTCAGAATCATTCTGTTTGTCGTTAGTGTGATGGGAAAAATTGCTCTCTTTTGCAAATTCTGGTTTGTGGGTTGGCTTGTGTGATTTGCAAATGTGTGCAATGCCGGGTGTCTTTCCGTTATGCTTATCAGAAGGTCGGAAAAATAAATAAATCTTTTTTCTTTAATTGTCACTTCTTTTCTCATTCTCAATCCATTTTCTCAGTCATTTTCCGTATTGCTGTCTTCTATTCATCTTGCAGCCAACTTGTTCATCAGCACAACCTACCTTCCTTCTAACGTTGACTTTGGGCAGAAAGTAGGAAGGTTCGGTGGGCTTTTAGGCAGCATAAATGTACACAATTATGCTGAATATCAATGTTATTAAGAAAGATTTATTTGCAAAGTGATATTCGGTTATAATAGAAATAGGTGTTTTTTTTAGATAAGCGCTGTATGCACCGGCTTTCCGGAGTCCGGAAGTTGCCTGTTACAGTTTGGGTCATTCCCCGGCAGGGGATAAAGCTTCATAGAAGGTATGTGAGGAAATTGTAGTTTCCCCGCCAGGGGATAAACGACCTAATGGAAGCCTGAAATTGCTGCGTTTATCCCCTCCGGGGAACCTGCGCTCTCCGGATCATCTTTCTATTGAGCTTGATACCCTGACGGGCAAGGGGAATTAGTCGTCATTCTTCACCTCCCAATACCCTGTTTTGTCAGAACCTTTGCGGAAAATAATGCTCTCTTCCTGTAATCTCTTGATGATGCGGGTTACCGTTCTGCGCGATTTGCCTAGTTTCAAAGCAAGTTCATCCAGTGTAATTTTCGGATTGGCTTTGATCAAATTTACAGTGTCATTTACAGTGTCATTTACAGTGTCATTTACAGTGTCATTATTCTCTTTGCCCAAAGGTTCACCTTGTCGTTTCCTTAGTGTGGCAAGGATTTTTTCGAGCATGAATTCTACAAAGAGACCACAATCCGCGGCGCCAGTGCTTTGGTTGATTGCTTCGTTGTATTGTTGCTGATGGTAATTGGCGGTCTATAATTTGATTTCATCATCGGTCAAATTCAATTGGTTCTCAGTTTCTCCATAAGTAATAATATTGTGCCCCCAGGATAATTTTGCAACGGCTTGTTGCAAAATTGCAGCATCAGGAGATTCACTGGCAAAGCGAAGCATATAACTTAAATTCCGTTCGGAATACCCTTTTAATTCTGCAAATTCATTTTTTCCCCGGCAAAGAATGAAGCTTCATAGAACGAATACCCTGGGTCAATTTTATGTAATTGCCAATACGATTGTAATTATTTTTCATCGTATCTATTCAATTGATTTTCTATTTGTTCAACGGTAGGCAATTGGCTTTTGAAATTTTTAGGCAAAGCCTGTGTGAGCAAATATTCGCTGATGCCAATGGGTTTATTGATGTCCCGAAGTGCGTATTCGGCTTCTACTTTGTCTTTGTGTTTGCACAGGATTAAGCCAATTGAGGGTTGGTCGGTTGGATGTTTTAGTTGAGAATCGATAGCAGAAAGGTAAAAGTTTAGCTTTCCTGCATATTCTGGTTTGAATTTTCCTGCCTTAAGCTCAATCACTACATAGCTTCGCAGTTGCAAATGATAAAAAAGTAGATCGATGTAGTATTCGTTGTCGTTCACAATGAGTTGATATTGTTGTCCCACAAAGGCAAATCCTTTGCCTAGCTCTATCAGAAATCTGGTAATATGCTCTATCATTGCATTTTCGATTTCTCTCTCAAGGGCATCGTTTTCCAAACCCAGGAAGTCAAAGTTGTAGGGGTTTTTTAGTGTTTCGACAGCTAAATCTGACTGCGGATCTGGAAGTGTTTGCTTGAAATTGGTAATAGATTTCCCTTTCGTTTCGAAGTATTGGTTTTTGATAGCTAATTCCAATTGGTCCCTGTTCCAACCTTGCTCTACGATGGTTTTGCAATAAAACAGTGCTTTCCCCCTCTCTTTTATTTTGGTAATAATAAGGCGGTTATGGCCCCATGGAATTTGTGCCACAGCCTGTGGCACAAATTCAAATTCGGAGCTATAAAATAGATACCATTGACGCATAGCATATAGATTCCGACGGGAGAAACCATTGATATTTGGGAAACTTAATCGTAAATCGATCGACAGTTGTTCTAATATAGCATCTCCCCAAGCGGCTTCCTTTTGTTTTTGCAAAATATCTTTAGCCAAATCCCAATACAACTCTATGATTTGAGCATTGGCTGAAACTGCAACTTTTAATTGGGCGGTTTTGATTTTGAGTTTGATGCTCTCTAACCAATGGTGATAATCGTTTGTACTAATGTCAAAGTTCATATCCAAGTGTTTTTTAATTGCTCTTGTGACTTTTTTCTTCTTCGCTGGCCATTACATTCAATCAAATTGGAATTAAAAAAATGTTTAAAAACGACTCAAATTAACAAAATAGAATTAGCAGGCTTGAAGTGATTCCTGGCAGCATAAATATACAGTTATATTGAATATCAACCCATCATGCAATTCGCTAATTTGATGACGGGCTATACTCACCGCATAGAAATTGCATTGAAAATTGTTAATTTTAAACTATACAAAACCAGAAAAGTCGATGGAAAAACTGATCCTTTTTGGCATACTTAGCCTGCCGTTGATTTTTATATCAAGGAGGAGTCTCTTCGCCCCCGCAAACCATGGGTTCTATCGGTTTTTTAGCTGGGAATGCATCCTGTGGCTGTTGCTCTCCAATTACAAGTTCTGGTTTGAAAATCCCTTCGCGCCAAAGCAAATCGTCTCCTGGATTTTGCTCTTTGCCTCCATTTACTATGTGGCAGCAGGAAGCATCTTCCTGGTTAAGAAGGGAAAACCGGCCAAGGCAAAAGAGCGTGAGGAGCTCTTCCAATTTGAAAAAACCACGGAATTGGTCGATCGGGGTATCTTTCGCTACATCAGGCATCCGCTTTACGGTTCACTTTTGTTGCTTACCTGGGGCATATTTCTCAAAAATGTGATACTCCCTTTGTTTCTTATTTCCCTTATTTCCACCCTATTTCTTTACCTCACAGCGCGATTCGATGAGAAGGAGTGCGTTGCCTACTTCGGTGAAAAGTACCTCGAATACATGAAAAGGACCAAAATGTTCATCCCATTCCTATTTTAACACTTTGCGGTCAGGTAAATTGGATTTTGCTTCATTTTGCTATATTTAGGATCTCTATTCATCCGTCATTTCAGAAAAATGGGAAATCAAAGGAGTTTGGTAAGAACCCTCGGACTGGGGTATGTCATTATTTTTGTTGTTGCAAATATCATTGGATCAGGAGTATATAAAAAGATCGCGCCGATGGCCGCCGAGCTTCACTCCTCTGTCTGGATACTGATGGCATGGATTGTAGGCGGTATCATCACCCTGTTTGGGGCCCTGAGCAACGCGGAGGTTGCCGGCTTGCTGGCGGATACCGGAGGCGATTTCGTCTATTTCAAGAAAATTTACAACCGCTTTTTTGCTTTTTTGTACGGATGGTCTCTTTTTACGGTGATCCAAACAGCGACCATCTCATCGCTGGCCTATGTCTTCGCCCAATCGCTCAACAGCATCGTGCCCATCCCGGAGATTTTCCCATCGCTTCAGCATTTTTCGATCGGAGGGGTCTTCTTCCCTTTTCAGGATTTCGGCGTTAAACTGACCGCTATTTTGCTGATTTTGCTTCTGACCGGCCTCAATATTTCAGGACTCAAAAGCGGGGCGGGCACCAGCAAAGCCATTTTGATGCTGGTGGGTGCAGGTTTGCTGGTGATCGTAGTTTTTGGATTGAGCCATGTAAAGGCAACACCTGCCAACTTTATGGATGTCAGGGAGCTAACCAATGGCGCCGTCACCCTCTCCTCTTTTTATACAGCTATGCTGGCCGCCTTCTGGGCCTACCAGGGATGGGTCTCGGTTGGGTTTATCGGTGGAGAGGTCAAAGATCCGAAGAAAAATATCCCGAGAGGAATTGTCATCGGCGTCTTTGTCATCATTGCCATTTATTTGCTAGTCAACGTGACTTATCTCTCCCTCTTGTCTATTCCGCAATTGGAACAGGTGTACAATGCAGGTAACCAAATCGCTGCCGTTGAGGCGGTCCGCAGTTTCTGGGGTGCAGGCGGTGTGCTTTTCATCTCTTTGCTAATTCTTGTGACCACCCTGGGATGTACCAACGCCAGTATTCTCACCGGCGCACGTCCCTATTATGCCATGGCGCGCGAAAGGCTTTTCTTTCCAGGGATCGCGAAACTCAACAGCGTAAATGTCCCCTCGAATTCTTTGCTGTGGCAGGGAATCTGGGCTTCCGTGCTGGTGCTGTCGGGAACCTTTGATCAACTGACCGACATGATCATTTTCGCCGTCTTTATTTTCTACGGAGCCACCTCTTTGGGAGTCATTATTTTAAGATATAAGATGCCCGATGCCCACCGTCCCTATAAAGTTTGGGGTTATCCCGTGGTGCCAATTGTTTTTATCCTCTTCTGTATCGGATTGTTTATCAATACGGTAGTTACCAGACCCCGTGAGGCGGCCATCGGCATGACCCTTATTCTGGCCGGTATTCCTGTCTTCCTTTACCTGCAAAGAAAATATGGGAAAGCGGATGCTGAGTAGTGATTGGAGGTTGTTTCAGGAGAAAGATTTAACTCTTAAGTGACAAAAATATTTCACGCAAAGGACGCAAAGGAAAGCCGCAAAGGAGCGCAAAGTTCAGTTCCGATATCTTTGCGTCTCACTTTGCGTTCTTTGCGTGAACTTTTTTGTTATTCATTTACAGCTACTAAAGTCATAGATTTCGATTTATTTGTTCCCTTCGTAGTGAATGACAAAAGTTTCAATTTCGGAGAAATTTATCTTCCTTTGCACAGAATTTTGGTAAACAGACAATTCGGATTACGGAACCTCTGATTTGTCTCTTATCAGCTGAAAACAGATCCATCGCTCCAATGGGAAAAACAGGATATTATCTGCTCAGGTCCTTAACCTGGTTGCTTCATCGGCTTCCACTTTGGTTTCATTACCTGGTTTCAGATCTTTTTTACTTCGTTGCTTATTATATCATTCGTTATCGGCGTGATGTTGTGGCCACCAATCTTGCCAACTCGTTTCCTGATAAGGATAAGTTGGAGCGTGAACGCATTGCTAAAAATTTTTACAGCCATTTCTGCGATACCATTTTTGAAACGCTATATTTCGATTGGATTTCAGAAAAGGAGGGCAAGAGGCGGGTTAAATACATGAACCCGGAGTTACTGAATGCCTATCTGGACGAAGGTCGGCAGGTGCTGGCCTTTTTTGGTCATTATAACAATTGGGAGTGGTTCTGTAATTTACCGCTGTACACCGACCATCGGTTGTATGCTGTGTACAAAAAACTCAAGAATCCAAGCTTCGAGCGTTTTTACGCCAATCTTAGGAACAGATTTGGAGCTATCCCACTTGAAAGGGCGGATACTTTCAAACAACTGTACGATGACCACCGGCAAGGAATTCCTTCGATGTCGGCTTTTTTGTTCGACCAGACTCCGCGTATTTACGAGATCAAGCACTGGATTACTTTTCTGAATCAGGATACTCCGGTAGTGCTGGGAGCGGAAAAAATTGCCAAAAAACTGGATGCGGTTGTGCTTTTTCTCTACTCAAGAAAGGTAAAACGGGGATATTACGAGACGGAATTCAGGCTGGTCACCGACAAGGCAAAGACTCTTCCGCAGTATGCGATCACCGATACCTGCAATGCCCTTTTGGAACAGCAAATCATAGAACAGCCCGGGAATTGGCTCTGGTCTCACAAACGCTGGAAACACAAACGGGATAATTCCTAGCCATTTTGTCATTTGCTTACACGGTCAGGTAACATCAGGATGATCGAAGGTAGCCCATATTTAAGTTTTGTTAACTGAATATTCTTTCATATTCAGGAATTTGTTTCTAGTTTTGCGCCTCAAAAATGCTCCTGAACATGAAGACTTTTAGAATCTATATCACAATCCTGGCTGGATTGTTTTTAATTGTAAGTTGTGGAAATTCCACAAAATCCGGTCAGAAAGGGAACGTGAGCGATATCGATGGAAATGTATATTCCACTGTGACCATAGGTGGTCAGACCTGGATGGCAGAAAATCTACGGACAACCAAATACAACGATGGGACTGCCATTCCCAATGTTGCCGATGAAGCCTGGACTGAACTCAAAACGGGTGCCTTTAGTTGGTACAACAACGATTCTACTTCCTTTAAAGCGACTTATGGGGCGGTATACAACTGGTATACAGTTCATACAGGAAAATTATGTCCGACTGGATGGCACGTCCCTACTGACAAGGAGTGGCGGGTTTTAACCAATTTTTTGGGTGGCGAATTAGTTGCCGGCAACGAGATGAAATCAACTACAAGCTGGAACAGGGACGGGAATGAAACCAACTCCAGCGGTTTCTCTGCCATTCCATGTGGTTATCGCAACTACAAAGGTTCCTACGGTTCAAGTGGCAAAAGCGGTTACTGGTGGAGTTCCACACCCTATTATGATAACGCTTGGTACTGTGTCATGTTTAAAGGAGATGCTACTGCCAACAAATTCTACGGCCGGACCCAGAGTGGTTTTTCCGTTCGTTGCATAAAGAATAAGTAATTCTATCTTAATGGGAACCACTGTTCCTCAATAATTTCAACCTTTTACCAAAGTCTCTCACTTTTAGCGATCAATAAGGCTGCATTGCGGTTGGTTCCTTTCACTGTCAGTTGTTTTGTCAGCTCCGTAACCTTGAAAGTGGTGCTATACCAGAATGGGTTTTTCCAGGAGTTGGGAAGATTCGGTAGATGCTTTACTGCATCGGGTTGTAAGTCTTGTTGAACTCATCCGAAGCATCAGGGATCAGTATGTTGTTCTTCCCAGTGCAGGGATCGAGATAGATTCGATTTATTACAAGCCCCGTCAGTACCGTGCAGGAGACCTTAACAGGAAGCCAGTATACATTGTAATGGTATACAGAAGAAGGGATAACTTTGCCAGGAGCCTGAATCAAATCGGAAGATTGAAGCTGAAATTGGGTCAGCATTTCCTGTTTGATTTTTTGGGGTTGGGCAAAGGAGGTTTGCACACCGATCAAAACGAGGAGATTATACAGGTTTAAGGTTTTTATGTTAAGAGGTTTGCGGTAAAACAGATCAGCAGGAGATACCGTTGCCGGACTCCTGCTGACACGTAGTATTTACTGTATGGATCAAAGATTCTCACCGTACGAAAAACCTGCCCTTGCCGGCTCTTTAATGTAAGCATCCAACTCAGGATGATTGGAGACTTTCATGTTTTGGGCATCGTATTCGATGCGCGCATTGAACCTTTGTGCCAAAACACCGGTTAACGCCATCTCTACCAGCCCTGTGGCATAATCGAAATTGGATCCGGGCACTGTCCCGTGTTTAATGGCTTCAGCCCATTCGCGCTGCGGATTTTCCTGGAATGTCCGTGGGATGGATTGTGCAGGTAAATTTGGTTTGAAGGCTTCCCACTCGGGCATGGGCATGAGAAGCCTGGGATCGTTGGGGCGACCGCCGGTGATAAGACAATGCTTATCCCCAACCATGATCATTCCGGTGCCGGCCAATTTCTCCACTCTCCATTCGGCACGAATTTCGGGTTTTAAACCACCTTCGTACCAGCGCATTGTCACTGGCGGTTTGTTTCCGCGTGCAGGGAAATCCCAGCGAATAACTGCTTGATCCGAGAGAAAACCGGTATCAGGAACGGGTGATTTGAATTCGGCTTCGGCTACCGTAGGCAAACCCAGATCGAGCGACCAGTAAGGAGCATCGAGGGTATGACAGCACCAGTCGCCCATCTCGCCGTTTCCGAAATCGAACCAACTTCGCCACGTTTTAGGTGCGTAAACTTCGTTGTATGGGCGCTTTTCAGCAGGTCCCAACCATAAGTCCCAATCGAAACCGGCTGGAATTGGTTGTTCTGCCGGAGGAAAGCTATCCGGTTTTCTGAAATATTTGTCAGGCCCAAAATCAGGTCCGTTGAACCAGGCAATAACTTCTGTCACATTGCCAAGTAATCCCGCATCGTACCACTCTTTGACACAGCGTATCCCGTTGGTGGCATGACCCTGGTTGGCCATTTGTGTAACGACTTTGTAGTGATGGGCTGCTTTCTTCAGGGTCCGAAGTTGCCAGATATTGTGGGCAAGCGGTTTCTCCACAATCACATGTTTCCCCAATTGCATGGCTGCCATGGCAGCAGGGAAGTGGGAGTGATCGGGTGTGCAGACCATCACCGCATCGATCTCTTTGTGCATTTGATCGAACATCACCCTGTAATCCCTGAAACGTTTGGCTTTCGGCATTGCATTGTACGCATCGGCAGCGCGGTTGTCGTCAACATCACAGAGCGCAACAATGTTTTCGTTCCATTTTGGCTCTTTCTGGTTGATCATTTTGCTCCAGTTGCCGCCTCCTTGGCCGCCAACGCCTATCACAGCGATATTCAGTCGTCCCGAAGGGGAGCAGCTCATCAGGTTTGGAATAAAAACAGCAGCTGCCCCAAGCAAGGATGCTGATTTGATAAAGTCACGTCTGGTGGGATTCATGTGGAATTATTCTTTAAAATTTTACTTTGGGATGCCAAAAAGGAACTGTACGTTTTGACCCTGACAATTTAGTAAAATTAAAGATTGTAAAATACAGGAAAAGAGCCCCGGTTTCTCAGGGCTCTTTTTTCACTAAAGCGTTGTGTGTGTGCCGTCGCAGAATGGATGGTTCTTTGTGTGTTTGCATCCACAAAGATACTTATTCCCAGACTCTTTTACAGAGAAAAACACTGGCACAAATCCGGTTCCCCGGTGAGAGCCATCACAGAAAGGCTGATTCTTACTCTGTCCGCAAGCGCACCAATGGTACTCTTTACCTGCTTCCAATTCGACGACAAAAGGCGCTTTCTGCGCAATCTTTGGTTCCATTTTTACCTCCTTTTTAAAATTTATATATTCATGTTGATGAACAAATAGCCATAACCCAATGATATAAAGTTATGGAAAAAAAATAATTTTTTTACGTTTTACACTTACCGGATAATGAAAGTTTTTCTTTGGGCCCACTCATTCTACCAGGGGAATATACACCAGTTTATATGGACATCGGAACCTCCATCAACAACAATTCAGAATCACTGTCGGCATGGATGGAGATGGAATCGATGCCGTAAATTCCCAGACCGTCCCGGCTATTTAGTCGCTGACCGCTAATGGTAATGTCCCCGTGCAGCACGAACGCGTATATTCCGTTCCCTTTCATCTTAAGCACATAATCCAGGATTAACCCTTTGGCGAATTTCCCAAGGTGAAACCAGGCCTGCTGGTGGATCCAGACCCCTGCATCAGCCGGATTGGGCGAGAGGACCTGCTGAAGGGTATTGAAACGATCGTCAGGGTTCAGGGTTATCTGGTTGTAACGCGGAGGAACGTTTTGTTTGTTTGGGAAGACCCAAATTTGCAAAAATTTGACAGGTTTATCTTTGTTCTTATTGTATTCGCTGTGGTAAATCCCTGTACCAGCACTCATTACCTGTATGTCACCCTGACTGATAACGCTGATATTGCCCATGCTGTCTTTGTGCTCCAAATCACCCTCGAGGGGGATGGAAATAATCTCCATGTTTTCGTGAGGGTGGGTGCCAAAACCCATTCCGGCATCGACGATGTCGTCATTCAACACCCTAAGCGCCCCAAAATGGATCCGCTCCGGATCATGATAATTGGCAAAACTGAATGTATGCCTGCTGTGCAGCCAGCCATGGTTGGCATCGCCGCGCGTATGCGCTTTGTGAAGAATTGTATTGTGCATGATGTTCTAAAAAAAAAATAACAAACAGATAAAAATTAATAAAAATATGTTACAACATATAATGTATATACGTATACGTACAAAAATTGTTATCATTATTTATCATTCAAATTTTAAAAATCATATCATGAAAATTTCTAAAGCAAGCAACATCGTATCCTGGGTTATCGCAGGATTGTTAACAGCACTATACCTTTTTAGCGCTTCCGGCAAGCTCTTCTTGCATCCTGAACAGATGGAGCAGATAAAACTGGGTGAATGGCGTGTAATCATCGCTCTGGGCGAAATAGCATCAGCCTTGTTGTTTCTCTTCCCAAAGACCAACAGATACGGCACTTTGCTGCTAAGTTCCTATATGGGAGGGGCCATCATCCTGCACATGACCGGAGGGATGAGCATCGCGATGCCGACCATTGTGCTGCTACTGGTTTGGGTGGTTGCCTACTTGCGGAACCCTGAGCTTTTTAATTTCAAATAACTATGTCAAAAAAAAATATTGAATTGGTACTCTCACCACCTGAACCTCATTTTGTGGGTGACGGTTTCAGGGTACATAATTTTATCCCGGGTGGTTACCGATTGGATATGGAGCGCATGAATCCATTTATTTTGCTGGATTACGGAGCAAAATTCTACTTCCCGCCTTCCGATCGTCCACTGGGGGTGGGTGTTCATCCACACCGTGGCTTTGAGACGGTTACCATTGCCTACAAAGGAAGCGTGGCCCACCACGACAGCACCGGACAAAGTGGTGTGATTGGAGAGGGTGATATTCAATGGATGACAGCAGCCTCCGGCATCCTTCACAAGGAGTACCACGAAAAGGAGTTCAGCAGAATTGGTGGAGAGATGCAGATGGTTCAGCTCTGGGTGAACCTGCCTGCAAAATTCAAAATGTCACAACCCAAATACCAAAGCATCACCAAAGAGCAGATCGGTAAATTTTCCTTACCTGAAGATGCCGGTACAGTTGTTGTAATTGCCGGCGAATATGGAAACATAGCGGGTGTTGCCACCACATTTTCACCCATCCACCTGTTTAATGTCATTCTGAACAAAAATGGTATTGCACCATTTTCATTTCCAGCTGCTTACAATTCGGCACTGTTGGTAATTGAAGGGAAAATTACTGTGAATGGCGCTGAAGAGGTGACCACTGACCACTTTGCATTATTTCAGAACGAAGGAGAGGAGTTTGATATTGCATCGGAGGAAGGGGCCACAGTTTTGATTATGAGTGGCGAGGATATTCAGGAACCAATCGCTGCGCATGGTCCTTTCGTGATGAATACCCGCCAGGAGATCCTTCAGGCTTTCGAAGATTACCAAAAAGGGAAATTCGGTTATTTGAAGGATTAAACTAATTAAAAAATCAAAATGTCATTAGAAGACGAACTAAAAGGCAGGTTTCGCAACGATTATCACAAAGGGATGATCAATCTCACCTACACCACGAAGCAGTTGGGTTACGAGTTTTTTCAGAGTTTAAAAAAGCACGGACTTGCGGAGCAGCAATACAATGTGCTCAGGATACTGCGCGGTTTTCGCGCGCAGGCGCCACTCTCGATCGGCTTTATTAAAGAGCGGATGCTCGACAAGGATTCTGACGTAAGCCGGATTGTGGACCGTTTGTTTGAAAAAGGACTGCTTACCAGGAAGGAGAACCCCGGGGACCGGCGCCAGAAGGCAGTCGAGATCACCGCTTCAGGACTGGCTTTGCTCGACAGCATGTTTGAATGCGAAAGAATGGCTGACAAATTGCTTGCCAACCTGACGAAAACTGAGATCCTGGAACTTAACCGGTTGCTGGATAAGATCAGGGCCAGCGCCAGAAGATCGTAGCAGGGCTAAGTGATGCCGTAAAGACAATGGATACGGCAAACATCTAAAAATGAAAATGCAACAGTCAAGGCATTGCTGGCCAAATACAACAATCTGCCTATGCCCGACCCGGCGCTCAATCAGGCCAAAGCAAGATCTGTGCTTGAATACCTTCCTTCACTGGTAAAGTAAAGTGCTCAATTACCAGATAGTGGATTTCCCCTGTTGTGCCAGATTTGTTTGACACAGCAGTAGATTTTTTTCAAATTTGGACAAGTTTATTCTGTTTTGCTGTTGGTCACTTATTTTTTGCCTTCCAAATTCTCTTTTAATACTAAGCCTTTAGACGTCAGCCTATATTTCTGATTCTTACTCGTAGAGACTGTTTAATGTTAAATTATTCGTGACTATTTGGTATTTCTTTTGTGAAACCTTACTGTTTTGGTGTCTTTGTGGCCTCGTTTTCCTGCCACGAAGGTACCAAGATTTCACAAAGAATTTTGACTGAAAATAAGTAATTACAAAATTTAAACAGTCTCTCAATAGTTTTGAGTGGTTTTAAAATGTTTGTGACCCGGAGTGACCCGAACCACCAACCTTCTGATCAACGAGACAGGTTGAGTTCAATTTATATGAAAATACCAACAAAATTCAAACTCAATCGTATACCCAGATAACAATGTCAGATTAGGAAAGTATGGAACTATTGGAATTAGTACGTAATAACCTGGGGAAACCGTATGAAGACCTCGAGTTTCTTTTAAGCTGTTTAAAAGAAGTTATGATTGAGTCGGGAGAAGGTGGGTTGGCAGCTGAAATACCCTGGATTAATCCGATAAATGATTTTAAAAATAGTTCTTTTTCAGCGAAACAACTTCAACTGTATTCAGTCTGTTTTCAGTTGCTTAACATTGTTGAGGTCAATGGGGCTGTTCAGAACCGAAGATTGATTGAGGATCACAAATCAATGGCCGACGTCAATGGTTTATGGTCATTCAATATTCATTTGCTGCAAAAAAATGGTTTCAGTGCGGAACAGATCGCAGCATATTTGCCAAAAATTCAGGTTGAGCCGGTATTAACAGCTCATCCGACAGAGGCCAAGCGTACCATTATGCTCGAGCATTTGCGGAAACTCTATTTGCTGGTGGTAAACAGGGAAAATAAGATGTATACCAGAATTGAGCAAAATGAAATCCGGCACAACATAAAAATTGCGATTCATCGTATTTGGAGAATTTCAGATGTGTATACGGAAAAACCTGATGTAAGCTCTGAGCTCGACAATATTAGTCATTATTTCACGCAAGTTCTGCCTGAAGTTATTACCCTTCATGACAGACGGCTGATCCAGGCATGGAACGATGCGGGATATGATCCGGGACTTATTCGCGATGTCAGGCAATTCCCCAAAATTACCTTTGGCAACTGGGTAGGCGGTGACCGTGACGGTCATCCGCTGGTAACAGCCCAGGTTACACGGGAGACATTGATGAAATTGCGGTTTAAATCATTGCAGGTCATTACACGTATGCTGCAGGGTTTGCAAAACAACCTCAGCTTTCATTCAATGGCAGAGGAATTAGGACAGGAATTCAGTTCCCGGTATGGGTTTTTGTACAACGAAATTAGTGGTTCAGATAGTTTAAGCAGGACCTTGTATCCCAGCGAAGCGCTGAAACAATTTATTGAATATTTGATCATTAAACTTCCCGTATCGATTGTTGAAGGGAACATTCAGGAATACAAGGAAAATGCAATAAGTTACCGGTATCCATCTGAATTGGTGGCCGATTTATATATTCTCGAAAAGGCCTTAATAATTAACAATGCTTCAGCGATAGCGTTTGCCGATGTGAATGAGGCCATACGCATCGTAAACACCTTTGGTTTTCATTTGGCGAAACTGGATATTCGCCAAAATAGCCGTTTCCATGAACTTGCCCTGGCTCAGCTCTTGCAGGCGGCCCAACTGAATGGTGATGAATTCTTAAGATTGGAAGTGATGGACCGTTTAGCTTTCATCAATCGGGAATTGGATTCTACACGTCCCTTTGCCCATCCAAATATTTCAATCGGAAAGGAAGCACGTGCAACTGTTGATTCCTACAGGGTTTTGAGCGAGCACATTAACAAGTATGGAACTGAGGCTTTGGGTTCACTCATTGTGAGCATGACCCGCAATGTTTCTGATTTGCTTGTCGTCTATTTGCTTGAACGTGAAGCAGGACTCCTGGTAAGTACTCCAAGAGGGTTGGCTTCACTGGTGCCGATTGTTCCGCTATTCGAAACGATCGACGATTTAATTCAGTCCGACAGAATTCTTGATGAATTTTTATCCCATCCGGTAACCAAAAATAGCCTTCTGCTACAGCAACAGCAAAATAAGGCTGATGTTCAAGTGCAACAATTAATGATAGGTTACAGCGACAGCAATAAGGATGGTGGTATTTTTGCCAGTCAGTGGTATTTATACAAAGCGCAAACAAAACTCATTCAAATTGGCAAAAAGCATGGCGTTAAAATTCGGTTTTTCCATGGGAAAGGTGGATCTATCAGTCGGGGGGCCGGACCAACCCATTGGTTCCTGAGGGCATTGCCACCGCTTTCTTTAAATGGTGATATTCGATTTACAGAGCAGGGTGAAACAATCGAACGGAAATATGCCAACAAGAACAATGCCGTTTACAATATCGAATTGCTGACAGCAGGAACATTGGCGGTATCGATGCTGCAAAACAATGGTCCTGTTAAAGAGTACAATTTGGCGTCAGAACTTGACTTTTTGGCATGCAAAAGCAAACAGGTTTACGAAGAACTTACAACGATGTCAGGGTTTATTCAGTTTTACGAGAAGGCAACGCCGATCGATGCTATTGAGCAAAGTAAAATTGGAAGTCGTCCTTCGCGAAGAACAGGTACCCGAACGCTTAACGACCTGAGGGCTATCCCATGGGTCTTTAGCTGGAGCCAATGCCGTTTCAATATACCAGGCTGGTATGGAGTAGGAACTTCGCTGGAAGCCATGCGCACCAATGACCCCTATAAATTCGAACGTTTCAAGGAAGCTGTGAAAACAGATCCGTTTATCAGGTATGTTCTTACCAATGTCGATTCCAGCCTTGCTTCATCCGATGAGGATATATTTAAGCAATACGCTCATCTGGCATCAGAGGTCCCACGGAGTGATGAAATCCTAACACAAATCCTTAAAGAATTTGCGCTAACGCGACAAATGATAGATTCCATTCTAATCGTACCGATTTCTGAACGAAGAAAGAATCACTACTATTCGACACTTTTAAGGGCTGAAGCCATGCGTCCATTGCACCTGCATCAGGTAAGACTGTTGGCCCAATGGCGCCAGTCGAGCAAAGATGGCAATTCAACGGAATCAGATAAAATTCTATTCGAATTGCTTCGCTGTATAAATGCCATTGCAGGGGCGATCGGGTTTACAGGATAACAACTCATTAAATACAGGAAAATGAACATCAATCAAATATTTGTCAATAACAAAGTCTGGATTAATGAAAAGTTGAAAGGCAATTCCGAATACTTCAAAAATTTGTCGTTGGGGCAAAGTCCTGAAATTTTGTACATTGGTTGTTCAGACAGCCGTGTTTCATCCGAAGAGTTAATGGGAGCAAAACCCGGAGAGGTATTCGTTCACCGCAATATTGCCAACATGGTCCCGAATACCGATTTAAATGTTATGTCGGTGATCAACTATGCGGTATCCTATTTAAAAGTAAAGCACGTGGTGGTTTGCGGACATTATTATTGTAATGGCGTAAAAGCCGCCATGCAATCGGAAGATCTGGGAATACTGAATCCATGGCTGCGAAATATACGTGATGTATACCGGATCCACCGTGATGAACTCGACGCCATTGCCGGCGAGGATGCACGATACAAAAGGCTGGTGGAACTTAATGTTCAGGAACGATGTGTGAACGTATTAAAAACAGCCGATGTACAGAAGGCCTACAAGGAGCGTACACTCACTGTACATGGCTGGGTTTTTGATATCAAGACCGGGCAGCTTATCGACTTAAAAATAGATTTTGATAAGATACTGATGAATATTATGGAGATTTACCGGATTGTATGATTCCCATGAGCTAGGATCGAAAAATATTTCGCATCAAATCCATTTCTTGAATAACCTGTAGCTTTAGCTGCTCGCTCCATTGACACCATTCTTTTGCCATCATGTTGCAAAGATAAGTGCCAGACTGTTTACTCTGTTTCTCTCCAGTATATTAGGGGGCTAGGACAACC
>JALNYZ010000082.1 GCA_023229575.1 Prolixibacteraceae bacterium
AGATTAGGTCTCCATTAAGGGTCGTTGAAGACGACAACGTTGATAGGCTGCAGGTGTAAAGGCAGTAATGTCAAAGCCGAGCAGTACTAATTACCCGTAACTTTCAACTGGGGCGGAGTTGTCCTGGTCAGGGTTTTTGTGAATTTGAGTAGTTTTTTCCCATGTTAAAATATTGGATACAATCCTGTAGAGACGTTGCATGCAACGTCTGTGCATGGGCATTGATCGGGATTTGTACGGAACACGTGTACAGTTTTTGAAAGATGCCAGCGAAAGCTAAAAAGATCCTTAACAAGATTAAGGTGGCAATAGCGACGGGGTTCCACCTCTTCCCATTCCGAACAGAGAAGTTAAGCCCGTCAGCGCCAATGGTACTGCGAAAGTGGGAGAGTAGGTCGCCGCCCTGTTAAACTGGTCCCCGGTTCTTCATTGAGCCGGGGACCTTCTTTTTGCCCTAACCGGGGACAAGGATAAAGGATAAAGTTAAAAGGATAAAGTGGGAGACTCCCGGGATTGGAGTGTTGGACCCGGAGATATAAGAGATGAGATATAAGAGATGAGATGGGAGAATAGAGGTAATCTTGATCGAGGCGCACTTTATCCTTTATGCTTTATCCTTTATCCTTTTTTCCTTGAGCTATCGGAAATTCTTCCTGTACTCCGAAGGGGTCATTTCCATGATGTTTTTGAAGTAGAGATTGAAATTGGCGAGATTGTTGTAGCCACTTTCATAACAGATCTGTGCAATGGGTTTGTCCGATTCTGCCAGTTTTTTTGCCGCTATACTTATTCTTATCTCTTTGACATACTGGATAAATGTCTTACCCGTTCGTTTCTTAAAATAACGGCAAAACGAACCAGGCGCCATGTTCAGCAAATCGGAGGCAGCTTTCAGGCTAATCCCATCCTGTATATTGTGAAAGACATATTCGTATACATCTTTGATCTGATCAAGATCCTTGAAATAGCTGGTCGGATATTCAGGCGTCAGGGAGAGGCTCTCCTTTTCATCAATCTGGATCAATTTTTTAAAAACATGCAGTAACTCAATGTAACTTTCGAGACCCTTGAGGTTGACAAGTCTCTCCATGCACTGTTTGATGAAGACAATTCTGTCACCTTTGAAGAAGAGTCCGCTGTTGGCACGGTTCAGCAGTTCTTTGACAGTCTCCAGTTCAGGGAGATTGAAAAAATCAGATCCAACGATGTTTTCATCGAAATGGATGACGATACAGGTAGGAGGGGAGTCACTCTGACGATCCAGTACTTCCCAACAATGAGGAAGATCAGGACCCAACAGGACCAGGTCCCCTGCTTCAAACCCCGAAATATTGTTTCCCACAATTCGTCGGCCTGAACCTGATATAATCAGATTTAATTCGTAATTTTTGTGAGAATGTATCTTCGGATTATTTTCGGATAAAACAAGTTTCCGCGTAATAAACGAATGCTCGTGCGGGACATTTATTTTTGCAAAAACAAATTCCATGATAGATATAAATTAACCATTGGTGCAAATATAGCTAACAATATTTTATAACACGGTTAAAAAACAATATGAATTGGATAAAATAATATTCAATAAATACTTAAACATAGCCTACATTTGTATTTTACTAAACTATTAACTATGTTTTTGCCACTAAAAGGGATTATCCCTCCCATGATTACTCCTTTAAAAAGCAATGATGAACTCGATCGTCATGGCGTTGAGAAACTTATCGAGCATATCATTGGAGGAGGTGTACATGGTCTTTTTTTACTTGGAACCAACGGTGAAGGCCCAAGCCTGAGCTACAGGATTAAAAAGGAGTTTCTGAAATTATCTTGCGAAATTATCAAGGGCAGGGTACCGGTACTGGTAGGAATTACTGATTCATCTTTTGCGGGAGCAATGGAGATGGCTGATTATTCGAAAGCAGTTGGAGCCGACAGTGTTGTCGTTGCCCCTCCTTTTTATTTTCCTGCTACTGAAGCCGAAATGATCAACTATGTGGAGCATTTGGCAGCAGCAACACCGCTGCCTTTTGTATTGTACAATATGCCAATGCATACCAAGATTAACCTGACAATTCCAACGATTAGCCGTGCCAAGGAGTTGGGCTGTATCGGCATCAAGGATAGTTCGGGTGATATGGCCAATTTGTACATGTTGATCGATGCTTTCAAAGAGGATCAGGATTTTGCCGTATTCGCAGGAACTGAACTCTACCTCCCTGATGCGGTTATGGGCGGCGCTCATGGCGCTGTTGCAGGCGGCGCGAATGTATTCCCTAAAATGTTCGTAGATCTTTACGATGCAGCAATGGTAAAAGATTATGCTAAAATTTCAGTACTCAGGGATCAGATCATTTGGTTGTGTAATACCATGTATGTTGTATCTCCAAGTGCAGCCAGAATTACCCTGTCTTTCAAGACTGCACTTTCACTTCTGGGAATCTGCAGCGATGAGATGGCTTTGCCATTGATGAAACTTGAGGGTGCCGAACGCGAAAAAATTGCCTCTTACCTTGATGAAGTGAAGGCCAAATTTTAAATTCTACGTTTTGTTCATAATTCTGAGGGCAGTTCTTTCAAAGGATCTGCCCTTATTTATGTATGAGATTACTTGGATTTGAAGTTTTTGTGGTTTAAACGTTTTTAGCATCACCTAAGTTTTTTTGAATCAAAAAATCTTCTACTTTTGTCATTCCTTTAAAAACAGGAATCTGGAGAGATGCAAGAGTGGTTTAATTGGCACGCCTGGAAAGCGTGTGTACCTCTAAAGGGTACCGAGGGTTCGAATCCCTCTCTCTCCGCAACCAACTGAAAGCCTCGCGAAAGCGAGGTTTTTTTATTTTACCCCAAAACCTTCACCGCAGGTGATAAGGTTTTGGGGCTAAATATAAAAACGTTGAGTTTACGAAACAGGCTTTCAATTGGTTTAGCTTCCCCCATTTGGGATCACCGGTAGGTAATACAGCTCTCTACTCTACTTGCTTTTCTGCAGTGCCTTGTAAATAATAAACCCAAAAACCAATACCCCAAGAATTATAAATGCAATGGAGAGATGCCTGCTGTATTCCATCACTTTCGTCATAAGCATCTCTTTGGGCACTACTGATTCAAGGGAATAGCCAATGGCGGCCAGTATAATGTTCCAAATACCGGCGCCAAGCGTTGTGTAGAGAATAAACTTGGTCAGATTCATTCTGGAAAGGCCGGCCGGAATAGAGATAAGGTGTCGGACACCCGGAAGCAATCGACCTGTAAAGATGGAAATAGCCCCGTTTCTTTCGAAAAATGCTTCTGTCTTCCTGACAGCTTCCTCATCAATCAGCATCATATGGCCCAACCGACTATTGGCGAATTTGTAGACAATCGGTCGTCCGATGAAGATGGCAAGAAAATAATTGATAAGCGAGCCGATTAAAGCTCCCAGGGTCGAAAAGAAAACGACCAGGTAAATATTTAACTCCCCGGCAGCTGCTTTGTAGGCAGCCGGAGGCACAACCAATTCGGATGGCAGGGGGATCACAGAACTTTCAATTGCCATTAAAAGAGTTATCGTCCAGTAGTTTAAATTATCGAGACACCATTGAATAAATCCGATTGATTCCATAAAAAGGGGGGTGTTGAGATTTTTTTCTTCTATTCTGCGAAGTTAGGTAATGCCTGTAATCTTTGACAAAGAAAGGAAAATTTCGGCAAAAATCTGTTTTGCAAATAATCGAACAATGGACTTTAATTTAGAAAGATTTTAAGGTTAACACTTTAGTATCATGAAACTTAATTTTTACCTTTAGAGGATCTTATGAAGGAATGTAACTATATATGAACGGAAATGGAACATAAGAATAAAATATCAGATTTACAGTCACATACAGGTGTAGAAGTGATGCGATGCTACCAGTGTGGCAAGTGTACGGCAGGTTGCGTTCTTGCTTCGGATATGAATTATCCTCCAAGCTACCTCATGCGGTTACTTCAAACAGGAACCAAACAAAATCTGGACAAAGTGCTCTTATCAAACTCTATCTGGCTCTGTTTGAATTGTGAAAATTGTGTTGGTCGTTGTCCCATGGAGATCGATATTCCAAAAATGATGGATTACCTGAGGACACAAGCGATCAGCCAAAACAAACTGCATCCTGACTCTAAACCCATTATTGCCTTCCACCGATCTTTTCTGGATTCAGTAAAAAATACTGGTCGTCTGTATGAAATGGGGCTGGTACTCGCATATAAATTCCGGACATTCAATTTTCTTCAAGATCTTGCCATTGCTCCATCGATGTACCTGAAAGGGAAATTGCATCTGTTGCCTGAGAAGATCAAAGACCGGAGAAGTATGAAGAGAATATTTGCCCAAACTATTGAAAACGCTAAGACTGTGAACAAATGAAGATAGGATTTTACCCGGGTTGTTCTTTAACCGGCTCCTCGAGAGAATACAACGAGTCGGTTGTGGCATCGGCCAAAGCTTTGGAAATCGAACTGGTCGAAATCAAGGACTGGAACTGTTGCGGCGCCACTGCTGCCCATGTTATGAACGAAGAGCTCTCTTTGTCGCTGCCTGCGCGTATCATGGCAATGGCTGAAGAGCAAGGACTTACCGAAGTTGTAGTGCCTTGTGCCGCTTGTTACAACCGCTTAAAAGTTACCCAGCACGAACTGGAAGATGAACACAAACGTACGCGGGTGATTGAAATTCTCAAACAGCCATACAAAGGTGATTTGAAAATAATCAATGTATTGCAGATGCTGGAGGCCTATGGCGCTGAGAGTATTAAGACCAGGGTTACCCGTCCGTTTGCACATAAAGTAGCCTGTTATTACGGTTGCCTGCTGGTTCGTCCTCATTCTATTCTGAAATTTGACAGAGTGGAAGACCCACAGAGTATGGATACTTTAATTAAAGCAATAGGAGGTACAACTTTGGATTGGGCTTTCAAGACTGAGTGTTGCGGGGCCGGTTTCTCTGTCTCTCGTACCGATTTGGTAGCAAAATTATCAGGTAATATATTGAAAGATGCCAATGATCGTGGCGCAGAAGCTGTAATCGTTGCTTGTCCTTTGTGTCAGTCCAATTTGGATATGCGCCGTGGCGCTATCAACAAGACACTCGATATACCGATTGAAATACCTGTCATCTATATCACACAAGCAATCGGATTGGCTTTGGGTATTGAAGCCAAAGAGTTGGGTTTGAAACGTCATTTTGTAACCGTAGAACTATAATACTATGTCAAAGATCGGAGTATTCATTTGTCACTGCGGTGAAAATATCAGCGCCACCGTCGATGTCGAGCGTGTTGCCCGTGAGGTCGGTGGGATGGAAGGCGTTGCACATGCCAT
>JALNYZ010000041.1 GCA_023229575.1 Prolixibacteraceae bacterium
CATCTCTGGGAAATATTTTATTTACGACTTTATTTCTCTTATTTAAGGAGTGCAAAAATAGTTTTTTTTTATACAATGTCCAAACAATTGGATAAATAGTAGATAAATTTATATTTTGTTTAAATTATCTGACAGGCAGATAGATCACTTTTTTGGTTTCAAAAAATGGCTCTTCGAAGATTTTTGAGAGGTCAAAAATTTCTGCTGAAGCCTTGAATGGAGTGATTTCAGCCTCAAAATCTCCCCCTTTCAGGTAGATGATTCCATTGGGAAGGGCATTCCCCGAATGGGGGGAAACATTTTTTCGTACCATGGAAACAAAATAGGGAAAGGCTGTAACTGCCCTGCTGATGACGAAGTCGTAACGCAACTTGATCTCCTGCACCCTCTTTTTTTGAGCCTTGACATTGGTCAGATTCAAGTGATCTGCCACTTCCTGAACTACCAAAATTTTCTTCCCGATAGCGTCGATCAGTGTGAAGTTTGAATCCGGGAAAAGAATGGCCAGCGGAATACCGGGAAATCCACCACCTGTACCAACATCGAGCAGATTTGTTCCCGGCTTGAAGCGGATGATTTTTGCAATGGACAGGGAGTGCAGGACGTGCCGTACATACAGTTCATCGATATCCTTACGGGATATTACATTGATTTTTTCGTTCCATTCACGGTACAACGAGCCCAACGCTTCAAACTGGTTGATTTGAAGCGGAGACAGTTCGGGGAAGTATTTGGTGAGAAGTCTCACGTTATTTCGCTATTTCATTGTTTTTCAGCAACTCGAAAAGCATTTCGCGGGACCGGAAAAGCTGCACTTTGACAGTACCAAGAGGCAGATCAAGTTCTTTGGCAATTTCATCGTAGGAGTATTCCTGAAAGTAACGTAACTCCAGCAATTTGCGGTACCGCGGTTTCAATTTTGCCACCATCCTGCGAAGGATTTGCGAATTTTGATTCCTGATAATACTCTCTTCGGGATTGTATCCTTCGGCTCGTGCATTGTAGTTGTAATCACCGCCAACTTGCTTGTCTCCCGACGAGGGTTCAAGAGGAACTGTAATTGCCCTCTTCTTTCGCATAAAATCAATGGCATTGTTGGAGGCTATGCGAAAAAGCCAGGTACTGAATGCGTACTGAGGTGTATATTGGTGGATGTTTGTGAAAGCTTTTCCAAATGCTTCAATCGTAAGATCCTCCGCATCAGTCCGGTTATTTACCATCTTAAGCAGCATAAAATAGATGGTATCCTTGTAGCGTTTCATCAGATCGGTGTAGGCCCTTTCGTTCCCTTTGCGGGCAGCTTCAACCAATTCGATGTCCCTTTTTGCGTTACCGGATTGACCCTGAGCTATTTCCATTTTCTTTTTTGGCCTGTAAATAATTGGACAATTACGAAGTAGATGTTAATTAGAGGAAGAAATGCCCTGTAAATAAGCAACATAGGTAAAAAGTTTTTTTCCCCGATTTTTTTTGTCACAACAGCAATCATGGTCATTTCAAATAGAAGTAAAAAGCCCCATGTCCCCAGTATCCAGAATAACAGAGGCGAAACGATCAACAATACAATGAGCGATGCTGTCAAGGCCAATCTGCTTATTAAATTGAGTGTACGGAAGAATCGCTGCCCGGCAGAGAACTTTCGTCTAAGCATAAGCTGTTTTTTCTTGAATTCTACCAGATCGATCCATTCAGCTTCACCTGCAAAAGCAATGGGCGTAATCTTGTTGTTAAGGACAACCGTATTTTTTCTGGTACCAATCTTATTAATAAATAGCTCATTTTCGCTGAAGGGTGAATCAAGTACTGCTGCAAATCCACGCAGATCAAGAAAAGTCTCGCGGCGGTAGGCCATGTTAAATTCAAATACCGGCATTGCCACTCCGCACGACTGGCCTGCCCCTGAAAGCAGAAAGGAGGTGAAATTTTCAAATCGTAACCAACTTTTATAATTCCCTTTGGCTTGGTTAAAGTGCATATAACCTATCGATACCTCTTTGTCCGGTTCAAGCCTTTGCGCATAATTTCTTAACCACTGATTGTCTGGGATTCTGCACAGTGGGCTTAAATATACCAACCACTCTTTACTGGAGGCCCTAACGCCAATGGTAATGGCAAGGGCATTCGGAAAATCAGTCTCCTGGATTATTTTCGTAGTTTTAAGGTTACCATGACTAATTTTCAGCTCTGCAAGAAACCAGTCAGTACCGTCTGTGGAACAGTCGTCCACCACTACAATCTCATAGTCGGGATAGTCTTGAGTAAGTAATGTTGGCAATAGTTCCTGCAGTTGTTCAAGGTAATTGCGGGAAGTAACTATGATGGAAATGGAGGGAAGGTTTGGTACCTTGTTTTTTTGTTTTCCACTGAAAATAAAATTAGTCAGCAGTATCAAATAAAATAGTTGTACCAAAAAAGCAAGTCCAAATACAATAAGTCCTATAAACTCTTCGACTGTAAACTGAAATCCTCCAAATTCTATTGTCATAATTCAAACAAAAGTTTTCAAAAATACACAATGCGTCGGTAAGTACCCTAGATTTTAATAGTTTTTTTTAATGAGTACAATAAGTTATCGGAAATGTTATTTTGCTTTAATGACTATCTTTGCGGCTTGAAATCGTTTGAATGAAGTTCGAATTACAGCAAACAACCGGCAACTCCAACGCTCGGGCAGGAAGGTTCCATACAGCTCATGGGGTGGTTGAGACTCCTGTTTTTATGCCGGTTGGTACGGTCGGTTCGGTAAAGGGTATCCATTTCAAAGAATTGAAAGAGGATATCAAAGCAAGGATTATTTTAGGTAACACTTACCATCTATATTTGCGTCCGGGTATTGAGGTACTTGAGCGTGCCGGGGGGTTACACCGTTTCAATGGCTGGGATAAACCCATTCTGACAGATAGCGGGGGGTTTCAGGTTTTCTCCCTTGGCGATATCCGCAAAATTACAGAAGAGGGGGCGAAATTTCAATCACACATTGATGGTTCACGTCATTTGTTTACCCCGGAACGTGTGGTAGACATTCAAAGGTCTATTGGGGCCGACATCATGATGGCTTTTGACGAATGTACACCAGGCGATGCAGACTATAGCTATGCCTTAAAGTCGCTCGAATTGACCCAGCGGTGGCTCGATCGGTGCATGAATCAATTTGCTTCCACAAATTCAAAATATGGTTACGAACAGACACTTTTTCCCATTGTACAGGGGTGCGTGTATCCCGATTTGAGGATAAAGGCTGCAGAGCATGTTGCCACCTACCAGGCTGATGGATATGCCATTGGTGGCCTGTCGGTAGGTGAGAAAGAGGAAGATATGTACGCCATGATTGAGGTTGTCAATGAAGTCTTGCCAAAGGAGAGGCCCCGTTACCTGATGGGGGTTGGAAATCCTGTGAATATATTGGAGGGAATTGACAGGGGTATAGATATGTTTGACTGTGTGATGCCAACCCGAAATGGCCGCAATGGCATGTTGTTTACCAGGGAGGGAGTAATCAATATTCGAAACAACAAATGGGCCACAGATTTCACCCCGGTCGATCAGGATGGAACATCCTTCGTCGATCATCAATATTCCAGGGCCTACCTGCGTCATCTTTTTCAGGCAGGAGAGATGCTTGGACCAATGATTGGCAGTATACACAATCTTGCATTTTACCATTGGTTGGTAAATGAAGCAAGAATTCAAATTTTTCAGGGTACTTTTAGTCCCTGGAAAGGGCAGATGGTAAAAAAGTTGCGCACCAGACTCTGATTGAGTTTACAATATTACCTTTGTACGGATGGCCAAGAAGTATTTACAACGCATAGACAGATACATCATCAAAAAATACCTGGGAACGTTTTTCCTGGCTATTGCGTTGATTATTAGTATTTCTATCATCTTTGATATCTCAGAAAACATTGATGACTTTATCTCGAAGAAAGCTCCCCTGAAAGCCATCATATTCGATTATTATCTCCCTTTTATTCCCTATTTTACCAATCTTTTCAGTGCACTGTTTACCTTCATTGCGGTCATTTATTTTACCTCAAAGATGGCCTATAACTCTGAGATAATTGCCATTCAATCGAGTGGGATCAGTTACCGCCGAATGATGCGGCCATACCTTGTTGCCTCGGGTATTATTGCAATTATGTCGTGGATTTTGGGCAATTTCATCATTCCTCCCACTGCCTTGTCAAGGGTGAATTTCCGTACTACTTATATCAAAAATGAGTATATCAATACCGATAAAAACATACACAGGCAGTTGGAACCGGGGCTGTTCATTTATATGAAAAGCTACAACAACAGGAGTGATGTAGGTTATAAATTTACTATTGAAAAATTTGAAGGCACAAAGCTAAAGTCTAAATTGATAGCAGATTACATCAAGTGGGACCGTGAAAAAAAGAAGTGGGTGATCCACGACTATTTTGTCAGGGACATGAGTGGCACTGTGGAGAAGATCTCCAAAGGTACACAGATCGACTCAACCCTTAAGATGACGCCGGGCGAATTTGGACAGCAAAGTTCCAAGGAGGAAACCATGGATTACTGGCAACTTAATAAGTATATCAAAGATTTGAAATTGAGAGGTGTAGACAATGTTTCAAGTTATGAAAAGGAAAAATATCAGCGTACCTCCGGGCCAATCAGTACATTTATTTTGACCATTATTGGCGTGTCACTGGCGTCCAGAAAGACAAGGGGAGGAATTGGCATTCATCTAGGTTTGGGGCTGTTGCTCAGTTTCTCCTACATTATGTTCATGCAGGTTAGTACCATATTTGCCTTCAAAGCAGGATTCAATGTATTGCTCGCTGTATGGCTTCCAAATTTAATTTACGCAATGATTGCACTTGTACTTTATAAAAGGGCAGCTAAGTAATTCGGTTGGGAATCTGGCTGTAAGGTATTTTTTTATTAAACTTCAGGAGGCAATCTTCCTTCCAGTAAAGCCAAAGAGAATATTTTTTGTATTTTTGTGGCACCATTTTCGGACCAAAAATCAGTTCTTATTTCGGACAAAACATAAGTAAATATCTACAGATTATGTCATTAAAAAGAAACATCCTGGATCTACGCAGGAGGAAGAAAGAGGCTCAGCAAGGTGGTGGCGAAGCTGCCATAGGGAAACAGGTTGCCATGGGCAAAAAGACTGCCCGCGAAAGGATCAAAGCGATTCTCGACGAGAACTCTTTTCATGAGTATGATCTCTTTGTTGAGCATACCGGTAAGGATTTCGATATGGAGAAAAAGGTATTGCACGGTGATGGTGTCATCATAGGTACCGGTACCATGTACAACCAACCTGTCTGTATATATGCACAGGATTTTACCGTTGCAGGTGGATCTTTGGGTTTGATGCATGCCCGCAAGATTACCAAAATTATGGATCATGCCCTTAAAATGCGGGTTCCAATAATTGGTATCAACGATTCGGGAGGTGCGCGCATTCAGGAAGGTGTCAACTCCTTGGCGGGATACGGTGAGATATTTTACCGCAATACCGAGGCTTCAGGCGTTATACCACAATTGTCGGTTATTCTCGGACCTTGTGCTGGTGGAGCGGTTTATTCGCCAGCTTTGACCGATTTCGTTTTCGTGGTTGAGAACATTTCAAAGATGTTTATTACCGGTCCAAGTGTAATAAAAACAGTTTTGGGAGAAGAGATCTCGATGGAAGAGCTTGGTGGGGCATTGGTTCATAGTGAAGTAACCGGAAATGCCCATTTCTATGCACTGAGCGAAGATGAATGTTTCGAGCAAATCAAGAAACTGATCTCTTTTATTCCATGGAACAATACCCAGAAGGCGCTGCGCTTTCCAACGCAGGCCCCTACCTTTCCTACGAGCATCGAAGACATTGTCCCAAGTGATCCGCATTATCCCTATGATATCCGCGACATTATTAAAGCAATTTCAGACAGCTCCGATTTTTTTGAGGTGATGGAGCTATTTGCTCGTAACATTGTCATCGGCTTTGGCCGTATTGCCGGGAATACTGTAGGTTTTGTTGCCAACCAACCGATGTACCTGGCAGGTGTACTTGATTGCGACAGTTCAGACAAAGCTGCCCGTTTTGTCCGCTATTGCGATGCTTTCAATATTCCTATCGTGACCCTCGAGGACATGCCTGGTTACCTGCCGGGAGTTGACCAGGAGCATTCAGGTGTGATCCGTCACGGGGCCAAATTGTTGTACGCATACAGTGAAGCAACTGTTCCGAAGGTTACTGTAATCATTCGGAAGGCATATGGAGGAGGTTACATAGCCATGAACTCTCGTCACCTTGGCGCCGACTTCGTTTATGCCTGGCCAACAGCCGAGATAGCGGTGATGGGTCCCGAAGGCGCTGCAAATATTGTCTTCCGTAAGGAAATTGATGAAGCTGAAAATCCGGCTGAGATGCGTAAACAGAAGGTTCAGGAGTACAAGGATAAGTTTGCCAATCCTTTTGTCGCTGCCTCCAAGGGCTACATAGACGAAGTGATTGAACCACTTGAAACCCGTGCGCGACTGATTCACTCTCTCGAGATTTCAGAACATAAGGTCGATAAAAGACCGGCAAAAAAACATGGAGTTCCTCCTTTCTGATCATCAATCGCTTCTAATAAATGACCAATATGGAAGATAATAAACCAAAATATGAGATCTTCGTTGTCAATACTGCACAATACTACACACTGCTTACCAAGAAATTCGGTATGCGGAAGAAGTGGCAGCCGGCTGACCTGAACCAAATACGTTCTTTTATTCCGGGTACGATTTTAGAAGTCTATGTAAAACCGGGTCAGGAGGTTCAAAGCGGGGATAAATTGCTCAAATATGAGGCAATGAAGATGCAAACCATCCTTGAAATGCCTTTTGCCGGTACAGTGAAGGAGGTTCTCATATCCGTAGGGGACAAAGTACACAAAGATCAGCTGATGATCCAATTGGAGGAGCTGGCGGAGTAAGAGGTTAGTTAGTTGTTAAAGTCTAGTCGCCGGTAGAATTCCAATAAATCAAGGGCACTTAGGTTCCCAAAAGTTGAGACCCCTAATTTTATTAAGAGCCCGTTCGCTTCTTCCACCAAAATGCCTTTCCCATCATTCATTGATTCGCAAAGATTCAAGTACTGTATAATCCAGAACGCATTGATCAGATGGTAGAATCTCCGTGTAAATACCTGTACATCGGCACAATTTTTCTTCAACTCCTCCAATCGGGCCAGGGTTTCAGTTTGCTCAATATAACATTTCAGAACAGGATCAAAAGTTTTAAACTGCTCCTTCCAGAGAGTATGACCTGTATCGAAAATGAGACCGGGGCTACTGAAAAGGGGAATTAAGGTTTCGAAAGTTTTAAGGGAATATGCTGAGTAGAGCTCCTTACTGCCCTCATCCCATTTTTTCAATGCAGCGCCGGTTCCAAAGGGCACCCTGTTTGATATCCGGGCTGCAGGATAGACGGTTGCGTCTTTGACCACCCCATATTCACCCAGCAAAACCATCTTGTACAAAAAATGAAAATCTTCTCCGGCCTGTCTTCTGTTCATGCCTCCCTGCTTCACATACGAACTGGCCCTGACGGCAAAGCTTGACCCAATGGTATGAATTGCATGCGGATAACCGCACCAATTCATCGCATTCCGATGATAGCGGAGATAAAGTTCATATTGGATGATACCTTCCCGGAGCGATGTGGTTAATGCCGGATCATCAATCGGATGATTAAAATTCAAGGTAACAAAATTTGCACGGGGATTTTCTTTGAATGCTGTCTCAATGGAGGTGAAGTAGTTGGCAGACACCCGACTGTCGGCATCAAATCCGATCAGGATACCCTCCTCCAATCCCGACCGGTCAAGACATCGGATCGCTTCGTCCATGGCAATTTTTCTTGCCCATCCCACTCCTGCCCATTTCGAAGGTAAAGCGGGAGCATGTAAAAGCCGAAGCTGATAAAAGGGCTTTGCACCCCTTTGCAACCATTCCTGAACAGATTGAATGGTCTTTAAATTATTAAATAATTGCTGAGGTGAGGTTTTATCGGAGGAGTTTACAGCTACGATGACAGTCACATCACTGACCGGAGGAGTGCAGGTTGCCAGTGATTCGAGTGCTTTGGGAAGGTCGGGTTCATCAAAACAAGGTATGGAAACAAACAACTTGCTCCTGTTTTCAGATAATGGGAGCAATTCTGTTACCTCAAGAGGTTGTTGCCGATCAAGATAGGCACTGAATATTGACATTGTGACCGGTTAAATACCTTAAACAAAGCCTGGGTAGTCAGGATGTTCCTACGGTATTGAAATTCAGGGTCTGTACCTTTTGTTCAATCCAATAGCGACATCTTTGGTGATGTTGAATCTTGGCGTTCCTTCGAGCATACTGGCGCTGTTGAGGATGATGTCGAATTTTTTATCTGAATTATAGCTCTTCAAAAAAGAGGAGATACTATCGATGATTTGCTGGTTGATTTGACTCTGCATTTCATTGAGCTTTTGCGTAAGTTCATAGTCGAGTCTTTCAATCTCCTGTTGCTGTCCAACCAACCTCTCCTGTTCAAGTTTGAGCCTTTCCTCGGTCAGGAAGCCCCCTCTTTGTGCCTTTTCCTGAAATGCAGCTGCCTCTTTTTCGAATTTAATCCTTTTGGCACTGTACTCTTTCTTGAAGGACTCCTGGTTTACCTGGAGATTAGCAGTCAGTTTCTTTGCCAATTCGTAGGTAAACAGAACAGAATCCATCTTGACATAGGCAATTGAGGCTGATTTTGTCGATTCAGTGTTAACACTTCCTTTTGGGACCATGCTTCCTTTATTTCCCAAGAAATAAAGCAGGTAGAGCAAAGCAACTGCAACCCCCAGTACGACAGAAACGATCGTTGAATTCTTCATATAATAATAGTGATGTTCTGGTATCCTTATTTTAGTGAGACAAATATAGCTGAAATGTTTTATCTGCAACGTCAGAAGGGCGAATTTTCATCCGTTTATAATGTTGTTTAACTTATGTCATTTGAAGGTTGAAAAATTGTAATTGTTCATTGGTCGGAAAAGAATCATCCTTTAATTATTTACCTGCCAAATTTTTTGATGAGTTGATAAACATCATAGATTGCGTATGAAGGCGTCACTACTTTTGCATCACACCACGAAGTTAAATTGAAAATTGATGTTCAATCAACTGATAGCAGCCGTACTCCCCTACATGCCCAAACGACTGGTTTGGATATTCTCCAGGAAATATATCTCCGGAGAGTACCTCGAGGATGCCATTCGTGAATCAGAAAGGATAAATGCAGAAGGATGTGGCGTAACCATAGATATATTGGGTGAATACATCACCAGGCTCGAAGAAGCTGAAGCGTACAAAATTCAGTATTTGGAAGTAATTGAGCAATTTTCATCAAACAAAATAAGAGGAAACTTCTCTGTTAAACCCTCGATGTTTGGCCTTCTGCTAGACAAAGAGGCTTGTTTCAACCTCATCAGGGAAATTGTCGCGCTTGCCGACAAGCACAATAGTTACATTCGGATCGACATGGAAGATTCTACCTGCACAGACGATGAATTAAACATTTACAACAGACTCAGGGAGGAATATCCAAAACGCGTTGGGCTTGTGCTTCAAGCCTATATGCGCAGAACCCTTGACGATGTTAAAAATCTGATGAATAGCGACATCGACACTTCACCCCTCAATTTCCGTTTGTGCAAAGGGATTTACATTGAAGACAAATCCATTGCATTCAAAGGGTATCAGGAAGTTCGTGATCATTTCATGGAGGACCTCGAATTCATGTTACAAAACGACATCTTTGTCGGGATAGCAACGCACGACCGATATCTGGTGGAACAATCCATGCATTTGATTAAGCACCTCAACATTCCAAAAGAGAAGTATGAATTTCAGATGTTATTTGGTGTGAACCCCAAACTGCGTAAGTCAATTGTCGAAAAGGGATACACCATGAGGGTTTACCTCCCCTTTGGGACGGAATGGTTTAATTATTCCACCCGTCGGCTGAAAGAAAATCCCAACATGGTGTGGCACATTCTGAAAGCATTAATTGTCAGGGGATAAGTTGCCATTCCTCCTTTACCCATTTCTCAGGTGAAATTTTCCGGGATGATAGAACGGGTTTTGGCATCTGATGTCCGGTGGAGATTCCCCAAATTCATATCCAATCCGTTAAATTTAGATTTAGGGAAACCACAAACTACGGTCATGAGCGTAATTAAAATTTTAAGAATCTTTTTTTATTCGTTGAAGTTTTAGGATTATTCATTGATTCATTGGCTCAATTTACTGAAAAAACTGCAATTCCATTTAAAGGTGTGATATTTTTGACTTACGAATTGAGACTAATTTTAAATTGTGGATTAAACTATTGGGTAACCAAATAGTCCAAGTTGGGATTAACGTATAGTTTGACTACTATCAATGTTTTCTAAATGCCAGATCAATTGAAGGATTTATCAATCATAATTGTCAATTACAAAGGAGGGGATAAACTCACCAGATGTCTTGAATCTATTAGGTTAATAGAGGGTAACCGCTTTTCATTTGAAGTGGTCATCGTTGATAACCAGTCTAATGATGGAGGCATTGAGGAAAACCGTCGAATGTTCCCTGAATTCACATTTATTTCGAACAGCGGTAACAATGGCTTTGCCAATGGATGCAATGTGGGCGCTTCTATCAGCCAGGGACATTCACTATTGTTCTTAAATCCGGATACTACTGTTTCGGAAGATGCATTATTTGATATGCTTGAAGAGGTACAGGTGCGACCTCAGTATTCCATCGTCTCTTGCGGTCAGGTCAAGGAGGATGGGTCTAAAGATCGTCCTTATGGTAAATTTTTAACCCCTGCTACCCTTACCGGATGGCTAAGATCCATCAGGAGTGTTTTTTATGGCTCAATAGAGGATTCAATAGTACAGACCAGGCACTATGTTTACCCCGATTGGGTTTCCGGATCTGCACTGATGATAAAGCGTGATGGTTTTTTCCAGTTGGGAAGATGGGATGAAGATTTTTGGATGTATTTCGAAGATGTAGATTTGTGCCGGAGGGCTATTAATAGTGGAGGTGAAATTGTAAAGCTTAAAACTGCTGAAATAGGTCACTTGCATGGAGGTTCATCAAGATTGAATTTGGAAGTTACTGCCCTGACAAAGACAGAGGTCCATATCTCCAGGCATCTTTATATTTCGAAGCATGAAAAGGAGGGGAAAGCCTTTTATATGCACATGATATTGATTTTAAATAGTTTGATATTGGGTGCAATCCCTGCCATTTTAGGAACTTTCTTGTTTTTTATCAAACCACTTCAAGTTTGCATGCGAATTTACCTGAGATTGGTGGAGTATTATTTCAATGTGGCTTTTTCCGGGAAATGGTTGAGTGCGAGGTCGGTAAACTATCCTTTTGAAAAGGGGGACCCAATTCAAAAGCAGATTTCCACCTGTGTAAACAGGGCTTAGTGGGTACTCGGATTTTCTCTGATCAATTCCCTTTGACAAGCGATTGGTAAAGCGTAAACAATTTTTCGCCGACAGCCTGATCGCTGAACATCAAGGCATTGGCAGTTCCTTTTTTAATCAACTCCTCTTTAAATTCGTTATCCGTCAAAACCTTTCGGATAGCCATTCCAATTTCCGAACTATTCGAAGGATCTACGTAAACTGCACCGTCACCTCCTGCCTCTGGCAAACTGCTTATATTTGAGGTGATAACAGGGCATCCTGATGCCTGTGCTTCCAGAACAGGTAAGCCAAAACCCTCAAAGAAGGAGGGGTAGACCATAATCTCTGCCAATTGGTATATGGCCTGAAGTTCAAAAAAATCAGTATTGTGCAGGAAAATCAACTGTTTCCGTATACCCGATTCAATGATAAATTCGTCAAGTATTTTTTTATATTCAGTAGGTTTCCCCAGTAGGACTACAGGAATGGTTAGTTGTTCACTGACTACCCCCATCAAAATTGCAAGTTGGTTTTTCCGTTGTTCAATGGTCCCGACGCAAAGAATGAATTTTTCGGGAAGCTGGTATTTTTGACGGACCAGGTATTTCTGATCCTCATCAACCTTCTCATAAAAGCGTTTGTCGCATGATTGATGAAGGACAACAATTTTTTCCTCCGGAATACCCAAATAATGGATGATGTCTTCTTTCGTTTGATGACTGATAGCCAATACCTTTGTACACCTTCGGCAACTGCTCATTGTATTGTGGTAGTATAGTTGACGGTCAATTTGCCTGTAAAACGAGGGAAATCTAAGGAAAATAAGGTCATGAATGGTTACGATTGTAGGGATTCCTTTTTTTTCAATTCCGGCAGGCAGGACATGGCTCAGTCCGTGGAAAATATCTGTATGGTACTTTTTTGCCAATCTTGCTACCCTGTAGATTCGCCAATAGGATGCGAACCGTGCAAAGAATTTGGATTTCGGCAAAATGACCTGAACCGATTCAGATGGCGAAAACAACGTTGTAAGCTTTGGGGCAAAAAGCAGGTATTTGTTCTCGGGATAAAACCTGGCCAATAAATTCACAGTATTTCGGCTGTAATTTCCTAATCCGGAACGATTCTGAAAAAGCCTTTTGGCTTCAAACCCAATGACCATATTAGTTAGTTTGTCGTGAAATATGGAAAAAATCCCATATTTAAATCTGGTTAAAATTAATCGAATATTTTAAAAAATGACCAGAAAAATGGTTTTGTTTCATAAAAAATAGTCTCTGTGCAGGTAATCTGGAAGTTAATTTGGAGAGAAAATGATAAGTTCAGACTTTTCTGCCTAAATCTATTTTATTATCCTTTGGTTCTGAAACTTTTAAACTTTTGTATGTTGGCAGTGATTTATTTAACTTCGCCTGTTAAACTTCCTGCCAAACAGTTGTTTTTGAACGCTTGGATTTAACTTAAATGAAAGGGCCATGATTTGGAAATGAATATTGCAAATAACGAAAATAATTTCCGGGTCCGGGTTGTTCCATCAAACCTTTATAATGCAATTTATTAACAGATGAATATTCTGAATACACGTGTTTACCGTATTATTGTACCTAAATTTTTCCGAAAGAAAATTGTGTCCCGTGTTCTCAGGGCTAAAATATTGGCCTACTATTCAACGTTTAAGGAACCTCTTGCAGAGGAAGTTAAGACGGTTCTTGATTACGTAGAAAACAGCAGGATTGCCATGATCCCTTATTACTTTCAGGATGAGTACTCAGAAGATAACATCGAAGTCTTCTACGACAGGGAAACCGGGTTACGTTTTGTGATGCATGAAGGGAAAAGACTCTATTTTAAAAAAAGATGGAGTAAAAAGCGGATTAGATTAAGCTACAGTGAATTGAGACGGGAACAGGACATTCGTAGCCCGCATTGCTATGAAACAGATGGTTTCAAAGTTGAAAAGGGGGATGTTTTGGTGGATATTGGTGCTGCGGAGGGTATCTTCGCATTAAGCAATGTTGAGCAAGCGGAACAAATAGTCCTTTTCGAGAGTAGCAAGGAGTGGCTGGAACCGTTGGCAGCTACCTTTGGCCCCTGGATAGGGAAAGTGACAATTGTGAATAAATTTGTTGGCGATGTGACCAATACAAAATGTGTAACCCTGGATGATTACTTTTTACCAGAAGAAAAATTATCTTTTCTGAAAATTGATGTTGAGGGCGCAGAATCCAGATTGTTAAACGGGTGTAAAAGAATTTTAAGTAAGGTAAAGTCGTTGAAAGTGGCAATTTGCACTTATCATAATGATGAAGATGAGGTGAAGCTTAATGTGACCTTGAAACAAAATGGATTCGAAACGTCTCATTCTGACGGTTTTTTAATTATCTATACCGATAGAAAACTTAAGGCTCCCTATCTGAGACGCGGCTTGATCAGGGCAGTAAAAATCAATATACCCGAAGCTTGAAAATGAAAACCGGAATGAAATTTAAGCTCTTTTTCAATAAGACATTCGTTAAAGATGGTCGGATAATCCTCTATTTGTGGATTGCAATTTCGGTTTTTATGGGCATTTTCAATGTTCTTACTGGGCGCTTGCACAACAATTACAAGATTTATAAATACGTTTTCTTCAATACAATCGAACAATTTCCCCTCTATCAGCATCGTCCGCAATTTTTCGATGACGTGAACCACTATGGCCCGGTATTTGGTGTCATAATGGCCCCGTTTGCTTTGATGCCCGACCTGATTGGCGCCACCCTTTGGCTGGTCTTTTTGTCCATGGTGTTGTATTATGCAGTAAAGGAATTGCCGCTTATGCCCTGGCAGCACATGGCAATTCTTTTGATTTGTACCAATTCGATGATAATAGCTCAAACCAATGTGCAGTTCAATACCGCGACAACAGCCCTTATTATCCTCTCTTTTACATTGATCAAAAAGGAGAGGGATGGCTGGGCCGCTTTTATGATTATGCTTGGAACCTTTGTGAAGCTATATGGAATCGTTGGATTTGCCTTTTTCTTTTTCTCAAAACATAAACCTAAACTGATACTCTGGAGTTTCATCTGGGGAGTCATATTTTTTGTACTTCCCATGTTTATTTCCTCTCCTGGGTTTATCGCAGGCCAGTACAAGGATTGGTTTAACGAGCTGATTGTTAAGAACCAGGGCAATGGTAGTGCGCTTCAGCAAAATGTTTCATTTTTAGGGATGATCCACAAATCCACCGGAAATTTTGAATTTTCCAACTTGCCGATCCTCCTGGTGGCTCTTTCACTTTTTGCGCTTCCTTACATGAGAATAAGGGAGTATCGACAAGACCGATTTCAACTGCTTACACTTGCTTCTGTTTTAATCTTTACCGTTTTGTTCAGCACCGGGAGTGAGCCAAATACATATGTCATTGCACTTACCGGTGTAGCAATATGGTTTATTATCCAACCACGTCCCTATTCTAAATGGAGTTTGTTCCTGATTACCTTTGGAATTAGTGTCTCCAGTTTTGGCCCATCCGATTTATTCCCGAGATCATGGTATGTCGGGATTATAAGGCCTTTTGCCTTGCAGGCATTGCCTTGCACCCTTATCTGGCTGACGATTGTCCTTGAGATGATTTTTAGAAAATCAGATTACTACCTGACAAATCAAAAAGAATGAAAAAAAAACTAGTTTCAATAGTACTACCGGCATTCAATGAATCGGGAAATATCGAAATGATCAGGGAGCGGATAAATTCTTGTTTCCCATTCAATCTTTACAATCTCGAATTGATTTTTATAGACGATGGAAGTACAGATGATACGATTGCTAAAATCAGGGTACTTTCTGAAAGCAATAATGGGGTTTATTATATCGAATTGTCCAGAAATTTTGGGCATCAATATGCACTTAAAGCAGGACTGGACAGCGCCAATGGAGATTGCATTATTTCAATGGACTGCGATTTGCAACACCCGCCTGAAATCATTTCCAAGCTTCTCAACAAATGGGAGGAGGGTTACGATGTTGTTTATACACGCAGGGAGGAGAGTGAAAATCTATCCTATTTGAAACGCAAAACTTCAAACGGTTTCTACTCCTTTGTCAGCTGGTTGTCCGATATCAAAATTGAGAGGGGGACCTCCGATTTCAGATTGATTGACAGACGTGTGGCAGATATATTTGCCCGGTTTAAAGAGAGTGACCTTTTTATTCGTGGATTGATAAAATGGGTTGGGTTTAAGCAGATTGCCATCGATTACCATCCGGATGAGCGGCACTCGGGAAGTAGCAAATATACTTTTCGAAAAATGGTGAAATTGGCTTTCAACGGTATCACTTCATTGAGTACCCGTCCGCTCTATGTTGCTGTATACCTTGGTTTCATTCTTTCCTTGCTATCGTTCCTGTATCTCCCCTATGTAATATGGTCATATTATTATTCAGGCCACTATGCCTATGGTTGGGGCTCTGTGATTCTCACTGTCGCATTTTTCTCCGGATTACAACTTTGTGTATTGGGTATCATCGGGATCTACATAGGCAAGATGTTTATGCAGGTAAAAGACCGGCCGCTCTACATTGTAAAGTCTACCAATTTAAAGGCCTCCGAATAAGATGATATTTCTAAGTTTCGATATTGAAGAATTTGACAATCCGCTACCTTACACAAAGACGCTGAATTTTGAGCAGCAAATGTCAATCTCAAAAATCGGAACTGTGCGAATACTAGATTTGCTCCTTCAGCAAAAGGTGAAGGCCACTTTCTTTTGTACCGCCAATTTTGCAATGCACGCTACTGATCTGATCGACCGGATGGTAAATGAAGGTCATGAAATAGCTTCGCACGGATATTACCATGCAACTTTCGAAAAAAAGGATCTGCTTGAATCGAAAAGGGTTTTAGAGCAACTGACCGGAAATACAATACTTGGATTTAGAATGCCCAACATGGCCCCTGTCGAAGCTCTGCCTGTAATAGAAGCGGGATACAAGTACAACTCTTCCTTAAATCCAACTTTCTTACCTGGGAAATACAATAACCTGGGAAAGCCCCGACGAATTTTCTATGAAGATGGGCTTTGTCAGATTCCTGCTTCCGTCTCAGCGCTCTTCAGACTACCGCTGTTTTGGTTGTCCCTGCACAATTTTCCGATCAATATTTACAAACGATTGTGCAATAACGCTATATCGAAGGACGGATATCTCAATGTCTATTTTCATCCCTGGGAGTTTGCCGATCTTATGTCACCTGCGGTGAAATTGCCCTCTTATATTTTAAGGAATTCAGGAGCCGTTCTGGTTGAACGACTAAGAAGCCTGATTCATTATTTCAACAGGAAAGGCCATCAATTTGGCACATTGAAAGAGTGTTTGACGCTTTATCCCGATAATTCTGCCTGACGATGTTGCGAATGAATTAAACAATCCGAAGGTGACTTGTGGCATCATCGTATTTGATAATAAATGAAAATCTTGAACCAATACCCGGAGTTGATTCAACTGTTATTTTGCTACCAAGCATATTGACAAAATCGTTGGCGAGCGAAAGTCCGATTCCTGATCCACCGTAAGTTCGCTTTATTCTCAAATCGATCTGGTAAAACCTGTCAAAGATTTTAGCAAACTGATTTTCAGGAATGCCAATTCCAGTATCCCTGACAAAAAATTCAATGGTCGAATGGCCGTCCATCCGGTAACCGAATTCTATTTCACCCTCTTCGGTGAATTTTATGGCGTTGTCCATCAGGCTTTCCATGATGTCTTTTATTTTGCTTCCATCACAGACAATGGAAAACTTCGGGTGATCATTACCTTTTACCGGAATAAGTTTTAGGTGATCTTTTTCCAGTTGTTCCTTTTCATACATAAACTGTCGGTTCAGGTCATTCACCAATCCGTTAAGGTTGTAAAACTGTTTCTCCACCTTCTCGACACCACTCTGAATCTTCGAAAGTTTGATGGTGTCACTGAAAACATGAAGCAGGATCTGGCAATTTCGCGTAATAATCTGCAAATAGCTAAGCCTTTCGGGTCGGGAGACTTCATCCGTCAGCAAAACATTTGAGAATCCAACGATTGCATTTAGCGGTGTACGAACCTCATGTGAAATATTCTGCAAGAAGGCAGCCTTGAGCATATCGGCTTCTTCCGCTTTTTTTCTGGCCTCCTCAATAGCGAGAATGGCAAATTTTTGTTTGGATATGTCTCTTGAAACAGCCATGACAGAGTTGGAATTGAGTTTAACCATTCTCATCTCAAAGAAGCACGAACCCTTCCCCTTTACTTCGAGGGCATATTCGATGGTCTCAATATTGTTCCTGGAAAGGACAGTTTTTATCGATTTACTAACCTGATCAACCATCCTGGCAGAAAAGCCTACCTCAAAAATTGTGCTGCCAATTATCTCACTGGCAAGCATGTCAATGCCACTGTCTGATTTAGGTACATAGTCGATGTAGGTTCCGTCCTTGTCAATAACGAAAAACATATCCGGAATGGTTTCCAGCAATAGCTTGTAGCGGTGTTTGCTGAAATTCAGCTCCTTCAGGGTGTTCTTAATGCCTGTGATATTTTCGAAGAAAAAGATCATCTGGTCGTTGTCAACAGGGATCGAGCTTACCCGAAACCATTTCCCCGTATGGGGTATCAATATCTCTTTTCTGATACGCTTAACCGGATCAATCAATGATTGCCAATCAACTTCATCCCTGAACAATTTTTGAAACAGAAGGTGCGCCGGCATATCCCTGACTTCAGAGTTTCGAACCTCAAAGAATTCTTCAAAGGATGGATTTACATATGTTACAGTATATCCGGTACGCTCGCCCAATTCATCCCGATCAATTGAAAACCGGAGAATCCCTTCAAAGAATTGATGGAAAATACGGGATTGACTTTCACGGAGCGAATCAATAATCAGCTCCTTACCAGCCAAACGTCTGTGAGAAAGAAGGTATAAAGTAAATCCTGACAGGCTGATGAGAAGATAAATTAACAATGGATGTAAACTCCCGGTTAGGTCCCAGTTGAGTTTAAAAAGGAGTTCTTTGTCTGCAAATGCAATCAGATGTCCAACAAGCACCGAGGTGCTGGCAAGAATATACACTACTATTTGACGTTTTCTTTCTGAGAATAGCAAGAAGAAGGCAATTCCGGTTAAATACAGGTAAATTTCATATTGAAAAGAAGATTGGGGAGGGAACAGTGCAAACTGTGGAGAGATCATCAAGAAATAGACTGGAACGGGGATAAGGATCAAAGAATTTAGCGCGGAATTTTTTTTCCCTTCCCGCAGAAAGAAAAGAACCAGGATGAAAATGCCTAGAAATGTTAGGGCAGGTACAAAATAACTACCATGGAAAAGATTAAACAGATCGAGAACGATGACTATCAGGGCTCCGGTCAGCAACAGGAGGTCGAGGTAGAAAAACAATCTGATAAGCTCAAGTTCCTTTTTGGGTAACAGGGCATATTTACTTTTTAGTCCGCTTTCTGTTTTTTTTGGCATCTATATCCAAACAGCTACATGATGATTCATAAATAAATACAAATTCTATCTCCAATGTATAAAGGTGACATTTATTAGCAAATATGAGACAGAGATCCTCTAGATTTGTAAGATAAATATTAACAGTTCCTCAATTCAATCCAATGCAATAATACAAAAAATCAACAATATGTCAACCGGATTCTACAATGTGCCGATTCCATTCAATGAGCCAATAAAAAGTTATGCTCCCGGATCACCCGAGCGTCTTGAATTGCGATTAAAAATTCAGGAATTGCGGGCCAAACAGGTAGATTTGCCCATGATCATCAATGGTCAGGAGGTTAAGTCTGGTAAAAAGGTGGCGATGTTTCCGCCGCACGATTTGGCCCACAAGTTGGGATATTATCATCTGGGAGATAAAACCCATGTGAGGATGGCGATTGAGGCTGCGTTAAATGCCAGAGCTACCTGGGCCAATACACCATGGCAACACCGTGCTGCCGTTTTTCTCAAAGCAGCTGATCTGATCGCAGGTCCCTACCGTGCCAAAATCAATGCCGCAACCATGTTGGGACAGTCAAAAAATGCCTTTCAGGCTGAAATTGATGCTGCATGCGAATTGGCAGATTTCTACCGTTTCGGTGTAAAGTGCATGACGGATATCTATGCCATGCAACCCCTGTCAAACCCGGGGATGTGGAATTACAATGAGTTCAGGCCTCTTGAGGGTTTTGTGTTCGCACTTACCCCATTTAACTTCACCTCAATAGCAGGAAATTTACCGGTGGCCCCGGTCATCATGGGCAATGTTACGGTTTGGAAGCCTGCGAAAACGGCAGTCTACTCCGCAAGCGTGATCATGGAAATTCTAATGGAAGCTGGTTTGCCAGCCGGAGTAATCAATCTTGTTTATGTATCCGGGCCCGAAGCGGGGGATGTTATTTTTTCCCATCCGGATTTTGCCGGAATCCATTTTACCGGATCCACAGGGGTATTTCAGGATATCTGGAAAGCCATTGGTGCAAATATCCCTAATTACAAATCCTATCCTCGCATAGTAGGGGAAACAGGTGGTAAAGATTTTATTTTTGCTGATCCTACCGCTGATACCACTGCACTGGCAACTGCCATCGTGCGGGGATCTTTTGAATATCAGGGACAAAAATGTTCTGCTGCTTCACGGGTTTATATTCCCAGGTCTATATGGGAGGAAACCTGGTCTAAATGTGAGGGTCAGCTCAGCAGGGTTAAAATGGGGCCTCCCGAAGATTTTACCAATTTTGTCAATGCAGTGATTGATGAGGCTGCCTTTGACAAGCTCGAAGGTTTTATCGGGCAGGCCCGGAAAGATTCGGACGCCGAAATAATCTTTGGAGGGAAATGCGACAAATCTGTTGGTTATTTTATCGAGCCTACCGTTATCTTAGCGAAAGATCCTAAATACATTACCATGAAGGAGGAGCTTTTTGGACCGGTGGTTACCATCTTCGTTTATGAAGATGATCAACAGGAACAAACCCTGACAATATTGGATGAAACTTCCCTTTATGCCCTGACAGGTGCAATCTTTTCCCAAAGCCGTTACTCCATCGACCATATGACCCGCAGATTGACAAATGCGGCAGGTAATTTCTACATCAACGATAAACCCACAGGCGCCGTCGTCGGGCAACAACCTTTTGGCGGGGCAAGGGGATCAGGTACCAACGACAAGGCGGGTTCGGTTTTCAACATGCTGCGCTGGGTTTCTATCAGGACTATCAAAGAGACATTTGTTTCGGCCGGGGACTTTACCTATCCCAATTTTATGGCAGATAAATAAGATTCCCACTGATGATCCCTTTTTATTGCAGGCAGATTTTCTAACTTTGTGTAGATAATTTGCCTGTAATCATGAAATCGCTATTCTCCCGAAAGCTGATAAAACCCTTTGCAAACAAATATTTGATTGCCTTCGTGGTTTTCAGCGTCTGGATGATTTTTATCGATGACAACAACATTTTTTTTCTCCGGAAAAATGTCAACAAACTGAAGGAATACCGCGTTGAGAAGGCCTATTTTCTTGAAAAAATCCGCAAAGACAGTATTCATCTGCAGGAGATGAAGGCGAATGCAAAGAACCTCGATAAATTTGCGCGTGAAGAATTTCTTATGAAAAAGAAAGATGAAGATATTTTTCTTATTATTGAGAAATAAAAATCCATCTTCAATTGTCAATTATCCATTGTCAATTGTCCATTAACTGAAAGCCCATGTTGCTGGATCTGGATATATTTAAAATTGAGAGTGAACTGTTGCCGAAGCAGGGGCGTGTGCTCATTGCTGAACCTTTTTTGCCGGGTGATTATTTCGGCCGTTCCACGGTTTTGCTTGTCCAGTGTTCGGAAGAGGGAGATGTAGGGTTTATCCTCAATAAACCTACGGATCTGTTGGTCAAGGACCTTTTCAAAGGTTTCCCTGATTTTGATGCCAATGCTTTTCTCGGCGGGCCCGTAAGCAACGACAAACTTTTCTTTCTTCACACTTTGGGCGATAAGATTCCCGACAGCCTGCAAGTGAGCGGCGATCTTTTCTGGAGCGGGAATTTTGATCATTTGACAGCCCTCATCAGCGCCGGGCTGGTCGAAGAGGAGGAGGTGCGTTTCTTCCTTGGATATGCAGGATGGAGTGCGGGTCAGCTCGCTGCCGAAATTGCGGACCATTCATGGGTTGTCATTGAACCATCCATTGAAACCATTCTTTCAAGCGACGAAAATTTCTGGAACGAAAGTGTCCAATCGATTGGCGGAAATGCCCTGCTGTGGCAAAATTTTCCGGAAAATCCGGAATTAAACTGATTATAGCGTTCCTGCCTGCATCTTTGTGAGGGCCTCTTTTAGCCCATTGTGCGCTAGATGCAACGAATCACTGATAGCTATGGCCTTCTTTTGCCAGTCAATGGCGTCCTTTTTCCCGCCAAAACGGTAAAGAATCTTGGCATACGTATCAATAAACGCAGGCACATTGTATTTCAATGTCATTTCAGACAATTTTAACGCAAAGGCAAGTTTCTCTTTGTCATCTGTGGATTCAAATATTGTAAAAGCGATATCGTTTAGTTCATTGCCTGTTTGATAAAGCATTCCTCCTTTTGTAAATGAGCCATCAGGTCGTTTGATGATTCGATTCATTTCAATCGTCCGCACTGAATCTATATTCAACTTGCCGTAAAAATCCCGGTAATAGCCACGTGCAAGATTGTAGTAAGTATTGTAATCTTTTTTCGCCTCTTTGTAAAATTCGAGATCGAGTTTTTCAGCAGCTTTGAATCCCTCTCTCTTGCTTTCACCATACATTCCCCGAATGAAATTGTTTACATAATACAGATAATCCTGACTTTTTTCGCGGAACAATTTACTTTTTGATTTTGTCAATACATTCTGGTTGATTTTTATCCGCTCATCCATCGGAAATGATTCGAAAACCTTTTTGAACAAGAGATAATCCAGTCTTATTAAGTTATACACCCTCGAATTGACCAACGGTGCAGATTGAATGAGAAAGGACAATTCTGTTTCATCCCTAAGTTCCCTGATGGTCAGGTATTCGATATAGTTTTCAAGTAAACTATCCGTATTGAAATTCAGTTCATTCAGTTTGGTTATGAACGTCTTAAGTGACTCCCTTCGTAAGCCATTCTTAGCAATAGCATCAGTATAAGGTTGAAAAGGAGGATTTTCTTTTGTAGCCAAAGCCTTGGCAGCCAATTTGAAATATTCGTTTTTATTGGATGTGCTGAAGTTATTCAGCGAGGCCAAATAATTCCCTTTGGAATCGACAAAGAGTGAAGTGGGGAGATTGGGGTAAATGTGATAGGTGGAAAGTATTTGTTTGTAATCTTCGCTGTTGTTCAAGACTTTTAGACAGACGAATTTTGAAAAAAGGGTATTCAATTCATCTCCTGAAAGTCCACTCGCAGCAACATCGTTACATTGAAGACAGTCACTCTCTAACTGGATAAACAAAATCTGATTGGTTCGCTTTGCTTTTGATAAGGCATCGTTGAATCCGAGATGTTCATACTTTAAGGATTGCGCATGAACATTGGCTGTGAAACATAAAGCAAGGATTGACAACAGGGAGTATTGAATCCAGATAATCGCTTTCATTTTGGTAAGATTTAGGTTTCAAGAAGAATAATCTAAATTAGGTCAATTAATGTACCAGGGAAGAAACACGCTAAAGTACAAAAAAAAGCGAAATATTACTGATGGTGAGGGTGCTCCTACATTTTTAATCTGTAATCTTTAATTTGTAATCCTTTCCTCCCTGTCCTTTTTTGCAAGCGCCGAAAGCTTCTCAGCAATCATTTGTGTCTTTGTGCTGAAGTAGCGCCGGTCTTCAAGTCCCAGTACTTTCTGAATGCCATGGCAGGCATTGTAAAGAAACAACTCTTCAGCCTGCAGCAACTCCACCGGTGATATTCTTTCTTTCACTACCGTGATAAAGCCGGCATCTATTGCGCTCTTGATCAACTGGTTCCGGATCGCACAATTGTATCCTCCTTCCAGTTCTGAGGTGAAAATGACCTGATCCTGATTGAGATAAGCCAATGATCCATCCAGCGTTTCACATGCATTGCCTTCCCGGTTAAGTATTATTATATTGGGCTGGTTAAGCTCTTTGGCCCGCTGTGCTGCGCATTGCCTGACGAATAGTCCTGATGTGGGATAGCCAGAAATTTCATGACTTTCCTGGAGCTGATCCCTAAAGATTGAGATAAGCAGCCCTGGTTCAACATTCGGATAGTAGCCTCTTGGTATCTCTTCCGCACGCAGCAGAATATTGACTTTTGAATCGGACGGGTATATTTGGATCTCTATTTTCGCTGCCAGATAGAGCTTGTTTTTGTTTAGTAAACGTGATACATCCTTGCGCAGATATCTCCCATCCGCATCGATCAATTCGGTAAGTTCTACACCAATGGTGGATGCTGTTGCAAGGAGATGGCTGCTGATCGATTCAGCAAACAGAATTTCATTGTTTTCTGCCCTGAACGATTCACAGAAACCTTCCGACCGTTGCGCCATATCCGCAACAGTAAAAACAGCATCAGTTTCCTTGTGAAACCGACCGTTTAATAAGAAGTATCCGCCTTTCATACAGAAATAGTTTGTTTTTTAATTGCCGTATGGAACTCGCATCCGCCAGATGACGGACTGTCACCATTCGTATACAAAGCCAATGCTCGTTTCATAAATGTCCCGACGGAGAAAACAGCATGTTGACAAAGTCCATAAAGAGCGATGGACGAATTATCATTGGGGTGCAAAACCCGATAACTGCTCCAAGAAAGTGGGCATCGTGGCCTATATTATCCATCTTTTTGCGGCTCATGTAGAAGGAGTAATAGAGATAGAGCAAGCCAAAGATGATTCCGGGCATTGGAAGTACACCAAAAAAGTAGATGGGCTCCCAGGGATTGAAAAATATGGCTGCAAAAAGTACGGCAGAAACGGCACCGGATGCACCCACTGCGTTGTAGTAGACGTTATTCCGTTGTTTTATCAACGACCATAAACTCGAAAACACTACTGATCCAACGAACATCGCAAGATAATAGTAGGTTGAATAACCCCCAAAAAAGAGTTGAAAATAGTGCTCAACGACAGCTCCGAACGACCATAGAACGATCATGTTTACCAGCAGATGTTCCCAGTTTGCATGCACCAGGGCATGGGTTAACATTCTGGAATACTGTTTCTTGTGGTAAACCAGAAAGGCGTTGAACTGAAATTGTTTCATGACGTCCTTGTTGGAGAAAGCCAAAAAGGATGTCAGCGAGATGATAATGACCAACATGAGGGTAATAGAAGCCATGGTTCAGAGGTGTAATATTTTGTAAGTTAATTCGCGCATAAGCTCTCCGCTTTCTGTTGTTCCGCCACGGGCACCTTTCGACCGGAGGTCGTATTCACGTAGCAGCGACAATGCCAATACGGCTTTTTGAAGTGGATAGTTTCGACCGGCAATAAGATAGTCCTTGACGAAAAACGGACTGATACCCAACTTTTGAGCTAGCTCACCTTCGTCATTCTTGTTTGCCAGGGTATGATAGGTTAAGATCTTTCTAAAATAGGTAACCAGAATCGACACGATCATCTGAATGGAATTGGATTTCTGGTTTTCGATAAAGTAGTTGACAATTCTGTTCGCTTTGTACAAATCCCTGTACCCAAGCGCCTTTTGAAATTCAAAGGCATTGTACTCTTTGCTGATACCAATGTTTTTCTCCACATCATCTACCGAGATACTGGTTCCGGGTACTGCAGAAAAAATTATCTTATCCAATTCATTGACGATGCGTTGCAGGTTATTTCCAATGTGGTCGGTAATCATCTGCACTGCCTTGTGTTCAATACCAAGCTGTTTTGTCTTGAGGTAATTGATTGTCCATTCGGGAATCTTGTACTCCTTGATTGCTGAAGATTCCATGTAAACGCCATGTTTGTTGATTGCCTTGTACAACTTTTTGCGTTTGTCGATGGTTTTGTATTTGTAACACAATACCAGCAAGGTAGAGGGGGCCGGTCTTTCAATATAGGAAGAGAGTTCTTCAATATCCTTGATATTTTGGGCTTCCCTCACAACCACAACCTGACGATCGGCCATCATGGGATAACGTCGGGCAGCAGTCAGGATATGGTCCAGGGTGATATCCTTTCCATAAAGCAATATTTGGTTGAAGGCTTTTTCGCTTTCCGAAAGAACATTGTCGAGGATATAATCGCTGACCAAATCGATGTAATAGGGCTCTTCACCCTCCAGAAAATAGACGGTACTATAATTTTTATTTTTAAGGTCTGTGAGAATATTGTGGAAATCCATGCAATCAGAATTTCAGGTGTTTGACCGATCTTCCATCGTTGATGATTTCCATCAATGCGCTAATCCCAACCTCCAGATGGGTATTCACAAAAAGGCGGGTAACCTCCTTGTCGCTCTCCTGGGTTTTTACACCGGTCGAAATCATGGGTTGATCGGAGACCAACAGCAATGCTCCACTGGGAATCGAATTACAAAAACCTACCGTGAAAATGGTCGCGGTTTCCATATCAATGGCTATGGCACGTGTCTTAATCAGATATTTTTTGAATCGCTCATCATACTCCCAAACCCTTTTGTTGGTAGTGAAGACGGTGCCGGTCCAGTAATCGAGTCCAAGGTCGCGAATGGTGGAGGAGACAGCACGCTGTAGGCTGAAAGCAGGTAGTGCAGGCACTTCAGGCGGTAAATAATCGTTGGAGGTTCCATCGCTTCGGATCGCAGCAATAGGAAGAATTAAATTGCCAAGCTCGCTTTTGCGTTTCAAGCCACCGCATTTGCCTAGAAACAGTACAGCATCCGGTAATACTGCGCTGAGCAGGTCCATGATGGTGGCAGCATTGGGGCTACCCATTCCAAAGTTGATGATGGTGATGCCATTGGCGCTTGCATTGGGCATGGATTTGTCCTCCCCAATAATCGGAACGCCAAATTTTTCGGCGAAGTTCTCTATATATCCCTGGAAATTTGTCAGCAGGATGTGTTTGGTAAATTGATCAAGCGCTCTACCCGTGTATCGGGGCAACCAATTCTTAACAATCTCTTCTTTCGTCTTCATTTGAGGCTTTTCCACAAAATTACCTGCTTTTTACATTAAGTTCGCTGAAATGGAAATAAAAATTTAGATTTAACCTTAATTATTTATATTCTTAGTGTATCCATCCAATGACCCAGCTTAATCTTCCTTCCTATGAATTCAGAATCACCCGGCGGGACGGCAAATCGCTGATATTTGATGCCTTTCGTCGACGATGGGTTAAGTTGAATCCGGAAGAGTGGGTGCGGCAGCATTTTGTGCGGTACCTGGTTGAAGTGAAGCAATATCCCGCAAACTTGGTGGCAATTGAACATTCACTGCAAATCAACCGGCAGGATTTTCGCGCAGATGCAGTGGTCTTTTCGACTTCCGGTCAGCCTTTGTTGGTTTTGGAATGCAAGGCGCCTGAAGTCAAGATCACACAAAAGGTTTTCGATCAAATAGTCAGGTACAACTTTCAGTTTCAGGTCGATTTTTTGATTGTCACCAATGGACTGTCCCATTTCTGCTGCAAGATTGATAAACCCAATCTAACCTACGAATTTCTGCAGGAGATTCCGGGGTATGATGTGCTGATTAGTTGATGTGTTGATGTGTTGATGTGATAATTCGCACATCAGCACATCAACTAATCAGCACATCATCACATTTCTTTCCTCCACAACTGCATCAAGTGTTCATCCTTCCAAATTCCCTCGTCCCGAATCCACTCTTTTTTTGTTCCGGTCAATTGAAATCCCGCTTTGGAGAACAACTTCAGACTTGCTTCATTTCCGGTCAAAATATTGGCATAAATCTGGTGGATTCCAAGCTTCTCAAAACAATAACGTACCATAAGATTAAGAGCGGATGTGGCATATCCTTTTGATCTGTCTTTCTTGTTGTGGATCAAAATACCAATCCCAACACGTTGATTTATCGGATCAAAATCAAACAGATCAATCGCACCGACACTCTTGCCAACATTGGGAGATATCATCAGCCGGAGCTGTTTGGCAGCGTAAATATCTTTGTCAGAATCTTTGATATACAAAGCAAGAACGTGTTTCGAAAAGGGGGAGATGGTTTGGCTCACAGTCCAATTATCTTCGCTGTTTTCCCATTCGTACAGCAAATCGATATCCTCAGGCTCCAGGGCCCTTAAGGTGATCAGGTCGTCTTTCAGGAATGGCTTCATGAAATAATTATCAGGAGATTACTTGTTCGTACAACAGCCGGTTGACGATCGAACGCCCGAGGGTAACTTCATCGGTAAATTCCAATTCATCACCAACAGAGACACCCCGTGCAAGTGTTGTAATTCTTATGTTGCTGTTTTTGAGTTTTTTAAAAAGATAAAAATTGGTGCTGTCACCTTCCATGGTGGTACTTAATGCAAAGATTACCTCACGGATCCCGTATTCTTCAACCCTTTTGAGCAGGGAGTCAATTTCAAGGTCCGCGGGACCAATGCCGTCCATGGGTGAGATAATGCCACCGAGTACATGGTATACGCCCCGGTATTGTTGGGTGTTTTCTATCGACATGACGTCCCTGATGTTTTCCACCACACAGACAACTCCTTGATCACGTGAATGGTTGCCACAAATATTGCATACGTCACCATCAGAAATATTGTGACAATGCTTGCAGTGCTTTACCTCATCCCTGAGTTGGGTCAAGGCCTCACTAAAACGGTGCACCTCTTCAGGATCTTTCCTAAGAAGGTGCAAAACAAGTCGTAAGGCAGTCTTTTTACCGATCCCTGGTAGCTTTGAAAACTCATTGACTGCGTTTTCAAGTAATTTTGATGGAAAGTGGTCGATGCTCATATTTTAAATAGTCTTCTCAAAAATAACAACAGTTAATGATTAAAAATTAAAAATTAAAAATTAAAAATTAAAAATTAAAAATTGCGTTATGATTGGCATTCCCAATTAATAAATTGCATAAAAATTTTTTGTTCATCTGAAATAGTTATAAAGCACGGATGATTAGTGCTTTGAGTAATTTGCTATCTGTAATTTGTAATTTGTAATTGCTTCAGGTTAAACCATATTGGTTCAATGGAGTCAAACGGTCACATCTAAAAAAAATAAATTATGACAAAAAAATTATTTTTGGTATCATCTGTCATTTTGATGATGGTTTTTACCACTTTTGGACAAGGCCCTCAAGGTGGACGTCCTAACTGGACTCCGGAAGATATGGCCAAACGTCAAACTGAGATGATCGTAAAAGCTACAGGAATTGACGCTGCCACTACTGCCAAAGTTGCAGCCATCAGCTTGAAATACGCCAAAGAGATTGCAGCGCTTCGTGAAAAATATACAGATCGTGAAGCGCGTCGAGAACCAATGAAAGCCATGAACGAAAAAAGGGATGCTGAATTGAAAACAGTTTTAACAGCAGAGCAGTTCACGAAATTTCAGGAAGCCCAAGCCGAAATGCGCAAAAATATGCAAGGTGGCGGTTCTCGCTAGTTACTACAATTATTAGGTAAAAGCCTCGAATTCATTGTGATTCGGGGCTTTTTTGTTTGGACAAACTATGAAACAAAGAAACAGTGAAACAGAGAAACGGAGATGATTGACTCGCAGTTTCTCTGTTTCCCCGTTTCCCCTGTTCTAGTTTTCACTTCCCCATATCTTCTTTCTTGAACCGAAAAGGAAGCAATGTGTCAATTCCATTCATTACGGTGATGGTGGAACTCCCGTCAAGTATGATTTCCATCGGAATACCAAACAAATCCTCATATTCAGCCATCACCTGGCGGCAACTGCCACATGGCTTGGCAAAACCTCCGAGAGTCACCGAATTGGAAACAGTTGAAACGGCTATTGCGATAAACACTTCTCCCGGGAACCTGGAGGATGCGTAAAACATCGCAGTTCTTTCTGCACACAATCCAGAAGGATAGGCTGCATTTTCCTGATTATTTCCAGTCACAATTTCCCCGTTTCCGAGTAAGACGGCTGCCCCGACACGATAGCCCGAGTAGGGGGCATAGGCCCTTTGGGCGGCTTCCCTGGCCTTAAGTATCAATTGGTGCATGCTCAAAGGCAATTCTTCAAGTGATTGGTATATTTTAATTTTGAATTTCAATTGTATCTCCTTCATGCCCGTCTTTTTTATTCAAATCAAAAATACGCATATTCCATTAACTATTTGACAATTGACAATTGAGAGTTGACAGTTATCATGAAAGTTTTGTCAACCAATTGTATTAAACCTGAGAATGTCCTAATTTTTCTGTTTTTGACCACTATGATTTGGGACAACTTAGTGTCATTTTTTTAACTTTGGTGCAAATTTATGCTGATGGGGAAAGTGGTTCGACTGTTTTCAATTGTTTCAGGTTGGATGGTTTTTACATCAAACCTTACGGCTGCATCCCCCCAAAAGTTGAGCAGGCAGGAGTACATCGACAAGTTTGCCAGAATCGCTGTTCAGGAGATGATTGAACACCACATTCCTGCAAGCATCACAATGGCGCAGGCCTGCCTCGAATCGTCGAATGGCAATTCTGAATTGACCCGACAATCAAACAACCATTTTGGCATCAAGTGCAGGAATAACTGGACAGGCCCGTCTGTTCGGCACAATGACGATGAGGCCAACGAATGTTTCAGAAAATACAAATCTGCTGAGGAATCCTTTCGCGATCATTCCGAGTTTATTACCTCTGGCATTCGATATAGTTTTCTCTTTTCCTATGATATCAGGGATTTCAAAAAATGGGCCTATGGCCTTAAAAAGGCAGGTTATGCAACCGATCCCGGTTATCCGGCCAAACTGATTAAGATCATCGAAGATTTTAGGCTGTACGATTTGGATCAATTGGACTGGAAATATGTCAAAGCTAATGAAGGGAGGCGGTTTCATTTTTCGCTCTTCGGTTTCCTTAAAAAGAAATCACCAAGCCAAAACCTTGAGGTTGCCTCCGGCTATTTGCCCCGCTCCATTGAAAGAAGAAACGGGAGAAAGGCCTTTATTGCCATGGAGGGGGACGATTATACCCGTATTGCTGATGAGTTTGGCAAGAAAGACTGGCAAATATACCAATATAACGATGCTCAATCGGGGGATAGGCCTGAAGCCGGTGAACCGGTCTTTCTGCAGGCTAAAAGATCAAAGGCCCCGAGAGGCAATGATTTCTATGTGGTTCAACAGGGAGAGACGATGCGGTCCGTGGCGCAGTGGTATGGAGTAAAACTCTCATCGCTAAGAAAGATGAACAATCTGGATGAAACGCAGGAGGTGGTGCCGGGAACGACATTGTCACTCAGGAAGAGGATCAGATGATATATAGATGTGGTGATTAGTTGATTAAATGATGTGCAGATGTCATGATGGTCGTCGATTGTTTTGCAATCAATTTTGAATTTGTTAATCAGCTAATCAGCACATCAACTAATCAGCACATCAGCTAATCAGCACATCAGCTAATCAGCACATCAGCTAATCAGCACATCAGCTAATCAGCACATCAGCTAATCAGCACATCAACTAATCAGCACATCAGCTAATCGACATCCTCAAACAGCATTGTAGGATTCGATCCCCGGGAATCCTCTCAGGAACTCCTCTATCCCCATCCTCTTTTTCCCTGCGAGTTGAAGGTCTGTAATGGAGAGATAACCATGTGCACAAGCAATTTTGGCATATTTCTTCTGATCGGAAAGAATGGTTCCCGGACTATTTCGATGGGAACATTTCTCCAAAGAGGCCCTGAAGATTTTGAGTATAATATTTTCTTTGGAGGGTGCCGACAATTCTGTCCATGCAGTTGGATACGGACTCAGTCCCCTTATTTTATTGTGGTTGAATTGTGCATCAAGCTGCCAGTCCACCCGGCAATCTTCCTTGAATATTTTGGGTGCGTGGAGCCGGTCCGGATCAATTTCCAATTTGTCCTGGGAAATGGGAGTCGCCGAGCCTTCCGCCAATGTATCAACTGTTTTCAGTACCAATTTGGCCCCAATTCCCATTAACTGATCGTGCAACTCCCCAACTGTTTGATCTGCTGAAATCTTAACCTTCTCAAAGAAAAGGATATTACCTGTATCGATCTCCTGCTTTAGAAGAAAAGTGGTGACACCACTTTCGGTATCTCCGTTCATGATGGCCCAGTTAAGGGGGGCGGCTCCACGGTATCTTGGCAAAAGCGAACCGTGCAGGTTGAAAGTTCCCATAGGAGGCATCTTCCAAACCACTTCGGGCAGCATGCGAAAAGCTACAACAATCTGTAGATCCGCACAAAGGGATTTAAGATCAGCGATGAAAGTTTCGTCTTTGAGCTTTTCCGGCTGTAAAACAGGAAGTTGTCTGGCTAAAGCAAAGGTCTTAACAGCGGACTGCTGCATTTTCTGTCCCCGGCCGGCCGGTTTGTCAGGAGCGGTAACAACGCCAACAACTTGATAGCCATTTTCCAACAGGGCTGAAAGACTTGCCACCGCGAAATCCGGTGTTCCCATAAAGACGATACGAAGATCTTTGCCTGTCATTGAAATGTTTGAAATGTTTGAAATGTTTGAAATGTTTGAAATGTTTGAAATGTTTGAAATGTTTGAAATGTTTGAAATGTTTGAAATGTTTGAAATGTTTGAAATGTTTGAAATGTTTGAAATGTT
>JALNYZ010000083.1 GCA_023229575.1 Prolixibacteraceae bacterium
CTCCAACCGTACTCCGTCCTTTTGTATACGCAGTATAAACGCTATTACCATTGTATAGTACCGTGTTATTATAAGTCATCAGACTGTTAGCATCTGCTATTTCAAAACGATATGCATCGGCATCTACCTTTTCGCCACTTATTTCTTGTAAAATAATTCGTATGCGATTGGTATTTTTGACCATCGGGATCATATATTGCTGGTAATCGCCGTTAAAATCCAGCAAAGAATCGGATGTGTTAAATCCATGGAATAAAAAGTGTAAGTCCGTTTTTGAAGTTTGGGCATCTTTTAAAGCCACCTTTAAATCTTCCAAACGAGAAGTGCCGGCCGTCAATACCGGAGCATTAAACGATTGATCATCCAGCCCTCCCCAGGCAATAAGTTGATACTTACCGGGATCGAGGTTAAGCTGCATATAATAATTTTCATTTTTCAGAGAATCACCTTCCTCGGATTGTTGTTTTACAAACCGTCCGGTTTCATCAAAAACATAAAGATTCACTTTTGTCACCTCTTTGGCAAAAGCATTGGCATACTTCATGTTATAATCGTATTTGAAATGGATGCGAAGTCCTTCAGGACAATCATCCCGGTCATCATAAATAGCAGAACAGGACATGAACAGGCCTGATAAAACGAGCAGTACAAAAACAAGTCTGCCTGTTAGTATATAAAATCGTTGATTCATTCCTTTTATTTGGTATATATGTAAATACACATCGGCATGATGGAATCACCATCGTACCGATATGTATTCATTGTGTATTTTATAAATCAATCGAATTTATACGCAGAACCCATGGAAGCACTTCCACTTTCACGTTCATATAAACATCTTTGGATTCATCAGGATCTGTAGGATCTAGTGGGTCCGGATCCGGATCTGTAGGAGTTACAGGCGGATTTACAGGATCTGTAGGATGGCCAAACTTAGCAATGCTGTTAATCATCAGTTTATACAGATTATTTCGTACTACGGCAAATTCCATAGGGCCCATCTCCGTATTCTTGCCATTATCGTTGTGGCGGTTCCAATAAACATAGTAAGCAAAGTACTTGCCTTCCGAGTCCGGAGTATATCTTTTGATACCCCTGTTTTGAAGTGTGGCAACATCGTTGTTATCTTCTGTAGCACTCAAGTCGGAGTAGGCACTCAGGTAGCTGTACAAACTTGCCCAGTTCTTATAATACTTATTGTTATAAATATAGATTTTAGCCCCCGTAGCCGGAGCAGTAGTTCCTATAAAAGAAAGCTCACCCTTAAAAACCACTGCTGTGGTAAAAGCATTTAGCTGATTATCGATACCCGGAATGGTATTCTCGGTGCAATAAGTCAGTCTTTCATAATCGGCAGCTCCACCCATTACCTGGTAGGCAACTCCTGTAGCCGGAACACCTATTACTCTGAAGAAATAATTGTTTACCGCTGCAATATTTGCAGGCACATTTGTTTTGTATGCATAATTTGTTGAAACCACATAGTTTGTGCTTGTTTCCGAACCACCCACTGTAGCAGCCGTGTTTGTTCCATCGGCTGATACTCTTTTATAATAATAGAAAGACTTGCTCACGTTCATTAAGGCATATCCTGTAAGCTGAACGGCAACCCCGTCGGCAACTGTTCCATCAAGCAAATATTTGTCGTTACCCATTGCCGAAGATGTACCCGGAGCTACCGAAGTGGCAGCAGCCGCTTTCTTGTAGTCGAAACGGGCAGCTGTACGTTCCACTTTGATGCTTATGGCCAATGGTGTACCCTTATCAGCAGCAGTAGTAGGGATAAGCTGGTCAACCACCGGTTCCGCGTTTGTCATCAAAAACTTATTGTCGGTCGAAATATAGGCCAGCGCACCGGCTAAATCTGTCGCTGCGTAAGCCTTGTTCAGATCAAACAAATCACCAACTACGAGCGACAAATTTGCAACCGTAGTGTTGGCAAACACATAAATTTTGTAGGTATCGCCAACGGCAAGGCCCTCGGCCTGGAAAGACCCGGTTTCGTAAGTAACCTGATTACCTCCTGCAACGATGTTAAGTACAGCGATATCATACACTCCTTTGATTCTGCCGTCTTCTCCAACAGCAGTTACCACCAACGTGCTGACCTTGCTTTCTGCATTGGTCGCGTTTTGCGTTCCATCCGTAGACGTTCCGTCATCATTTGTAGAACTTTTTGTTACACTTCCGGCAGAAGGAACAGATACACGAATGTCAAGATAGGCCCCGTCTTTGGCACCGGTATTCAGATCTTGCTCGTCGCTTGTACAGGACGCAAATCCAAGACACAACGACATGGTTAAAAATAAAAGTTTAATTTTCATATACTAAAGTTTAAATAATATCAGCTTTCTTTAATTCTTCCTTATTCTGTATCGCATCTTCAAGCGCGCCTGCTTTTTCAAAGTATTCGGCCGCTTTAACCAGGTTTCCCTTTTTGGCGTAAGCAACCCCAAGGTTATTCCATGCTTCCGGACTTCCCTCTATACGGGAAAGTCTTTGTATGGCACCCTCCACATTACCCGATTCCAACTCCGATGTGGCCACGTTAAGATTGGCCGCAGCATTTCCCGGAAACAGTTCCGCAGCAATACGCAATACATCCTTAAATTCTTTGCTTCCTTTTGGATAAGTTTGCGCTACAAGAAACATTTCGTTCAGACTTAACAACCCAGGCTTGGTTTTCAGGATTTGTTTGGCCTCTTCTACATCAAACGCGCGTGCCACATAAGACACTCTGTATTCATTGCGTCTCAAAGGAGGGAAAAATTGATCTACAAGCATTCGGTAGGTCGCGCCACCCGAAAGATTCATTAGTTTCGTTTCTCTTCCGGCCATAACATCCACCTTATCTATAATCTCAAGAATTTTCTCTTTGTCCTGTTGAATCTCCGTAGCGGCAACCGCTTTGCGTAATCCTTCCCAGTCCTCACCAAACCAGCTAACCTTAAACTGTTCCTGTTTCAGTCCGTATGTTTTTTCCAGATACGATGCAAAAGCATACGCCCTGTTTCTGGAAAGCGTCATATTACTCTCATACGTACCTTCCGGCGAAGCATACCCGCTTATACCCAAATCCGTTATAGTAAGATTCTTATCATCCTTTATCTCGCGGATAACCTTATCTACTTTGGCAAATTCCAACGCATTGTTCTTATAATCGGGTAAAAGCACATGGCTGCCCACTTTAAAATTAAAGTATGCCTTAAAAGATTCACTTCGTTGTTTTACCGGCTCAGGTTCGGGTGTAATATAAGAAATGCGGAATACCGGCACATAAGGTTCTGCAAAAATCCGTTTTGCCGCCAACTGTTCCGTTTCATTTATCTGGCAAGCAGCACAACCGCTTATCTCTTCACGAAAAGATAATTTTGCTTTTTGCATCCAGTTTTCCCATGTAGCAGAAATTGCAACCGGCACAACCTGCTCCGTATGATTCTTTCTTCTTACAAAAAGCAAAGGCTGAGACTCAAACTTCGGTTTACCATTTAGTTTCAGCGAACGTCGCAGCGCCTTGGTACGGTTACGACCGGTTATAACCACCGGAGCAAACTTTCTAAATTCCGTACTATCATCCAGTGATGTGAGTACGGGAGTAAGTACAAGCATGTTTGCCGAACCCAGATTCATAGTACCCAGATTCGCATCCACATCCACAACAAGCTTATTATCCTTGTGAGACACCTTTGGTTCGCCATACGTGACATTCCCCTCATACCCCTTCTGGGCAGAAAGCGTTACCGTAGCAAGAAATACAAATGGAATAAAATATAATTGCTTCATAGTGTTTACTGATAAAATAAATAGCTATTTAATAATATAGACCAAGGAAAGGGCTGCTTTGGTTACCCCTAAATAATGGAGATTTCCCGATTTTAAACGTGTTCCGCACGTTCCACATTTGTATTGATCATAATTTACTCTGGCATATCCCCCGCCAAGCGAAGCTTCCAGGTTCCAGTGATTACCCAATATCCACTGGTACCCCATGCTTACTCCACCTCCAACAAACCAACCTTCGTACTGATGGTCTTCCAGAGAAGGCACCCAGTTAAACGGCAACTTAAGTCCACCCACGTTAAACTGGCCCCCATGGGCATGCGCACCAATAAACAGCCCGTTAAAGCGTTCACAAAACCAGTAGCGCAATTCCGGCTGAATAAGATAATGTTTGAATTTTTTATTATCACTGAAATTAAACGGGTTGAGTCCCGTTTGCAGATCAAGAGTAAATTTGCGACCTACTCCCACTTCCAGGCTTAAATTAGGGGTAAGGGTCAAGTCATAAAGAAGATTGTTTTTCAAAGCTACATTCTGCCCAAAAACCATTGCCTGAGATGTTACAACCAGGCAAAACAGCATAACAATTAATCTGTTCATCTTAAAGAATTACTGTACAATTTAAAATAGTGTTCACTGGAATTGAGAAATATGATACATTTTTCGTTATATCAATTAAAGCAGTGCAAATACATCCAGTTTATTGCGGCACAAAGATCTGTCAAACTTTATAAATAAAAAAACAATAAAAAGACATTATTTTACAAAATCAAGCCAAAATATAATTCTTTATAATACACTAACTATCACATAATCAGAATTAATTAATTTAAATATCATGGTTAATTTTATTTTATTTTAACTCGAAAAACACTAATGCAAAAAGCAACAAAAAAAACGCATTCACAGCCAAATAAACCATATTCAAATCATATATACTCGTATTCAAAATAATACCAGTTAACAATTCATAGTATTGAACATACTTCTACGCAGTAAGAGCCGGCAATAAAAGTATATATTTGTTAAATACCGGGACTGCTAATACGATAGAAGAAGAGACGTTCTCCACATATAAAAAAGGCAAGACAACGTGTAAACGTTGCCCTGCCTTTTTTATTAAAACTATACAGCTCTCTTAACCCAACCTATTTAAGCCACCAGGTTTTGTCCGTAATTTTATCCGAGCCATTAAACTGCGATTGCAAAGCCGACTTCACATTATCTGTATTGTTGTTGTACTCTGCCTGCGGATACATCCAGCGGTAGGGAATACTCGTACCTTCCGGACGTCTGAAGTCCGGATAGCCCGTACGCAGATGTTCGAAAAACGGATTCCACATACCTTGCAAAAATGAGGGCAGGTATTTCTGCATCACAATACGTTTCAGACGATCCGCAATCGGCAGACCCACATTGTA
>JALNYZ010000042.1 GCA_023229575.1 Prolixibacteraceae bacterium
GCTGACATAGCTAGGGGTAGGTGCACGCTTTCTTTTGGCTTTTGTCATAATTCCTTGCACTTGGTTATTCAAATTTAGCTATAATTATCTAAATTTCAGTACTATTATACTTAAACAGCAGACCCTAGTTATAGTTAGTAGAATTCTGAAAGGATGCGTATGGGCTTACCCGGATACCCATCGGCTGTAAATTTAACCAAAATCTACTAACAGCGACCATTCGATATGTTGGAACAATTACTTTTTCTATGCCAGGGAGTCGGCTATATCTTATTTGAAGCTCTGAAAAAACTGGCAAAATCCATTCGCAAAAAAAGGTGATCATATTGAACAAAAAAACGGTTAAAATGATTACTTTCAGACACTAAACATTCCACAATGGTAAACCTGATCAAAGACCTATGGCTGGCAGTCCTGCTGATAACCGGTGCATCCCTGCTTCTGCTGCTGTCAGATTTGGAACAAAGGAAAGGGAGAAAAAGAGATATGGATCAAAATCGTTTCCCCTCAATAGCAATTATGCAAATCAGGTCAACTCCTTTGCTCGATAACCATGTAGCCGGGATAACCGACAGGTTGCAGGAACTTGGATTTGTAGCTCCCGACAAACAGAATATCAGAATTTTCAACCCTCAGGGCGATCTTGCTACCGCTAATACCATTGCCCGGGAAATAGTAAATGGTCCCTACGATTTGGTTATTACTTCAAGTACACTTTCGTTGCAAACCTTTGCCAAAGCCAACCTGACTACCGGAAAATTGCACGTTTTTGGAGCCGTAACTGATCCATACGGAACTGGCGCAGGTATTACCGGAGCTGAACCCAGTCAGCATCCACCCTACATGACAGGAATCGGAACCTTCCAGCCAGTTAAGAGTGCTTTTCAGGTTCTGCGGCAACTCCAGCCGGCTATCAAAAAGGTTGGCGTGGTTTGGAATCCGGGGGAGCAGTGTTCAGAAGCTTGTCTCGGTCAAGCCCGAAAAATTTGCAGTAAGTTGGGAATTAGCCTGATCGAAACCGTTGCAACCAATACCTCAGAGGTTGCCGAAGCTGCCCGGTCTTTGATGGCAAAAGGAATTGAAGCTGTCTGGATCGGAGGCGACACGGTTGCCATGTCTTCTGCAGGAATGATTATCAACCTGGCCAAACAATCCGGAATACCCGTTTTTACAAACGATCCCGTTGATGCAGCCAATGGGGCGCTTTTTGGCATTGGGGCAAACTACCACACTGTTGGAATATACACGGCCGACCTGGCCGCGCAAATTTTAAAAGGCAAAAGCCCTTCTGAATTCAGAATTGAAAATGTCATACCCGAAGAGTTGAAGATCAACAAAGAGGTTCTCGCCTCCCTCGGCAAGCCGTGGCAAATAACCGAGAGCCTTTCAGAAATACTTAAAAATCAGGCCAAATCAAACGAAGAAGCGAAGACAACATTATCTCCGGGAGAAAACCAAAACCCATCAACTGCTGTATTTAGTGAAACCAAAACCGGAATGGCACAATCCATCCCTCATTTTAAGCTGAGGGTTGTCCTTTACAGTGAGACGGAATTTGCCGAGCGTTGCAGGGAAGGTGTAATGGATGGAATAATAGATGCGGGACTGAAAGAGGGAAAAGATTTTGAGCTTAAATACTACAATGCACAGGGTGATATGTCTACGCTATCGAGCATTATGACTACCGTGAAAGCTGACCAGGCCGACCTGCTCATTGCCATCTCTACTCCGGCCCTCCAGGCAGCGATAAGGCAAGCAGGAGTTGATACTAAAATTGTTTTCACCGGCGTAGGTGATGGGGTGAAGGCCGGCGCCGGAAAATCCGAAACGGAACATCTTCCAAATGTAACCGGCATAACAACCCGTTCGCCATTTGATGGAATGGCCGCTTTGATAAAGGCAACGATCCCTTCGGTCAAACAGGTTGGAACCCTTTTTACCCCTGCGGAAATCAACAGTGTCCTTTACAAGGATTGGTTCAAAGAGGCGCTTAAAAAACAGGGACTTGAACTAATCGCAATCCCGGTAACCTCCAGTGCAGAGATCACCCAGGCAGCAACCGAGCTTTGCAGGAACAACATCCAGCTTGTTTGTCAAATTGTTGACAACCTGACGCGACCAGGGTTCGCTTTGATCGCCCGTAAGGCAGCTGAAAACAATTTACCCGTTTTTGTTTTTGACAGCGATCAGATGAAAGATGGCGGTGTCGTCTGTCTCGCCCGCGACTATTACGATGCAGGAAAGGAAGCGGCAGTTTTGGTTATTGACATTTTGAAAGGCAAAAATCCCGATCAGATTCCATTCAGCAATACACAAAACGAAAAACTGATATACAATCCTGAATTGGCCAAAGAATTTCAGCTCAAAATGTCAGAAAACTTTACAAAAAAGGCCATCATATTCACGAAAAAATAATTTGAACTGGTAATGGAACTTCAAGCAGAAAAGATTGGAAAGTACCTGATTGTATACGCGAATGGCCGACTTGACGCGACCTGGTCTGACTATTTTACCGATACTTTCCTGAATTACATCCGAAATGGTGAACACCAGCTTGTCTTAGAGGCCTCCGCCCTCCACTTTCTGAGTTCAGCCGGAATTCGTTCCCTTGTTCGCATTAACAAGGAACTTGCCTTCATCAAAGGCAGCTTTCTGATTGTAAATGCCAATGATTTTGTTTCAGCGACACTCACCACAACAGGTTTTGGCACATGGCTCTCTGAAACCATGCCCGTCGACCTTGTGCCAAACATTGAAATGCACGACATTTCCAATGTCTCTTCTTCAGAACTATACACCATTAACCCAAAAGGTTCTCTTACAATAAATCTTATCAATGGCTGGCAGGACTGGAAGGCTATCAACGAATCTGAAGTTAAAAAGACTGCTTTCTCCCGGGATATTTTGCACTTGGAATTGGAAGCGCTTCAACTGAATTGACCAGGGCCAGGGACCATTTTGGTGACATGATGGCTGTTTGTGGAAATCTGATTTATCAGGTTCCTGAAGAACAAGGCCATCCGGATTACCTGTTGGCATTGAATGATTTTATACCTGAGATGATGGTCCTGCAGGCGCTGATCTGCCAGGGGGAAATGTCAGCCATGTTCAGATTTTCCCCTTCAAATGACAAACCCGATGTGAATGTTTCGGAACTTGCCGGGCAGGTACTATCCCTGACTAAGGCCCCGGTTGCCGGATTTGTTGTGATCGCAGAAATAGCTGGTCTGGTTGGGGCAAACCTCATCCAGTCTCCCGGAAAAATAGGCGACCAACCTGTTCTTGATCTTTTTGAGATCCGCGACTGGTTATCCTTTTCCGGAGAAAAGGTCTTTGCGGGTGAACAGGCCCTTTTGTTTGGGGTAATAGCCAGGGCATCGGAAATAAAAAATTCCGGCTTGCTTAAGCCAATGCCTTCTCATCCTGATTTGGCCGGACACATGCATGCTGCAGTATTTCCCTACCAACCCATGCCAAATGGCAAGATTGACATAAAACAGCAAACCGATAAATTTTTTGCCGGTTATCCTCCCCTGGCGCTGATGCACCTGATTGACGACGACCGTCCGGTTCAGGGCCTAGGGGAAAGTTCATTCATCAGGGGAGCATGTTGGTTTGCTCCAATAACTAATACGGAGATTTTACCATGAACTTAATAATCGGAGCTTTTACAATAGGGCTGATCCTCTCTTTGCTCTCATTGGGCATGCTGATCAGTTTTCGCATGATCAAATTCACAGATATTACAGTTGATGGATCGATCACACTGGGAGCCTCCTTATCAGCTGTTCTTATCATGGCTGGATGGTCTCCCTGGCTGGCCATTACAATGGCATTTTTAGCTGGGGCAGCAGCCGGTTCCATAACTGGAATTCTCCATACAAAATTCAAAATACAGGAAATACTCGCAGGAATTTTGGTGATGACAGCCCTCTATTCCATCAACTTGAGAATTATGGGAAGAAGCAACATTCCACTCCTCGACACCAAAACGGTTTCGGAAAGCACAAGAAATTTAATTCTCCAAACAACAGATGGAAGCAAGAACCTGTTAATTCTCGGATGGTCAGTGCCGGTTTCAGACCTCGCATTCTTTCTAACCAGTTTGGTTTTTTGTATCATCATTGCTGTGATTCTCCACCGCTTTTTATTGACTCATTTTGGAACAGCCTTAAGAGCAACAGGAAATAATCCGCAAATGGTTCGCGCACAAGGCATTAATAACAATTCCATGGTTGTTTTCAGTTTGGCTCTCTCCAATGGTCTGGTGGCCCTTTCCGGCGCTTTGCTTGCACAATACCAGGGATTTGCAGATGTACAGATGGGCATAGGGATGATGGTTTGGGGGTTGGCCAGTATCATCATCGGTGAAGCCCTGGTTGGAAGATCAGGAATAGGAATAACCATCACCGGCGCCATCCTGGGAACCATCCTTTTCAGATTGCTGATTGCCATAGCTTTACGATGGGGATTGAACCCCAACGACCTGAAGCTGGTGACCGCTTTGTTTGTTTTTGTCGCCCTTGTGGCACCCTATCTTTTCAAAACTTTTACCAAAAATATTTTAAGAAGATCAAATCATGCTTAAAGTACAAGGCCTTTCCAAAACATTTTTCCCTTTCACAGTCAACGAGGTTAAAGCCCTGAAAAACATCAACCTGACAATAAAAGAGGGTAGTTTTACTGCCGTGATCGGGACAAACGGATCGGGCAAAAGCACCTTGCTGAATGCCATCGCCGGGACTTTTATACCGGATACCGGATCGATCATCCTCGCGAACAACCAAATAGACCAATGGCCGGAATACACACGTGCCAGGCTTATTGGCCGGGTTTTCCAGAACCCGTTTGCCGGCACTGCCGCAGAAATGAGCATTGCAGAAAACATTGTGATGGCCATGAAGCGCGGTGAGCCACGCCCTTTAAGAATCGCGGTAACATCCAAAGTGAAAGATGAAATCGCTGATCGGGTAAGAATGTTGAAAATGGGACTGGAAGATCGGCTCGACAATCCAATCGGTACCTTGTCGGGTGGACAAAGGCAGGCCCTTACTTTATTGATGGCCACCTGGTTGAAACCGAAACTGCTTTTATTGGATGAACATACTGCCGCCCTTGACCCGAAAAGTGCAGCAAAAATTGCGGAATTAACAAGACAAATAATTGACCAAGAGAAACTTACGGCATTAATGGTGACACATTCCATGCAGCAGGCTGTCGATCTGCCCGATCGCATCGTGATGATGCACCGGGGACAAATAGTCGAAGACCTTCAGGATGAAGCAAAAAAACGCGTACGTTACCACGATCTGATAGACACCTTCGACAGGGTACAGAAGAGGGAACTCTTTGACGAATCTGTTGCAAAATTGCTAATAAGTCAATACTGTTGACAGCCTTATTTATATAAAAAATCCAAGCACGCCCATCCAGATCCCAATGATAAAGTGGGAAATACTCACTCCTACAATCGTCTCATGTCGGAGATAAAGCCATCCCCACAGAAAACTGCCCACCAAACTGGCAAGTGCAAACGAAGTAGAGATGTATAGGTGTAGCGTTCCAAATACCAGGGAGGTTAGCAAAATGGCCATCAACCATCCATACTTTCCGGGTACGATGCGTTGCAACGTTCCCTGAACGACACCGCGTCCCAAAAATTCCTGCAAGGGGGCAACAAGGATATAAAAAGCAAAGCTCCATTCAAGGTTACTGAAACGGACGATATAAGTACTTTCAGATAAATTAAATTGGACCATCAGTACTTTTAACAATGTACAGCAAAATACGGCGACAGCTGTCGCATACAGGGACTCTTTAACTGCCCTTGGCCAATTTTTCAAGGAAAGTCCAAAATTCGACAGGGGCAATTTACTCCTTACAATCAGCAATATGGATGAAGCCAAAATGGCAAATTCAATCACACGGGATACTACGAAAGTGGTCGCGATTTTTGAAACTGTATCAGATTGGGTTTTAAGGAGCGCCAGAACAAACGAGAAGAAACTTAGCAAAACAACCGTATTCATAAACACGAAGTTGAGGTGGTTGTGCCGTGTGATAGAATCCTCCAACTGAACGTTTTTGATTTTTAATTCTTCAATTGTATTTTCCAGGTGCATCTCACGGGCTTCTAATTTTACTGCCATAAAACCAAAAGCCTCCACAAAATTGACAAGACTTTCAGGGTATTTTTCCGGATTGCTGAATTGATAAATTTCATCCGTATTCTCATAATTACCATGACAAATGAGATCCGCCTGTTTAGTGATGGATTGAAGTGCATCATCGAGATTCGTTTCCATTTGTTTGTCTTTTACGGTTTCGTAGCTGCTTCCTTGTTAGGGAAAATCGAAAATATCGATGTAAAGCCTGAAATATCAAATATCTCAACAATACCAGGCTGAAGGCCGCACAACCTGAATTGACCTTTTGCTGCTGTCAACCTCTTCTGGACAATCAAAAATACCCTCAAACCCGAACTACTGATATAGTCTAATCCTGAACAATCCAGAATGATTTTTGTATGACCATCTGAGATTACCTTCAACATGGAATTCTCAAATTCATTTGCATTTGTGGTGTCTACACGCCCATCCAGACTGACAAGTGCGTATTCTTCTGATGCTTCTAATTTTACATTCATAACGTATATCTTTCGTTCATTAATTGCCGAATAGAATAGCCAAATATTGGAAGTTAAATTACTGCGGTTGGGGATTTATGAATCATGCCTATTTCATGTTTTTTTTAAGATTTAAAATATTCTTATTCCCCTCCCTTAGGTATTCTGCACTATCCATAAGTTTCTTGATCAGGAACACGCCCAAACCTCCTACCGGTCTATCCTCAACAGATAAGGAGATATCAGGATCAGGTCTTAATGTAGGGTTGTAGGCCATTCCGTCGTCCACAATTGAGATAAAAATTTCATCTCCCAAATTTTTAAAATATATTTCAATGGTGTGCCTTAATTCATCATTATACCCATACAGAATAATATTGGATAATGCTTCTTCCAGTACCAGATTAAGGGAATTTACAAGCCGCTCATTTAATGCCCATTCCACTCCAAGATCATTCAGGAAAGAAGCAACCCTGTTCAATTCATCCAACCTATTTTCAACTTTTAAAACTGTGTCAAAAGTATCCCTATTCATTGTAAGCGATTGTCATCATGGTAATATCGTCAGACTGCATATATCCTTTGACATGGTTAGCTACACCTCCTTCAATCTTTTGTATCAAGTCACGGGGAGTTAAATCACTGTTTTCACAAATTATTTTCAAAAGGTTATCCTCTCCAAACAAAAGATTATCAACATTTTCTGCTTCGCTAACACCATCTGTATAGAGAAAAACCTTATCTCCGGATTTCAATTGAAGCGAGGATTCACCGTATTCATAATTCTCATATAACCCTACCGGAATATGGTTGGTTTTCTCGAACATGGCAACCTCTCCATTTCTGCGAATAATTACAGGTGGGTTATGGCCGGCATTGGTATATTTTAATTCGCCACTGTCCAGGTTCAGTACACCCAGAAAAAATGTAACAAACATACAGCTTTCATTGTTGTCTGAGAGTGATTTATTGAGCGTACGCATTATAATTGACGGAGCAACCTCCTTGTCCGAAATTGATCGGACCAAGGTTCGGGTTACCGCCATAAACAGGGAAGCGGGGACTCCTTTGCCCGAAACATCCCCTATGGCAAAACAAAATTTATTCCCGTCAATCACAAAAAAATCATAAAGATCGCCGCCCACCTCCTTTGCCGATTTCAGGATGGCATACACATCGATCTGGGGCAGATCGGGGAAAGGAGGAAAGATATGCGGGATCATAGCCATTTGAATTTCCCTGGCAATGCGCAGCTCACTCTCAATCTTCTCCTTGGCCGTTGTGGTATCTTTCAGTGTAACAATATATTCCGCCAACTCTTTTTGCATGAAAGTAAAAGAATCGCAGAGCTCCTCCATTTCGTCATGTGTCTTAATATCAGGCAACTTAATATTAAAATTACCGGCTGCAATCAGCCTCGCAGAGTCGGCCAGGTGTTTAAGCGGATCTGTGATGCTTTGGATTATTTTAACGATAAAAATTGAAAGCAGTGATAACCCAACCACAACCAGGACAAGCAAAATAAGATTGATCCTACGGAGAGAGGCCAACATTTCATTCTCAGGATAGATAACGCCTATCGACCAGTGACTCGATGCCAATGCCTTGTAATTGATCCAAAGTTTGCCGGGATGATACTTGCTTTTAAAGTCTGCTGATGTAAAATTACTTTCCCCACGCACCATCTTCCTGCCAACCTCCCGCATGCCGGGCTGTTTGTTCTCCTTGGCAATGGTGAAAATGCTATGGTTCATTACGTAATTATCGTTCGGATGCGTAATGATTACACCATTGCGCGAAATGAGAAATGCATATCCTGTTTTAAGAATCTTGACTAATGACATTATTTTAGTGAGAAATTCCAATGAAACATCAATGGTAACTATTCCGGAAAAAATTCTTTTACCCTCCTTAATTGTATAAAATGGAACCGAGTAAGTTGTCATTAAGACCCCTCCTCCACCCTCATCAAAATAGGGTTCAGACCAATATGGCACTTTGGTCATCTTTGGTATTTGGTACCAATCCATATAAAAATAATCGTAGGTCTCACTGCCTAAAAAAGTAGAACTGATGGAATCCCCTTTCCTGAAAACATACGGGGCATAATAAAGACCTCTTCGGGGGAAGAACCCTGGCTCATAAGCAATGGCGGAGGCGAAAATGGTGTTATTGCTTTTTATAACCGATTTTAAAAATGGGATCAGTGAGTCTTCCGTAAAAGAGGAAGATTCCAGCATCCGGGCTATGACCTCTGTAATTTTCTCAATCGGAAATAAAACCTGGTCAATTTGGCTGACCGTATTAGTAGCCAAAAAGATCGCATTTTCGCGGGTAGTTTCCTGGATAGTATTGCGTGTATAATAATAATAAATCGAGAAAATGATCACAAATATGCCAGTGCAGAAAAGCAAAACGTTCCTGATAATATGACCTGCCAGGGTTCTTGTTCTCATCTTACCAAATTCAAAAATTTCTATTTAGTCGGATCAGGGTAAAACTCCGGGAAAAGGCAAACCATTTTTTTGGACTCCCCTTTGTTGATGATCCTATTCGCTTTATCAAAGTCAGATTCCAATAATTCACCACGTTTACATTTTTTATCCCCTGGTGCGATCAAATCCAACACTTTGTTGAGCATCCATTCCTGATGTACTTTGTTTGCCGCTACATGGGCAAGTTGCATCCTTCCAATGACAACCTCCAACGCATACTCCTTATTGGCTGCAGCGAAATCCCAGCCCTTCAGCGTTGCAGATAAAAATTTGTTCAACGTTGCCTTTTTACTTAGATAGGTCGACCGTAAACAATACAAACCATCCTCCGGAACATCGAATCCATAGTCTGCCAACGGAAAAACATTGAGTTCCTCTTCATTCAGTCCACTATTTATAATTTGGTCGTATTCATTGTAGGACATCACAGTCATGGCATCAATACCTCCCATCATGAACAGGTTGACCGATGACAAAATCGGGACCCACTCTACTTTCAGCTTTTTCTCAGCAATCAGTGCCTTCGGTAATTCATCAAATCCACTTTTCCATATTCCTACCTTTTTACCATTGAGCTGACCAACATTTTCAATGCCTCCTGTTTTTTTAGTGACGATCATGATGGCCGAATGCTGTGAAATCTGGCCAACATTTACAAGGTCAGTACCCTGATTCCTGACAGACAAGGCAGTAGTTAAAAAGAGGGAAATTAAATCTGCCTTTCCGCTGAGAAGCAGCGAAGTAGCCTGGATGCTGGTCGAAGGATGAATGATTTCAACATCTATACCGGCATCCTTGTAAAAACCTTTCTCCTGAGCTGCATAAAATCCGGCAAATTGTGCTTGTGGCAGCCATTGAGGGGCAAATACAATTTTAGAAAATTGCGCCTGAGTTGTAAGAAACATTAGGAATGGGATTAAACCCACGGCCAACTTAAAAATATAGTAGTTCCAATTTCTCATAAATATACATAATGGCAGAAATTTCTATACACCCAATATTTTCGATTAATAGAAAGTTATTCTCTGTGTTATAAATTCAAACAGTCTCTGAGCTCTTCCCCCCGATAAGAACATGATCAGAACGTTATCCCTGCAACAAGATACGGAATTTGACTTGCAGGATTTACTATCAGGCTTAAATATACAGGCAAAGAGAGCCGGTCGGTAACAGGGATTGATTTCTTCAAGGTACAACCAACGTTTACGAAGTTAGCACTCGAAGCATAATAGGTCCCTTTTGCCTGATAGCCGGCAAAAAACGCCAGATCGGCGAAGGAGGACTTATGTTCGTACTGAAGTTCCAGGTACAAACTCTTCGAATCATCTGATCCATGGAAAAAATAGCTTGCAAGAAAGCTCACAGGGAATGTGTTACCTCCCGCTAAAATCAATTGGGCTTCCAGTAAATGAGACGTGGTTTTCTTACGGTAATCAAAGAAATTAAATGCCGTAGTATCGTTGAAACTCCAGTAATCCCACAACGCAATGGTGGCGAAGCCAAATGTTTTGGAAAGATAAAAGTCTGTTTCCTGTCCTCCAGCACCGGTTAGTTTGTAAGCGCCCCAGGCTCCAAGCTTAAACTCCTTCCACTGAACAGCAATACCCGGCTGAATGCTCGGGGCATGCTCAATATCCAATCCGCGCCAAATATAACGGCTAACCAAATCAACATTCGCCGAGATTTTTACCGGAGAAACAGTTTCCGTCTGGCCTGACAATGAGAAGGTAATAAAAAAGAGGCACAGCCCAATAGACAAATGTAGCCCAATAAGATTCATTTTCATCATAATTGTTCTTTAGATCGTTAGGGAATTGAGTACTTTTATAAATAAGACTTTTGAACCGAGGTATTCCTACAAATATAGTGAAAGCCTTTAATAAATGCTAACAAAAATAAAGCTAAAAAAGCCTTTTATTTAAGAGTTTAATCTTATCTATAAGGCATTTACAGATGATATAGAATACACATGAAACTCTTTTTTATCCCCTTTTCAGGGGGAAATGCATACTCCTATTCCGAGTTTGAAAAATACCTGCCAGAAGAAATTGAGTTCATTAATCTGGAACTTCCCGGTAGAGGGAAAAGAATAGCGGAGGATCTTCTGACCAACATTGACGACATGACTGAAGATCTCTTCGGGATTATCGAACCTGAAATAAAGGGTAACTATGCGCTTTTTGGCCACAGTCTGGGAGCGTTGCTCTGTTTTACATTGTGCAGGTATATCGCCATGAAGAAGGCCAATCCTCCAAAGTACCTGTTCGTCTCAGGTCAAACAGCCCCGTGTTTGATCAAACCTGACAAAAGATACAGTTTACCGGATGATAAGTTCATCGAGATGCTCAGACAAATGGAAGGGACTCCTGAAGAATTGCTGTCAGACCAGGGCTTTGTCCAATTTTTTCTTCCAATAGTTAAAATGGATTTTCAGGCCATAGCGAATTACAAACATGTACCCACGAAACCTTTCAATGTGCCAATAGCTGTTTTACTTGGGAATCTGGAAAATATCAGCAATGAGGATGCTGCAAACTGGCAAATCGAAACGAATGAAGAAATTACCATTCATCGTTTTGATGGTGGACACTTCTTTATTTTTAACAAGACAGAAGAAATTTGCAGGCTAATCTCTGATAAAATCTTCTAGAATGCCATCTATTTAGAGTGTAAAACCTCTTCCTTGTTGTTTTTATAACCGGCAACCAGGATATAAATCAGGGGGAAAATAGGCGTAAAGAAAAGTGAAAAAATAAAATTTGCCCAAAAACCCAAATAGGTATGCCTTCCCAATAATCCGGTTACAAGACAAAGAAACATATAAAAACCTACGAATCCCATGATTGATTTTCTTTTAAGGTTTGACAATATTTCATATTAAATATCACGTTATTTCTTGTTAAAATCATTCCTGGGCAAAAGCATAATTAGTCCCCATTGATTTATAGGAATTATGGCGTAAAACACCAACCAATCATTTTGATCCTCAAATCTCCCTAAATTTTTTGTACCGGAAATTCCCTTCTTTAAATCGCTGCCAATTTCACTAAAAACCGGTACATTCAATTTAGATGCCAGTGTGAAAATAGATTCTTTAAAAATCCACTCCTCGTATGGTGCAGAAAGAACCGTTCCCTTTCCCGAAACTAAAATTGTATAGCAATTCCAAAGCTTGCCAACAGATTGAACATTCCTTTTCAATTCTTCAATAGACACATCTACCGTGACAATACCCTTAAACTCTTCCTTGTATCCGTCAAATTTACTGAAAGGGATAGAATAGGTCGACATGAAAATATTACCACCTCCAGTATCAAAATAGGGTTCACTCCAGGTTGGTTTCATCAAAGTTTTTGGAAGCTGATACCATTCCTTGTTAAAATAATTGTATTCGGGACCATTTAAATTTGTATAAATATTTCTATCCCCTTTCCTGTATACATAAGTGGCATGGTAAAGCGAATCCTTATAGAATTGATTGGGCTCAAATGCTATAGCACTCCCGCATATTTCCAAATTATTAAAGAGAACTGATTCAAGCAAAATCTTCATTTCCTGTTCATCCACATCTTGAAATTCCAAAATATATACCAAATCCTGCGGAATTTTTTGAACAAATTCTATAAGTCTGCTCATTTTCTTTACAATAGCAGTCATTCTATTATGAAAAAGTTCAACTTTAGAGTGTTTTTTGTATAATCCATTATATATCAATGATCCAGCAAATACAATTAAGAGGCTGAAGCAAACAAGTATTGCCACAAAAAATATTTTCGAAATTTTCCTTTTTAATTCTTTCGTACTTATCATTTTATCTAATTCTTCTCAAAAAAAGGATAATCAGCTCTTCTGTTATTTCAATTTATAGAATCTATTTCTTTTCGTCTGTATTCAACAACAATGGCAAACCCTTTTCACTGGTACCCATTATAATTATTTTGGAATTGGGGGATTTTGCAAATTCAGTAGTAACTTCCAATCCTCTCCATTTCAAAATTGGTATTTTAGATATGTCCTCAAAACTTCTAATTCCCTCTGCCTCTATGGATTTCCTCTTCCTCTCTTTTTCTTCAACTTCAAGTTTATAGTCAAATTCATATGATAATTGTGCTGCAACCATTTTCTTTTCAATAGATTGGGCAACGATTTCAGGCAGACTAAGTTTTTTAATGAGATAGTCATCAATGATAATATTTCTTTGAATCAGCTGCTTATTTAAATAGTACTTGATAGTCGATTGGATTACGAGTGTCGAAATTTTATATAGTTGTTCAGGTGTATAATTACCTATAATTGAAGTAGAAGCAGCCTGTACCTCAGGAGCGACGTATGTATTAGCATAATTAGGCCCGAGCATTTTATGTATTACAGGAATTGAATCGGTTAAGGCAAAAAACCTATACACAAATTCTACCTTAATGGAAAGACCTTCGGCAGTAAGGATTTGCATTGTATCGCCTTTTGTTTGAATTCTGGTATTGTAGATATACATTTTGTCCCATGGCCAAATAACCTGAAGTCCCTCCCCATAATACTCTTCCAGTTTCGTCCCGGTAAGTCCGGACCATCTTATTCCCTGCTCTCCGGAATAAATCGAAATAAAAATGCTTTTCCAGAATAAGGCAAGAAAAAATACAAAGACCAAAAATGTCATCGTAATTCCTAATGTATGCCTTTCCCAATATCCAACGATATTTTGTCTAATAACGTGGTAATAATGGCCGATTTTTTTAAAGAATATTTTCATTTTCGAAATTATTACAGACCATGTTAAATTTATGCAATAAATTGATAACCTAAACAGTATCAGACAATTTTTCCATAATCCATTTTGATTACGCGATCGGCTACATGAAAATAGCGGTCATCATGGCTAACTGCAATTACCGTCTTACCTTCAGCCTTTAGTTTATGCAACAATATATCATAAAAATAGTTTTTAAACTGTGGGTCCTGATCAGCTGCCCATTCATCAAAAATATAGATTGGTTTATCTTCAAGAAATGTAACAATTAGGGCAAGCCGTTTCCTTTGCCCAGTCGATAGGTTTTGTATTGTAAACCTATCCTCTTTAAACTCTGTCTTTTTATCAATCTCCATCAATTTAAGCAAATCATTAACTCTTTTAGGATCAATATTTTCCAATCCATAAAGTTTATCGAATAGATGAAAGTCATAAAATATTGCGGAATATAGCTCCCGATATTCAAGATAATTTGTGTCGTCAACGAGTTTATCATCGACAAAAATACTACCTGAATCCAACTTGTTATAAAGCATGGTAAGCGCTTTTAACAATGTGGTTTTACCACAACCGTTTCCGCCAATAAAAAAAAGTATCTCACCCCTGTTGATCGTCAGGTCAATTGGTCCTATTGAGAAATTATCATAGATTTCGTTGTCATGGTATTCAAAATAAAGACTTTTCAGTTCAACTCTCTTGAAATTTTTAAACCTGTTTTCGCCGTCAATCGGTTGTACTTCGTTATGATTTGAATGCTGATCCAGTTGATCCTCCAGCTCATATATATTTTCGACAGCCAAATTGAGCTTTTCATAAGGTGGGATCATGGATACCAATGAAGTCAATGGACCTATGGCAAAAAGCATGGCGGTCGTAGTGCTGATTATCTCTTTCGAAAAATTGGCATTCAACTGCGGAAGGACAAAAACAATTGCTCCCAGAACAATATAGATAAATGCCTGGGAAAAAACTGTATTTACAGAAAACAGGTATCCTGTACTGACTTTCAGCTTTTGCACCACAGTAGAAATCTTCCTGTAATGTGAGAATAGGTCGTTGCTCTTTTTCCTGTTTAGTTTAATCTCCTTCAACCCGTCAAGAATGTCGGTCAGCGAATTAAAATATTCGATTTCGGCTTTATTGGTGGCATCGAGTTCTGCATATACTTTTATATTGTTCTTGTGGAAGAGCATTACCCCTACTGCTAACATCGCCAATAGAATAACAGCAGCCATGAGATTTAGATAGGCAATATAGCCAAAAATAAATATGAGCATGATACCCGACTGCAATGCGGTAATCAAGTATACCGACATCTGGGAAATTAAAGCAGACTCCTGGGTTAACCGGTTGTATATCTTTGCTTTCCCTATTTTTTCGATGTTTAACAAATCAGTTTGTCGGATTTTATCTGATAGTCTGATCCTTAGATTATTAAGGATGTCTTCAATTAAAATAACCCCTTCGACAAGGATAAATTTTTGGGAAGTAATAAAAATACCAACAACAGCTACAAACATCAATAAATAACTAATATTGATTGATTTACCGGATTCTCCCTGGGCCGCAAGATTAATAACAGCCAGGACACCCGTACTGGATAAACCGGAGACAGCAGTTAACAAACCCAACTTTAGCAGTGGTTTATCTGATTCCTTTTTGAGAAAATGAAAGATTGTCATGTATTTTTTCTATTAAGTGCTTTTCATTTTTCATTTATAAGCCGATCAAGTAGTTTCCTGGTTAACAAAGCATTTCCTTCCAGATTTGGCTGTTTTAACATGTCCATGTGTCCGCCGTAACCCCCTAAAACTTCGTACTGCGAAGTTAATTCGGCCCATGCACTTCTGCTTATTTTCTGATTAAAATTAGTTATTTCGTCTGATGCTTCAATCTGATAAACAGGACAATTTAAAAATTTATCTTCAGCCCGGGCATTCAGGTATCTTCTGTAGGCAACAATTTTGGCAAGAGCAGCTTCCTTAATTTCTTCATCCAGAAATTCAGCATGGTTTTGCTCGATATACAATATGGCATCATTTAAGTATTCGTCTGCGCTCCAATCAATTGGTTCCAGCTGCCGGTAACTGTCCAGCAATATTATTCCCCCAACCTCCCGTCCGAGTTTTTGAAGTTCGATTGCCAAATCATACGCCATATTGCCTCCGGCCGAATGACCGAACAAATAAAATGCACCCTCTCTTTGCAAATTGATTAAAATATCGGCCATTGACTTTGCCGGATCATTGGATTCTATAAAGTTCAATCCGTAAACAGTGTGATTTTCAAAATATTTCACATACTCCATATAAGCAAAGGAATAGCCTATCCCCGGAGGCATGAAGAAAATATTCTTTCCAACCACCTGATTTAAACGGATGAAATCGCTATCCATATTTTTCAGCCTTTCGTCCGTACCAACAATAATTTCGGCCATCTCTTTTATCGTTGGGTGCTGAAATATCAGGTTCAAATAGGTCTTTTTGCTGAGCCTCTTTTGAACCTTAGACATCACTCTGATTGCCTTGATGGAGTTTCCACCTATTTCAAAGAAATTTTCGTGAGAGCTTATGTTTTCCCTGTGGAGTATTTCCGACCATACTTCTGCGATGGCTATTTCGGTTTCGCCTACAGGTTCGACATAAGACAACAGATCCGGATTATCATTGGGATCTGGTAAAGGAAGAAAACGAAGATCAATTTTTCCACTGGATGTACGTGGAAATTCTGTAAGCTTTACTATATATCCGGGAATCATATATGCAGGAAGCTGAGAGACTAAAAACTCCTTCAAACTATGGCTGTCAATGTCAGTTGAAGAGGTAAAATAGGCTACTATCTCCTTGCCGTGTCCTTCATCTATTATTTTGATAACGGCCTCTTTCACATTTGGATACTTAAGCATGCAGGATTCGATTTCGCCAGGCTCAATCCTATAACCTCTAACTTTTACCTGTCCGTCATCCCTTCCAAGAAATTCAAGGTCACCATGATTATCCCATCTCGCAACATCACCGCTCTTGTATAAGTTCCCTTCACCAAATGGATTTTGAATAAAACGTTCGGTCGTCAAATCCGGGTGATTGATGTATCCGTTGGCTACATTAAATCCACCAATGTACAAATCTCCCGGTATTCCGGCAGGTACAAGCTCCATCTCCTTATCTAATAAATATATTTGCGTGTTGTTAACCGGTCTGCCGATTGGAATTTTATTCGGGAGTTCTTCCATCTGGCCTGAAAGAGTATAGGATGTTACTACATGCGTTTCGGAAGGTCCGTATTGGTTATGAAACAAAATACCCGGATAGGCTTTGAGTAATTTTGCCAGGGTAGAATTCACAAACGGCTGTTCCCCTGAAGTGATCAAATGTTTTAGTGATTTCAGTTGATCAATGTGATCCAATTCTCCTAAAAACAGACTTAATGCACTATACGGCATCGTCAGAATTTCAATTTCTTCTTTGTCTATTATTTCGGCTATTAAACTCATCTTGTACCGCGTGTCATTCTCAATCATAAACAATGTCCCTGCCGTTGCAAGGGAAAACAAGATCTCCTGAACTGATACATCGAAGCTGTGAGGTGCATACTGAAGTGCTTTTAAACCGCTCTCTATTTGACCGGACTGCCATTCTACCAGGTTTAGCAGACATTTGTGAGTTCCCAATACCCCTTTCGGTTCGCCGGTAGATCCCGATGTGTAAATAACATAAGCGGTAGCATCTAAATCGACAGGTTGAATCACCTCCTGATTTTCATTGCTGAACTGAGAAATACTTTCACCAATACCATCAATGGCAATTATTTTTATACTATCAAGTGGGATAAATTTTTTAAACTCCTCTAAAGTGATTAGTATTTCACAGCCGCAATCCTGCAGGATGAAATCAATCCTGCTTTGCGGATAATTTGCATCTACCGGTACATATACCCCACCAGATTTAAGAATTGAAAGCATCGTTATTACCGACCACTCCGACCGGTCCAGCATCACACAAACACGGGCTCCAGGTTTAATCCCGTTACTATCAACCAGAAAACGGGAAAATTGATTGGCCTTCGCATTGACTTCTCCCAAAGTCAATCTCTGTCGTTTGCACACAACCGCCGTGCGATCTTTGTATTCTATTGCCTTCTTTTCAATGAGGTTAACAATCGACTTATTAGCCAATGCTTTATCATATCCCATCGAATATTTGCATAGCAATGCATTCTCTTCCGGGGAAACAATATTTAATTTAGAGATCGGTTCTTTCTCATTGTTAATAGCACTATCGACCAAAGCAGCAAAATGACTAAACATATTGACAATCCGCTCTTTTTTATAGAGAGCGGTATTGTACTCGAAGAAATAGTTAATCGATTCTCCATCATCGTAATAGCTTATTGACAAATCAAATTTACTTACCGGAAAATCAAAATTTACCGATTCCATTTTGAGACCTGCTACATGGTTAATCTTATTGTCAGCAGGGGTTTGTGAAATTAGCATGACATCAAACAATGGAGACCGGGAGAGATCTCGTGGAAGCTGTAATTCATCCACAAGCAAATCAAACGGAAACATCTGATGATTAAATGCACCGAGTGTATTTTTAGTCACTCTATTCAGGAAAGTTCTGAAATTTTCTACAGGATCTGACTGATTGCGCAAGGCAAGCGTATTCAGGAAAAATCCAATCTGATCCTGTATATCCTGATGGTCCCGGTTTGCAATTGGAGTTCCGATAACGATATCATTTTGGCCGGTGTATCTGGAAAAAAGAACGTTGATTAGCGCAAGAGTTGAGACAAACAGTGTAGTATTGTTCTCATTACAAATCCTTCGGAGACCTTCAGACAAAGAATGCTGCAATTTGAACGACTCAGTTTTCCCTTCAAATGTCTGCGTCTTTGGCCGTTGAAAATCAGAAGGTAAATTCAGGTATGGCGCCGGTTCCCTGAATAATTCGAGCCAATAATTCTTGTGCTCATTTGTTTCTCCTTCGTTCTTGACGATCTGGTTATTGTGCCAATGGGCAAATTCCTTGTACTGAATGGGTGAAGGCATGAACAGGCGCTCATCCGTAATTCTGTTTTTGCCTGAATAATGATCGTAGAACAAGGCCAAATTGTCTGCCAGAATATTTACCGACCATTCATCAAGAACGATGTGATGTACATTGATGATTAAGATATACTCCGTTTTGTTTTTATCTTTCAGTAGCGTTACTTTAATTAAAGGTGCTTCCTCCAAACTAAATGGTGTGGTAACCGCTTTCTGAATGAGCTCCCTGGAATTACTGATCAGATCCTGGGTGACAGACACTTCAATAACATCTATTGCAAAATCAAATTCATCCAATATCCCTTGTTTTGGTTCTCCTTCAATTTCAACAAAATAGGTTCTCAGGGATTCGTATTTCTTAATTATCGAAATAAATGCATGCTGCAGCGCGCTAATATCTACTTCCGATTTTATGCTGTAAACCATCGGAACGTTGTAAGCAATGGATTTTCCCTCCACCCTGTCGAGTATCCACAACCGGTGTTGGGCATGCGAAACATCATAGTAATTTGCTTTCTCAAGAGGACTAAGAGACATAAATTCAACATCTTCCTGATTATCGATTATCCGTGCAAATTGCGAGATCGTCGGATATTCAAAAATGTCAGAAAGTAAGAAGCTACTTTTAAACGTACGATTGATTTGTGCAAGAAGTCTCAATGCTTTCAGACTGTGTCCGCCCAGGTCAAAGAAACCCGAGTATTTGCTCAATTGATCAACCTCCAGAACATTCTTCCAAATTTCGGCAAGCGCTTCTTCTTTTGGGCTTAATTCTTCCGTCTCAACCGATTTTGAATCCTTGCTGTTGAGTAAAGGTTCAGGAAGCGCTTTCACATCAATCTTTCCATTGGATGTCAGCGGAATTTTATCCACCTGAACAAAGTACATAGGGATCATGTATGCAGGAAGCAATTGACACAAATGATTTTTCAGACCATTGAAATCAATTTCTTCATTTGCAACGATATAAGCAGCAATATCTTTGGTTGCATCTTTCTCCCAGGCAACTACGACAACATTCTCAACCGATGGATAATTCCTGATATTCGCTTCTATCTCTCCCAACTCAATTCTGAATCCTCTTATCTTAACCTGACGATCGATTCTTCCCAGGTATTCTAAATCACCTGAGTCAGTCCACCTGCCCAAATCCCCTGTTTTGTAAAGTCGTCCCTCTCCGAATGGATTGCAGATGAATTTTTCCCGTGTCAATTCCTCCTTGTATAAGTATTCCTTTGCAAGTTTATCCCCGGAGATACATATTTCACCGGAGTGACCCATTGGAACCAGCTTAATATTCCGGTCAACAATATATATTTGGGTATTCGCCAACGGCTTGCCGATCAAGACTTTTCTTTTGCTGTTGCTAAATCTGTACAAGGTTGTATAGGTAGTATCTTCAGATGGTCCGTATAAATTTCTAACTTCAATTTTATCACAGTCGATACGGTCAATAAGCGTCTGAGGTATTTGTTCACCACCAAGATTAACAGCAGTCAGATTATTATACCCACCCAGGTCCAAACTATCCATTATTGCAGACATTGACGAGGGAACAAGATTAATCAATACTTTATCATCCATCCCAAGATGGCTGGGAATATCAAGCGCAGACTTCAATACCCTCAATGATTTACCGGATACAAGCGGATAGAAGATTTCAAACACAGATATGTCGAAGCAATAGGACGCAGTGGCATAAATTCTATCAGAATTTGTTGATTTGAATTCTTCCAAACAGAAGTGCAAAAACACTGACAGATTTTTATGCGTAATGGCTACCCCTTTGGGAGCGCCTGTCGATCCGGAAGTGTAGATAATATAAGCCAAATTGTCGGGATTGCATATCCTCTCCGGCTCGCTTGGTTTTTGATTTGCAATGGCCATATCCTCAAGGTCGACCACCAGCATTTCAGTGCTCTTTTCGAATGCGGTCTTTTGAAGAAGGTTCTTTTCAGTTAACAGTATTTTTGTCCTACTGTCTTTCAGGATATAATCAATCCTTTGCTGCGGATAAGCGCTATCTATTCCGACATAAGCCGCCCCACTTTTTATCACTCCCAGCATTGCAACTATCATCGTTTCTGTTCTTTCAGTCATGATCCCAACCAGATCATCAGGCTTCACAAAAAGCACTGACTGTAAATAATTTGCAAGCTTATTCACCCTAATATTTAGCTCATTGTAAGAGATCGCCTTCCCATTATACAGAAGAGCTATCTTCTCAGGATATTTCGCAAAGGATCCTTTGAGCAGATCAATAACATCTGTCTTTTCAGAAATTTTCCTGTAATTTGTGTTATAGCTTTTTAGAAGTTCAATTTCATTTGGCAAAAGAATATCGATATCGGATAGTTTTATTTCCCTGTTCTTTGTGATGATTTCTATAATCTTGGAGAAATGTCCGGCAAATCTTTCTATACTTTCCCTTTTGAACAGTGACTTTTTATATTTAATGGTGATATAAATTTTTTCTTCGGCTTCCAACCCGTAAAGCATCAAATCGTATTCGGATGAAACAACCGTTTCGGCCATGTAGTCAGATATTTGCATCTCCCCATTTTTAATATCCGAGAGGGCAAAGTTCATGTAAGAAAATACAACGTCAAAAAGAGGCGATCGATTTAAGTCTCTTTTAATATTCAGATCTTCAATCAATTCATCAAAAGGATAATCCTGATTTGCAGATGCGTGAATAGCACTTTCTTTCACCTGTTTCAGAAATTCCAAAACATTGATATCATCTTTAGGAAAAGACCTGACCGGCAGATTGTTGACAAACATGCCAAGTAGTCCGGATAACTCATCCTTGTCGCGTCCAAGCGAAGAAACGCCAATAATTACATCATCCTGTTGGGTATATTTGTGAAGAACAATATTATAGACTCCCAGTAAAATCATGAAGGTTGAGATTCCCTGGCTGGCCGACATTTTTTTAATTTCCGCAGTAAACCTCTCATCGATGCACAATGTAAAGACCCCGGCTTCAACAGATTGATTGGCGCTTCTGGGAAAATCCAGTGGCAAATCTATGACAGGTATCTCTCCATCAAACTGCTTGATCCAATACGATTTCTTTGCAATAGCCTCCTTGCTTTTGTAATAACTGCCCTGCCAGATTGAATAATCTTTGTATTGTATTTTAAGCGGCTCCGGATCCTTCCCTTCATAATAACTGAATAGCTCTTTTTTCAATATTTCCAGGGAGAAGGCATCCATGATGATATGATGCGCATCAAAGAGAACCAGGTGATTTTCCGGGGCAAGCGATACTATTTCAATCCTGAACAATGGTGCAATTCCCAGATCAAATGGTTTCACGAAGGCACGAATATGGTTTCTGGCTTCCGGTTCGGTCATTGCTGAAAAAGGAATTGAAAATTCAACCTTTTCGTGAATAACCTGCACCGGCACATCCTGAACAAAATCAAAAGATGTACGCAGGATTTCGTGACGTTCAATAATTTTATCGAAGGCTTTTATAAGATCATCAACATTTAGTTTTCCTTCTATATTCCAAATCTCAGGAAGGTGGTAACTAAGTTTGTCTTTCGTCAGCTGATCGAGAATGAATAGTCGGCGCTGAGCAGAAGATACAGGGTAATAACCACTTTTTTCTGCAGGAAGAATGATCATTGAAGTTGATTCTTCCATTTGTTCCTGATTCGTTGTACCGGCTTTTGATTGAAGGAATTCCGCAAGTTCGGCAATGGTCAAATGGTTGAATAAATCGCCGATGGTAACCTGAATCTTTAATTGTTTTTCAAGAAGGCTATTGATTTTTATGGCGTGAATCGAATCACCTCCAAGATCGTAATAGTTATCATTAATACTTAACTCGGGATACCCTAAAACACCCCCCCAGATTTGAGCTATTGATTGCTCATAGGCAGTATAATTGCCCTCTTCCCGGCCCTGGAGAACAACCTGCCTTTTTATTATCGGTTCAGCATTACTTTTCACCTGCTTCCTTTTGGTAGCAAGCATATTTAAGTCTGCATAGAAAGGAAGGCCAACAGATGAATCCAAATCGGATAAATCGGGTTCTCCCAAAATAACTGAATGATTGGTACCCTGCATCATTCTATCAATCGTCCGGACACCATCCTTCGTTGAAATGGATTTGAATATCCCATCATCAACAACCCCATGGTCATAAGCCATTCCTGTCTCTTTCCAGGAGGTGAGATTAATACTCAGCGCATTCATTCCGGAATGGTTTAACTCAGAGGAGTAAGCATCCATGAAACAGTTTGCAGCTGTATAATCACTCTGTCCCGAAGTTGGAATTATCGCGGTCAAAGCCGATGTCATGACAAAGAAATCGGGTTTGTCGGCTTTCAACAATTCGCTCAAATAGATCGTTCCATGAATTTTGGGTTTAATCACCTCACGGAATGTTTTATGATCTTTCCCGAAGATAAATCCATCGCCTGCCACTCCGGCAGCATGTATCACACCACAAATTCTCCCATGATCTTTCCTGATCTTTTCTATGGTAGATTTTAAAATATCGTAATTGCCAATATCCGCTGAATAAAGATGAACCTCTGCCTTTTCACCTTCAATGGCACGGATTTTTTCAATCTTTCTGCATAGTCTTTCGTCCTTTCTTTCCTGTAAAACGGCATCCCATGCGTCTCTCGGGAGAAATTCCGATCGGTTGATCATGGCCAATTTAATCCTGGCTTGCCCGGAAAGGAAGTGAGCCAACTCCAATCCAATACCACCTGTTCCCCCGGTTATAATATATACACCATCCTCCTGATACAAAAATTTATTTGACTCCCTTTCATTCAAACGGAGTGGTCTGATTTCCCGAATAAACCTTTCTCCATTTCTATATGCCCGGTAATAATAGGACTCGCCAAACCCGTCCTTCACTTCGTCAATGATCTCCGAGGCGGTTGTATGTTGGTCAATATCCAGAAAGCGACAATGAACATTTGGACTTTCTTGTTGCAACACCTGGCCTAAACCGGCAACTGCATGGTTCAATGAATTTAGCTGTTTCTCGTCTTTTGAGACCTCACAAACATTTTCACCGACAAACAGCAGATCTATTTTCGTTGCAATGCCGGATGTAAGGAATTTGGCAAAATAGTAAGCACTATAAAGGGAAAGTCTCAACCGCTCTTCCAATCCATCAATAATTTCCTCCGTTGTTTTTCCCGGTAGCAGGAAAATTATTTTATCCGGAATCTTGTGGCCAAATTTCTCAAATATGTCAGCATAATTATCTTGCAATACTTCACACAAAACTATTCCATCCTTCGTTTTGAAACTCTCAATCAGCATCTTGTTGCTGGCTGAGTTATACAACACAACAATATTGCCAATGGTACCAGTTTGGCGGGTTTTAATACTCCATGGGTTCCAGATCAGTTCATGGGACAAATTATCCTGCCTATGAGATGCAATTTTTTTAAGAGCAAAACCTTTGAAAGAAGCTATAATAACTCCGGTGTCATTAGTAATGACAATATCAAAAATGCGTGTCTCAGGAGATCGGCTTTCCAGTTTCTTTACATAACTGAAGATTCTGCCTGTCGCTCTTTTTCGCAATTCGACAGTGCCGAAGGAATAGGGTAAAAATCCACTTTCATCTATTGCACAGCTCAACGCTGCGTCAATTAACGGAGGGTACAAATAATAACTTGAAGCCAATTCAGCATCCTCTTCCGGAACACTTAACTCAGCCAGAAATTCTGTCTCATCCCAATAAATTTTGTTCAGACAATTCCATTTTTTGCTCACCTCAACAATTTCACCGCTTTTCAGACTTTCTTCCCTGTGGAAAATTTCACGGCTATTACCGGTTCGTGATTTGATTTCCTCTAAATCAAGTCTATCAAGTGTTACATGTTCAGTTTCGCCCACTCTGAACTTTGCATAAGAAATCCAACTGTTATCCATGGATTTGGAATGAACCTCAATGAGCAAAAAATTGTCATTCCCTTTATTCACTGTCGTCAGTACCTCCAGATCCTTCCCCTCGGGAATGGTCAAAGGCCGAAGCAGATAGAAATCCTCGAGGACCAACCGCGAACTTCCAAATTGATTTTTGCCGGCCTCATAAGCTATTTGCAAATAGGATACGCCTACCAATGTAGGTGTTCCCATCACCCGGTGTTCATTCAGCAACCAGTTGTTGTCATTGAAAGTTGATGCGTAAACGGCAACTGCAGGCGTATCAATGATGCAATTGTTCAAAAATATTGCTTCGTACTTTTTACCATAAGAAGTAGTCAGACTTTCGTTGACATTCTCTATATCCCTCAACTTAACCCAGCACCTTTTCTTTTCGAACGGGTAACCGGGAAGTGAAACTTTTGATGGTTTAGAGACGCTATAATATTCATCCCATAAAATTTCAGATCCTTTTATATAAGCTTGAGCGGTTCGTTCAACGATGTCAATTTCACCGGCACTTTTTCGTATCAATGCATTAATTTCATTGCTGAGATCACGAATTTCATTTTCAGTTATTTCGCCCGAAGCCAACTCCTTTTTGTTTGATGCAACGGATTTTGAAGCGTGATAAAATATACCATCTGCTATGTCGGAACAAAGTCCAACATCAATGATCTGGGAAAGTTTTCTAATCAGTTTCTTCCCATTTTCAAAGATGATGGCAAGTCTATGGGAATAATGACCTCTTCCTGTTGCCAGCGTATAACAAATGCTTTCAGGGTTTGTATCCCGATGCAAATAGAGCGCTTGTTTTATTTTTCGGGCGTAGTCAATGAGGCCATCTTTACTGCGCGATGAAAGCGTGAATAAATATTGCTTCTTCTCTTCTGCTACGCAAATATCTTTTGCCGGGGCTTCTTCCAATACAACATGGCAATTTGTGCCGCTTAAACCGAATGAACTCACGCCGCACCGAAGCGGGGTTCCAACTCTTTCCCAATCAGATAAGTCTTTATTAATATAGACGGCGCTCTCCTCAAAATTTATATTTCTGTTTGGTGTTTTAAAATGGACCAATGGCGTTAGCTGTTTATACTTTAGGCTCAATAACGCCTTCAAAAAACCGGCCAAACCTGCGGCAGTATCCAGATGCCCGATGTTCGCCTTTACGGCCCCAATTGCACAAATACTTTTCTCAGGAGTAAATCGCGCAAAAGCTTTGGTAATTCCATCTATCTCAATCGGATCACCAAGTTTTGTGGCTGTCCCATGCGTTTCGATGAAGTTAACTGATCGTGGATCAATGCCCGCATCCAGCCATGCATTTTCAATGACATTGGCCTGGGCATCTGCATTTGGAGCAGTAATTCCGTTGGAATTGCCGTCCTGATTAATTTCACTGCCTTTGATAACAGCATAAATGTTGTCATTGTCTTTTAAGGCATTACAAAGCGGTTTAATCAATATTGCAATGACACCCTCTCCGGCGCCTGTACCGTTTGCCGAATCATCAAAACTATGCGCCCGTGAATCAGCGGAATCAATCTCGATTCGTGAATCTGAATCAAATGGAAGAAGGTGCAGTTTAATTCCTCCAACAATTGCCGAATCAATCTTTCCTTCCCTCATCGATTGACAAGCCAAATGCAGCGCCACCAGTGAAGAAGAACACGCGGTATCGACCAGCAATGCAGGGCCTTTTAAATTGAGGTGATAGGATAATCTGCTCGCCAATATGGAAGGTGTCTGCGCTACCAACAGAAGGTTCGGATCAAGATTATCAGCGGACTCAATATATTTTGCATATTCTCCCAGATTATCGCTTGCCCCGATAAACACACCTGCGCGGCTTCCCCATAATTTATTACCGCCGTAACCGGCATCTTCCAGGGCATGGTAGGCCGTCTCCATAAACATTCGTTGCCCGGGGTCGATCAATGAAGCTTCGTTGGGAGAAAGTTTAAAGAAGCCGTAATCAAACTTATCCACTTCGCTCAAATAACAATATTCCCTAAACCTGAGCGAATCTGGCCTCTTATTGTATCGCTCGGCCAATGCTTCGATGTCAGGAATTCTTGCTGCGGGCATATTGCCAATAAAATCAACGCCCATGCACAGGTCCTTCCAGAATTCATCCGGCGTTTCACAATCGCCAATTCTTGAGGCTATTCCAATAACGGCTATGTCATGAAGTATTTGCCTTTCCTCCGTTTGCCCAATCAAATATTTAACGGCTGCGTGAACAGGAGCCACTTTCTGCTGAATATATTCAGCCTGTTCAGATATTTTGCTCTTGGAGAACAGATCTGTCAATTCGAGCCGATCAGGATACACCGCATTTATTTTACTATAAAGCTTAACCAACAGTATTGAGTTACCGCCAAGATCGAAAAAATTGTCGTGAATACTGATGCTCTCTGTTGATAGAACCTCCTGCCACAATTCGAGTAAAGTTGCCTCAATTTTGGTTGCAGGGTTCTCGAACAAAGCCCCTGTTACAATATTCTGAATGGCCGGCGGAAGGGATTTTTTATCCAGTTTCCCGTTTGAAGTAAGCGGTATTTTATCAATCTGAATAAAATAGGAAGGTATCATGTAATCCGGCAATGAAGAGGAAAGAAAGTTTTTCAGTTTGTTGATCATCAGCTGCTCTTCAGAAACAATGTAAGCTGCCAATTCTTTGGTTCCTTCTTTGTCATTCGCCACAACAACGGCATCCACAATCCCTGGGAATTGCCTCAATTGAAGTTCTATTTCTGTCATTTCGACGCGGAAGCCGCGAATCTGAACCTGATTGTCGCACCGGTCAAGATACTCCATTGTTCCATCGTAGAGCCACCGGGCAACATCGCCACTTTTATAAAGAATTTCATTATTGTCGTATGGATTTGGAATAAATCTTTCAGAAGTTAAATCGGGCCGATTTAAATATCCTTTGCTCAATCCTGTTCCTGCAACATATATTTCTCCGTAAACACCTACCGGCGTAAGCATTTTTTGATTGTCAAAAATGTAAACTTTGGTTTCCGGAAGCGGAACACCGATGTTGCTGCTTCCATCAGGATTGGTGATCTCTTCCCTGGTGATAAGATGATAGGTTACATGAATGGTCGTTTCGGTAATTCCGTACATATTTACCAGCTTAACCTTCCCGGTAGGATACACCTGGATCCATCTCTCCAGTTTTGACGGATTGAGTTTTTCCCCTCCGAATATCACGAAACGAATACTCAGGGTTTCCCTGTACCTGCTTTCAAGGGCAGTATCAATGAACTTATAAAATGCTCCCGGAGTTTGGTTCAGGATCGTAATACCATGATCATTGACAAGTCGCACCATTGCAGATATATCCCTCACTTCACTCCTGTCGGGGACAATCAGCTTTCCACCGAACAACAAGGCGCCATACATTTCCCATACCGAAAAATCAAAACAATAGGAGTGCGCCATGATCCATACATCGGATGAATCAAAGTCATAATTTGACTTGTCATTGATAAACAACCTAACCAAATTCCGATGGCTGATCGGACAGCCTTTGGGCTTCCCGGTTGAGCCGGATGTAAAAATAATATAGGCCGTTGTATCAGGATCTGAATTTATTCCGATCAGGTTTGAATCGTTTTGTTCATTCTTTCCAGACATTTCATCCAGATTGAGAATACTGCATTCAACTTTAGTTTCCTCAACGAGCCTGCTTAAACGGATCACATTTTCACTCTGCGCAACGAATATTTTCGTCTTACTTTCCGTCAGAATGTGTTTAATTCTTTCATCCGGATATTCGGGATCAATCGGCACATAGGCTCCGCCTGCCTTTAAAATAGCCAGGAGTATCACAATGGTATTCTCTGTCGGAGGAACCAAAACACCAATGGCTTCTCCAAGGGAAAAGGTATAACTATCGATTAAGTAATGCGCAAGTTTATTGGACTTGCCATTCAGTTCAGCATAGGTTACTGCTTTCTCTTTATAGACAACAGCAGTATTTAAAGGATATTTCGCGACCGATGCTTCCACCAACTGAACGATTGTCTTGTCGTCCGGATATTTGGCGGCTGTGTCGTTGTAATTTCTCAGCAAATTATCCTCTTCTTCTTTACCAATGATATTTATTGAGTCGAGATTTTGGGCCGGATTGATTATTGCCGAGTTTAACAATACCAACAGATGAGATGCTATCTGGTCAATCCTCTCTTTTTTATACAGTTGGGTGTTGTATTCTATTAGCAGATCTAAATTTTCGCCTGTATCATTAAAATTAAATGTCAGATCAAACTTACTCATGTTCATTGGAATCTGATAGGGTTCAATCTGCCTGAAAACCTCACGGTAGGAAACATCAAAGTTTTGCAGAACTACCATCACATCAAACAACGGGGACCGGCTTGTATCCCTTGGTAGTTTTATTTCCTCAATGAGTTTATCAAACGGATACATTTGATGAGAATAACCTTCTGTGGCAGTTTTCTTGACTTCTGCTAAAAGCTCTGCAAATGTTTTTTTCGGATTGATTTGATCCCTCAAGGCCAAAGTATTGACATAAAATCCAACTTGATTCTCCAAATCAGGGTGATCCCTTCCCGCCACCGGCGTGCCAATAATGATATCTTCTTTCCCTGAATACTTATATAGCAATACTTTTAAAGCTGTCGTAAGGGTCATGAACAGACTGCAACGCTTCTCAATATTAAATGCGTCAAGATCCTTTTTAAGCTCTTTTGAAAAGGAGTAATAAATTGAATTACCCTGATATGTTTTGACCACGGGACGGCGAAAATCTGTCGGAATATCCAAAGGGGTAATTTCCCCGCTTAGTTTTTCATGCCAATAACTTCGGTCGGAATCACTCTTCGGATTTTTGATCCTTTCGTTCAGCCAACTGGAATAATCCTTGTATTGAATTTGTAGCGCCATAGGAGGATTGGGCACCTTTTCAATTCGTCTTTTATAGCCTCCGAATAACTCATCAACCATGATGTTCAATGACCAGCCATCGCAAATAATATGATGGATATTGAGAAAAAGCACCTGCTTCCCAATCGCTGTTTTGATGACGGACAATCGAACCAATGGAAATTCTGAAAGGACAAATGGTCTGTGAGCTTCGGCGGTCACATAGCTTAAGGCCAAACTATCAGGATCACTTTCAACGCTAAAATCGTGCGTTAGGATAGGAATAGTTTGATTGTCGATGATTTTCTGAAAAGGATCTCCGTTAACTTCGATGAATATTGTCCGCAATGATTCATGTTTGCGAACCATTTCATCAAATGCCAACTGCAATTGGGTCAGATCTATCTCATCATAAATTGTAACAGCAAGCGGGATATTGTAGGTAGATTTTGATTTCTCAATTTTGTCCAACACCCATAGTCTTTTTTGGGCATGGGATAAATCGTAATATTCTGCTTCTTGTATAACCGGAATAACGCCCAATATCTCCCGTTTTTTATAACGTACAATCTCCTCCAGGGATAAAATATCCGGACCACTAAAAAAATCTTTCAGGCTAACTTTGACGGACAACTCTTTTTGAATCGCCGATACTGCCCTGATGGCTTTTAAACTGTGCCCACCTAAACTGAAGAAGTTATCTGTTGTAGAAACATTTCTTACGTTTAAAATATTTTCGAAAATCTTTGCCAACGTTCTTTCGATATGGTTCCCGGGTTCAAGGGACTTTTCTGATTGATCCAGCCTGATTTCGGGTTTGGGGAATGCCTTGTAATCTATTTTACCATTCTGATTGAGCGGAAATTCATCCATTCTGATAAAATATTTCGGGAGCATGTATTCGGGGAGCGTATTGCTTAGCTGCCTTTTCAATTCCTCTATCTTGATCTCATTTTCGGAGGTAAAGTACAGCGCCAATTGTTTCTGATCTTCTTCCTGGATAACCAAAATTTTTGCAAGGATTATCCCCTCATATTTGGCCGCCGCATTTTCGATCTCCCCAGTCTCAATCCGGTACCCTCTAATTTTTAGCTGGTCGTCGTTTCTGCCAAGAAACAGAATATTACCCTCTTCATTCCACTGGGCAATGTCACCTGAACGGTACAGCATTTCCCCTTTGCTAAAAGGATTTTCCACAAATTTTTGACTGTTCAAATCTGGCCTGTTGACGTAGCTGCGCGACAATCCTTCCCCGCCTATAAATATTTCTCCCGGAACGCCAATTGGGCATAAATTGCCATCTGCATCAAGGATGTAAACAGTGGTGTTGGAAATCGGCTCCCCAATTGGAATATCATTTTGAAATTCCTTTGTTACCTTAAAACAGGAGGTAAAAGTCGTATTCTCAGTAGGTCCGTATCCATTTATTAAAGTCACTCCAGGATACAATCCAATGAATTTATTCGATGTTTGATAAGGCAGTTTATCACCACCGAC
>JALNYZ010000043.1 GCA_023229575.1 Prolixibacteraceae bacterium
GATGATTTCTTAAACATTTGATGCTCTTTTAATTATGAAAGCAAGATACATAAAACAATTGAAAAAAACAATTATATAACTGATTATTAACTAACTAAAAACAATTTCACTTTTCGGAGTGGACTCATCTTTTACCCAAATTGTATAGGAAGGAAATGTATTCGGAGCTGCAGTTCCGATTGTATTATTCAATAACTCATCATAGCGTTTACCTATCCTGTTCCACTCAATATAGGCAGTTTTGGCGTAATAAGTAACATAAGGGTAAGGAGTGGCAGGTGCATTCCCGTTAGGTTTGGCTATATAAGGATTAAATTTGTTATTGGTAAAACTTATGGACTGATCAATGCCAGGAGTATTTGGATCAGATATATATAATTTGCCTCCACTTACTGAAACCTGGTAACAGATTAAATCGTGCCCGGCATAGATTGGAGTTCCATCGGCCCTGGCTCCATCCAGATGGTAAATGCCAATCCCTTGTGGCTCTCCTGTAACTAGCATTGTCCCTGCAATTGTGAGTAATTTGAGTTTATCAAGCTCCTGGTTTTTATCAATATACTTATCAAAAAAAGTGGCTACTTTGCCTACCCAATCCAGGTCATTGTGAATAACCGAACAGAACTTGTAGCCGCGGGCATTGTCCTGCCATAGCTTCGGATTGTCACTGAATTTATTGTAAAGACTTCCCGATGTCGCTTTCTTTTCAAAATAATACCACATCGCTGCCATATTTTGACCCGCACAATGGCCTCCTGTGGCAATATAAGAGCCATAATTTGTAAATTCCCAATCATCAGTACCAGGCTTAAATCCAGAAGCAATTACAGGCTGTGAGTTCAAGAAACTTTCTGAAATTGAAGTAATAATGATATTTGCTTTGTTTGGTTCGGCTACTCCTGCTTTCAGCCCTGCACGTTTTAACTGACTGGCGGACATGAAGTGACGTGTCAGTAAAGTGATAGAAGTTGAAGACAGTGCATGCACAGGAATTCCCTCCAGTTTTCCAGAGACCGGATCATAATAAAAACCAAGGGCAGTGTGCCCGGAAGGTAGCTTAATCGGAACCTTTATTTCCATTATTCCGTTCGCATACCCACCTCCATACGAAATAGAAATCAGTGGAGTAATGGGATTCACATTGGCTCCTAACTTGTTCTCAATGATCTCGGCAGTCGAAATTTTAAAATTCTGCGATGAGGTAAATGAACCAGAAGCAACTACAATTTCCATCCCATTTACCTGGGAGTTAGATTGGGACACCTTGACTGTTCCTCCTTGTGTTCCAAGTGTAGTACTGGCAACTTCGACAATCGCACCTATTTTCAAGTTGCCAAGATCGGTCGTGTTGTTAATGGGGGTTGGGGTTTCATTTTCATCAGATGGCGCTACATCCGGTTCGTCGCAAGCAGTCAGACACAGAATTACTCCCAAAACCAACAGGTAAAATAAAAACCTGCTAATAATTTTCATCATATTAATATTTAAGTACCTAACTTGAGATCTCGTAAGAAAAGACTAATACTTGCGCGTAAGGGATAATTACGAAAAGCAAATTTCGTAATTCAACTTAAATATTTTAAACTGCTAAACACTCAAAGTTAATACATTAAAGGCAAAATTCAAAGTATTTTAACCAAAAAATTACAACTATTTCAAATGAACAGGCCTTTACAAAATGGCAACATTTACGGATTCACCACGGGAGTGAATATGCACTGATAATTATTGGTTGACATTTAGTAAAAAAAGACGGAACCCTGCTTTTTATTCATAATGAAATATTTACTCTAAAGAAAATATAGTGACAAAAATCATATTTTTGTTATGATAGGGCTGAATAAATCATTATTTTCGCCGGTCTATTTCGTGCAAATAGCGTTTGCCTTAATACTCAATTTACAAAACATACGGGTTTATATGTCACCATCTAAGCAAGGTATTAACTTTCCGCACGAATGCACTTCGAAAGAGGAAATCAGGGCTGAAATTGACAGGCTCGACAGACAGATCATTGATTTGTTTGCCGAAAGATTGCAATACGTGCGTGCAATTGTTAAGTTCAAGCAAACGGCCGACGATATTGTTGCCAAGGCGAGGTACGATGAGGTTATCTCCTCCCGGGGGCAATGGGCGGCAGAGAAGGGGCTTTCGGCAGAAGTGTTCGAAAGCATCTATTGCAAGTTGCTCAATTATAGCATTTGTGAAGAGCATAAATTGGCAAATGAAACGAAAAAATAAATTTGAAATATGTACCACAAAGAGATTAAAATCGTGGATTGCACCGTGCGGGACGGTGGCCTGATGAATAAATGGCAGTTTAGTGACGATTTTGTAAAATCGGTCTACAACGCATGCGTGGAGGCTGGTGTAGACTATATGGAAATCGGTTATAAAAGCAGCGAAACTGCCTATTCACGCATTGAGAACGGGGCTTGGAAGTTCTGCGAGGAGAATGACCTTCGACGTATCGTTGGCGATAATCCAAGCAATACAAAGATTTCTACCATGCTGGACATTGGACGTATTGAACTCGATCAGATTAAGCCGAAGAAAGAGAGTATTATTGATATGATGCGGGTGGCCTGTTATGTCCATCAGATGGATAAAGCCATTTACCATGCCGAATATTGTTTGGACAAAGGTTACGAAGCAACGATTAACCTTATGTCGGTATCAACAGTCAATGAACGCGATTTAGATGAAGCCCTGAACGATGTGTCCAAGTCGAATGTTCCGATATTCTATTTGGTCGACAGCTTTGGGAACATGTATTGCGAACACATCGAAACGCTTGCACGCAAATACAAAAATGCCTTACCAGGAAAAACCATCGGTATTCATGCCCACAACAATATGCAATTGGCCTTTTCAAACACCATTACCTCGATCATCGAAGGGATTACCATGCTGGATAGCACCTTTCTGGGATTAGGGCGTGGAGCAGGCAACTGTCCCACCGAGCTACTGATGGCTTTCCTTAAAAACCCAAAATACCGCATGTTACCCGTTTTGCAATCTATACAGGATCATATTCTGCCGCTGCAAAAGCAGATAGACTGGGGATACCACATTCCATACATGATTTCGGGATCACTGAACGAACACCCGAAACGGGCAATGGAGTGGATGGATTCAGATCGCAAAGACGATTTTGTAGCATTCCTGAAAAACATGCACGACAAGGAGATTCTGGAATAAAAAATCCCCCACAATCTCTCGACTGTAAGGGATTTTAGGTCTGCAACCTGTACCCGGGGCGGGAATCGAACCCGCACGATATTGCTATCACTGGATTTTGAGTCCAGCGCGTCTACCAATTCCGCCACCCGGGCGTTGATCCGCTTTTCTCAATGCGGTGCAAATATAAGCCAAAAATCTTAACCCGAAAATATTTTTTTCGAAAACAACTTCGCAAATAAATTGTTTGTCGTAAATTCAAAAATTATTTTGATCGGAGGCAGTTTGGCCGGTAAGGAAGTTTATGAGCAGAAATAGGTGGAAATAAGTAGAAATAATTTGAAATAAGTAGAGATAAGTGGGAAAAGAGATGGGAAATGGTTTGACAGTTAACCGGAGGAAGCCATTATGAATGCTGCCGAAGAGCAAAATATTCTGGAAGCCATCCGTCTCAGCGACCGGCAAGCCTTTGAAAAAATTTTCAGGGATTCTTACAAACCGCTGAAAGCCTATGCATTTCGATTCGTCAATGACTTGGCGACCGCCGAAAATATCGTGCAGGATGTTTTTCTAAAAATGTGGCAAAACCGTCATAACCTAATAATCACTACTTCACTTATCCACTACCTTTTTAGATCCGTAAGAAATCATAGCCTCAACCATTTGGAAAAGACCAGGATCCGGACAGGATATCTTCGGATGCAACTCGAAAAAACCCAGGAGGATGAAGATTTTAGTGCTTTCTATCCCGAAATAGGACTACTCGAAAAAATCGAATCGGCCATCAGCGCCCTTCCACCCAAAAGGCAGGAAATTTTCAGGCTTGCGCGTGAAGAGGGGTTGAAATACCGCGAAATCGCAGACCGGCTGGACCTTTCGGTTAAAACAGTTGAAGCACAAATGACCCAGGCTTTGAAGCAACTACGCGATTCCCTGAAAGAATATCACCATTTGGTGCTATTTTTTATCATTTTGGATAGGGGTAATTATAAAGGAACTTGTCAATGTGAAGGGGAAGGAATGTAAAGGTGGAAATTGGGAAATGTGAAAAATGAGAAGATAGTGGAAGATAATAAAATAGAAGATAGATTTGTTTCATATCTGGCCGGGGAGCCGGATATCAACGATGAGAAGGGGTTTCCGGCAAATGATGAGTTTCGGGAGCTCGAAAAAACATGGGATCTTGCAGGCAGCGCATACAGCTACCGCAACAGTGATCCCGACCTGGCATGGTCAAAGTTAAATAACATGCTTTCTGCCGATGCAAAAATTGTTCCCCTCAAAAGATTCAATTTGCTGCGGTATGCAGCCATCTTTGTAGGCCTAGTCGCATTGGGTTCGATCACCTTTATGCTGACAAATCGCCCTTCAAAAAACATAAAAGAATTGAGTGCTCTCGCAGTCGCCGAGATGAAAACTATTCAGACGATTGCAAACCCCTCCCAAATAACCTCCATTGTACTTCCGGATGGTACCACAGTGAAAATGAATGCAAATTCAACCTTACAATATCCGGCACAATTTTCAGCGGGAACCCGGAAAGTGATGCTATCCGGAGAAGCATACTTCGAAGTGGTTCACGATGCCTCTAATCCATTTATCGTCGAGCTGAACAACATGGAAGTTGAAGATCTTGGTACCTCCTTCATGATTTCTGCCTATCCTGGGAAAGCTGGGGTAGAAGTGAATGTCACCAGTGGCAGCGTCCGGATACGTGAAAAAAAACAAAAAGAGGAGGCTTTACTTGTGGCAGGATGGAGTGGAAAATACAATTCCGAAATTGGCAAGATTGAAGTTGTCAACAAATTGGATACCAATTATCTATCCTGGATCACTAAGACAGTATCGTTCCATCATACCCCCTTATCTGCAGTATTCGAAGAGCTCGAAAATGTCTACCACGTCAGTATTACGTTTACTGATCCAGGGATTGCGAACATCCCTTATACTGCAAATTTTGAAAAATTTGATCTTGGCGACATTGTCAAAATAATTGCCCAAACACACCATTTAAGTGTGAAGAAAGAGGGTGATGGCTTTGTTTTTGCGCCAAAATAGCCTCAGAACCGACGAACCGGTCTCAAAAAATAGCCGACCATGCTACAAAGATCAAAGATCCTGTTTTTGGTCCTGCTTCTCGCTCCACTTGTGCAACTATCTGCGCAGGAGCATATTGAGCCCCTCAAAAGGCGCATTTCCATTCAAATGGAATCGACCAACGTTGAAACCATTTTGGAGAAATTGGTTTCAGACAACGAACTTTTCTTTTCATACAACCCTGACCTACTTCCTGAAGAAAAAATAAATTTTTCGGTAACAGATACTCCTTTGGGGGAAGTTCTAAAAACACTTCTCCCCGATACTCTTTTTTCTGTAAGCCTCATCGGTCGTCAGTTGATCATTACCAGGGTTGAACCAAAACCTCTTAAGATCACTGGGCGTGTTGTAGAAAAAGATGGCAAAACCCCGGTCTTTTATGCTTCGGTAACCGTTGAGGGAACTTACATCGGTACCATGACCAACCATGAAGGTAACTTTGATTTAAAAATCCCCTATTTGCTGCGCAACAACAACATTATAATCAGCTCTGTAGGTTACAAACAAAATATAATTTCAGCCAAAGAACTGGCTAAGGTATTGGTGGTCAAACTACAGGATGAATCAATTCAATTGAGGGAAGTTCTGGTCAAACCGACAGATCCACGCTACATTTTGCAGCAATTCAGAAGCAACATCGCCAAAAATTACCCTGACCAGCCCCAGCTCATGGTTACTTTTTACCGGGAAACCGCTCGCCAGGAGGGAATTTATGTTGGTGTTTGGGAGGCTGCCATGGAGATTCTAAAACCCCCCTATCAATTCAATGAACCTGATCGGGTCCGTTTCATAAAAGGCAGAAAAGCAGACCTTAACCGCAAGCCTAAAGAGGTATTTATTAAAGTACAAGGGGGCCCTTTGGGAATCAACTCACTGGATGTGGTAAAATATGCTGAGACATTTCTTGATCCGGAATATGAATATTTGTACCAATACAGGTTCGAGCATCCTGAAATTATCAACGGAAGAATCACCTGGATCATTCGCTTCGACCGGTTGGCAGAAACAGAATTTCCCTGCTTCAACGGGAAACTGTGGATCGATGCCGATAGTTATGCATTGGTCGGAGCCACTTACACCTATGATAAGAAAAGCCTGAAAATCAACGGTCAGAGCTTCATCCAAAAGGAGCCTTTCGGGTTTGATACGAGGCCTGAAAATGTGGAATACTCAGTTCAATACCGCTTACTCAACAACAAATGGCAGTTCTACTCCGCCCATAGCGACATTATCTTCAGGGTAAAACAGAGGAAAAAACTCAAAACAGAGTACCGAAATGTTACAGATGTACTTGTCACGCAGCAATATTCATTTCCAAAAAGGGGAAGGTTCGGACCGGAGGGAATTTTTCACGAAAAGGATATTTTCTCCGAAAAGATTGGTATCTACGACAAGGAGTTCTGGGGAAACTACAATGTCATCAAACCGGATGATGACCTGATAAAAGCCGTCAAAGAGGCCAACAATCCTGATTAAAAGAACTGCTTCTCGGCAGATTCATCTTCCTTTTCCTCAACCATCACCTTTCGGCAGTCCATGTCAACATTAAAGCCGGGAGGGACTTCGAAGACGGTTGATTGAGTGTAACCCAGGGAGCGGTCACGGAAAAGGCTGTTCATGTAATAACCGTAGACTGGCAGCGCCATGCTGGCCCCTTGCCCTGCAGATAACCCTTCGAAGTGAATACTCCTGAGATCTCCACCAGTCCAGACGCCGGTTACCAATTCTGGTGTGATGCCCATAAACCAACCATCAGACTGATTCTGAGTGGTGCCTGTTTTGCCTGCAACATCTGCCTTTATATTTCCATAGGATACATCCCTGCGCAGTCTTGCGCTGGTTCCTTCATTGACAACGGCTTCCATCAGGTTGATCATCAGATAGGCTGTTTTTGCGTCGATGGCATCGTGCGATTCGGGAGAAAACCGTGCCAAAACATTGCCATTGCGGTCTTCTATCCTGGTTACACAATAAGGTTTGGTATAGACACCATGATTTCCATATGTTCCATAAGCCCCTACCATCTCATACACTGAAACATCGGAAGTTCCCAAAAACATAGACGGCACAGCATCTATCGGACTGGTAATACCTAATTTATGCATCATGTCGGCCATTGCCTGTGGATTGAATTGCTTCATCACCCAGGCAGATATCTGGTTGACAGAGTTGGCCAATCCCCATTTCAGGGTCACCATTTTACCATCCATTTTCGTCTCCCCCGAGTTTTTAGCCGTCCAGGTAGAGCCATCAAACAGGGTAAAGGAGTGTTCTGTATTTGGGACAAGCGTACAAGGTGAGAAACCATTCTGCATAGCCAGTGTGTAAAGGAATGGCTTAACAGTAGATCCCACCTGGCGACGGCCGCTCTTCACCATGTCGTACATGAAATGTTTGTAGTTGGGCCCACCCACCCACGCTTTGATTTTACCGGTTTTCACCTCCATGGTCATCATGGCGGAACGCAAAAAACCAAGGTGATATTTAATCGAATCGAGCGGTGACATTACAGTATCGATCTCACCTCTCCACGAAAAGACAGTCATCTCAGTCCGGGTAAGGAATGCTCTCTTAATCTCGTTGGCGTTTATTCCTTGCGAGCGCATCGAACGGTATCGATCACTCCCCTTCATCATGTTGTCGTAAACCTGCTGCGCTTGCTCATTGGTCAGGTCGTTGGAGAAAGGCCGGTTGCGCTGACCTTTGATACGCTCATTGAACAGGGGTTGGACATTCTTGCTTAAATGGGTAATAACAGCCTTTTCTGCATACATCTGCATCCTCATGTCAATGGTAGAGTAAATCTTCAGACCATCGGTGTAGATATCGTAGAGCTTTCCGTCTGGTTTCGGATTTTTGGTACACCACCCGTATAGGGGGTTGTTATCCCACTCGATCGAATCCTCATGAAATTGAAGCAGTTGCCAAGCCTTGTAATTCTCTCTTTCCGGTCTGGGCGCATTAAGAAGTGTACGCAGATATTCAGTGAAATAGGTTCCCGGCGTCGATTTATAATCTTCCTTATGAAAACTTAGGTTAAGGGGCAATGTTTTGTAATGGTTGAATTCCGCATCGGTCAAATATCCATTTTTATTCATCTGGGAGAGAACCACATTCCTTCTTGCCAAAACAAGTTGCGGCCTCCTGACGGGATTGTACAAAGATGAATTTTTTGCCATACCCACCAGCATGGCCGCCTGTTCCAGGGTCAATTTATCGGGAGTTGTACCGAAGTATATTTGTGAAGCCGATTTGATACCAACGGCCAGGTTCAAAAAGTCGTACTTGTTGAGGTACATCGAGATGATCTCCTCCTTGGTAAAACTTCGTTCCAGTTTGACGGCAATCACCCATTCCCTCAATTTACGTACCGCCAGCTGAAATTTGTTGGTGATATCCTCCCGGGGAAAGAGCATCTTGGCCAGTTGCTGCGATAGCGTACTTCCGCCGCCCGCACTTTGGTCACCGGTTGCGATCCCTTTGAAGACCCTGAAAAGACCCCGGAGGTCGATGCCCGGATGACTGTAAAAACGCTCGTCTTCTGTAGCAATCAAAGCATGGATTACATTCGGACTGATGGCGTCAAAACTGGTAAAGGTCCGATTCTCCTTGTAATAATACCGTCGCATCACCAAACTATCAGCCGTGTAAACCTCTGAGGCCAGAGAGGACTCGATATTTTCAAGTTCCGTCAATGTTGGCATGTATCCCAGTTTGCCATCGCTAATCAGCGTGAATAGAATCACAATTGCCAGAACTCCGGCAGCAAAAACAGACCAGAAGACGATCAGGTATTTTTTAAATGGGTTGTTCGAAGTCATAGATGGCTACAAATATAGCAATCAATTTTTTTGATGCTATTAAATTTTATTATTACACAGAGGAACACCAGGAGGTAACACAACTTGTCCCGATACTTCGGGAGAGTTACACAGAGAAAAGGAATTGTTTGAAAAGTTTATATTGTTTGAAATGTTTTGGTAGATAACCTTCAAACCTTTTAAACCCTCCAAACCCTTTAAACTTTTTCATATTTTCTCTGTGTAACTCTGTGCTTCTCTGTGCAACTCTGTGTATTAACTACTTGGCACTAATCTTCAAAAGAACCTTCTTCTGAATTTGCTCACAACGTTTAATAACCTCTTTTTCAATACGACCAGCCTGTTCCAACGTCTCTTTCACTAAATTAGGATCCTTTATCTCTACCGCGTTGATCCTGACATTTAAGCAGGCGCCAGAAACAGCAGTTCTGAGGCATAGCGCACCCACAGCCGCATCGCTGGATGAGTTGGGATTCCCAATCTCCGCCATTTTCTCCAGCATTTCAAGCGCCCCGGCGGTTACCTTCATCACCCTGAACGGAACTTCAATGGCCTTTAACGTTGCCTCCTGGATTGCTTGTCTGCGAAACTCCTTCTGGTCCGGATTCTCTTTCGGCAGGCCGAAGGCTTCCATCACTAAGTTGAAGGCGCGGGTATCCTCGTCAACCAAAAATAGCAGCTCCTCATAGGCGATTTTCCCCTTTTCTGCCCAATTGGAAAACTCCTCCCATCGCTCATCCCAACCCCGTTTATGGGCTGACAGATTGGCGACCATGGATCCGAGGGCAGCGCCCAAAGCGCCCACAGCCGCAGAGATAGAACCTCCACCCGGGGCTGGTGAATCGGATGCGGTCTCGTAGGTAAACTTTCGCAAAGAGTGGTCTGCCTGCTGGTTTTTCAACTCATCCCTGAGCAGATATTCTATGATTCTCTTTTGGGGATCAAAAGGAGCCAGTTCTCCCAAACCAAGCGAATGGACAGCCATTTCTATAATCTCCTCATCCGGAATTCCTGATGAACGGTTCTGTTTGTGCAGGAAATACTTCCCGGCATCGAGCATGCATTGCAGCGGCACAACCCCAATCAGTTCCGATCCGGTTACCCTGATTCCGTGTTCAGCAGCTTTGTTACAAACCTCATCAAAAGCAACGTGGACAGGGGTTACAGTAATATCCGTCAGGTTCATCGAGATCTGCGCCATCCGGTACTCTTTGATGTACCATCCGATAGCCCTTACTTTCTTTAGCGTACCCGGGATACGAATGGGTTCACCATTTTTGTCGTTGACGATTTTCCCGGTAAACGGATCCCCTTCACGCAGAATCCGACCTGCCTCCCGCACATCGAAGGCAATGGAGTTGGCCCGCCTGACAGAGGTGGTATTGAGGTTGATGTTGTAGGCAATCAAAAAATTCCTGGCGCCAATGGCAACGGCCCCCGACCTGGCATTAAATTCTGCAGGACCGAAATCCGGTTTCCACTCTTTTGAGACAATTTTGGAGGGAAGTCCTTCGTATTCTCCCGACCGGCAATTGGCCAGACTTTGGCGTTTGGGCTCAAAAGCTGCCTGTTCGTAACAGTATACCGGTATTTGAAGCTCCTCACCAACCCGCTTCGCCAGAGCCCTGGCATATTCCACCGTCTCCTCCATCGTAATTCCCGATACAGGTACCAGCGGACAAACATCCGTAGCTCCAAACCGGGGATGCTCACCTGTGTGGTGACGCATGTCAATCAATTCCGAAGCCTTCTTGATAGCCTGAAAGGCAGCTTCAACCACTATTTCAGGTTCTCCTGCAAAAGTTACCACCGTGCGGTTGGTGGCGTAACCCGGATCGACATTGAGCAGTTTGATCCCTTGAACTTTTTCAATCACTTCAGTAATCAGACGGATCACCTCCAGCTCTCTCCCTTCCGAAAAATTTGGCACACACTCGATAATCTGTTTCATATTTATCTTCTTTTCTGATAGTTGCGTATAATAAACATTAATGCTTTTTTCATCAAGTTATGAGTTATAAGTTATGAGTTATGGAGCATCATAACTCATAACTTATAACTCATAACTTTTTGGTTACTTCATTGCCGCTTTCCCATACCATCGTCGGTTTCAACATCCCCTGTTGGTACAATATTTCCCTATAATTCCTACCGGGGAAGCCTATAAAGTCGGCAATATTCCTCTTTTTCAGGATTCCTCTGTCGCTCAAATTCAAGGCATGTGCTGCACGGAAGGTGATGGCCGACAGCTGTTCTGCATTGGATAGTTTTTCGAAAGTACCCAGGATGGCTGTTTGAATCAGCAGGTCGCCCATCGGCGCTGAACCGGGATTCCAATCTGATCCGATGGCCAGACAACACCCGGCATCCAGCAGCTTTCGGGCCGGAGCAAACTGACAGCCTAGTCCAATCGAAGCGCCCGGAAGAGCCATGGCCACAACCTCCGAAGCAGCAAGCTCTGTGATCGCATCAACACCAATCATCTCCAAATGATCGACACTTTTTGCCCCAACTTTTACGGCCAGCGATACACCACCCGAGGTAAACTGCTCTCCGTGCACGACCAACTCAAAGCCCATCTTTTTTGCTTCAAGCAGGTATTTCCCGGCTTCCTGAACCCCAAAAGCGCCTTCCTCCACAAAAATATCGATGCGGTTGGTGAGCTTCTCCTTTTTGATAATCGGGAGCAATTTCTCTGCAAGAATCTGAAGATAATCGGTTGCCCCTCCGTCAAAATCCTTTGGTTTTATATGGGCAGCCAAACAGGTAGAAACCAGGTCGATGGAGTGCTCCTGATTTGCAGAACGGATGATTTCGAGTAGCAAGATTTCACCTTCAGGGTTAAGCGCGTAACCGGTTTTTACCTCACAAGTGGTAATTCCATTCGCAAGCTGCCTGTCTGCCCTCATTTTCAGTAACATTTTCAGCTCTACATCTGTGGCATTCCTGGTTTTGGTGACCGTGTCCCAGATGCCTCCACCGCTTCGCACAATTTCTGTGTAACTTTTTCCCTCGAGCCGCATGGCATAATCATTCTCGCGGCTTCCTGCCCAACAGAGGTGGGTATGCGCATCCACCAATCCTGGAAGCGCAATCATATCACTTTCAATGTATTGGATTTCAGGATGAGCTGAATTGTATTTGGCACAAAGCTCCCCGAAAAGACCAATCTCCAGAATTATCCCAGCCTGATGTACAACTCCTGCCTTCTCAATTATCTCCAATTGAGCATCCTTCAAACTCCCTTTGAGTGGAAGATGATCCATCGTCAGAAGCTGTTTGAATGGTCCTGTAATAAAGATTGGGATTTGTTGGTTGTTCATTTCAATAAATACTTAGACTCGAGGCATGTCGATAAAATAAACTGATTGATGGTTCTTTATGACCATTCAGAAGGTTTACGAAGAATATACCCATCACTTTTCTTCAACTCAGCAGGGAATTGACTGTCGATAAGCTTTTTACGTCCAATTATGATTGATCCTCTCGCATTTAATGCAACTGATGAATTTTGACGTTTTGGTGGAAAAGCCACAAAGACCCTTTTTTGCTTAAACAATGAGTGAATAGCCTTGATTGGCGGAACTAAATCACTATCCCCAGAGATTAACATAGCCATATCAAAATTATCTTGGTATGCATCAATAAGCATTTGAGTAGCGATGTTAACATCCGTCATTTTCTCATTGTAAGTACGCCAGTTAAACCCACAACGTTTGCATTCAATACTACTGGATTGGTAATGACCATAAATTACCTTTACATTCGTCGTTTCCAGTGCATCAATATAGGTAGATTGACGTTTTTGTTTATCTGGATTGTTGCCAACCCTGCTGGTAAAGTATTTCACTCCTACAAGTTCCTGATTGGGTTTTAAAACATTGGAAGCTAAAAGGTGGAGATCTAACCATTTGCAATTCTCAAATCCAGCCTCCTTCATGCCAAAATAAAGATTGAATCCGTCTATATAAGCGATGACTCGCTCTTTTTTTTCATTTTTATTTGTTTCTGTCATTTTGAGTATTACTTTTGTAGTACTAAAACATCACTAAAGATAGCATCTTTGGTTCGACGCTCCGAAAGGGGCGTTTCTTATTTTATATCATTTCCCCCATCAACAGCTTCCAATTTCAGTCGGTGACAATTTGCCACCAACTCCTTTATAACTTATAACTCATAACTGTCCCTCAACTCCATTCCAAACTGATGAAGTGTCTTTGTTGCCTCTTCGTACCCCGCATCATGATGCCTGAATACACCCATAGCCGGATCGTTGTACAGGACGCGTTTTATGCATTCAGCTGCCCGGTCGGTACCATCCGCCAGCACAACCATCCCGGCATGCTGTGAATAGCCCATCCCTACTCCGCCACCGTGGTGGAAAGATACCCAGGTGGCTCCTCCGGCCGTATTCGACATCAGGTTGAGGAGTGGCCAGTCAGAGACGGCATCGCTGCCATCTTTCATCTTTTCCGTTTCACGGTTGGGTGAGGCAACCGATCCACAGTCGAGGTGGTCGCGGCCAATAACGATGGGAGCCTTCACTTTGCCGGTTTTAACCAGGTCATTGAAAAGCAGTCCGGCCTTCTCGCGCTCCCCCATGCCAAGCCAGCAAATCCGGGCAGGAAGGCCCTGGAAGGAGACCCTTTCGTGCGCCTTTTTAAGCCAAGCGATCATGTGATAGTTCTCCGGAAATGCTTCAATGAGCGCCTGGTCCGTTGTATAAATATCTTCCGGATCACCCGACAAGGCCACCCATCTGAAAGGTCCTTTCCCCTCGCAGAAAAGCGGCCGGATAAATTTCGGGGTAAATCCGTCGTAGTCGTACGCATTTGGTTCACCTCCCTGTTTGGCCATCTCCCGAAGATTGTTTCCATAATCGAAAGTGATACTTCCAAACTCCTGCAGCTTCAGCATCAATCCGACATGGCGTGCCATGCTTTTCATGGAGCGTTCCCGGTAGCCAGCGGGGTCTGATTTTCTTAGCAGGATGGCCTCATCCAGCGACATTCCGTTCGGAACATAGCCATGAAGCGGATCATGTGCGGAGGTCTGGTCGGTGAGAACATCCGGGACAATACCCTCGTTCAGCAGATTCTGAAGTGTATCGCCGATATCTGCCACCAACCCGACTGAAATGGCATCACCTTTCTCTTTAGCGCATAAAACAAGATCTACAGCTTCCCGGTAGGAATAGGCAATGTTATCGATGTAACCGCTCTTCAATCTTTTTTTGATCCTTTCCGGATCGATGTCAACACCCAGGAATGTGGCACCGGCCATGGTTGCGGCCAGAGGTTGGGCTCCGCCCATTCCACCCAAACCACCTGATACCAGCAATTTATGTCTAAGATTGTTGTTAAAATATTTTTTTCCACAGGCGGCAAAGGTTTCATAGGTTCCCTGTAAAATGCCCTGGCTTCCTATGTAGATCCAGCTTCCGGCCGTCATCTGGCCGTACATCATCAATCCGTCCTGTTTAAGTTGTTCGAAATGTTCCCACGTGGCCCAGGCGGGCACCAGGTTGCTGTTGGCAATCAATACCCTGGGCGCCAGTGGATGAGACCGAACGACGCCCACGGCTTTGCCTGATTGCACCAGCAGGGAGTGATCCTCATCCAAAGTAAGCAACTCCTTTATGATTTGTTGAAGCGCCTCTTTGCTACGCGCCGCCTGACCTGTACCCCCGTAGACAACAAGCTCTTCGGGATTTTCTGCCACCTCCCGGTCGAGGTTGTTGAGCAGCATTCTGAGTGGCGCCTCCGTCTGCCACGATTTGGCGTGCAGAGTATTTCCCCGGGGAGCGTGGTAATTGGGATGGGCAGCATATTTCTCAATAAATTCCAAATAGTTCATCCTCTTCATTTTTAAGTTTAATTCCGTAGCCGGAAGCAACTTCACCCGAGCGTTTAACCAAAGACTTATTTTTAACCATGGCGATGGCTTTGTTCATCTCCTCCGACATCACATGGTCTGACTCGGCAAACGGGATCTGTTCCCGCACAAGATTGTGGCAGGCTTCCATGATGATGCCCGATTTCAATGGCTTTCTGAAATCAAAACCCTGGGCAGCACAAAAAAGTTCAATTCCCTGAATTTTCTCAAGATTATCGATGATCATCAGACATTTGCGTGCGCTAATCGAACCCATACTCACATGATCCTCCTGACCGAGAGATGTGGGAATGCTATCGGCAGATGCCGGAAAACAGAGTGATTTATTTTCGCTAACCAGAGCCGCAGTAGTATATTGAGGAATCATGAACCCGGAATTGAGCCCCGTCTCACGCATCAACAGTTTTGGCAGGCCGGGGATGGTATCTTTCAGCGAGAGATAAATCCGCCGGTCGGCGATATTGCCCAATTCAGCCGCAGCCACTGCAGCATAATCGAGCGCCATGGCCAGTGGCTGACCGTGAAAATTTCCTCCGGAAACGGTGCTTCCATCCCTAAGCAAAATGGGATTGTCTGTTACCGAATTTAATTCAATGTGCAACAACTCTTTGAGATGCAGGAATGCGTTTCGCGAGGCGCCATGCACCTGTGGAATGCAACGAATGGAATAGGGATCCTGAACCCGGGTGCAATTTTTGTGCGATTGGACCATCTCCGAGTCAGCCAGGAGTATCCTCATCCGCTCTGCGACATAAATGGTTCCACGATAGGGGCGCAGCAGATGAAGTTCCTCAGTGAAAGTTTTGACAGAACCCAGCATGGCCTCAAGGTTCATCGCAGCGATCAGGTCAGCATTATCGAGACAATTCTGGAGTCGTTCAACGACTTTGACCGCATGCGCGGCAATAAACTGGGTGCCGTTAATTAGTGCCAGCCCCTCTTTGGCTCCCAGTTCAACAGGCGCCAAACCGAATTTCTGAAGCACTTTCCCTGTTTCGGTTCTAATTCCTCCGGAATAAACCTCACCGAGTCCAATCAGTGGCAGGAAGAGGTGCGACAAAGGGGCGAGATCGCCGGAGGCGCCAACAGATCCTTGTGACGGAACAACCGGGATGATATCGTTATCGATGTGCCAGATGATTCGCTCCAATGTGCCCATCGAGATACCCGAATAGCCCATCGAGAGCGCATGCACCTTTAAAATCATCATTAGTTTGGCGATTTCAGGCGAAATCGGATCACCTACTCCTACGCTGTGACTCTTGAGAATATTGTACTGAAGGGTTTTTGTATCTTTTCCCGAAATGATGGTGGTACAAAGAGGCCCAAACCCCGTGTTGATACCATACACACTCTGATGGTCGGAGACGATCTCTTCGACCCTTCGGCGGCTCTTTTCGATCACCTCTGCAGTTGTACGGGTAATTCTGCCGGTTATCTCGCCTGAAGCTATCTTCAGCGCCAATCCGGTGGTCAGGTGCTCCTCCCCGTAATTAAAATATCTTGTTTTGGCCATGATTCCAGTTTAGCTAATTTGAGTTGAAAATTAACATTCAATTTTCAATCAACACCTAACAATCGTCATGATATGACCTAATAATTACTCTGATACAATTTTACCCTGTGAATCCTATTATTAGAAAAAGGTGATCCTGAGTAACATTTGATATAAATCATTAACCTGAATCGTTCAAAAAAAATCAACCACATAGACACATAGGCCACAATAGAAACTAATGTGACCTATGTGTCTATGTGGTGAAAAATATGTTTTTCCACCGTTTATAATTACCATCAATTTTTCAATAGAAAATGCAAATAGTATACTAAAACAACCCGTGAATCTGTGCATTGATCTTGTCGATGATTTTACTGAGATCTTCCTGATTTTCCTCAAAATTTATATTATCTACATTGACAATCAGCATCTTTCCTAACGTATAGTGGCTTGCCCAAGCCTCATAGCGTTGATTCAGCTGACTAAGGTAATCCAACCGAATGCTGTTTTCGTAATCGCGACCCCTTTTTTGGATGTTGTTGACCAGGGTCGGAACGGTTGCCCTGAGGTAAATCATTAGCGTTGGCGCTTTGATCAGCCTGCTCATCAACGAAAAAAGCTTGTGGTAATTTGAAAAATCGCGCGAACTCATCAGCCCCATCTCATGGAGGTTGGGGGCGAATATTTCCGCATCCTCGTAAATGGTCCGATCCTGAATGACGGTTTTCCCGCTATCCCTGAAATCAAGCACTTGGGTAAATCTCGAATTCAGGAAATAGACCTGTAAGTTGAAGGACCAACGGAGCATATCGTGGTAAAAGTCATCGAGATAGGGGTTGTTATCGGCATCTTCGTAATGCGCCTCCCACCCGTAATGTTTCGCAAGAAGACGGGTAAGCGTTGTTTTGCCTGCGCCGATATTCCCGGCAATGGCGATGTGCATGTTTGTTGGCTCCTTTTTCATGAATGAAAAGTTATGAGATATGAGTTATGAGATATGAGTTATGAGATATGAGTTATGAGATATGAGATATGAGTTATGAGATATGAGATATGAGTTATGAAATTCATCATCAAAGCGTTCTTACTTTATCCTTTTTACTTTATCCTTTTTACTTTATCCTTTATCCCTGTTTTCATTATTAATGGATAAAAGTTCATCAAGGTACTCACGATTATTGGAAAGGCGGGGCACTTTATGCTGCCCTCCCACTTTTCCCTTGTCGCGCAGCCAAAGCATGAAGGTACCTTTGTTTGCAACAACCACTTTCGGTTTTTCAAGTGTAACACTTTTGAACCGTTTGGCTTCGTAATCGGAGTTGAGCTCCTGCAATCTTTTGTCCAGCGCATTGGTAAATTTCTCCAGATTGTCCGGTTCCCTTTCAAATTCAACAATCCATTCATGCGAACCCTTCCTTGCAGAATCGCTCATGAAAACCGGTCCGGCGCTATATTCGCTGACAATAGCGCCCGTTTCGTTGCAGGCTGCCAGTATTGCCCGTTCTGCATTGTCGACAATTATCTCTTCCCCAAATGCATTGATAAACTGTTTGGTACGCCCTGTGATCCTTAGTTTGTATGGATTCTTCAAGGTGAACATGACAGTATCCCCAATCATGTAACGCCACAATCCTCCATTGGTCGAAATGACTATGGCGTAATTAACCCCTATCTCCACTTCCCATATCGGCAGGGCCGTAGGGGTATCCGAGCAAATTTCAGTCATGGAAATAAACTCGTAAAAAATGCCATAATCGAGCATGAGCAACATGTCAGGAGAGTTGGGATCATCCTGAATGGCAAAGAAACCCTCAGAGGCATTGTATGTCTCCATGTATTGCATCTTTTCAGATGGAATCAATTTCTTAAACTGTTCCCGGTAGGGTTCAAAGGCAATACCACCATGAATAAAGACTTCCAAATTTGGCCAGACCTCCAGCAAATTGGATTTCCCGGTGCATTCCAGGATGTATTTCATCAAAACGAGGTTCCAGGAAGGAACCCCGGCAAAAGAGGTGACATTTTCGTGGATGGTAGTTTTGGCAATCTCTTCAATTTTCTTTTCAAACTGCTCAATCAGCGCTATTTCGGTGGGCGGTGTTCTGTGAAAATCTGTCCAAAAGGGGAGATTCTCAATCATGATCGCCGATAGATCACCATAAAAGCTATTGCTGTTCATACTGTTCACTCTGTGACTACCACCCAGAGTCAGGCTCTTTCCCGACAGAACACGCGTTTCCGGGAAATTGTTGTAGTAGATTGCCAGCACATCTTTTGCTCCCTGAAAATGGCATTCATCCAGTGACTCTTTCGAAACAGGTATGAATTTACTTTTGGCATTGGTTGTCCCTGAAGATTTGGCAAACCATTTGATCTCTCCGGGCCAAAGTATATTCTTTTTCCCTTCAATCATCTGACTGATATAAGGTTCTATCTCTTCGTAAGTAGAAATCGGAACGCGTCTCTGAAAATCCCTGATAGAGACTATCGATTCATAGTCATACTTCTTTCCCCATTCACAATTTTTCGCTGAACCAACCAAATCAAAAAACAACTCTACCTGAATTTCCCTGGCATGCTCCTTGTAGAGTTCTATCTGGTAAATCCTTTTGTAATTGATCCAATTGATGATGGAGTTAACAATAGTCATAGAGTTTGGTTATGGGTTGTTTTAGTTAATTATGGAGGTTAAAACTACGAATTTTCGCGCAATCAGAAGATGGGAACATTTAATTTTTTAACTTTATTCCCTACATTCTTCTTACACAATAATATGAACATCGTCGACCTTATCCTAATCATAATACTAATTGCTGCTGCCATTCATGGGTTCGTCAAAGGCTTTTTTGCTGAGTTTGCATCAGTGGCGGCAATTGTTCTGGGCGTTTTGTGTGCCATGATGTTTTCCGAGTCCCTCCGTCACTGGCTATCCACTGTTGTTTCATGGCAGCCCGGGACCGTTAAGGCCGCGGCTTTCTTTTTCATTTTTATCAGTGTACTCATCGTCGTACACCTCATTGCCAATGCCCTGGAAAAATTTGTACGCGCCATTGCCCTCGGCTTACTTAGCAGGATAGGCGGTGCAATTTTTGGCGTGATTAAAACTGCATTCATTCTGAGCTTCCTCATGTATGTGATCGTACGCATCGAATCTTACGATGTGACCATCATACCGAAAGAACCGAAAAGAGAATCAAAACTCTACGCACCCATCGAGAAATTAGCGCCGAACTTATTACCATTCCTCCGGGAAGAAAAGGAGGAGATTCAAAAGAAGATTGTATCCTGAAAGTACAAAGGATAAAGGATAAAGTCAAAAGGATAAAGTGGGATTTGAGCTAATCCGAATATTTTATTTTTGTTGAAATAAATGAACAACTGAACGGAGTCCACTACTTTATCCTTTTTACTTTATCCTTTATCCTTGGAATCCACTTTATCCTTTTTACTTCTTACCTTCTCCGAGAAATCCTTCCAAAACTTCATGTGAAACGCCATGCTTTTCTCTGTGATCAGCTGTTCATTGGGCGAATAGTCGTTTCCGGGCGTATTGGTAAACCGACTTCCCGGCATATACAAAGGCGCCTGCTCCGGGTGGAACTGTACGCCAACCACCTCTTTAAAAATTTTGTGCTGAACTCCTTCAACCACTTTGCCATCCAACGATGTAGCTATTACTTCCAGATTTTGCCCCAGCTTACCCACGGCCTGGTGATGGGAACTCAAAACATATGGTTCCTGCTGCCCCATATTCAGACAAAGGTCGTGAATGTAACCCATGGAAGCTATTTTAATGGGATGAAGAAGTCCCCAGGAGATATCGCAGCCAGGATATAGTTCGTTGTGGTAATTGTGGTGTCGATTTTTGACATCAATGGCCAGCATTTCTTCTGCAGTAGAAACGTGATACAGCTCCTGCGGAATATCCTGTACCAGTGTCCCGCCGGCTGCTACATTCATCGTTTGCATGCCCAGACAGAACCCGCGCACGATCAGATTGGGTTTCAGCGTTAACAACGGCTTGAACTCAGGGTTTCGGCTTCCTCCAATCAGGTGGAACAAAAGTGAGGTCTCCATCAGGTGCCTGTATGGATCGGTGACCACCGTCAGCAAGTGCTGCTTTTTACCATAAATGGCAGGCTGAATATCGGGTCCGCCAAAGAAAAGGATGGCATCCGCCTCGTTAACTATCTTCTTAAACGCCGGTGTGCAATCATTTTCGTGGTAGATGTTTTGCGTGTTGAGCACACCACTGATTTTCATCAGCGTATAATGCGCAACCTTATTCTCTTTCAGGTATTTTTCCGATTTTGAATAATCCGACACCTCCTTTTCGTGGTAAACGCCCACCATTTCCAGATCAGGAATATCGATGACCTTTTGCTTGATCAGCTCCAGCATATTCTCAATATTTCCAACCGTTGGGTGCAGCAAAAAGATCTTGTGCTGGGCAAATGCCGACAGGATTAAAAATTGCAGAAGCAGCAGGAACAGGATTTTCCGAAGAATAAAGAGACTTTTCATTTTCGTACTTTTTTACTTTGTGTTCCTTTGAGTTTTCCTTTGTGCGACTTTGTGGTTAGTTTTTTACCACGAAGGAATCACGAAGGAGTTGTTAGCCAAAGATCGGAAAACTTCGCCTGATTATCAATTCAATTTTCACCGGCCGGAATAATGCGTTATTTTTGCGCAAAAATACTCGCATGAACTTTGTAGAAGAACTTTCCTGGAGAGGCATGATCCACGACAAAATGCCCGGTTTGGACGAACAACTTGCCAAAGAGCTGACCACCGCCTATGTTGGCATTGATCCGACCGCGGATTCCCTGCACATTGGTCATCTGGTTGGCGTGATGATGCTGAAACATTTTCAGGTTGCCGGTCACAAACCCATCGTTTTGGTCGGGGGAGCCACGGGAATGATTGGTGACCCTTCCGGGAAGTCGCAGGAGCGAAATCTGCTCGATGTGCCCACTTTACGACACAACCAGGAGTGCCTGAAACAGCAGCTGGCCAAATTCCTGGACTTTGAGTCAACGGCCCCCAACGCTGCCGAAATGGTCAACAACTACGACTGGATGAGCGAATTCTCTTTCCTGGATTTTATCCGCGACATCGGCAAACACATCACTGTCAACTACATGATGGCCAAAGATTCTGTCAAAAAAAGAATCGAAGACAGCAGTACCGGAATGTCCTTTACCGAATTCACCTACCAATTGGTTCAGGGGACTGATTTTCTGCACCTCTACGAACACAATAATTGCAAATTGCAGATGGGGGGTTCCGATCAGTGGGGAAATATCACGACCGGGACTGAGCTGATACGCCGTAAACTGGGAGGCGAAGCCTTTGCTTTAACCTGTCCATTGATCAAAAAGGCCGATGGCGCCAAGTTCGGCAAAACCGAATCGGGCAATGTTTGGCTCGATCCAATCCGCACATCACCGTATAAATTCTACCAGTTCTGGCTTAACACTTCGGATGAGGATGCCCAGAAATACATCAAAATATTTACGCTCTTGTCGAAAGATGCTGTAGAATCATTGGTCAAAGAACATCTTGAAGCGCCCCATCTGCGCCTCCTCCAAAAATGTCTGGCCAAAGAGGTAACCTGCATGGTTCACTCTGTGGAAGCATACAACACTGCCGTGGAAGCTTCCGAGATCCTGTTTGGAAAGGGGACGGAAGAGAGTTTACGAAAGCTTGACGAAGAAACACTGCTCTCCATTTTCGAAGGGGTACCACAGTTCAATGTTTCTCACGAAGAACTGGAGAAAGGGATCAATGTCATCGACCTCCTTGCCGAAAAATGCGAAGTTTTCCCTTCCAAGGGAGAAGCGCGACGCACCATTGCGGGCGGTGGAGTCTCCATCAACAAGGCGAAACTCGAATCGGCTGATTTGCGTATCGATACTTCTCAACTGATTAGCGGAAAATACCTGCTGGTTCAAAAAGGGAAAAAGAACTACTTCCTGTTAATAGCAGAATAAAAACTGCAAACTATGAATGTTTATTCTGAATCTGTTGCTCCATATGAGCTTGAATTCTCTGTTCGCGATTATGAATGCGACCTGCAGGGAATCGTCAACAACTCGGTTTACCAGAACTATTACGAACATGCCCGGCATCAGTTCCTGCTGGGCAAGAAGGTTGATTTTGCGAAACTGCATACCGAGGGTATTGATTTGATCGTATCAAGGATTGAAATTGACTATAAATATCCGCTGCGGAGCGGGGATATCTTTAAAGTAACTGTTACCACGAGGCAAGAGGGAGCTCTCCGGCTCATTTTTGAACAGGATATCATTAAACTTCCGGAAAACAAGTTGGTCTCTCATGCCAGGGTGACCGGAGTCGCACTAAATCATGGCAGACCAATGAAACTGGAAGCCATTTCAGGATTCGAGGAGCTACTTTAGCTCTTAAATTACTACACAGAGTTGCACAGAGAAGCACAGAGTTTCACAGAGAAACAATGGATTGTTTGAAAGGTTGAAAAATCGATAACACTTCAACCTTATAATTCTCTCTGTGCAACTCTGTGTTACCTCCTGGTGTTTCTCTGTGTAATATTTAATGGCAACCAAATCAAGATCCAAAATCGAAAATTATTTTTCTAACTTTGGCTCAAGATCTATTAACAATACAAATTTAAATCAACTCACATGTTAAAGAAATTAAGTCTGATCGGGGCAGTGATGCTGTTGCTCTCCATCCCGAACGTTACCAAAGCCATTGATTCTGTTAAACCATTCTTAGGCCGTTGGGCGCTCTTCCTTCCCGGTGGTGCCGGCTGGCTGGAGGTTAAACAGATGGACGGATACCTGGATGCAAGTTTGCTCTGGTATGGCGGAAGCGTAGAACCTGTTACCAGCGTTTACATGGAAGGACAAACGCTTGTCGTTACCCGTACCCGCAACTTTGTTAGGGCCACTAATGCTACCGGAGCGGCGACCCGCACCCACATTGTCAACACACAATTTCGTTTCAGCTTTTTTGCCGACCAACTTGTAGGAGAAGAGACCACCCCCGAAAAAGATAGCAGCTCAACCACCATGCGTTTCACAGGAAAGAAAATCCCTGATGTGCCTGCGGCCCCAGATCTCACCAAACTGGTTTACGGGAAGCCTGTCAAACTGCTCAACGGTAAAGACCTCACCGGCTGGAAATTATTGGAACCGAACAAAGTAAGTGGGTGGTCCTTTGTGGATGGCGTCCTTGTGAATGATCCAGCCCAAAAAGAGGGTCAACCTCATATCCAATATGGCAATCTCTGTACGGTGGATAAATACGAAGATTTCAACCTGAAACTTCAGGTCAATGTTCCGGAAGGGAGCAACAGTGGCGTCTACCTGCGTGGAATTTATGAGATTCAGGTAGTTGACAGTTATGGAAAACAACTGGATCCGCACAACATGGGGGCTCTTTACAGCAGGATTACCCCATCCGAATCGGCCGAAAAGACGGCAGGAGTTTGGCAAGATATGGATATAACCCTTTGTGACAGGCACGTAACCGTGATTCTGAACGGCAAGACCATCATCAACAACCAACCCGTACTTGGCTGTACAGGAGGGGCCATCACACCAGATGAATTTATCCCGGGACCAATCTACCTTCAGGGTGATCATGGCAAAGTTTTGTACCGGAATATTGAGATCAAGCCGATTTTGAAAAAATAACCTCTATTCCATCCATGTAGAAGAAGCCGCCTCAAATGCAAAATGGGACGGCTTCCTTAATTTATCGCTTCAATAAACTACCTTCGTAATAAGCAAAAATCAATATCCAAAATGAGAGCAATTTCAATATTGGTAGTCGGGGTAATCCTTTTTATGACTCAGGTTTCTCCCGTTTCAGGAAAGAGCAAACAAGGAAACTCTTTCAACATCATGACCTACAATATCCGGATGAACACCGCTGATGACGGCGTGAATGCCTGGCCTCTGCGAAAAGACAAAGTAGTCGGTTTGATCAAATTTCACCAGGCAGACATCTTTGGCGTGCAGGAGGCCCTTCTGGTGCAGATGAACGACCTGAGAACCAGCTTGCCTGAGTTTGATTCTTATGGCGTTGGCCGGGATGACGGGAAGGAGGCAGGCGAATTTATGACCATTTTCTTCCGGAAAGATCGCTTCGATAGGTTGGATTCAGGTACGTTCTGGCTCAGTCCAACCCCCGGCAAACCTGGATTAGGCTGGGATGCCGCTTGCAACAGAACCTGCACCTGGATCAAATTCAAGGACAAATCATCGGGCAAGAAATTCTACCTGTTCAATACCCATTTCGACCATCGGGGGAAAGTGGCACGCGAAGAATCGGCGAAATTGATACTGAAATTCATGGGTGAGATCAACAAGGATCAATTACCAATGCTCCTTACCGGCGATTTCAACTCAACCAAAGAGGCGACTCCCATTCAGACCATACTGAAGGTTCTGTTTGATACCCGCGACAAATGCCAGACACCACCTTATGGCCCGCTCCATACCAGCGGAGGTTTTGCAGTGAAGGAGCCTCAACATACCATCGATTATATTTTTATCAACCAGAAAGTGAATGTCCTTCGCCATGGCGTATTGTCAGATTCTTCCGGATTGTACTATCCTTCAGATCATCTGCCGGTTTTGGCGGAGGTGGAGGTACTTTAGCCTGCAAAGATCTAGAAATCAGAGTCCAAATATCCAAGATTCAATCGTAATCCAAGGAATTGGAAGATCTTCATGATTCAGCGTTTGTTTCGCTAGATGACAGGGAAAAACAAATAACTCAGACACTGTCTGAGAATTCTCAGCTTCTGATTTCCGAGACAGTGTCCCGGAAATCCTTTGCCGATATCTTTCCACTCTCCTGGTCACACTACGTATTGCTAAGCCGGATTGAAAATAGGGAGGAACGTTCATTTTACGAAATTGAATCTGCTCAGGGGAACTGGAGTGTCAGGGAACTGCAAAGGCAAATCAACAACTGACTGTTTGAACGGTTGATAATGCACTCGATAAGGCTTCTACCTGGTATTTTGCAACAAATCGGTAAGCTGGTCTTGTAAGGTTTGATTATCGGGCAGGTAGAGTTGGTATTTGCTTACAAATAACTGAGAGCTAATGTTGTGCATGGCGTATTTAACCAACAAATCGTCTTTTTCTTTCGCCAGAACAATGCCAATGGGTGGGTTATCGCCTTCGGTGTTTTCTTCGTTTTCGAAGTAACCAAGGTACATATTCATTTGACCAACATCTTCGTAACCGGCTTCTTCTTTTTTTAGGTCAATCAATACAAAACACTTGAGAATACGGTGGTAAAATACCAAATCAACATAGTGCGGACGGTTGCCAAGCATAATGCGGTACTGTCTGCCGATAAAGGCAAATCCTTTGCCCAGTTCAAGTAAAAAATATTGTAGATGTTCAATAATTCTTCTTTCAATCTCGGTTTCATTCAAATGGTAAGGTTCTGGAATTCGTAGAAATTCCAATATATATGGCTCTCTGATAAGGTCTTTCGGCTTTTCAACCATTTGCCCCTGTTTTGCCAATTTCAATATACCATCCCTGTCTTTTGAGACTGCCAAACGGAGGAAAAGTGACGCTTTCTTTTGTCTAATGAGTTCGGTAGTACTCCAATTTTCAAGCATTGTCTGACTGATGTAAAACGATCGTTCAATTGGATCATCAATTTTCAGTAATTCGACAAAATGGGTCCAGCTCAATTTGTGCGGAAGCTCCGCACTAATTGGATATACCGCATACAATTGCCTCATCCTGATAATATTACTCACACTAAAGCCTTTTCCAAAGGAAAGTGTCAAATCTTTTGAAAGATTAGGCAAAAGGGCTTTCCCGTATGCTGCTTTAATATAACCACCTTGTTCAAATTCAACAATGTATTGACCAATCTTCCAATACGTTTCCACCATGGATCTATTAACAGCCGCTACCGCATTCTTTTGTCCTTGAATATAGGTTTCAGAAATTTGGTGAATCAGCAGGTCATAATTTTTAATTTTAATTGTTTCCATACAATTCCTTTTTTCAGGTGGGTATATATTTTTTGGAAAACAGGAACATAGATTTTGTCAACTGACACCCTGTCAATAAGTGAGACACCTTCCCACCTATTTTAAATAATAGGTATAACTTTCTGATATAATATAAATTAAATCAAAGTGCAACGGTGCGTTGCACAATTACAAGGTTTGGCCATCTCTCCGCAAAACGCTTCATGCATTTTATGTTACAGGGCGAAAACCCAGACATGTCTGGAAATTCCTCTTTTAAGTCGAATGATAATCGGTCAATAACCTTAGCGCCCCAGCTTTCCTTCCTCTGAAATGCTTTCTTTCGATTCTATTTGATGAGTAGCAGCCTCCAGCGGATCAATTGGTTGGGGAAGCTTCCTAAAATTCAGCATACCCATTTTCCTGAGATACCACAATCCGGCAATAAACAACAGAACTCCAATAAAAAAAGCAGGAAAGCCTGGGGCATGCTTATCAGAATCATAAAGGAAAGCGATACTGTTGTTCGTTGCATGAATGGCAATGCACAAAATCAGTGACCGGGTCGAATAATACACAAACCCCAAAAACAAACCAATCAGAAACGCATTAACGAACTGAGGGCCATTCATATGAAATAGTCCGAAAAAAAGAGCGGATAAAAATATTGCCATGACCGGACCGTACTTCCTAAGAAATGCTTCGAGAACAATACCCCTCATAAGAATCTCTTCGAAAACAGGCGCAACGATTAATGCGGAAATCGTTAATGGATAGGGATTTCGCTTAAGATCAATCTCCAAAGAATCAAAATAATCGGTAAAAAGCTTTCCCATAGGGATTTTCTCAGCCAGAATTCCAATGGAATTTTGATACCACAAAAAATATCCGATTGTTACAACTAAAACCGACAGGAACCTTTTGTAATTGATGGTTCCCACAAAGCTAAGTTCAAAATCAGGTTCGTGCTTTCTCCTGATATCCCACAAAATAAGCCCCACAATCAAACCCTGGCCAACCAAATCTTTCGCAATCAGGACAACAGACTCCAGAAAAATAGTGGTTGGTGTAGGAATGGCATACTTTAATACACCCAGGATGATTACGCCTAGAAAGATGTAGTAAAGCAAAAATCCAATAGCCCTTGAGGCTGATAATTCAAATTTGCTGGCACTCATTCTAAATCAAGTTACGTTGCCTGATTACTTCAATATTGTTCGCTAATTAAACCCATTTAAAGAATTACCAAATGGGCTCTTCCCTTTATAGTAAATAAGAAGTAGGATGAAGATAATGACAGATAAGATCAATGTATTCCAGGTATACATGAAGATAGAAAGTCTATCAACCAATGATTTATAATAATAAATAATATTCTTTTGCTGCGAATCAAACAACATTTTGATTGCAGAATAGAAGATCAACAAGATCATAGCAAGTCCCATCGATGTGATGAATAACCTAAAATAAGACCAGAATTTTTTCATGTAGATATTATTCCTAATTCCTTTGTGAAGTATGGGGATCTATATCTTTCTTTATAACGGCTTTAGGATTGATTAATAGGACTAATTGGCTCATGCCAAGAGTCTTTTCACTAAAATACATTTCATAGATGGGGGCTAATCTATACAATTAAGATTGCCCCCTCCACAAATAATCATCACTTTTTGGAAAAAGTTCTCAGTAAAATAAATATGCAGCAATACCGCTACTGAGTTATGCGCTTTCACCAATAACTTGAACGTTTTACTTTTTTTTCCTAAATCTTATTAAATATAAAATGACAAAAAATAATGCTATGAACACAAAGTCAATCATCTTTCCGGGAAGAATTTCCATTAACTTCTGAACACTAAATACATTAAATCCGAATTTAAGCAAGTACTCGGTAATTGTCAGAATTAAAAAGACAATTAGCAGATTTATTAAGAACTTTTGGATTAGTTTTTTCATTTGCCCCTTTTCTTTAAACAGATTCTCATACTTATGTTCACTAAAGTTAAGGTCTATAAAACATAAAATCAATGCCTCAAGAGCCGGAGAACTTGAATTTACCAGCATCGATGGTTAAAACATGTATTTGGTGGGATTACTTTAATATCCTTCGATAGTTAAAACCATTTCAAGTAATCACCTAATGGGCTCTTCCCTTTGTAGAAAATAAGAAAACCGCCAAAGATTATAATGGAAATGAGCAGTGAATTCCAAGAATAGATTTACTCAGATATCTTCATTATCCATGCCCTGAAAGAATAAACATACCCATCTTCTGAGGATCCAATAATGTGCCCATCATCGCTTTATAGATTCTCAAAATCATAGTAACTCCTATTGAAGTCAAGAATAATCCGAAGTATGACAATATTAAATTCATCGTCATTTTTATGAACTGGCAGCATTAGTTTCTTAAGAAATGCTGCCAGCCATTTGTTTAATCTCAAACACCAATCAAAATAACCTGTTACTAATTAATTTTGAAACACTTTAATCAGATAATGCTTGATAGATTTCATAAGCCAAGAGACCAGTGCCTATTGCGATAGCAGCACCTGTAGCAATTCCTGCTGTGCCCACAAGAATCCTTAAGCCAACTCGTCCAATTAATCCCCATGGAATTACTCCTCCATTAGTTACACTTAACTCTTCATCTGAAAGAACAACCAGATTGGATTTATCTAAAAAAATATGCAATTCATTCATTTCATTTTGACTTTACTTAGGTTATATAATATGTTTAAGGACTACAAGTCCAATTATGAGGCCAACAATTAGGCCATACAAAAAGATCTTTTTTAATGGTAGTGGTTTCATCGCTTATCAAGTATATGATCTAAAACAACAACTCCGATAGCTAAACCTGTAGCTACACCCCAAATAAACACCTTTGCTAGTGGAATTGCAGCAAGAAACAGTAATCCTCCATCCACCTCAATCAACTCACTATACTCTAACTCTTTCATAACTAAAAATATAAATAATAATTTCCTACTCTGTTTCAAGGCTTTTCGGAATCTGCCTAAGCTTTGTGCACGTCACTCTATATAAAGTTACGGCATTTCACTCTCAAAAAGAAGTAGGGAAGGATTAATTTTTGCCTGTCAGAAAAAAAAATGAAAAACATACGCTTATTTCCATGTTCGGAGAGAACAGGAATTCTCAAAATATCAGAAGGAGAAATCACAGACAGGTGGAGACCTGTCCAAATTAAAATTATAGAATATGGCAGTATGTACTTCCTTCCACTTTTTCAGATGGAAGGAAGTAAAATAGTTTTAGGGAGTAACTCTATCCGACAACTGTTTTGACGATCTCCTCAATTTCATCGGCCCCTCGCTGGCGCTGATTTGCAATCAGTGCCCTTACAAATGCCTCCCCACTGGCGCGGCATGTGTCCCGAAGTAAACGGACGAATTTAGCAATAAAGAACTTTCATTTACATGCTGTATAAAAGCTGAAGGGGTTTCTGAAAGGGAATGAACCTTCGTTGACGACGTAAATGAGCAGCCAACAAACCGCCTTGAGGCGCTGTGGCCAATATCCATGATATTGAACGAGAAGAAAAAGGCTCAGAAAATGAGTCTGGTATGAATAACGGAGGCAGGGTTCTACAACGATAGGTTAGAAAAGTCCGGCAATAAATTTCTCTATAGCATCCCAATGAGTGAAAAAATAAAAAGACAGAATTGCCACCACCACTATTATAAATACTTCGATACTATTTAATGCTTTCTTCTTCATCATATTATTGTCTACTGTAAATATACAAAATTCACCATTCATTCCAAAAATTCAGATTTGCAATAATTACGAAGGAGGGCACTCGTGTCCCCCTTCGTATTAGATGACTATTAACCAAACCAATCATTCATGGCTAAGATACCACCTTTGGTATCAAAAACTCCATTTAAGCCACCAAATGTCAGGTCCCATGCAATTGCTATAGCTTGTCCTACTCTGTAGGCAAGAGATGCTCCACCATTCAAGACAAGTAGATCATCCTTTGAGAGGTCATTAAAATTATTCATATCGTTAATTTTTTTGATATGGTTCTCCCTTAATACCTCTTTCCAAATTATCCCAATCACTTAAAATTCCACAAATTCCACCAATAGCGACGCCTATAGCAATAGCTACGAACCAAACAACACCGCCATTAATTTCCGCCAATTCCACTCTATTAAGCTCTTTCATAACTTAAAAGCATTAAATATATTCCTACTCTGTTTCAAGGCTTTTCGGAATCTGCCTAAGCGTTGTGCACGTCACTCTATATAAAGTTACGGCATTTCACTCTCAAAAAGAAGTAGGGAAGGATTTATTTTTGCCCGTCGGGAAAAAAAATGAAAAACATGCGCTTATTTCCATGTTCGGAAAAAACGGGAATTCCAAGAGACTGTATAAAATCTATTTTTTTGCCCGTAGGGCATTAATATCAATAGAAAAAACAACAAAGAAATCTATTGTCCGTTAGGACATTAACAGATAAAAGATTAATTCCCTGCGGGAGACCTGGTTTAATGATGTGCCCTTTCTAATCGGGTAGGAAGCGGCTCACACCGCTGTCCTCCCACACCACCTGGCATACTTTCGTACCGCGGCGGTTTTCATTAGTTGTTCAACTTGTCGTAATTTAATGCCAAACAAAACAGACCCAGATC
>JALNYZ010000084.1 GCA_023229575.1 Prolixibacteraceae bacterium
CCATTCTTTTTGATGAGAATAGCGTGATCGGTATCCCTGTTCCGGATTTTCGTGCGTACCGGGCTCCAGCTTCATCTCGCCCGTACCCGGAATAAAAAGAAAATCTCCCAGATCCGGAATGCCCGTTCCGCTAAGATGAGAAAGGCTAAATCCCAGCAGCGTAAGGTGATTATATTTATACCCGGAAGCGGCATCGTAATATTTACTATCGGTATCCGGACTAATCTGTATTCCTCCGAAAGGAACCTGCGCTCCGGGATAAACATTCCCGTAACCATCGGTTCCCACTAATGGTTTCACATAGCCGATCAGCTTTTCCGCCTGAACTACACCCGAAAACAGGCAAATGCAGCTACCTATACCAATTAAAACTCTTTTACAACTCTGTAACATTAGCTTTTTTATTTAAGGTTGAATGTCTCCTACAGCAATTTGATATTCGCGCCACAGCTCATCTATATCATATTGTTCTCCCAACACATGCTTAATAGCACCATTAAATGACCATGGAACTATATCCAATGTACTTTTATTGAATTTTCGAAGAAATTCCGTATCCTTATTATCTCGAATCCATACAAAGAAATAACCGGCAGTACGATACCCATCCATATAATTACCACCTTTGGGTCGAGCACCTTGTTTAAACCCTCCATTAGCTACACGAACTGCATCGGCCATTCCTTCAATGAATGCCCAGAAAACTTTATTTGTACCATATGTACCTATACCCTGCGGTTCCAATTGATAAGCATGAGTCAGCTCGTGTAACAAAACGCCCCGGGTTTCAAAAAACACTTTTGCCGTATCATTATTTACAAAAGACTTTTCAATATGTCGTACACTGTAAAAAATGGAGACATTACCATTTCCTCCCCCCTTTGCAGAAACACCTTCGATATCCTCCAGGGTATAATAAATCCGGTTAACCGGCGTAATACTATCTTTTACAGAAAAATAAAGTGTCTCTAAAACAGTCCGGGACTGAGCTTTAATGTATGCATCCGGATCAGTAATAATGTGATGATAAATATCCGATCCTTTGGAGTCGGGCGCTTTATCCTCAAACAGGATCTTTCCAACATTATATGTTTCCCATTTTTTTTCAGGTTGCTCTTCCCTGCAACTGCCGAATACGGAATCGGCGCAAAGACTTAATAATATGCACAAGGTAGTAAAAAAGATTTTCATATATTTATTTATTTGAGCAGGTAATTATTAAACTCAGAAACGAACTATCATCATGAAAACACAATGATAGTTCGTTGTATAGTAAAACAGTAAATTAAAAAAATTATTCGTTTACATATCCTTCATTCTGAACCAGGTTCGGATTAACAGCAATTTGAGCATACGGAATCGGATAAACCGTAAGGTGTTTACTGGTTGTCGGTTCATGATCCCACCACGATGCGGTAGAGAATTTTCCAAAACGGATCAGGTCAGGACGTCTTTTTCCTTCAAAAATAAATTCTCTTCCCTTTTCAGCCAAAAATTCATCCATTGTAAGCGTAGAAGTTGTATACTTCACAGCATTCCAGTCTTCGTCCTTATACGCACGTTGACGAGTTTCATTAATAAGGTTTACAACTTCCTGATTAGCTACCCCTCCATTTTTGCGCATCAACGCTTCGGCCTTCATATAATAAATTTCTGTCAAACGGTAAAGTACCCAGTCATTGCTACAGAAGTTTGTACTACCATATACCCCTTCGCGGTATTTATTAAAACGAGCTCCACTGTTTTCTTCTCCGGTTCTCATGTTTGATTCTGTACCACCAGTCTTATTCAATCTGATTTCCTTTACAAAAACCAAAGGCTTCCCCGAGTATTCAACAGAACCTTCCTGAATTGAATCCGGAATATCGTACCTGTGTTGAGGACCTATAAGCATCCACTCTTTCTTTCTCAAATCATTGTCGGAAAAAGCATCGTATGCAGAAGGTATAACAACAACCCCATTATTTCCGTTACGGTCGCCTCCATTGATATATCTTTGACGGAAATGATAAAAATCACTTGACCAGTTACAACGGGTAGTTGTATTCTGATAATCATACGACATTACAAAAATGTTTTCATACGAAGAAACAGTATTGGTATTGCTAAAGGGAGCCAGGATATTTGCATCCAGTTTCATAACACCCATTTGAGAACCACCTTCACCGTTCATCAACTTATTACAATACGTAATACAGTCATCCCAACGAGGAGTTCCGGTAAAAACTTCCGCATTCAGGTATAAATCAGCCAATATTGCATATGCCGCAGCTTTTGTAAGTCGACCCGAATTTGCCTTAGACATCAAAGGCAAATCATTTAATACCGACAAAAGTTCCGATTCAACAAAATTAAAAACCTCCTGTCTGGTATTGTTCGCCGGATATTGAGGTACCCCAACATTCTTTACAATTGGAACATTCCCCCACAGGTTCAGCGCATTGAAATAATAATACGCTCTGTTCGCTTTCAATTCCGCCAGATAAGTTAGTTTTTCACTTTCAGTAATTCCCATTGAGGAAGCTGTTCTGGCTTCTATGTTTTCGATACCTGAGTTACAATAACCCAAACCTTGAAAAACAAGATTCCAGCAATCCTTTACTGTATTGTGTCTGTAGTTCCATGTATGATAATGCAATTGAATCCATTTTCCATCATCATATCCATGAATCCCTTTTTGAGGCCAGGCCAACTGGTCGGCAGATAATTCATTTAAACGCCAGGCATTCTCTCTGGACTGACAGGTAAAAACAGCACCACTGTGCGTATACGGACGCAATACTGCCGAAACAATTTCTTCTTTGGTATTATAGAAATTGGAAGTGGTGCGGTTATGATAAATATTTTCATCTAAATCGGTACACCCCACCAGAGAGACAAGCCCTAAAAGTGAGCCTAAAATATATTTATTTGCTTTCATGTTTTTCAAAACTAAATAATTAAAAATGAATATTACAACCCACTGTGAGACTTCTTGTTAACGGAGTTCTGGCGTACGGTGCCATACTAGGAGCCAAACCGGTATCATCTAATTCGGGAGTTTCACCGCTATAGCTTGTAATAAATAACAGATCGCGCCCCGACACATAAAAACGTGCCGAAGAAACAAACGGAAGCATATTTCGAGGCAATGTATAACCTAAGGTAACATTATCCAGTTTCAAATAATTTCCTTTTTCAAGATAATAGTCAGAATATTGATAAGAAGCATCAATTCCGTCGGTAAGAGCAGACCGTAGTACGTTATATCCTGAACGCAATGTCTTGATATTTCCATAAGCCATTTTCTGACGATTAAGCACGTCAAACTGGAACTTGCCGATAAATCCGACAGTAAGATCGAAACCTTTATAACGAACCGTATTGGTTAAACCCATATTCCATTTCGGAACACCATTACCAATAACTGTCTGATCAGCATCAGTCATTTTGCTGGCACTTACCTTTTCTCCGTTTTTATTAAAGAACAACCATTCTCCTTTATCATCAAAACCTGCAAAACGTTTACCGTAGAAGTTTCCTATGTCATCTCCTTCATACAAACGAACAGCATTACCCAATGCTCCATAACCATTTATTTCACCTGTTGAATAATAGTCGGCCGAATTTGCAGAGAACTTATCCAATTTGTTACTAAATAATTTGGACGCAGTTAACATAATATCCCATTTCAAACGTTTGGTTGACACAGCAACCGCATTTAATGTTAATTCAATACCGCTACTGGATACACTACCGATATTAGTTGTATAAGTAGAGTGAATATTGGCAGGAATAGGAGCAGTTACTCCAGTCATTAACAAATCGTCTGCCTGACGTTTGTAAATATCAACCGCACCGGTAATGCGATTTTTCATCACGCCGAAATCAATCCCTAAGTTCCACTCTTTCTTAGTTTCCCATTTCAAATTTGGATTCGGATTTTTATTCGGTCCGTAAGTTTGTTGCCATGTTCCTGCATCTGTCAAGTATGGGTTTCCGGTTCCCAATGTAGAGAAAGACTGGTAAGGATTGATACCTGAGTTACCGGTTTCTCCGTAACCTAATCTTAATTTTAAACTAGAAATAGTAGGAACTGCCTGCATAAATTTCTCGTGTGTAACATTCCAAGCCAAGGAAACAGAAGGAAAATTTCCCCACTTATTATTCGGCCCGAATTTGCTGGAACCTTCATGACGAAGAGATGCTTGGAATATATACTTGTTGTCAAATACATAATTAAAGCGACCGAAAAAGGCAATCAATGTTGATTCTTGCTTATCGCTACCCATACCTGCTTTACCCGTTGTAAGATAGCTTCCTGCACCAAGGTCATTTTCTTCGGTAGCATCATTAAGGAACCCAACGTTCCATGCTTCAAACGATTCCCAGATTTCCTGTTGCCAGCTATAACCTCCCATCACTGCAAACTTTTGCTTATCGAACAACGTTTTTGAATATTCTACGGTTGGTTCAACTGTACCTTTGTTATTTACGTAATGCGACTTATAGGCGTATCCCCCATTATTATAGCTATCGTAAGATGTACGTGAATTTTTATCGTAATACTTATTATCATCATATGTATTGCGGGTCATACTCCCCATAACTGAAATCTTCAAATCCTTAATCGGCTCAAGAATGGCTTTTGCATCTAAGCCGGTTGTATTTTCATTTCTTAGGTTTTTTTGCTGGGATAAACGAGCCAGTTTATTCTCATCAGATGCGTAATCTTCATAAAATGTGCCGTCTTCCTTATAAATAGGATTGGTAGGATTGGCTCTCAACACAGATTCCCAGCCTTCATTACCCAACTTATCCATCGAATCAAAGTTCGTTGAAATATTGGTTTGGAAAGTAAGCATATCATTCAACACTTTGGTGGTTAAAGAAAGGCG
>JALNYZ010000085.1:0-4417 GCA_023229575.1 Prolixibacteraceae bacterium
CACATTCTGAGATTGGGTGCGCACTCCCGTTTCATAAAGCTGATTCAGGTATTTTGTAATTTCAGCTGTACTGCTAAATGCAGTAGACGTTGAGAGAACACCCTCCGGAAGCTTATCCAAGTCGGAACAACTTGCCAAACCAAAGATAAGAGCCAAACCTATAAATATTTTTACTTTTTTCATTTTTACACATATTAGAAATTAACAATTAGACCTAAAGAAATAACCTTATTCATCGGATAGTTCTTCCCTGATTCACTAGTATATGAAGTACCGGTAAAAATTGCTTCCGGATCGAACATTTCAGCCAGTTTAGTGCTTGTGAATAAGTTTTCGCCCGAGAAAAATACCTGGGTTTTACTTAATCCCACCTTCTTTGTCCATGTTCCGGGTAGGTCGTAGCTAACCGTTAGGTTTTTAAGACGACAGTAAGCCGCACTTTGCATGTAGCGGTCAGTTTTTTGAGAGGTCTTGTTTCTAAAATTATTGATTGCACCAGCTCCGGCTGTATAAGGTGCCGGGTAATAAGCATCCTTATTATCTTCTCTCCAATAATCCAGGTGCTGTTCAAAAACCGTAACCTGGGCATAAGGACCCGAACCCCAAAAATAAACCGATCCCATGTCGGGCGACCAATCTCTTTTGGCTACACCCTGAAACAACAGGCTCAACGAGAGGCCCTTCCAGCTAACAGATCCGTTTGCTGTATATTGGTAACGTGGGGCTGTGTTACCGATTATGGTTACATCCCCCATGTCGGCCAAGGTATTATTCCCTTTATTGATTTTACCATCACCATTCAGATCTCGGTATTTTACATCGCCCGGGTTCCATTTCTGTCCGGAGATATACGATAAATCGTAGGATGCATTATAAGCATCCGCCTCAGATTGGGATTGAATCAGTCCGTCTGCGCGATATCCCCAAATTTCTCCAACCTCTCGTCCTACATACCACTGGCCCTGAGGATCTGTTCCCGTTGGATTTTCGTAGGCAGTTACTTCAGAAATGGCATCAGACAAAGATGCACCGACTGTATAGCCCACATCTTTACCAATTTTACCGCGATATTGCAACGTTACTTCCCAACCGCTGTTACGCATACGGGCGTTATTCGTATTTGGAACCGTAGCCCCGAAAATATCAGCCAGGTCGGCCGAGGGACCTAACATATCTTTCGTATCCCTCTGAAACAGGTCGAACGTACCTGACAAGGAATTACCTAAAAATCCAAAGTCTACACCCACATTTTTACTCTCTACCTTCTCCCAGGTAGTATAAGGATCGACAACTCCGGGAGCGTTAATAATCATATCTCTACCATCCTGAAAATAGTAACTACCCAATGGCTGAGTGCCCATTGTGGATGCAAATGTATATAAAGCCGCACCACTTTGATTTCCCAACAATCCCCAAGAGGCACGTAGTTTCAAATTGGAAAGAACATTCGTTGTTTTTTCCATAAACGCTTCTCTAGAAAGGTTCCATCCCAAGGAAACGGAAGGGAAGAACCCCCACCTGTTATCCGATGCAAACCGTGAAGAACCATCGTAGCGGCCATTAGCTTCAAGAAGATAAAGTCCCTTATAATCGTAATTTATTCTGCCAAAGAATCCCCTGGTAGCCCATCCGTTGCGTGTATCGGTGATGGTCTGATCGCCTGTACTTAATCCAAGTCCAGGGTTTGTTGTGGAAATAAGATCTGTAACTTGGTTAAACAGGTAACTATAGCTGTTATCCTCTTCCTGATAACCACCCATTACCGTAAAATTATGATCGTCGGCAACGGTAAACAGATAATTGGTATATAGGTTTACTGACTGATAACGTCTTTGCGACATGGATCGGGTAAAACGGCCGTTAGCTGCTATATTCAGTTCAGACCGTGTGCCTTTATAAAATGTTTCATTGTCGGCTCCCGGAATTTGTGGTGCCACATTTAACGCTTCATATCCCTGATTGTCATTGCGATATGTATAATCTACAAAAATACGCCAGTTTTTAACGGGTTGAATTTCGAAACCACCGGTTAATGACATGTTGTCGTCCTTGGTGTTTGTATAGGTGCCACTTTGCAAATAAGGAATCATCGTGAGCTCCGTAAAATGACCATTGGGATCGACTTCACTCACCGTGGGGCGGAAACGGGCCAAGGAGTGATAAAAGCCTTCGGATAATCCGCCTGTACCAAATGGGGAATTATTATCCGAATGCATAAATTTGGTATTAACCTTAAGTTTCAACCAATTGGTGATTTGTGAAGTCACGTTGGCATTAAAGTTAAAGCGTTTATAATCCATATCGGCGTAGCGCAATATACCCTCTTCAGTATAGGCTCCTCCAGACACATAGTATTGTGCAAGTTTTCCACCTCCACTTAAACTCAGGTTATGATTCTGTTTAAAAGCGGCATCCTTGTAATGCAGTTTAAAATAATCCACATTTCCCACCCCTTTTGCTGTGTTTTCAAAAGCGGCTACCAAGTTATTCTGTCCTTTCAAATCAGCCCAGGCATCAATTCCAGAAGGATTTTGTCCATATTGTTGTAATAAACCCAGCTTCTCGTCACTGTATTGCTTTGCTACGCCTGCATTGGCGCATGCAGCATTAAAATAAGTAGCAAAATCATAGGAATTGGCCATATCAGGCAAAACCGTCGGGGAACTCCAACCTACAGTACCCTGATAACTTACCCGCATTTTTCCCTCTTCGCCTTTTTTTGTAGTCACCAATATAACACCGTAGGCGGCACGAGCTCCGTAAATAGCAGACGCTGCAGCGTCCTTTAGAACGGATATGCTTTCAATGTCGTTCGGGTTTACATCTGAAAGGTTCATCTCCACACCGTCCACTAATACGTAAGGATTTGCTGTATTGGATAGATTTCCTTGTCCACGTAACGTAAGCGAACTCTCGGCTCCTGGTCTGCCTGAACTGCTACTGGTAACCGTTAGTCCGGGAACCAGTCCCTGCAGACTCTGGGTGGCATTTGCAACTGGTCGCAAACTTAGTTCGTCTCCTTTAACAGAAGATACGGAGCCGGTAAGATTAACTTTCTTCTGAACACCATATCCGACCACAACGACTTCTTCGAGCGCTTGGCTATCTTCAATCAATTCTATCCGAAGATGTTCGGTATTTTTAATGGCAACCTGCTTCGGTTGATATCCGATGTAGCTGATTGTTAATGAAGAATTTTGAGGAACCTCCAATGTGAAATTACCATCCATGTCAGTAATGGTTCCAACACCAACGCTATTGGTAACCTGTACGTTCGCACCAATAACCGGCAATCCGGATTTGTCCAAAACCGTTCCTGAAATTTTAAGTGTTTGTTGTTGTTGCAAAGGCGTCTCACTGCTTTTTAAGTTGTGGTTCTTACTTGATAGAATAATATGAGATCTATCAATCTTAAAGGAGATGTTACGGTCCTTTAAAAGTTCATTCAATACGTCGGCAACCTTTTTTTTGTTGGCATTGATGGATACCGATTGATTTGCGTTTACCTCATTGCTATAAATAAACAGGTACTCTGTTTGTTGTTCAATCTCAGTCAGAATTTTATTGAGCTGAGTATTGTTCATATGAATGCTTACCCTCGCATCCTGGGAATAGGTAGATTTAGCATGTGAACAAAAAACACAAACCAAGAGTAGGAAAGTAGTTATTCGCATAGTTCTAAATATTTGTTTAAATCCAGTGTTTTTTTGATAAAGTCTGCTTGAAAAATATTCGTTCTTCATACATTTGTATTGATTTATAATTTAATACAGTTTAAAATAAAATTGTGTTGAGTTCATGCCGGTAAGTGTTGGCGCACTTATCGGCATTTTTAAGGTTAACATGTCATTTTCTCATAGGCAATAGCATTAAAGAAGATTAATATTCTCGTTTAGTTTATACTAATTATTTGTGTTTCATTGTTCTTTTGATAGCTGAAACTAATATCATTTTGCAGTACATGTAACGCGTAATCGACACCGTCTGTTTGTCTGAAAGATCCTGTATAAGAGTATTTCAACAAATTTTGATTGTTGATTATTATTTTGAAGCCATAATATTTCTCAAGATCTTTCATGATAGTAAGAAATGATTCATCTTTAAAGCTAATAAGCCCTTCTTTCCAACGATACGGTTTATAATTAACCACTTTTGAAACTTCTAGTCGTCCGTTTTTTAATGATGCTTTGTGTTCCGGCTTAAGTGTTACATGGTGCGATGGAAATGCCTGGGAAGTGAGCTTTACGCTTCCCTGCATCAAGGTTGTTTCAAATTTCTCTTCATCTGGATAGGCCTCCACATCAAACTTGGTACCTAACACTTCGATGTCATACTTATCCGTTTTGACGATAAATGGCCTTCGTTCGTCTTTCACAACATCGAAATATCCTTCACCCTCCAGTTCAACAGTCCGGTT
>JALNYZ010000085.1:4427-4762 GCA_023229575.1 Prolixibacteraceae bacterium
TTTTCAGGGTAACGGATAGTTGTCCGGGCATTTAACCATACGTTTGTTCCGTCTGGCAAGGTTACGTTGGTACGCTGACCAGCAGGAACAGACACAATACTCATGGCCAATTCCTTACTATCTCCTAAGTATTGCCGGTAAATATAATTAAGCGAGAGAGTAATCAACACGATGGCTGCCACTCTTAACCACTCCGATTTCAGGATTGTTTTCAGAATGTTATGTTGAGGTTTAGATGCAATCCGCCTCTTGTCTTGCAACAAAATGGCATTAAACAACTTATGTTCCTTCAAAAAAATACGTTTATTTTCGGCCGAAGTTTCTATCCATTCCTT
>JALNYZ010000086.1 GCA_023229575.1 Prolixibacteraceae bacterium
TTTTCCTTGCAATGAAGCGGCTTTCAGCGAAAAAATGTCCCCAAGGATGTCCCCTTCTTCTTAAATATATTATGCCAATTCTAATACTCTTTAAAAAAAAACGGAATTCAAAGACTTTTCCACTACCGGGCACGCTCCAGACAATCGCTATTGTCGTTCCGGATTTGTTTTTGCCATCCGGACAGGCTTTGGTTAAATCGCATCCGCAAGCGGAGGTGATTTGTTTCGTGTTTTGCTTAAAATTGCTTTCTGTTGCAATATTACAACATATTGATGGAAAAGCAAGTTATACTTTTTTGACGGTTTTCTTAATTCTTTAATCATCATAATAATTCATTAATCTTCTTTATTACAGACTCATACACATTTATTACGGTGTGTTTATCGACGAAATTCCATTCATTTTGTATAATATGCAAATTAAAATTTTTATTTAGCAGTTTGCAGATGCACGTAAGGACATACCGTTTGGACGTAAATATTAATATTTACGCCATGGTGAGGCTATAAATCATTAAAAAGTACTCTATGATCAGCAATTAGTTATAAACAGGTCAAAATTGTAAGGGGTTAGGTCTGCGATAGCTTCTCCTGTCTTGAAATCAATTGATTCTAAGGCTCAGATAAGTTTATTTGAGTGTTGAGATAAGCTTATTTTTAAACGCAAATAAGCTTATTTAGGATAGGAAATTAACCTTGCAATTTCAGGGTTCGCCAGGTATGGAAACAATCTGTTGCACCCTTTTGGGTGTTAATCGGCAAACAATTTATTTACTAACAATTAAAACTATTAAACAATGGCTTTACAATTTACGTGACTCTTTACACATTTATCGAACTGGTGCATGAAATTCGTTTATGAGCTTTAAATTATCTCAATTTAGTTGATTTTGGGTTTTATTTTAAAAATATTTTGAAGAAAAAAACGGATTCGGGTGCCGATTATTTTTTCGAAAGATATTTGTAATAAAGATTAATTAACGTTAGATTCATGCTTTTAAGCATAAAACAGTAAATAAAAGACACTTTAATTGCAATTTAAACCAAAATTCATTATTTTTATACCTTGAATACAATAAACTAATAAGCACCAATGAATTTATTATATATTTATATATGAAAAGAAATCAACTGTTTTTGGTTACAGCCTTTGTTATTCTAGCATCTGGGACGATACTTGCCTCTTTTGTTGAAAGGGATAAGGCAGAAGGTGTTCTATCTGAAATAAAAATAGGAGAAGACAACAAAATTGAGCTTCGTTTCGAAGGCGACAGTTGTTCTTATTACGTAAGTAGAAAATATGACCTGATCAATATTAGTCATTATAACTCCAAATACATAGGGAAATTATTCCAGTTTGAATACAATAAGCCTCTTTTTTTCGACACAGATTCTTATCCCGTTGTAAGCTTAACATTTAACAATGTAGTCGTGTATAAAGCAGATTAAATATTTTCTGCCACTAATTCTACCCGGTTGCCATCGGGATCGGCGATTACGCTTTCGAAAAAACCATCACAGGTAATGCGTGGCTCGCCCAAAGCATGATAACCATCTGCTCTCATTTGTTCGGTGAAAGCGTTGACTTTTTCTTTATTTTCGAAAGCAAAAGCAAAATAACACAAACCGAGATGTTAGGTCTGTGTTATAAAAAGGTATAACAACCCAACTTCAAAACTACTAATTTTAACTGAAATTGACGATTAGATTCTTGCCGCGGGATATGCTTGACGATCAGAAAAGTTACTTTTAAATGAGATTTACCGAAAAATAAAACTGAACCTAAACATAAGACAACTTCAATTGTAAAACCAGAACGAAATTGTAAAAACGGAGCGTTGAAATCCCGATTTTGTGTGATTAATTGTAAAAATGAGACATTGAATTTGTAATAACGACACATTATCGGGTCTTTTTCTTCGTAAATTTGTTAACGAAAAAAAATCGCTAATCTACTCTTTCTAAATTGGGAGGGGGCTTACTTTTGAGAAATCAAGAAAAACAGAGATGAAAGTCTTTGAAATAAGAAACAAAAATTAAACAACTGATTTTACCTGACAACAATAATATTTAATGATATTTATTTATGAAAACGCATCAACTGTTTTTAGTTACGGCCTTTGTTATTCTGGCATCTGGGACAATCCTTGCCTCTTTTGTTGAAAGGGATAAGGCAGAAGGTGTTCTATCTGAAATAAAAATGGGCGAAGGCAATAAAGTTGTACTTCGTTTCGAAGGCGACAGTTGTTCTTATTACGTAAGCCGAAAATATGAGATGATCAATATTAATCATTATAACTCTAGATACATAGGAAAATTATTCCAGTTTGAATACAACAAGCCTCTGTTTTTCGATACATATTCTTATCCCGTTGTAAGCTTAACATTTAACAATGTAGTCGTGTATAAAACAGATTAAATATTTTCTGCCACTAATTCTACCCGGTTACCGTCGGGATCGGCAATCACGCTTTCGAAAAAGCCATCGCCTGTAATGCGAGGCTCGCCCAAGACATGATAACCATCCGCTCTCATTTGTTCGGTGAAAGCGTTGACTTTTTCCTTATTTTCCAAAGCAAAAGCAAAATGACACAAACCGAGATGTTCAGTCTGTGCCGTGTTTTTTATATGACTGCTGCGCATAATCTCCAGCGATGTATCACCTCCTTCGAATCGGACAAAATAGGATTCAAATCCTTTAACCGGATTCACATATTTTTCGTTGCTGATTCCGTGAAAGTACTTTACATAGAAGGCTCTCATCTCTTCAAGCCTGTCTGTCCATATGGCAATATGTTCAATTTTCATTGGTTTATAGTTTGAGTCTTAGGTCTTATCTACGAGTAAAACCTGCTGTTATTTTACAAAAATACACTTTTTATCTAATGAGTGATATTTCTGTTGTTAAAAATATTACTTTTGCCCCTGAATGAAGAATCTGAAAAAAATAGGTATACAATTTACATTGTTCATTACAGTGATCTGCTGTTTTGGAATAATAACATTTAGTATTGCCCATGATTCTCTCGAGCTTACAGACCTGACAGAATATCATGATACGTACGGAAATTCACATTCAGTTGGGAATCATGGTCACCTGCATTTTGATGACTTTATCCACATTGTAGATGTAGCCGATAACAAAAACCTTGGAGATATGGTACATCTCTATTCGATTGAGTTGTATCCCCCCAGCCAATATAAAATATCTGTTTGGCAACCACCTAAACTCATCTAATTTCTATTTACTTTTTCAATAAAATAAAGCAAATTTCGACTTTCCGATTTTTGTCTTATGCTATTTCCTTTATTCATATCCATCATTTATTTTAAATTAAACATATATGAGTTTTAATGAATTTCATCATGACTATAAGCATCATGACAATTCTCCCCATTATAAACATGATAAGCATGACAATTATAATTCAGAGCAAAATGGTCAATTAGGTTGGTTAGGAGCACAAAACTATCAATGGTTAAGTCTGATCAACAAAATTCAGAATAATCCAAAATTGAGATTTCTTTGCTTTGCAGTCGTTGTAGTTTTCATTTTGTTAATTATTGGATTGATTGTTTTGTTTTTCCCTTTGATAGCCAAGTTGACAAACTATATCAGTGAATATGGCATTAATGGAGCAATCAAAGTAATTACAGATTTACTGGAAACTGTATTGAATGGCAGAAAATAACAACCTTATGAATATAGACATCTATAAAGTTAATGTGCAACGAAAAATAGTTGCCATTTCTGTTTTACTCTTAGTTGCGAAGTTTTTAGCATTTTTCCTTACAAATTCCGTTGGAATTCTAACCGATGCTTTGGAAAGTATCGTCAATGTTATTGCCGGATTTGTGAGCCTTTATAGCCTCTTTTTTGCCAGTAAACCTAAAGATGAACGCCATCCGTTTGGACATGGTAAAGTAGAACTGATTTCGGCTTCGATTGAAGGAATTCTGATTATGGTTGCTGGTGGAATTATTATTTATGAAGGTATCAAGCGAATATTTATACCTGCAGAGATTCAGCAACTCGATCTTGGTATTACTCTTGTAGCGGCTGCCGGATTAGTAAACTACCTGTTGGGCTGGTACAGTATCCGCGTAGGGAAAAAACATAATTCGATTGCTTTAGTTGCCGGAGGAAAACATTTACAATCCGACACCTATTCTTCTATTGGTCTGGTTTTGGGTCTGATATTGCTTTATATAACTAAAATAGGGTGGATTGATAGTTTGTTGGCAATTTCCTTTGGAGGTATTATTGTAATTACGGGAGTTAGCATCCTGCGAAAAACAATTGATAATCTTATGGATAAGGCAGATTCTGAAATTCTTTCGGTGATATCTGATTTAATTCGCAGGAACCGCAAAACGCATTGGGTAGATGTGCATAACCTTAAAGTAGTAAAATACGGAAGTACGTATCATATCGATTGTGATCTTACTCTGCCCTGGTATTATAATATTAGAGAAAGCCACAAGGCTTGCGAAGATTTGGAGAGTGCCTTCGGTTGTGAGTTTACAACCAAGGTACAGCTGTCCATTCATTCGGATCCATGTTATGAATATCACTGCCCTACGTGCCAAATGAATAATTGTACCTACCGTACACGTCCATTTGCTGAAAAAATAGAGTTATCGGTCGAGCAGATTACGAAATCGGACGAGGCAATCCAAAAAATTAATCTATCTTTCTGAAAAACAAAAACAAAGGATGTCCATTTTTTTGGACACCCTTTGTTTTTATT
>JALNYZ010000087.1 GCA_023229575.1 Prolixibacteraceae bacterium
GGATACTGAAGGGAAAATACCCCATTGATTATCTTTGGCGAATTTAGAAGAACCATCATAACGAGCTGTCGCAGTCAGGTAATACTTATTTGCATAGTTGTAATTAGCCCGTATAATATAAGACTGAAGAGTTGCTGTTGTAAAATCAGATCCAATACCCCTTAATTCTGTTTTATAAGAAGCACCTAAGTTATAATAAGAAAATTCGTTTGTTCCAAAACCTGTACCCGATGCATTCGTATAATCGCGGTCTGTTCTGGTAAGACTGGTCCCTATTAAGGCATTAATTTTATGTTTTCCAAATGTTTTATCATAGGTGATTGTGTTGTCCCACTGCCAGTTAATCAAATGGTCTCGATCATGCACCGCCTCTCCTCCATGTCCGTACCGGATTGCTTCCTGAATATTGTTTGGAGTGTATCTAAACCTTGACTCATTCCAAACATCAACAGAAAAAGAGGTGCGGAAATTGAGACCTACTAACGGATTAATATTCAAAAAATTCGCACTTATCAGACGCTCACGGTTCCGGTCATTATCTATTTTAAGTGTACGAAGCGGATTAAAATAATTTTGATCATAAAGACCTCCATAGTTCAATACCTGAACTTCCGGATCAATTGCCAACATTGGGTTTGCACCACGTGCTTTATCAAATACACCATCATTGTTAGCAATTTCAGATTCAGTACGTGTAAACGAAGTATTTGTCCCTATTTTCAACCAAGGCTTAATATATCGTTCTGCATTAATACGACCAGTATATTTTGTATCACTCAAGTTCTTTACCATACCCTGTTGATTCGCATAACCTAAACTCAGATAGTAAGAACTTTTGTCGTCTCCTCCTGTAAAGCTCAAGGAATGGTTTTGCTGGCTTCCTGTCTGTGTTACTTCATCCAGCCAATTATAGTTATTGTTGTTTGCATAAGCATCCAATTCATACTGTGCAAAAACAAACCCTCCTCCACCATTAGGATTATAAGGTGTTTCTACGCGATCGTTGATAAATGTTTGTAAATCGGCATCACTGGCATTTGGATGACGAGCAGAGAATCCATTAATTGCGGCATCTTTTCTTAATTCAAATAATTGCTTGGTATCCATAGTTTTAGGAACTTTGGCAAAAGACTGAAATCCAAACCATCCGTCATAACTGACCTTACCCTCTCCGCTCTTTCCTTTTTTGGTAGTAACTAGCACAACACCATTGGACGCGCGTGAACCATACAATGCAGTAGCGGAAACATCTTTCAATACTTCAATCGAAGCAACGTCGTTCAAGCTAATGGAATTGAAACCTCCACCAAAATTATCCATTACCAATCCATCTACAACATAAATAGGATCAGTAGAGCCATTAATCGTGTTTACACCACGAATTTTGATAGAAGAATCATCACCTGGTTTTGCAGAATTGGAAACAAATACTCCAGCTACACGCCCTTGAAGGGCTTGATTAATGCTTACAACCGGTTTTTCTTCCAGCACTTTAGCATTTACATGACCTACTGCTCCTGTCAGATCACTCTTCTTAAATGAAGCACCAACTACGACAACTTCATCTAATGCTTTCGAATCACTTGTAAGTGCGGCATTGACAACCTTCTGGTTGCCTACTTTCACTTCTAAGACATCATAGCCCACATAACTAAATACAAGAATGGCACTCGGAGAAACCTCCAGTGAATACTTACCATCCATATCTGTTACTGTACCGTGTGTAGTTCCTTTAACAATAACACTACCTCCGGGAAGTGTCTCTGCAGTGCTTCTATCGCTCACGGTTCCACTGACCGTTATGTTTTGTGCAAACAAGCTGCAGCAACAAAACAGAAACAAAATAAAACTGAAAATCCTGATTTTCTTCATAACTTATTAATTTAACTAGATAAATATTTATTTCTATTTTAAAATCTTATATGTTCACTTTACAGATATCTTGAAAAATGATACATCTTTGGCGGGGACGTTAACATCAAGGTTCCCATTAATACCGGATTCTATCCCATTCCATAGGTCCTTAATCCAATATTTCTTACTTTTATCCAATCCCAGTCTATTCAAAGGGACTATGACATCTAAAGGTTCTTCATTATAATTAAATACAGCGTAATAACAGGTTCCATCTTCTTCGATACGGACAAACTGATTTTCAGATTTCTCTCCATTTCCTTCCACTGGATGGAACGCAACACCAGTTGCGACCGCATTCACATCAGAATTTGTAAGGAATTGTGATGCTTTAGCTTTTCCCTCTGCAGAACCATCAGCACTAAAATCGTCGCCAGTTATATAAATTCCTGTAATAACACCCGATGTAACACGAGCTCTGTTCTCTCCCTCAGTAGCTTCCCTTAACACAATATGATCTGCATCATTAAACTGATAGACTTTCTCCTGCCACCAGCCATACGACAACGCATTCAAAGTGTACTCTGTATCTTTTATTTTGTTCCATGCATCGCAGGCAATTCTTCTGGATTGTGCATACTGAGCGGGGAAGACAGGTGAAATGGACAAATTAATGTACATATCACCAAAATATTTATTCAACAACTGCATGCCGTAATTATAAGCTTGAATACCAGTTTGTACATTTGTATTATGCCATTTATCGGCTTCCATTGATCCGTGAGTCATAAAATCTACCTTTACATATTCAAAACCGGCACGGTGAAACAGAGCAGACGTTTTCTTCATCATTTGTTCAATAGCCGGATGAGTCGGGTCAATAGCATAGGCACCATCCAGCTCCTGTGGTTTTCCGTTGGCATACAGATACACATCTTTATATTTATAATCAGGAGCATCATCAATTATACGTTCAGGATTTCTACCCCAGTCCGTGAAAGGAGTCCAGTAGACACCTGCCAATTGACCATTCGCCTTACATCTATTTACAAAAGAAGTAAGTTCTTCTTCCGTAAAATTATTCCACCCCGAATCCAGACCAATAACAACTGTATTATCCGGATTCATAAAATGATTGTTTTGTAAGTTATTTGCAAAATAATCTGAAACTTCAAGAGCTTTTCTATAAGTCAGGTTAAACTGAAGTACTCCCCAGCTATTCCATCCGAATGGAATAGCCTTATTCCATGTTTTTGGTGGAGCAATAATTGCATTTGCCTTTGCATACTCATCCATACCATTGGTCCAATCCTCAAAAAATCCAAGCAGAATTTTAGGAGACTTTATTTTATTTCCCTTTAAAGCACCATGAGGTTTTGAGTCTCGGGTAAGCTCGTCGGATACGCCACCAAAACATACAAATGAACGGATATTGTCAGCATCCCCTTTATACATTGTTACAGCAGTCTTCCAATTATCATGTTCAATTGAACCAATAACTAACGAATTTCGATTATTATTATTAAATATAGAAGTAACCTCATAACTAGTCAGACTATCAATAGAAAGCGGATAAGACTGGTATCTGATCCACTTATCATTGTCGAAAGGGATAAAAAGCGCCCTATTATCACCGGGACTTAGCACTTTCGGCATTTCATCAACATTGGCAGGAGCCATGTAATTTGATTCCACAAAAGAGTTGCTTTCCAATGTAAAATCGGTCAACACATAATCCTTGTTGGGATACAAGTAGAAAGATTGTTTAAGGGTTGGTAACTCATCACTTGTATAAGTTACTTCCAGAACTGACCCTTTACCAAATCCGTCTCTAATTGCTTTGTGGCTAATCTGTTTGTTTGGGTAATCACGACTTGTGATTAGTTTGTTCGACAATTTATACGATGCATATACATTGTCATAAATCAGCTTTGATTTATTTTCAATATCAACACTCTTTGTTTTAGCGTCAAAATGCACAGTCCAATTTCCCTGAGTCAGACTGTCTGTCATTGAACAACTTTGTACGATGTTTCCTGCTGCCAATAAAAGCAACGCAGGTAAAAAAGATGATTTAAAGACTAACAAATACGATTTCATATTATTTAAAGGCTTACTATTGTTTCTACTTTTGAGCCCCGTTCAAAAGATGATTTATCACCATTTGAACGGGGCTCAAAAGTAGAGACAGCCTGTAATGAAACCAGCAAAAGAATAAGGCATAAAATGAAACTATTGATTCAAAACATTGGATTTACAGTTTGAATCCGCAAATATTACAGGTTTTGCATCATTTGTTTCAGTGAATTATTCTTTAGAAAATTGGTTTTGTTTTTCAAACTCTTTGGGAGTCATTCCAAATTGCTTTTGAAAGAGTTTGCTAAAGTAGGAAGGAGAACCAATACCCACCATATCGCAGATTTCATTTATCCTGCACTTACCTTCCTGAATCAATTCGGCAGCCGTTTTTAAACGAATCAACCGAATTAAATCAACAGGTGAAAGATCTGAAAGGCCTTTTATTTTTCTTAGTAAACTTGATCGGCTCATGCAAAGAATCTCTGCTAAACGTTCCACATTAAAATTAACATCAGTGATGTTCTCGTGAATGATACCTATTATCTTATCCATAAACTCTTCGTCCGCCTTACTCATGTGCATATTATGCACTGGAAAAAACGGACGCTTCGAGAAAGCTTCACGTTCTTTACGCCTATTATCCAATAAAGTTAATATCTGCGTTTTCAGATAATTAAACGAAAATGGCTTCTCAACATAGGATTCAGCTCCGGCCCTAAGTCCCTGTATCTTACTTTCAAGGTCATTTCTGGCCGTAAGGAAAATAACCGGAATGTGGCACAGTTCTATATTCGCTTTTATC
>JALNYZ010000044.1 GCA_023229575.1 Prolixibacteraceae bacterium
TGAACAACTCTTAGCAAACAAGATGAAAATATTTAATAAATTAGCAAAAGAACTAGATGTTAAAATACCTGATAATGTGCAAGTTGCATAAATCTGTCATTGGTAGGAGGAACGACGAAGCAATCTGCTGATAATCAATAAAATATAATATTCTGTCATTGGTAGGAGGAACGACGAAGCAATCCGCTGATATACAGCTAAATACACAGCAGGCCGACTATTCAAATATTCATAATCTTCAACATTGCACAATGCCTTTATGACAGTTTAAAAAATCTGTCATTGGTAGTCCCCACACAATTCGTTGTGCAGCAAATCATTTTCAAGTCACTAGATGAGCCTGAGAAGGTAAGAAACAAGTAATTTCTCAATTTATTTACTCCTTTTCAAAATTTTGTACCATTTGTTAAAAAAGATGATATAAAACATGTCATATTATTTGTATGCTGTGAATGAATAATTTACTTTAGTCGAACCGAATCCGGTATTTTTGAACCTCTAAATTTTACCGAAATGGATTCACTTCACAAACGAATTGTTGCGCTGGCCGAACTCCACGGCCGGACCAGGGAGAGCCTGCTGCCCATTCTGCAGGGAGTTGTTGAATACGACAACTATCTCTCCCAAAAATCGATGGTAGAAATCTCAAAAGAACTGGATCTCCCGGCTTCCGAAGTATATGGAACGGCAACCTTTTACTCATTTCTGGAGCACCGGAAAATGGGGAAATTTATTATCCGCATCTGTAAGACCATCTCCTGTTCCATGAAAGGGAAAAACCAGATCTTACTGGCCATCAAAGAGATGCTGAAAATAGAAATTGGTCAGACGACCCAGGATGGAAGGTTCAGCCTGGTGGAGACAAACTGTCTGGGATGGTGCCACAAGGCGCCGGCAATGGTTATCAATCACGAAGTCTACACAGAACTCACACCCGAAAAGGTGCGCGAAATCCTGGGTGAGTACATGAAAAAAGAGATATGATGTGTTGATGTGATGATGCGTTAATGTGCTGATGAAAGATATCTTGGTTTTTAATCAGGACCGAAAATCGAAAATGCAAATACAGTTTTATTGCTTCACAATACTTAAAAGCCCCAAGTTATGATAGAGCAACATCTTCTGTTGAAAAGGGTCGATTTCATTTTTGTCCAGGATACCGACTGGGAAAAAATCCTGCAGAAATCAATACACAAGCCCAAACAGGAGCTGATCAACGAATTGATTAGTTCTGAATTGAAAGGACGCGGGGGTGCTGGTTTCCCTACCGGCCTGAAATGGAAACTGACTTCAGAAGCCAGCGATGATGAGAAATATGTGATCTGCAATGCCGATGAAGGTGAACCGGGAACCTTCAAGGACCGGGAAATCCTTACGCGCGTACCCTACAAAGTGCTCACGGCCATGGCTGTTTGCGGTTACATTGTGGGAGCGAAAAATGGCATCATCTACCTGCGGGGTGAATACAAGTTTCTGGAAAAACCACTCAAGGATGCCATCAATGAGTTCAGTTACTTTTGCAACAAAATAAACCTCGACTTCACTGTCAGGATTTTCATGGGAAGCGGCGCCTACATTTGCGGGGAAGAGACGGCCCTGTTCGAATCGCTCGAAGGGAAGAGGGGCGAGCCAAGGAACAAACCTCCCTACCCTTCCATCAGTGGATTCAGGAAAAAACCGACCGTCATCAACAATGTCGAAACACTGGCCCATACCTACACCATCTTCAAATACGGCGCAAAAAAATTCTACGACCTTGGCGTTCAATATTCCAGGGGTTCCAAACTCTTCTCCATTTCGGGCGATACACCAAAGCCGGGCATTTATGAGCTGGAACTCGGCATGAGTTTGCAGGATTTCGTTGACGAATTCGGTGACGGAGATACGAAAGCGGTTCAGGTGGGAGGAGCCTCAGGTTTTCTGGTACCCAGGAAGAAATTCCATGAAACGGCCATCGGCTATCAGGGAAAACTGGTTGGAATTTCGCTGCCTACCGGCGGATCGATGATGATCTTCAATAGCTCCCGCTCGATGTACAACCTGCTGGATAACTACCTTGAATTTTTCAGGGAAGAGTCGTGCGGGCAGTGTACTCCTTGCCGGATTGGCTGCCAGCAGCTCCTTGCCGGCATCAAAGCTGTCAAAAAAGGGGAACGGCCAGCCCCCTACCTCGATAAACTGCTCAAACTGAGCGAAACGATGCAGTATACCGCCAAATGCGGCCTTGGACAATCAGTTGCCAACTCCTTTGCCTCCATCGTGGAAAACTTTCGGGAAGAGATGATTTATTGATGTGATGATGAATTGATGTGATGATGAATTGATGTGATGATGTGAAAATTGGAAAATGTGGAAATGTGGAAATAAAAAAAGTAGGTCTTCTGAGTGATGTAGTCCCGTCGGGGACGACCAGTATTGTAGCCCTGGATGAAGTGAAACGGAATCCAGGGAATAAAGATAAAAACAGAAAATGAACGCAATCTAAAATCCAAAATTATGTCTGATACCATCCATATCACGATCAACGGAATCCCTGTCGATGTCCCGGAGGATACGGTCATTCTGGATGCCGCCAAAAAAATCAATGTGGTCATTCCTACGCTATGCTACCACCAGGACATTTGTGTTGCTGGTAATTGCAGGGTGTGCCTTGTGGAGATTTCCGGGCAGAAGCGGCTGGCGGCAGCCTGTGCCACACCTTGTGAAGAGGGAATGGACATCCTGACCAACAGCCTGAAAGTCAGGAATTGCCGGAAGCATATCATTGAACTTCTGCTCTCAGAACATAACGCTGATTGTACCAAGTGTTACAAAAACGGAAAATGTGAGTTGCAAAATCTAGCGTCCGAGTACAAAATTATGACCCAGGATTTCATAGAACTATACAAGGAAAAAAAACGCACCATCGACAATGTCTCACCAAGTATCGTCAAGGACGACAGCAAATGTATCCGCTGTCAGCGTTGCGTGAGAACCTGTGAAGAGCTTCAGGGTGTCAATGCCCTTTCGGTTGCCTATAAAGGCCATGAGATGAAGATTTCTACCTTTTATGAGAAATCGATGAACGATGTAGTCTGCACCAACTGCGGACAGTGTGTCAACCGCTGTCCGACAGGGGCGCTGGTTGAAAAGAACTACATAGAGGAGGTATGGGATGCCATATCCAATCCGGACTTGCATGTGGTTGTCCAGACGGCGCCCGCAGTAAGGATTGGTTTGGGGGAAGAGCTGGGTTATCCGGTGGGAACCCGGGTGACGGGGAAAATGGTCACCTCCCTGAAGAGACTTGGATTCGATGCGGTACTCGACACCGACTTTACGGCAGATTTAACCATTATGGAAGAGGGATCTGAACTATTGGGAAGGCTTAAAAAAGTGCTGGTCGACAAGCGGACGGATGTTGCGCTGCCGATGGCCACCTCCTGTTCTCCCGGATGGATCAAATACATCGAACACATGTATCCCGAATACCTGTCCAACCTGTCAACCTGCAAATCACCTCAGCAGATGTTTGGGGCTTTGCTGAAAACATACTATGCCAAAGCAAGAAATATTGATCCTAAAAAAATTGTCTCTGTATCCGTTATGCCCTGTACTGCCAAGAAATTCGAGGCAGCCAGGCCAGAAATGTATGGTAGCGGCTATCGGGATGTAGATTATGTATTGACAACAAGGGAGTTGGCTATCATGATCAAACAGGCAGGAATTAATTTCGTGCAGCTGGAAGAGATGGAGTTCGACCGCCTGATGGGCGAATCTACCGGGGCAGCTGTCATTTTCGGGGTCACAGGAGGCGTGATGGAAGCAGCTTTGCGAACCACCTATGAGCTCATCACCGGTAGGGAAATTCCTTTCAAAAACCTGGCAGTGCTTCCGATCCGGGGAATGGATGGCGTCAGGATGAGCAGCGTGATTATCACAGACACGTTGGAAGAGTGGAAGTTTCTGGAAGGAGTTGAGCTAAAATATGCAGTAGCCCACGGACTAACGAATGCCAAGAAGGCGATGGACCAGATCAAGGCGGGAACTGCTGATTTTCATTTTCTGGAGGTAATGGCCTGTCCGGGAGGATGTCTTGGGGGCGGAGGTCAACCCATCCCCACCAACTTCGGAATCAGGAAAAAGCGGGCAGCAGCCATATACGCTGAAGACCTTGGAAAACCGATCAGAAAGTCGCACGAAAATCCTGAAGTAATCAAAATCTACAACGATTTTTTGGGTAAACCCCTGGGGGAATTATCGCACAAACTTTTGCATACATCCTATCAAATTAGGGAAAGAACTTAGCCCGCAAACTCTTTTTGGAGTATATTTGCAGTTCAAAATTACATCATGGGAGTTACCGGAACAAAAGAGTGGAAAAAGGGGATTATTCACAATGCTGAGATTGATAAGTACCTGATTGACGGCAAAGATTACATCGACAATGAGTCAATATTTTCTGCACTCACGCGTCAATCAAATCCTGATCCGCATTTCATCAGGGATATTTTGCAAAAATCACTCTCCATAAAGACGTTGGCACCTGATGAAACGGCTGCTCTCCTGCAAGTCAAAGATCCTGAACTCTGGCAGGAGATCAACCAAACTGCCATTGCTGTAAAAAAGAAGGTGTACGACAACCGGATTGTCTTTTTCGCCCCGCTTTACTGCGCCAACCATTGTGTCAACAACTGTGCCTACTGTGGGTTCCGCGAAGCGAACAACCTCGAAGTAAGACGGATTCTTACCATGGAAGAGGTCAAACGGGAAACGACATCCGTTTTGAAGGAAGGGCATAAACGCTTGATACTTGTCTTTGGGGAACATCCTTCCACGGATGTGGACTACATGATCGATTGCATTAAGGCCGTCTATTCGGTTACCGATATAGCCCCGAAATCCGGCCAGGCAACCAACATCCGCAGGGTCAATATCAATGCTGCACCTATGGAGATGGCCAAACTCAGAAAACTGAAAGAGGCCGGCATCGGGACCTACCAGGTCTTCCAGGAGACCTATCACCGCGAAACATTTGCGAATGTTCATCCATCCCACACATTGAAAGGGCACTACCGCTGGAGGCTCTATGCCCTGCACCGCGCCATTGAAGCCGGAGTGGACGACGTTGCCATTGGAGCGCTATTTGGATTGTACAACTGGAAATTTGAGGTGATGGGGCTGCTGCACCATGCCCTTGATCTGGAGCGTCAATTCGGCATCGGACCGCATACCATCTCCTTCCCGCGAATGACGCCTGCCCTGGGATCATGGTTAAGCAACAACTCTGAATACATGGTGTCGGATGATCATTTCAAGAAATTGGTCGCTGTTCTGCGGCTTTCCGTTCCTACAGCCGGAATGATTGTGACTGCCAGGGAAAAAGCAGCCATCAAACGGGAGGTGTTGCAGCTTGGTTGTACCCAGACAGATGCCTCTACACGGATCGGAATCGGGGCCTACAGCGACCAGCAAAAAGATTTCAACGAAGAGAGCAAACAGTTTACCATCGGCGATCCGCGCGACCTGGACGCGGTGATTCAGGAGGTGGGAAAACTGGGATATATCTCCTCCTTCTGCACGGCAGGATATCGCTGCGGCCGGACAGGTGAAACCATCATGGGGATGCTGAGCCACTGTGAAGAGAGCAAATTCTGCAAACTTAATGCGGTGCTAACCTACCGGGAATACCTCAACGATTATGCCTCCCCGGCAACAAAAACGATCGGTGAAGAGCTGATCCAAAAAGAGCTTGAAGAAATAGAAAATTCTGATTATTTCCGGCAAAAGCCCCACCTGTTGGCCAGGTTCAGGCAGGATTACAGGTCCATTATCGATGGGCAACGGGATTTATATCTTTAAAAAATATATCATTGGGAGTTATTCAGTAAGGAGTGCTGCATACAATCATTTTTGAATTGAAAATTGATAAAAATTTCCTATTTTTGATATATGATTGAAAACAAGAACATAGTATCAATGATTAAGGATTCGGTGAGAGCTACTATGCCGGATGCAACGGTTATTTTATACGGTTCTTTCGCCCGGGGAGATAATCATCCGGATTCTGATATGGATATCCTTATTCTTTTGAACAAGGATAAAGTAACAAGAGATGATGAAAAAAATGTCAAATATCCATTGTACGACATTGAATTTGAGACTGGACAAGTAATAAGCCCGCTCGTTATTTCAAAGCCCGATTGGGAAAAGCGGCACAAGATTACCCCATTTTACGAAAATGTGCTCAGAGAAGGGGTGATTCTATGAACTATCGGGACAGAATTGAACTCGCAAATTATAGGATAAAGCGAGCACATGATACCCTTCTGGAGATTGACCTACATATTGAAAATAAGTTGTTGTATTGATCAGTCCGTTTAACAATTATTGTGATTCTACCCTCCTCTAAACTGACAAAGATTGCTAAATTTGTCGACTGATGTCAGGTAAATCAAAAGAAAACCCCGAGATTACGACCTCTAAATTTTAACTTATTTGTATCAACTTTACTCTTTTTGATCTATGGATACGCAAACAGTATTTTCGAAATTTCAAGATAAATTCTCCGCATTGGTTTTCCCAATAGCTTTTGTGATTTCGGTACTTGTCTACTTTTTTGTCATGGGCGCTTCCTCCAATTTTCAGGGGAACAGCTCTGCCAACTCTCCTTTACAGGGAAATTATCTGGGGATCATCTACAGGGGAGGTTACATTGTTCCTCTTTTGATGACTTTGCTTATCATTGCATTAACCTTCTCACTTGAAAGATATTATACCATCAAAAAAGCCTATGGAAATCTTCCGCCGGTTAAACTTGTGGCCAAACTGAAAGTTTATCTTGCCCAGGACGATATTCAGGGAGCAAAAGCAGAGTGTGACAGGGTGCAGGGTTCGGTGGCCAGTGTCGCGAAATCGACCCTTGACAAATATGAGCTGATGGAAAAGGACAAGATCATGACCAAAGAGCAGAAAATACTCGACATCCAGAAAAATATCGAAGAGGCCACTTCGCTTGAGTTGCCAAGCCTGGAGGAGCATTTGCCGGCCCTAGCCACCATTACATCATTGGCAACACTTCTGGGACTTTTGGGTACCGTCCTGGGAATGATCCGCTCCTTCGCGGCCATGGCCAACGCTGGGGCGCCCGATTCTGTAGCATTGGCGACAGGTATCTCTGAGGCGCTGGTCAATACGGCCTTTGGCATTGGTTCGGCTGCTATCGCAATGGTCGCATATGGTTATTTTACCACAAAAATAGACAAACTCACCTACGCCATCGATGAGGCAGGATACAGTATCGCCCAAACATTTGCCGCAAAACACTAAAATAGTTAAGCGCTCAACTTTATTATGCCAAAAGTAAAGATACCCCGCAAAAGTGCAGTTGTCGACATGACCGCCATGTGCGATGTGGCATTTTTGCTGCTAACCTTCTTCATGCTTACCTCCAATTTCACCAACAAGGAAGCTGCTGTTATCAATGCACCCTCCTCAATCTCTGAGATTAAGATCCCGGAACGCAACATCATGCTCGTTTTGGTGGATGCCAATGGAAAACTTTTTTTTGGCATTGATGGCCAGGAAAACAGAATGGCCCTGCTTGAAAAAATGGGTGCACTTTACAACATCAATTTCAATCAGAACGAACTTAAAGAGTTCAGTCTGGTGAACAGTTTTGGTGTACCAATAAGTCAGATGAAATCCTTTCTTGCCTTAAAGCCGGAGGAGCGCGATACACCTGTCTATGCACCCGGAATTCCTTGCGATTCGCTCGACAATCAGTTGAAAAATTGGGTTAGTATAACCCGAAGCATCAGCAAGGAGTACCGTATTGCCATCAAAGCCGATCAGGCTACCCCCTACCCCACAATCAGAAAACTGATGGCTACACTTCAAGGCTTAAGCGAAAACAGGTACAACCTGATTACAACCCTTGAAACATCAGCTGATCTGGATAATAAACAATAACCTGCATGGCCGAAATTGCTCAAAACCACAGAAAAGGTCCCAAGAGGCGAAGAACCAAAAAACTCTCCACCCGGGTAGATTTTACGCCAATGGTAGACCTTGGTTTTCTGCTTATCACCTTTTTTATGCTGGCCACGACCCTGAACAAGCCCCAGACCATGGAGATTGCCCTTCCCTCGAAGGAGAAAACAGACAAAAACGAACAGACAACCATCAAAGCATCCAGGGCAATTACCATCCTTTTGGGAAAGAACAATGCCGTCTACTATTACGAAGGCACCCGGGAGAATGAGGTTGATCCGGTATTGGTAAGAACAAATTTTTCACCAACAGGATTGCGCTCTTTTCTCGTGAAGCGGAATAATGAGGTAATGTCCAAAATTCGGGACCTGCGGATAGAAAAAGAGAAGAAAAAGTTTTCTGATGAGGAGTTTGATAAAAGATTGACTGCCATCAAAAAGGATAAAAATGCCCCCATCGTCCTGATCAAGGCAACCGACGATTCTGTTTACAGAAACCTGATCGATGCCCTCGACGAAATGGCTATCTGCAACATCGACCGTTATGCCATCGATGAGATTGCACCTTTTGATCTGGATTTAATTGAAAAAATGAACGCTGAAAAGAAGAACCAGAATGGCCTCCAATAACAATCTCTTTTCGCGCGAATGGTGTGACCTGGTCTTCGATCCAAAGTACCGGGAATATGGTGGTTATGAATTGAGGACCAATTCGTCCCGAAGGCTTTTCAAAGCGCTGCTGATCTCAGGACTGCTCTTTATCCTGATCGTTTCTGCACCCTTGCTGATCAAACAGATTTTCCCAAAAAAAACAGCAAAGAATACAAATGTCAGGGTTCTAACAGATATCAGACTAGACAAACCCATCGAAGAGAATATTTTGAAAGAGGTGCCTCCCCCACCGGTCCCATTGAAAAACAGTATGAAATTCGTGACCCCGGTTGTAAAACCGGACGAACAAATAGCCGAAGAAGAGCCACTAACCCAAAAAGAACTGCTCAAGGAAAAAACTTCCATTGGAACTGTAAATTTTGACAAAGGACCAGATGACATATCTGCACCGGCAGCCAAAGAAGAAAACAACAAAATAGCCGAAGTATCTGATGTACCACTTGTTTCCGTAGATCAAATGCCCCAGTATCCAGGAGGCGAAAAGGAGATGATGCGTTTCATCAAATTAAACCTGCATTACCCTCTTGCCGCTCAGGAGAACAATATCCAGGGCACAGTCATCATGAATTTTGTGGTGGACCGGGAAGGAAAGATTTCCAACATCAAAGTGATTAAGGGCATCGGTTTTGGATGCGATGAGGAGTCCATTAGGGTGCTGGGAAGAATGCCACTCTGGAGCCCGGGAAAACAGAGGGGGCAAACGGTAATGGTCAGTTTTACGATGCCCATCCGGTTTGTATTGAATTAATGTACATTCAGCAATGAAAATTCTTGGAGTCCTACTTATATTTTTGGCATTGTTTTCCGGTTGCCGGTTCTTCAAAGGGGATCCCTACCGCAATACTCCCATTTCGGGCAAGTGTTTCATCGCGGTAGATGAAACATTCCGACCCGTGATGGAAGCGGAGATTGAACTCTTCAAGGGAATTTATGGCTATTCGGAGATAGTTGCGAGATATCTTCCCGAGTCCCGGGTTTTTGATCTTTTGCTCAAAGACAGCGTTCAAATGATCATCGCCACACGCATGTTGAGAACCGATGAAGTTTCGGTACTAAACAATCGCCAGCTCTTTCCCAAACAGCTGAAAATTGCCACGGATGCGATCGCCCTGATCGTTCATCCTTCCTGCAAGGATTCACTCCTCACTATTAAGCGGATAAAAGCCATCCTGGGAGGCGAAATCACTTCCTGGAACCAGTTGGATCATGAGTGTCCCTCACACCCGATCAAACTACTTTTCGACAATAAAAATTCGGGAATCGTTAAATACCTTGCGGATTCTATTTGTCAAGGAGCGTTTTCTGCGGCCAACGCATCGGCCATGGAGTACAACTGTGAAGTAATTGAATATACCGCTTCCCATCCGGATGTCCTGGGCTTTGTCTCTACTAGCTGGATTGGCAATCGGAATGACTCGTTGCACCTTTCGTTCCACAAAAAGATTAAAGTTGTTTCCGTTAGCAATAGCAGTGTGCCTACCCTTCAGAACAGCTACAAACCATACCAGGCCGATCTTTTGGATAATATGTACCCACTTTCGAGATCTGTTTACATAATCAATGCAGAGCCAAGAAGCGGTCTGGCAACGGGATTGGCCTCCTTTATTGCCAGCGACAAAGGCCAGCGAATTATCCTCAAATCAGGGATTGTTCCAGCCGTAGCGCCAACCAGGGTCATCAATGTGAGACCTGATTTGTAAATAACAAACAATGTCTCCCCGAATGAAAAAAACAAGACACGGGATAATAATACTCTTCATTTTCGGATTGTCCATCTCTCTTTGCCTGGCACAGGAAAAGGATTTGAAGGTACCAAATTATCTTCAGGAGCTACAACCGGCCAAATCAAAGGCTTGGTTTCAGCAAAAGTTGAAAAAGGATCCGCAAGATGCTGCCGCTATGATTGGTCTGGCCAACACCTTACTAACATTACAATCGACCGATAGTGCCAAAATACTCTTCAAAAAGGCTTTGGCTGTTGAGGGGAAAAACCCGGCCGCCTTGGCTGGATTAGGACTTGTTGCCTTGATGGGCAATGATCGTACCGGTGAATCAGACTATTTTGAACGTGCCAGGCGGGCCGATAAGACCAATCCGGAAGTTTACTGCACCATAGCAGAAGGCTGCCTTGACCTTCCAAAGCAAGATACCGTCACCACACTGACTTATTTGCGACAGGGACTCGATCTCTATCCGAAATATGCCAGGCTTCACTTCATTGCCGGCAAGCTGGAATCCACAAAAAAAAATTATGGGGCCGCTGCAAATGCCTATAACAGGGCCATCTTCTTCGATCCAAAATCTGCATTAGCCTACCGGAACCTGGGTACGATTCACTTTTATTCCAGATCTTACCGGGATGCATTAACGGCTTTCAACAAATCTATTGCGCTCAATCCGGAACAAATCCTGGTCTATAAAAATCTCGGCGATCTCTATTACGCCGTCGCCAAATATGATGAAGCCGAACGTTCCTACAAAATATACCTGGAAAGGGCAGATGTTACGAACGACGGGAGGGAACGATTGGCATATACCCTATTCTTCAACAAAAAGTACAAAAAGGCTGAGTTGCTGTTGGAACAACTTCAGCAAACCGGTCTGGATGAATCGATCCTGCTTCGGATAAGAGGGTATATTGCTTTTGAAACAGCAGATTACAAGAAGGGAGTTGAACTGTTGACCAATTTTTTTAAACTCCATGACAGCCGAAATATCATCGCTTCGGATTACAGCTATTTTGCCAAACTTCTCATGAAAACCGGCAATGAAGTTTTGGCGATGGACAATTTCAGAAAGGCCATAGCAAAAGATTCCTCCAAAATTGAGAACTATGAAGAACTTGCAAAGCTTGCTGCAAAAAATAACCTGCACGCGGAGGCGGCCAGTTGTTACAAAAAAATGATCAATTTAGGTGCTGACAATGTGGTCTCCCATTTTCTGGCCGGAAAAGAGTATTATTTCGAAGGAGAGCTTTGGAGATCCAGACTGGATTCGCTTATGAAGGTACTGAAAGGCAATGGGAATCTGGCCTCAGACAGAACAGAGGCAAAAAAAACGATGCTCTATTGCTTCAAACAAGCCGACAGCGCTTTCACGGTAGTGACCAAATTGAACAGTGAATATGCCGGAGGTTTTATCTGGAAAGGCCGGATCCAAGCCATGCTGGACCCTGATGCCATCACGACAGAAGCCAAAGAGTCCTATCAGAACGCGTTGATTTTACTCGGGAAAAACGATCCTGAAAAAAGCCGAAAATCCATCATTGAATGTTACAGATACCTTGGCTCCTACTATTTTCTCGGGTACGACCGGCAATACAAGTCGGATAGAAAAGCAGCCGGTGAAATGCGCTCCAGGACACTGGAATGTTTTGCCGAAATCTTAAAACTGGACCCATCTGATGCACAGGCTAAAGATGTGCTTGATAAACTAAAAGGGAAAAAATAAGCATCATGATACCGATCAACTGAAATTTCCGCTAAGATATTCCCGGGTGAGTTGCTCCTTAGGATTGGCGAAAATTTCTGCGGAAGGACCTGCTTCAACGACTTCGCCCAGGTACATAAAAATGACATAGTCGGCAATTCGCCTGGCCTGACGAAGCGTGTGCGTAACCAATACAATCGAATACTTTTCTTTCAATTCAAGGAACAGTTCTTCAATCTTTTTACTGGATATCGGATCGAGTGCCGAAGTTGCCTCATCGCCCAGAATGATTTCGGGTTCAACAGCCAGTCCACGGGCAAGGCAAAGCCGCTGCTGCTGTCCGATTGACAATCTGTTGGCTGGTGATTTTAGCCGATCCTTGACTTCGTCCCACAAGCCGGCTTCTTTCAGGTGTTTCTCAACAATTGAACTTAGGTTTTTCTTTCCGTGAATTCCATGAACCCTGGGCCCATAGGCAACATTATCGAAGATAGACATGGGTAGCGGGCATGGTTTTTGCGACAACAGCCCCATTTTCTTTCGGATGGCTTCGATATCCACATTTTTACCATGGATGTTTTCGCCATCAACAAGCACATCCCCGTCAATTTTGACATCATGCGAGTTTTGAAGCAACCGGTTAAAAGTTTTAAGCAATGTAGTTTTTCCACATCCCGAAGGGCCAATGATACATGTAATGGCCTTATCAGGAATGTCCAGGCTTACGTTTTTCAGAATGTGGTTTTTGGTTAGGTAAACATTAAGGTTCCTGACACTGATGTGTGGTTTATGTATCTTGAAGATTTGATCAACATTAACCTGATTTCTGGACTCTTTTTTAATCAGTAATTTCTCGGCAGGTGAATCAAAGTACCTTTCTATCCGAATCAAATTTGGTATCATATCTTGTTTTTTGAAAATTTACGACTGTAATAACGTCCGGAGACACTTAATATCAAAACGATGAAGGTAAGAATTAATGCGGCAGCATAAGCACGGTCCTGCACTTCGGCAATCGGACTGCTTAATTGAAAAAAGATAGCCAGCGGCAGGGTTGCCACGGGTTGTTGAAGTGAAGTTGGAATACTGTCGGTGTACCCTGCGGTGAACAATACTGAAGCTGCATCGCCAATACCGCGCCCAACCGAAAGCAGTATAGCAGTTATTATTCCGGGAGCTACCTGTCGCAGGATTACCCTAATTGTTTCCGAACGGGTTGCACCCAACGAAAGGGCTGCATCTTTCATCTCTCTGGGAACCCGTCGCATCACCTCATCGATGGAGCGGATCAGAATGGGTATAATAAGCATCGTAACCGTCAGGATTCCCGCAAGCAAGGAAGACCGCAACCCAAGATACACCATCAGGGTAAATCCAAATGCCCCGTAAACGATGGAAGGAATTCCGAAAAGTACATCGAACGAGAGGCGCGTAAACTGTGCCAGACGGGATTTCTCAGGTAGGTATAGGTTGAGGTATAGAACGATCGGCAAACTAAAACAAAGTCCGAGTGAAATAGAGCCGATAACAATATACAACGAACCAACAATGGCATTGAGCAATCCGCCCTCCTTACCCAGGTAAAAACCGCCGCCCGGTATTTTTGAGACCATGTCCCAGCTCATCGCCGGTAAACCTCTTTTTACGATGGCAACCAGGATCATGAAAAGCGAAACCACAATGGCCAGGGTAGCAGCCATCATGATTACTTTGAAAATTTTTTCTTCAAGTTTTCTCATAGTACAAAACTTCGTTCAATCCTGATTAAAACCAACCGGGATATGGCGTTAAATGCCAGAATAATGACAAATAAAAATAAGGCTGAAAGCATCAGGGCCGAGTCGTACAAAGGGATGGACATCATTTCCCCGTAGTTGTTCGCAATAAGGGCTGGTAACGGATAGGCAGGATCGAAGATCGACTTGGGTACTACCGCAACGTTTCCGCAAACCATCAAAACTGCAATTGTTTCTCCAAAAGCACGGGATATGGCTAGTACTACAGCTGCAGCAAGGCCGGGAAATGATTTCCTCAATACCACTTTTTTGATGGTTTGCCAGTTGGTTGCTCCTAAAGAGAGTGAAGCTTCCCGCAATCCCCCCGGCATTGCATCGAAAATTTCAATAAAAACTGAAATCATCAAGGGAATGATCATGATGGCCAATACGATCCCCCCGGCCAAAATACTGTACCCTGTTGAGAACTCAACGAAATGGGGCGCCAGCGAAGTTGAAATAAAAGGAACAACTACCACAATTCCCCAAACGCCATAAACTACCGGCGGGATTCCGGCGAGCACATCAATCATCGGAAAAACTATCTTTTTGGCATAGGGATGAGCATATTCCGATAGATAAATGGCGGCAAGAAGGCAAAGCGGTAAAGAAATTATTATTGCGATACCCGTCACCCACAAAGTCCCCATGATAAATGGGAAAAAACCAAACTCGCCTTTGAGTGGTTTCCAGCTTTCACCTGTCAAAAGGCCCCATATTGATTGCTGGTCCAGAATCGGAACCGACTTGTAATACAAACTGATGCCAATGACTACCGCAAACAAGAGGGATAGCAGTGTCAGGAAAAACATGGAGCGATGTATCAAAAACTCCTTTATCCGACGGTATTTATTGTATCGAATTTTATCCACTATTTTATTTTTTCCAATCCTGAGGCCAGCTTTTCCTTCGGAATATTGATGTACCCGCTTTCCAAAACATATTTTTGTCCTTCGGTGAGCGACCAGCGGATAAATTCTACGAGTTCCTTTTTCACTGGTTTTCCTGAAGTTACAAAATAGAGGTCGCGCGCAGGAGGAGAAGGGTAATTCCCTGCTGCGATGGCGTTTATGATTGCATTCATTGTATCGTAAAAATTCTCTTCCGGATCAATCTTACCGTTATTATTAATGTCCAGCGGAATAACTTTGACTCCAGGGTTCGGTTGTTTGGTCTTTGCATCATAGGCATAGCCAATGTTGTTGTAGGCAATTCCTGAAGGGTCTTTTGATACTGCCTGGGCTAAGCCGGGATCACCAAAAACGCCGACTCCAAGCAAGTCTTCCTGCTTTTTACCAAGGTACTTTGCCCAGGTTTCGCCTGCGCCGCAGGCATCGGAACGGGTATAAATACGGATTGGAATTGCACTTTTTGTTCCGACGGCCTGTCCCCAGGTTTTGATTTTGCCGGTAATGAAAATATTGAAGGCCGCATCGCGTTTCAAACCGATGGTAAGAATATCTTTTAGAACAGGGTTGGCAGCGCTGATAGTTGGTACCACTGCATCTTTGGTAACTGCAATGCCAAAAGCGCCTTTTTTCACTTCTTCAGGATTAATTTCTCTTGAGACCAAGCCGATATCGACCATTTTGGCCAAAGCATCGGTCATTCCTTTTCCTGCGCCACCGGCCGAAATATCGAACTTCACATTGGGATGAAGTTTTCTGAACTCTTCGGCCCATTTAACAGTCAGCGGATATAGTGCAAATGCTCCTGAAATGCTAATGTTTCCATTTATAGCATCTTTAGTCTGAGTATAAGATTTGCCAACTGAAAGTGAGAAGATCACCAAAAATGCAAAGAAATAAGGGGTAATTTTTTTCATGATATATAATTTTATTGAATAACATATTAAAATCCAATTTGGAACTGGATTGAAGCTAAATTGTTGTTAATGCTTGTACCTTCTTCCTGTTTGAATGTATAGTTGAACTGTAGACGGGTGTTCGGGTTAAAGTTGTAATTTGCTCCCAGAACATACCAGGTTGAAGCGTTTTTAGCCACAGCCTTGTCAGTATCGTAAAAATCGTATTTGGCCAATAACTGAAGTTTCCGCTCCAAAAAATAATAACCTGCCTGAAAATAATACCCTTCCCGGTTAATTTTATCATCAGTCCCATGAATGTATTCGCCACGAACAGCCAGATTATTCAGGTCATAGTTCAAGTCGAATCCGTAGCGGTTGCGATCAACATTTTTTGAAGGAGTCGTTACCACCGTACCTGTTTTTACTTCAGGAATGAACCGTGATCCATTATAGAGGGCGCCGCTGATGTCAAGTCCGGCTACCGGATGCACGATTAACCGTGCTGCATAACCCTTGTTTTCATTGTTGTCAGCTGTATTAATTCCTGAACCGTTGTAAACACCCAAACGATAATCGAGTACCGAACGGTCTTTCTGCTTCAGGATGATACCACCAACCTGAATACCCAAATCGCGTCCATTCTGGTTACCGCCGACATCTTTCCCCCTGGCGACCAAAGCTTCTACTGCCTGCGAACGGTCGATCAGCTCCAGTTTGTTCGAACTGGTCAGGTTTTCGAGCGAAAAGGGGATTTTCGCCTGACCGAGGGTGAAATTTAAGTAATCATTCACTTTCAGTTCAGCATAGGCATCGATCAATTTCGGCGTTCCGGCAAGATCGAACTGTACCCGATATGACCAATATGGCGAAATATTTCCTTTTACACCGAGCCTTGCACGGCGGATGTCAAAACCATCAATTGCACCGGTTTGTTCAAGTGACTGATAGCGCACCTGGGTATATCCTGATAACTGTATTTTCTTGCCTGCATTTACCGGAAACGTTTTTACTTTTGCCAGATCGGCCTGAGCAGCTATGGCTGACTCGGCGCGGATAGAGTCGGCATCTTTTTGTGAAATCAGGTTCTTTTGAACCAAGACATTCAATACATCATTGGTTGTTTGTGATCTTGAAGTTAGATTAAAAACACCTGCAATCAGAATTAAAAAAATTGTTTTTCTCATATTTACATTATTGTGGATTAGACGGTTTATCATACCAGCGGCGCACCGGACCCGAATCTTGAAAATCCCGTTTTCGCGTTGCCAGTAAATGCCCGATAAATTTTACGGCCCCAATTTCACTGCTGTTGAAATCATGTACATGCTTTGCAAGGGCTTCAATATCTGTTTTTGATGACTCTGGTAAATTATACATTTTGGCTTTTTTTGGTCTCAGCTATAGGATGAGTATAAATATGCAACAAAGGTGCAACCATCCACTTTTCGATCAAATACCCTGTGTTTGGTATATTGTATACCATGGGTGTGGTAGTAGCTATTTGATCACGAAATGTGAAAGGAAGGAGTTTTAAATATATTATTGATATTCAATATATTGTAAATTATATCCAAATATATTAGTGATATTTAAGCGATTTAGGTGATACTATAGCGATTTATATTTTTTGTTTCTTATCTTTGCTGCATCAAGAACATTGGCACATGGATAATAACAACGATTACAAAATCAAATTTTAGACAAAATGAAGATTATTTCAACAACGATGTTGATTGGATTGATGATGTTTTTTACCAACTGTCATGGCGGCAATCCTGTCAAAACCAACAGCTCATCGGGCACATCAGGAAATGTTATCGTACTGACGAATGAGACCTTCAAACAAAAGGTTTTTAATTACAGCTTGAACAAAGAATGGAAATATGAGGGCACTCTCCCCGCTATCATCGACTTTTATGCTGATTGGTGTGGTCCGTGCCGCAGACTTTCGCCAATGGTTGAGGAGCTTGCAAAAAAATACGATGGCAAAATAATCGTATACAAAGTTGACACGGATGCACAGCAAATATTGGCCCAAAGTATGGGTATTTCCAGTCTCCCAACGTTATTGTTCGTTCCTGTCAAGGGACAACCTAGATCTACCGTGGGACTTGTACCGAATGAAACTTTGGAGCGGGCTGTCCATGAGATTTTACAAGTCAAATAGATACATCTTGCCGGCAACTGTCCGCTTTATTTGGTATTCGGTTTTAGCACAAATACGAAGAATAATAGAAATATATGGGAATAGGTATTTTATTTGGAGCCACTATCCTGGTCATGTTTGCCGGATATGTCTACTGGTCCTTTCACAAGATGAAGAACATGCCGGTAATGGCCGATCACAAAAATATAAAACAGCTCAATGACCAAAATTTTAACCAACAGATCAAAAAAGGAATCGTACTTGTTGATTTTTGGGCATCCTGGTGTGCACCCTGCAAGATGATGGCTCCTGTCTTAAATGATGTCGCAGATGCGCTCTCCAGCGGCAAAAGTGTTGGAAAAGTCAATGTCGAAGTTGCAAAGGCAGCCTCAGCAAAATACAACATCCGGAGCATACCGACCATGGTTCTTTTCAAGGATGGAAAAGAGATCAACCGGTATGTGGGAATCAAGACGAAAGAATTTCTGCTCAAAGAGATGAATGGGATGAGGTAAGGATGAGAAAAAAATAGGTTGATATAGGTTGATATAGGTTGATATAGGTTGAAATAAATAGAAATAACCGGAAACCGGAAGTGGTTTATTAAGATTTGATTATTATCTTTGTTGGATACTATTGACACACTGATAATTCAACTTACTACAAAACTATTTCCATGACACTACGAAAACTTTTCATGGGTGGACTGTCTCTTTTTGCGGCTCAAATCCTGATACAATCCTGCGCAGAAAAACCTCAAAATCAATTAGGTAAAGGCAGTATTACCAATGTCATTGCCGCCCTGACGCCAGCTGAGAAAATTGGTCTGACAGTAGGTGACGGCAAATTTTTGCCCACAGTCGCTTCTCCAACAACAGAACAGGGAACCGGAATAATTATTGCCAATCAGAATTCAAAATTGGTGGTGCCAAGGCTCTTAATCGGCTCTTCAGCCCTTACCGACGGACCCTCGGGGGTTAACCGGGATCCTCATCCGGCGGGAGCCAAAGATTACCTCTATTCAACCGCATTCCCGACATCTACCTGTCTTGCTGCCACATGGAACACAGAAATGGTTGAAAAAGTTGGAAAAGCTTTGGGTAATGAAGCGCTTGAATATGATTACGATCTGATCCTGATGCCGGCCCTCAACCTGCACCGTAACCCGAAATGCGGGCGCAACTTTGAATACTTTTCCGAAGATCCGCTGCTCTCCGGAAAAGCAGCAGCAGCAATGGTAAATGGAGTTCAATCCAACGGCGTAGGCGCAACTTTAAAACATTTTCTTGCCAATAACCAGGAGACAAACCGGAGAACATATAATGCAGTTGTCAGTCAAAGGGCACTGCGCGAAATATATTTGCGTGGATTTGAGATCGCGGTAAAAGAGTCAAAGCCTGCTGCCATCATGACCTCATACAACAAATTAAATGGATTTTATACTGCTGAAACACCTGAATTACTGAATGATATAGTGCGTAAGGAGTGGGGATTTAACGGCCTCTTTATGACCGATTTCGATGGATACGGCAGCGCCGTTGCTAAGGTACGCGCCGGCAACAACATGCTAATGGGCGGTAACATGGATGAGGTAAAAGAACTCACCGCCGCATTTAAAGATAAAAGCCTGGATGAGTCGACCCTCAGTAAAAACCTGGTTTATAACATGAAACTTAAACTGAATTCTCCCCGATCAAAGGGATTCAAACCATCCATGAAACCCAATTTGGAAGCACATGCCAGTATCTCCCGGGAAGCTGCTTCAGAAGGGATGGTATTGCTCAAAAACGAAAAAAATGCCCTACCTCTTGTTGGAGTGAAATCTGTTGCTCTTTTTGGTAAGATTTCTTACTACCTGATTGAAGCAGGTACAGGCAGTGGCAGTATCCGCAGCAACAAATATGCAATATCGCTCAACGACGGCCTGAAAGCTGCTGGTTACCAGATTTCAAAAGACCTGGAGGATACCTATACCGCTTTTAATGCCAAAATTATGTCGGACAACCTGGTACCCGACTATTTCAACAATCCTTTCATGCTTGCAGCAAATGGGGTCAAGGATGGCAAGGCGCCCCCCCACTTCAAGAAAAGATTGATTCCCTTTCATGACGAATTGGAGCTAACAAAAGATCAAATTGCCAAAGAGGTTCCCAATTCTGATGTCGCGGTGATCACGCTTGGCCGCAGCGGCGGTGAAGGGTACGAAAACGGATATTTCCCCAGTTCATTGAACGAAATTAACCTGGTCCGCAATGTTTGTGATGCCTACCATGCAGTCGGTAAAAAGGTGGTTGTGGTCCTCAACGTAGGTGGCGTCTGTGAAACTGCCAGCTGGAGAGATTATCCGGATGCCATTTTGCTTGCCTGGCAACCCGGCCAGGAAGGTGGATATGCCATAGCAGATGTTTTAAAAGGGGCAGTCAACCCTTCAGGCAAACTGCCCGACTCCTTCCCTTTGAAGGTCGAAGATGTACCTTCTGCAAAATCCTTTCCGGGAGAGCCTTCCGATAATCCCGTCAACTCTTTTTACAACGAAGGAATCTATACCGGATACAGGTATTATGACTCTTTCAAGGTGCCGGTAGCGTATGAATTTGGTTTCGGTTTATCCTATACTACTTTCGAATATTCTGGTCTGAAACTGAGCAGTAATAATTTTGAAGGAAAACTAACTGTATCTGTTATGGTAAAAAACAGCGGCAAAGTGGCCGGCAAAGAGGTGGTTCAGCTATTTCTTTCAGCTCCTGATGTTGAGATGGAGAAGCCGGTGCAGGAACTCAAAGGATTTGCCAAAACCAAATTGTTACAGCCCGGCGAGGTACAACAGCTATCTTTTGATCTTGATACCCGTTCATTGTCCTCTTTCCGGAGTGGCATCAGCTCTTGGGTGGCAGACAAAGGTGATTATCAGGTACGCATTGGTGCCTCATCGAAAGATATCCGGCTAACAGCTACATTTAATCTACCCACTGATATCACGGTAGAAAAAGTGCATGATGTAATTTATCCTAACTTTGCCATGAAGGAGTTGAGCAGGATCAACAGGTAACAATGAATTTGATTGTCTCAAAAGGTGAGATAACGTACAATTTTTGCTTGCTGCTTGAGTAGATCACAGGGCTAATTGTTTCAACCATCGGGGTTCAAATGGTCATCTCAGGTATAACCAACTTCATTGTTACATTGGTAAAATAATAATATACAGTCTATTAATAAAAAACATCAAGCACACATTACATAATTTTCATACGTGTATATATTTTTTTTTAATAGCTATATGGAATTACAAAAAGTATATACGTCGGCTTTGGTGTGGAAAACCCATGACCATATCATTTGGTATTAATAAATATTAATTGTACCTTACTCTACCATAAACATAAGGCCAATCTTGAATTATATGAATGAGGATACTGGCTTTGGAAGAAATTCAGGTAATAGGAAAACCCGGATAGCATTGGTAATTTTGTTTACCTGCTTTTTCCTGACCTATTTGGCAGTCCACTCTACAATAATAAGCAATGCCAATCATGAGGCTGTTGAATATAATTTGATAGGTAATGAGATTAAGACCAAAATATCCACAAGGCTTAATGCGCATGCCCTGCTATTGAATGGAGCAGCATCACTTTTTGCCACAAAGGATACTGTTACCCGAAAGGACTGGAACATTTATATCGAAAATTGTCAGCTTGATAAAAATCTACCGGGGATACAGGGGGTCGGATTTTCGGTCATAGTACCAAAAAACCAGTTGAAGGAACATATTCGACTCATCCGGAGAGAAGGATTTCCGGAATACAATATTACACCAGCCGGGACAAGAGATTATTATACATCCATTATTTTCCTGGAACCATTTTCCGGAAGGAACCTCAATGCCTTTGGCTACGATATGTTTAGTGAATCGGTCAGGCGGAAAGCCATGGAAAAAGCTCGGGACCACAATATTGCTGTATTATCAGGAAAAGTTTTGCTTGTGCAGGAAGCCACTATGGATGTTCAGGCGGGTACTTTAATGTACGTTCCTGTCTATCGGCATGATACTCCCGTCAATACTGTGGAAGATCGCAGGTCTGCGATCAAAGGATGGGTGTATAGTCCGTACAGGATGAATGATTTGATGCATGGAATACTGGGACGCTGGGACTTGATGGATGTGCAACGTATGCATTTACAAATATATGATAATGATGTCATTTCAAATGCAACGCTACTCTTCGACAGTCAGAAAAACGATACCGTCAAACACAATGATCTGTTCAAAAGAACATTAATTCTCCCAGTCGAATTTAATGGAACAAAATGGACCCTGGTCTTTTCCCAGAGCAAAGAACAGTATGCCATGCAGACTTACCTTACCAGCAATGTCATCCTTATCCTTATCTGCGGTATAGTCATTAGCCTGTTGCTCTATTTTCTGGTAGTAGCAAACTTCAATACAAAACAGAGGGCGCAAAAAATAGCAGAACATCTAATTGTAAAACTCCGGGAGAGTGAGGAACAGCGCATTATGCTTTCACAAGCTGTGGAGCAAAGTCTGATTTCCGTAGTGATAACTGATTTAGACGGTAATATTGAATATGGAAACCCTTATGTGATGTCGCTAACAGGTTATTCACCCAAAGAACTTTTGGGAAAAAACCCGCGTATATTCAGTAGTGGGGAGAAATCAGCCGAAGAATACAAATATTTATGGGATACAGTCCTTTCAGGTGGTGTTTGGCAGGGAGAGTTTCACAACAAAAAAAAGAGTGGTGAACTTTATTGGGAAGCTGCAGTAATTTCAGGAATAAAGAATCAAAATGGTGAAATATCACACCTTTTGGCTGTTAAAGAAAACATCACCGAGCGCAAAATAGCGGAATGGGAATTAAAGTCAAAAAACGAAGAGCTCCGTAGGGTAATAGCTGAAAAAGACAGGTTTTTTTCCATCATAGCGCACGACCTTCGAAGTCCATTCAGCGGCTTTCTGGGAATTACCGGACTAATGGCAGAAGAGATGCAAAATCTAACCATGGAAGAGATGCAACAGATGGCAATCAGTATGAAAAAATCGGCCGATAATCTATTTCGTCTTCTTGAAAACCTTCTTCAATGGGCTGGAATGCAACAGGGTCTAATCCCATTTCAGCCTAAATTGGTCAGACTTCTTCCAATTGCCAATGAAAGTTTATCCCTGGTCTCTGAAGTGGCAAAAAATAAATGGATAAAAATTCTCTCTCAAATTTCGGATGAAACTGAAGTCTGGGCTGATGCCAAGATGCTGCAAACAGTCATCCGAAACTTACTTTCAAATGCCGTGAAATTTACATACAAGGGAGGGCAAATAACGCTTTCTGCACAAACAACAGGCGATCTCGGTGTTGTCATATCCATCAAAGATTCCGGTATTGGAATGAGTCCCGAAATGGTTGACAATTTGTTCCTGCTCGACTCAAAATCAAACAGAAAAGGCACTGAAGGTGAACCAAGTTCAGGGTTGGGCTTATTGCTCTGTAAAGAATTTGTGGAGAAACATGGCGGAAAGTTGTGGGTTGAAAGCGAAGTTGGGATGGGAAGTACTTTTTCTTTCAACATTCCCAACAAACAATAATACCCACTGATTATCAGCAGGTATTAACAATCCTCAGTGCCCAGAACAAGACTCGAACTTGCACAAGCTTGCGCTCACTAGTCCCTGAAACTAGCGTGTCTACCAATTTCACCATCTGGGCGGAAAGGCGTTGCAAATATATACTTTTCAACGAAAAACAAAAAACGCAACGCCTAAAAAAGTTATGTCAATAGTTATGAGTTAGGAGTTATAAGTTATTGCGCTCTATTTCAATTCACAACAAATCCCATCACTCATAACTCCTAACTTATAACTCTCTATTTGAGGTTCTCCTGTAAAAATTCGTCAAACATCGTATAGAGGTGCATCGTCGTATTTCCGCCTCTGATCCCGTGGTTGCGGTTGTTGTACGACATCATCCTGAACTGGATCCCTGCCTGAACCATCGCCTCGGCAAACTCGATCGTATTCTGGTAGTGAACGTTGTCATCGGCTGTACCTGCAACCAGCAACAGTTTCCCCTTGATACCCCTGGCAAGCGTAATGGGTGAATTTTGGTTATAACCCTCCGGATTCTGGCTTGGCAGCCCCATGTAGCGCTCTGTATAAACGGTATCGTAAAAATAATGGCTGATCACAGGCGCTACCGCGATGGCCGCATGGATCAGCTCGCCCCCTTTGCAGAGTGTCATAGAGGAGATAAACCCGCCGTAACTCCAGCCCCAGATGGCAATCTTCTTTGCATCCACATACGATTGTTTTGAGAGGTAGCGGACCGCTTCGACCTGGTCGTTCGATTCGAGGTTGCCTAACATACCATAAGTACATTTGCGGAACTCCTCTCCTCTTGCACCGGTTCCGCGCGGATCTACACATACCACAAGGTATCCCTGCTGCGCCAGATAGGTATTCCAGTCGACCGAGAAATTGTCCAGTACCTGTTGGGAGTTCGGGCCACTATACTGGGTCATCAATACCGGATATTTGGCTCCCTGATTAAACGGAACCGGCTTAATCATCCAGCCATTCAAATCAACACCTTCCGATGTGGTAAATTTGAAAAATTCCTTCTGCGGCAATTGCATTCCGGCTAACTTGCCTTTCAGAACCGAATTATCTTCCAGTACCCTGATTTGCTTACCGGAAATATCGTGCAAAGTCACCAGATTGGGGGTGGAAAGATTACTGAAGGTATTGACGTAATATTTGAACCCCTTGCTGAAATCAACATTGTTGGCGCCTGCCTGTGTCGAAAGCATCACCTTTTTCTTCTTGTCGAAAGAGATGCCATACACCTCGCGTTGCATTGGCACAATGGCAGCAGCCTGATAGTAGAAGAATTTCTTCACCTGGTCGTACCCATAAAACTTGATGACATCATAATTTCCTTCGGTCAGTTGTTTGATTTTTACACCGTTCAAATCGTAGAGATAGAGGTGTTTAAAGCCATTCTGTTCACTAAGGACGACGAAGCTTTTGTTGTCGTCCAGAAATTGGAAATTATCCAGAAAATCGGTTTCGATGTAACGGTTGTTTTTTTCGGTATAAATAAGACGGGAGTCCCCTGTATTTGGATTGGCTAAAAGAAGTTCCAGCTTGTTTTGCAGGCGGTTCATCCGAAAGATACCAAGATCGGTGCCACTGTTGGTCCAGGAGATTTTCGGCAAATAATTATCCGTCTCTTTGCCGGTCTCCATCCGGATATTGTGCCCGCTTTTAATATCATAAACCCAAATCTGAACAATGGAATTCTTCTCCCCTGCCTTGGGATATTTGAAGCTATATTCACCGGGATACAATTTATTCTCCTTGTGCTCGGGGGCCATTCCTTTGTACATCGGCATGTGGTAGATGGGAACCTGCTCCTCATCGAATTTCATGTAGGCAATCTGTTTACTGTCGGGCGACCATTCGAATCCCCTGTTGAATTCAAACTCCTCCTCGTAAACCCAGTCGGGCGCCCCGTTGATGATTTTGTTGAACTCACCGTCGTTGGTTACCTGACGTTCTGTGCCAAAGCGCAGGCTTTTGACGAAAAGATTGTTTTTGCGTACAAATGCCACCCTTTCACCATCCGGCGAAAAGGTTGCCAACTGCTGTTCCCCTCCAGTGGAAAGTCTGGCAAGTTCCTTTGTCACAAGATTGTAGACAAAATAGTTTGCCGTAAACGACCTGCGGTAGATGGGTTTGCGATCGGTCATCAGCAATACCCGGGTTTCGTCGCTGCTGAACTGGTAATTGGAGACAGCTTTCAAAGAGTCGTTTTTGAGGGCCGAAATATCGAGTAGGGTAGCCACTTTCTCACCGGTTTTGTAGCTGAATTTGACTATCTCTTTCCCCATATTTTCGAGGGTAGTGTAATTCATTCCATCATTTAACGAGGCCAGACCATACACAGCTTTTTGCCCGTAAGTTCTTTTTATGACCACATCTTCGAGCGTCAGCTTCTGGGCCTGAAGGCCGAGGGTTGCCAGTAAAACCAGCAAAAAGAAGGAGTACTTTTTTATCATAATACAGATTATAAATGAATTACAAATTAAAAATTACAGATTAAAGATGAGGATTATCCAATCAAGGATATTGATTCGAATCAACCTTAGAGACCTTCGTGAATCCTTCGAGACCTTCGTGGTAAAATTTAAAAACTTAACCACAAAGGACCCCAAGTTCAACACAAAGGAAACACAAAGAGACCTGCCGAATTAATGACTTAACACACCTATAACCGAATAATAATTGATCCGGTCAATTTATCTAATCACATGTAGGTAAGCCTAAGCCACTTTAGTTGTCCCAAATGCATCCAAAAATAGAAAATAATCCCTCCCGATCGGAGCGATTTCCTGGTAAGGGGTAAAAAAAATGCTGATAGCGAAATCTTTCGGTCACAAAGATCAAAATAGATTTGATGAAACGGCGGAAGTTCGCTAATTTTGCACCTTCATACAAAAATCACTATGATTAAGATCACACTACCCGATAACTCTGTCAGAGAGTTTGATGCAGGAGTTAACGGCCTGGAAATCGCAGAAGCGATCAGCAGAAATCTTGCGAAAGAGGTACTTTCCATTACTGTCAATGGCGAAGTGCGCGACCTGATGCGCCCGATCCAGTCGGATGCATCGATCAAATTGCATACCTGGGACGACAAAGAGGGGCGCGATACATTCTGGCATTCATCGGCCCATATCATGGCGGAGGCCATCGAGGCGTACCTTCCGGGTACGAAATTCGGCATTGGCCCTTCTATCGACAATGGTTTCTATTACGATATTGATCTTCCCGAAGGTCAGACACTAACAGATAAAGACCTCATTGAGATTGAGAAGAAGATGATGGATTTGGCACGTACCAAATCCGACATCGTCAGATCAGAAATTTCAAAAGAGGAAGCGCTTAAATTGTTTGCTCAAAAAGGCGATCCCTATAAACAAGAGCTGATATCCGAACTGATAGATGGTACCATTACCCTCTACCGGCAAGGCAATTTCACCGATCTTTGCCGCGGTCCGCACCTTCCCAATACCGGATATATCAAAGCCCTGAAACTGACCAGCATTGCCGGGGCCTACTGGCGTGGCAGCGAAAAAAATAAGATGCTGACCCGTGTTTACGGTATCACCTTCCCCAAACAAAAGTTGCTCGAAGAGTACATTGTGCTGATGGAAGAGGCCAAGAAGCGCGACCACCGCAAAATCGGGAAAGAGATGGAACTCTTCATGATCTCGCAGGAAGTGGGTCAGGGTCTGCCCATGTGGCTGCCCAAAGGCGCCATGCTGCGCGAACAGCTTGAGAAATTCCTGAAGGGCGTGCAGAAGAAATTCGGATACGACCAGGTGATTACCCCGCACATCGGCGATGTGAAACTATACAAGAAATCAGGCCACTACGAAAAGTATGGCAAAGACTCTTTTCAGGTTATCAAAACCCCAACCGAAGGTGAAGAGTATCTGTTGAAACCGATGAACTGCCCTCACCACTGTGAGATGTTCCGCTTCAAACCCCGCTCATATAAAGATCTTCCCGTTAGATTGGCCGAATTCGGTACCGTTTACCGCTACGAACAGAGTGGCGAGTTGCATGGATTGACCCGCGTCCGCGGATTTACGCAGGATGATGCGCACATCTTCTGCCGCCCGGATCAGCTGAAAGAGGAATTTTTGAAGGTGATCGATATCATCTTCATCATTTTCAAGGCATTGAATTTCGAAAACTATACAGCCCAGATCTCTTTGCGGGATCCGGCCAACAAAGAGAAATACATCGGCTCGGACGAAAACTGGGAAAAAGCGGAGAGCGCCATCATCGAGGCTTGCGCGGAGAAAGGGCTGAACACCGTTACCGAACTGGGCGAAGCCGCCTTCTACGGTCCAAAACTAGACTTCATGGTAAAGGATGCCATCGGCAGAAGCTGGCAGCTTGGGACTATTCAGGTAGATTACAACCTGCCTGAACGTTTTGAATTGGAGTACATCGGCGCAGACGACAAACGCCACCGTCCGGTGATGATCCACCGTGCACCGTTCGGATCGATGGAGCGCTTCTGCGCGGTTCTGATTGAGCACACTGCCGGGAAATTTCCGATCTGGCTCACACCCGACCAGGTGGTTGTGCTGCCCATCAGCGAAAAGTACAACGATTATGCGCAAAAAGTTTCAGAATATCTAAATAATTCCGATATTCGCACCGTCGTTGACGAGCGTAACGAAAAGATAGGCAGGAAAATCCGTGACAACGAGATGAAACGCATAC
>JALNYZ010000088.1 GCA_023229575.1 Prolixibacteraceae bacterium
ACACAACATTGGCATCTAATGGTTATATTGATCAAAAATGGCGTTGGGTATACAAGGGGGTTAAGCGTGTAAATGTTGCTATTCAAGTGATGGCTAACGTAACAGATATGTCTGATGCTGTACGTAAATCTAGAACAGGCGAATTGAAGTTTTTAAGGGCGCTGTTTTATTTCGAAGGAATAAAAGTTTTTGGACCTTTTATTCCATGGGTTGATGAAACAATTGTGGAGAATAATCCTTTAATCCACAATGATAAGGACGTTTACTCAAATGTGTTGGCAGATCTCGATGATGCAATAGCCAATTTGCCAAATACTCAGGATACGCCAGGTCGGGTAAATATTTGGGCAGCAAAAGCTTTAAAAGCCAAAATTTTGATGCAAAAAGGAGATATGGCGTCTGCTAAACCTATTTTGAAAGACGTAATAGAAAATGGAAAAACATCGAACGGTTTGGCTTATGGCTTGGAAGATGATTTAGATGCCAACTTTAATTCCAATACTGATAATGGAAAAGAATCAATTTTTGCAGTTCAATTTTCTGTAGACACGAACAATAATGGTAATGTTGGAATGTCATTATGTTATCCTCATGGAGGATCTGGAAGTCCTGGAGGTTGCTGTGGTTTTTATCAACCTTCAAATGAATTGGCCAATTCTTTCAAAGTAGATGCAAATGGTCTCCCTTTGCTAGATAATTCATATAGAAATGGTGACCCAGTTTCTTACCGTAATCCAAGTACAGAATCATCAGCACCTTTGGCGTTGAATAATAACCAGATTCCTGTTGATCCTCGTTTAGATTTTGCAATTGGTCGTTTTGGTATTCCATATAAAGATTGGGGAACTCCTAAAAATGGATGGGTTCGTGATGCAGCCAATGGAGGTATTTACCTTCCCAAAAAGCATGTTTATAGTAAGGCTGAAGAAGATGCAGGTTTAGCAAGTGGAGGTTTTAGCGATGGTTGGGCTCCTGGATCAGCAATGAATTTACAATATCTAAGTTTAAGAGATTGTATTTTACTCTATGCTGAATGTTTAGCAAATGATGGAGAATTATCAGAAGCAATGAATCAAGTCAATAAAATTCGTACTCGTGCTGGATTAGAGTTTAATATAGTCAAGATTGATGGAGCTCCAGCTGCTAACTACAAAATTTCAATTTATCCCACAAACCATGCAGCGTTTACAGATAAAGCAACCTGTGTTAAAGCCATTCGTATGGAAAGAAAGCTTGAATTGGCTATGGAAGGACAGCGTTGGTTTGATTTACAGAGATGGGGTGGTGATTATATGGCAACAAGTTTAAAGGATTACGTGGATTTTGAAAAGAAATTCCTTGCAAAATTTGCGACTGCATCATATTTGCCAGCATCGAAAATAATGTTCCCGGTTCCTGATGTACAAATCCAAACAATGGGTAACGACGAAAGTGGTAATCCTTATTTGGTTCAGCCAGCTCCCTGGAAATAAATATTGTTCAGTATCTATTAAATATGAAGTCCTTTTTTAGGACTTCATATTTAATTCTTTTTTGTCTTTAAAACAGTATGTAATAAAAAGTGCTAACCTATGATGTTTACTTTATAATGATTTGTTTATTCATTAACCTGATATAGTTATTGTCATTAGTAAGGCCCTAAATTTCAAAGAAGTATAGCTGTTTTAATCTGTTTCTAATTTATAAATAAAAGTTCGGTTAGGATGATTGGAATTAATTGCTATACGCAATCCTCTATATTTTGTAGCTGATTATTGGTATATCTGTTTACCAGACTACAAGAACTTGTTTTTTATTTTGAATTTTAATAATAATCTTTAATTTTATGAAAAAGAATGAATTTATTATGTTAATCATAGGTGTGTTTTTTTCGTTAACTATAAATGCACAATTACAAATATCATATACACCTCAAGATATTGTTTGTCCTAATTTTGGCACAAATTATTCTTACACTTCTTCATTACAAACATATAGTGTCACATGGACGCTTTCCGGAGGTTCATTTTCTGCAACTAACCCTAATGTCACTTCTAGCACAAATTCAGCTGTAACAGTCTATTGGAGTAATGCTGTGTCGACAAATAACCAAGCTCCGAAAGGGACTCTTAAGTTAACAGCTAATTATACAAATGGTACACAGGGTGAAGTTTCTATATCGCAGAATATTAAAAGTCTAAATGGTGCGACTCCACCTGCTTTGCGTTCGACTTCTTCTACAAATTTAAATATGGGGAATAATACGTTTAGGGTTTATATGAATAATACTTTTTATTTTCCGGGAATAAAGCAAGGGGGAGTTGCTGTCCGGTTATTTTATATGAATGGACTCTTCCTCAAGGATGGAAAGATAGTAACGGAAAAACCGGAACATTTATTGTTGGAACTCCTTATCTTGATATTATAACTGATAATTTTAGTGCTGGAGAAGTTAAAGTGAGAGGCAAGAATGATTGTAGTCTTGTTTCTGATTACAGTAATGTATCTAAAATTACTTTTACTAGAAATTTTGCTTTCAATTTATATCCATCATCAATCACTTATGGAATAAAAAAATCATATAATTTTGCAGTAACATCTTTATCTGGAGTTGTATATGAATGGAAAGCTCCATCAGGATGGATTATTAATGGTGTAGGTAATGTTTTGGAGGCTGCAAATCTTTATAGTGTGACTGTCGTTCCTGGAAATTGTATATCAAATGGAGTTGTTAGTGTTAGATTGAAAAAAGATAATCAAGTTTCAGCATGGTATAACTGCCCATATCAGGGAATTGTTCCTCCGGTTATACAAAATAGTGCAATATCTCAATTTAAAAAATATAGGTTAACATTGGATGTTACAACAAATGAGGTTCAATCTGTTTCATGGGTTGGTGATGGAGTTTTAGTTACTAGTGGACAGGGAACTGTTAGCCCTGAAGTTATATTTTCTAAAACAGGATCTATAAACCTTCAAGCTCAACTCGTTATGAACGGTTGCACAGATGTATATCCTGTTACTAAGGTTGTAAATGTAAGTAGTAGTGATTTAATAATTTCTGGCCCCGATGTTGTATGTAATAGCGCAACATATATTATGAATAATTTGCCTAGTGAAGTTTCAATAGAGTGGGAGTTTCCTGATAATAAGTTCTCTTTGGTCTCAGGCCAAAATACAAACACCATCGATGTTACAAAAAATTATGTCAATAGTAGTTATGGAAATGGGACAATTAGAGCTAAATTGTCTTTAAATGGGAACATAGCATATATATACAAGACTGCATTAGTTGGCTCTCCGTACATATCTTCAGTTTCTGGACCTTCAAGTGCACGTGTAAATCAAAATGTTTATTTTACAGCTGATCCAATATACGATGCAAGCATTTGTAATTACCAGTGGATTGTTTCACCATCTTATGGTGTGTCTCAGTCGCCATATAGACATACTAACAGTATATCATTTTCACAAACCGGAACCTATTCTGTTTCATGTCGTACAACAACAAATGAATGTGGAGCAGCTGGTTCTGCTGCGTATTTAATTGTATCCGTGGGTGAATATTATATGTTGTCACCTAATCCGACTTCGGGAATAATTAATATAATTTCAAGTGAGTTAGATGTGGTTAACTCACTTGCAAATGTCCAGAATAACAATGATGGTATTGATTATGAGGTTTATAGTTCGTCTTCTAACATTCTTATTCAGACAGGGAAAATCAAAAAACATCAAAAAACATTAGATCTTCATAATTTAAATAATGGGAATTATATAATTAGAATTAAAACTTTAACGAATAAATACGAGTCTCACAAGATAATTATCAAAAAATAACTATTAATTTATCATAAAAGGAAAGAGAGGGTGTTCCAGAATGGTTCGTCCTCTCTTTTAGTGCTTGTTAAAAGAATTATTTTACATTTTGAGAAAAAATGATAAATGATTCGGCTCTTTCTATTGAAAAAATATCGCGTGTTTAAGGATTGTGAACATCTAGCAATTGCATGTCTTTCAATAGGAGATAAATATTCATTGAAATTCGGACTTAGCAATCTTGAAAAATTTGCATGGATAGGAGTATTTTCATCAGCTCCAAATACAAAAATACCTTAGGAGCTTTTCTCTGATCCTGCTAAAACAAAGAAAATGCTGAAACTATTATGAATAACCTGTGAAGACAAAGATAATTTGATTACTTATACCTGCGTATACATGATTATTTGAATACGAACCAGATTCCTCTTGTTTATCAGCTTATTCCAGGGGGCATGACTTCAAGGTTTGGAAACAGAAATTATACATGTTTTCTCAGCTATTATTCAAACCTGCTACTGACTCTGGTTGCTAAATTTTTTTGATCAAAAATAAATTAAGAAAGTAATTATAAATAACTGTAATTTTCGATCTTTGTAGACACCTTTTGTCCTTAAATCTTTTGTTAAAGTAAGATCTAATACGTAAAATGAATAATTTTAGAAATATAGTACTGATTCCGTTGTTTTATCTCTTTGTTTTACACAATGCCTGGGCACAGCAAAATGGAAAACTTAAAATGTGGTATGAAAAACCTGCTAAAGTATGGAACGAAGCACTTCCGATTGGTAATGGTCGTCTGGCTGCGATGGTTTTCGGTGATCCTGTTAATGAAAAACTACAGTTAAATGAAAGCAC
>JALNYZ010000089.1 GCA_023229575.1 Prolixibacteraceae bacterium
AGACGCTGCATCTGCTGCAATTTATGGTTCCCGTGCTGCAAATGGTGTAATTCTTATCACAACAAAGCAAGGGAAAAAGGGTGCATTAAAGATGGATTACAACGGCTATGTTTCTTTCGAGTCCATTGGCAAAACGATGGAATCAGTTAGCAATTATGCCAATTACATGGAGCTGGTTAACGAAGGTTATAAAAACTCAAACCAGCCGATTCCTTTTAAACAGGAAACCATCGATTTATGGAGAACAAACGAAGGTGGCGATCAATTGGCTTATCCAAATACAGATTGGATTGATGCGACATTCAGAACTTCTGTGTCTACCAATCACAATGTTTCGATGAGTGGTGGTTCCGATAAAATTCGTTTTTATACTGCGTTCGGCTATATGGATGATCCGGGAGTAATGGATAATTCAGGATACGAGAAATTTAATTTACGTGCGAATATTGAAGCTGATGTTAAACCTTGGTTGAAATTAGGGACTAATCTAAGTGGTTACGTAGCAAGAACAGAACCTGGTACTGATAATATTTCAGATGTTTTCACCTATGGTAGCGCAACGACTCCGGGAATGGTATTCCGTGCGCCGGACGGACGTTACGGTGCAATGAATAATCTCGAAGACGATGCTCAATCTGCTAATAACAATCCGCTGTCAAGATTGAATTCTGTTACTGGCGATTTTAGAAAAAGGAATACAAAGGCTCGAATGTTCGGCACATTGACTCCGGTCAAAGGCTTTTCATTAACCGGTTCTTATTCGTACGAAATGGTCGACGAACAACAGGAGAGTAAACCAGTCTTTATAGATTTGTGGAACTTCCAAAATAATACAATAACAAAAGTAGGTACAGGCCGTACTTCTGTTACCAACAAAAACATCAAACAAGAAAGAAATTTCATGGATGTTGTAGCTCGTTATGAAAACAAATTCATGGACAAGTTAGACTTAAATGTGATGGGCGGCGCAAGCCAGGAACAATACGGATGGCAATGGTTCAGTGCAACCAAGCTTGACTTGGTGGATCCGGGACTGGGTGTAATAAATGGGGCGGTTGGTGATGCTACGGCTTCCGGAACCCGTGTTGAATGGGCAATGCGTTCTTACTTCGGACGTGTTAACCTGGGATGGGACGACAAATATTTACTGGAAATGAACATGCGCGCCGATGGTTCATCACGTTTCCTTCCGGACCAACGTTGGGGTTATTTCCCATCTGTATCTGCTGCATGGCGTATCGACCAGGAAGGATTTATGGAAAATCTAAAATCATCGTGGTTGGATAATTTGAAACTTCGCGTGTCTTATGGTTCACTTGGAAACAACGCCGTTGGTGGTAGCGATCAGAATGCAGGAAATTACAGCGCTCTTTCAACTTATTCTGTAACAAACTATATATTGAATAATGCGCTGGCAATGGGTGTATCGCAAACTGCCATTGCAAATGCGGCACTCACCTGGGAATCTACTAAGATAGCCGACATTGGCGTGGACTTTGGTTTTCTCAATAACCGAATGAGTGGAACACTTGATTACTTCCACAAGAAAACAGATGGTATTCTTATCGATCTTCCCGCTCCTGCAGTACACGGTAATGCATCCATTCCCAAACAAAACAGTGCTGTTGTTGTGAATCAGGGTGTTGAGTTAACTTTAGGTTGGAGAGATCAGATAGGGGACTTTTCTTACTCAGTAAATGGAAACGTTACCTGGTTGAAAAACGAAGTAACCCGCTTTAAAGGCGACGATTATTCTCGATCCGGAGCTAGTATGATTAAAGAAGGTTTGCCAATTAATGCCCAATATGTACTGACAGTTGATCGAATTGTACAAACAGACGATGATGTAGCCTATGTTCAAAGTCTTATTGATAATGCTCCGATAGATGAATTGACTGGAAAACAAAAAAATCCTTTCGCATCTTACGGTAAACCAGAAAAAGGAGATTTGCTTTATAAAGATATAAATGCAGATGGAATTATAAATGATAATGACCGGACAACAATCGGTCGCGGACCAAATCCCGATTTTTCTTATGGTTTGAATATGTCTGCCGCCTATAAAGGCATTGACTTCTCTGTATTATTTCAGGGTGTAAGCGGCATCAAGATGTTATATAGCGACGGCTATTTTACACCGACTGTTCGTTTAGGTTATCAGCTTAATAAGGAAATAACAGATGGCAGATGGCGCGAAGGTTCTACAGATGCAAAGTACCCACGTTTACTTCATTACTCAAACACGCGTAATACACAAGCCAGTGATTTATGGATTCAGGATAAATCTTATATAAAGATTAAAAATATCCAATTAGGTTATACGCTTCCCAAAAGCTGGTTGAGCAGATTTGACGTTGAAAGAGTACGTATCTATGGAAGTTTGGAAAACTTCTTTACGTTCACCGACTATAAAGGAATGGATCCGGAAGTTACAAACACAACCTATCCAACCATGAGACAGGCTGTAATTGGTTTAAATTTATCATTTTAAGAAGAAATTAGTATGAAAAGATATAAAGAAATATTGGTATCAGTAGCATCTCTCCTATTCCTTAGCGGATGTTATGATTTAGACAGGTATCCATATGACCAGGTTAGTTCCGGTACTTTCTGGAAAACCGAGAGTCAGGCTAAACAGGCCATGATGGGTGTATACAGCGTAATGAAGAGTGATAATGCATTCGGTACTACATTTGGACTCGACTGCCTGTCTGACTTAGGAATTGGTTATGATGACCCAGGATATGTAAATGTCTATCTGGGTACTTATACTGCACGTACGGGCCAGGTGGTAAGCAGATGGCAAACCCTTTACGATGGAGTAGTACGATCTAACACTGTTTTGCAAAATATTCCCAATGCTGAAATGTCTGACGCAACTAAAACTCAATTTGCCGGAGAGGCCAAATTTATGCGTGCATTGTATTATTTCACATTGATGAATTTCTTCGGCGGTGTTCCTTTGTATGATGAAAGTGTAGTGGTTGACAAAGACTTTAACAATATGATGGAACCTCGTGCCACATTAGATGCCACCCGCGAATTTATATTGAAAGATCTGGATGCTTCCATCGCTGCTTTACCAGTTAAATGGGATAATTCAAATTACGGAAGAGCTACCAAAGGTGCAGCGTATGCATTGAAAGGAAAAGTATTGCTTTATAACAAGCAATACGCGGAAGCTGCTACAAACTTCGAAGAGATTGTAAAAGATCCTTCCGCTCAGGGATACGGATACTCATTGTATGCAAGCTATGAAGATTTGTTCAAGCCTGCAGGAGATCAAAGCAATGAAATGATCTTTGCCATTCAGAATTCAGGTGGTGTTGGCTTGGACTATGGTATGCCAATGACATTTTATATGGGTTCTCGTTCATCTTTCGGAAGTTGCTGGAACAATGTGATGGCCTCTACCGATTTAGCAGACATGTATGAATATAAAGATGGAAAGCCTTTCAACTGGAACGAAGTGGTTCCAGGTTTTAATGAAAGTGCCGACGTGAAAGATAAAACTTTCCGCGCTACTTTGTCGAGCGATAAGAAAACAGTTGTTGCTTATCCTGAAGCAAAAGAGACCTTGCTAAATATGTACAAACAGAGAGATCCACGTATGAACACGTCTTTAATTTTGCCTTATACAATTTATAAAGGCTGGGTATCCAATGCCCGCAAGGATTGCGAATTTGTTGTTGCCGTAGGAACAAACGAATCAAATGGTTTTATCCGTAACAATAAACAATGGGATTCTTATCTTTGGCGTAAGTTTGTGGCCGAATACAACATGGATGGAGGTATAAACAACCGTGCCCATACACCGATTAACTTCCCTCTGATTCGTTATGCGGATGTACTGCTTATGTTGGCCGAATGTTACAATGAAACAGGAAAACAAACAGAAGCCGTGGCACTTATCAATCAGGTTCGTCAGCGTCCGTCTGTAAATATTGCCGCTTTAAACAGTGGTCCGGCTTGGTTGGAAGCGAGATCGAAAGAACAGGTTTTCGAGCGCATTAAAAAGGAACGTGCTGTTGAGCTTGCCGGCGAAGGGCATCGCTTCAACGATCTTCGCAGATGGGGATTGTTGTTGAGTCTTTCAGGAAAAAATGAATATGGATTTACGGGAAAACGTTATATTACCCGCGTAGTGACCGAAAGAGATTATTTGTGGCCTATACCAGCTACAGAAATTGAAAAGAACTCTTCTTTAACTCAAAATCCAGGTTGGGATTAATCATTCATTAAGAATTAGATAAGGGCAGGCTTTCTTTGCCTGCCCTTTTTATTCTATATTAGTTCTCAAAACAGACCACAAATTGAAAAAAAGAATTACCTATGAAAATAATTAGAATAATAAGTCTGGCTTGCTTGTTGGGTTTCTTATCAACTCAACTTTATGCTTACACCGAGAAAAATTTATTGCAACATAAAGCGGATTTATCAGTAGTAAAAACTTCGCTGATAATGGACCAGAAATGGGTACCCTATCCTTCTTATGCCGACAGGACAGGTTGGGATAAATTTCTAGGAGAAAATAAGGCCGCTTTGATTGCCAGGGGCGAAAAGCTTCTGAACTATCCATGGAAAGTTGTAAAAGCAACCGACTACATAGAGTACGAACGGAGTGGTAACCGGAAAATCATGGAA
>JALNYZ010000090.1 GCA_023229575.1 Prolixibacteraceae bacterium
AGACGGTTTAGTCCCAAACAGATTTCGGTACTATTCGATTGCCTGGGGGCTCCGTAATTTTACAAATTCAAAAAGCATGTTGTAGGTAAGCCGTTGTAGCTTGCTCGAGATTATATCTTTGACATTTCAAAGATATATCTTTCATCGTCGATAATTATATCTTTCGTAACTCAAAGATATATGAACGACCAGCCACGCTTTTGTCTTTTTTTTAAAATTAGCATAATTATTAAATCAATATCATTATAAGTTATTTCACAAACAATATGGCTGAAAAATCTAATCACAAAGTAATAAAAGAGGTAGAAATGATAAAAATTTTAAGCGGGAGCAGCAAGAAGCGTTTTAGTGAATTTAAGGCCGGTTTAGACAACCTAAAATCGCAAGAAGAAAGGATGATGTATGTGATGAAATTAGTTTCGTTTCTGGCTGATCCCGTTGCGGCAAAAGAGAACAAACTAGAGAGCTTTGCGAAGTCTTTTTTTGAGGAATACGGACCCCTTATTGCTCAGTGGTTACATGAGCAGCATATTCGTTCCCAAAAAATAGCTATCCGCAAGGAAAACAAGGAGATAACCATCGGTATTTTTCGCACATTATTCGATATGAATCTCTTTGGTGATGCCTCGGAATCAGTGGTTGCAGACATGATAAAACGGACCTTCGATTTTGGAGATATCAATCGATATTTACTGCGTGATTTCCGACAGTCGAAAGGCATATGTAAATCAAAAACCATGGGGCATATTGAGCGGTTTTTAGTCGTTAAAAAAAGTGCGTAAATAAAAAGTGTTCTGGAAAGTTAAAACGCATATCATGCAGATATACAGCAATTTACAAAAACCCATTTTCCAAAGATGGATTTGGTGGTAAAGAAGCATTGTTTTTTCTTTGCCATCGGTTACGGGTTACAGCGGTAACGGGTTAACGCCTTTAGGCCTTATGATTATAGATAAATATTTATTATATAATATACTTAAGGATGGGCTTAGCCAAACCCCTGGTCAAAAACCTCTGTAACTAACACAATTTCAAACAGATGGCTAGTCCACTTATACGGACCATTATTTATTTGTTTTGTGTTGATGATTTTGGAAACTGATAAATTTAAAACAAAATGAAAAAGAATTTTACACTTGACGATTTATTACAATCCGCTTATATCCGGATGCCTCGTCTTATTTTTAAGCTTCGCTACAGTGATGATCCGGAAGATCGCCTGCTTGCTGATCTGTACGAATACCTCTATACTCAGAGCTTTTTCAAAAAGGGAACAGTAGACAAGCAGAACACGCAGCTTGATTGCCAAAGAGGACAAATTATTTGTTCGCAAACCGAGATTGCAAAGTGTCTGCATATAAAGCTAAAAAAGACCAAAATCCTGATAAAGGAGCTTAAAGAACTTAACCTTATTGAGGTGGAACAAATCGGAGGCATTTCGCATATCTCGATACGGTATTACGATCGGTTGGCGGGAACACTGCGGGATACAGCAACCAAGCCGGTCAAAGAAGAGAAAAAGCCCAGAGAGAATCAGGATAACAATCCCCAACGGCTTTGCTTAAAGAATCACCCATTGGGCAGGCAATCACAAAGCAACAACTGATTAATTATTATAAATCTTAACTTATGGAAAGTACTGACAGAAGTTTATTTTATCAAAAAGCGGTTCTCGGATCCGTGTTCGCCAATGCGGCGGTTATGTCTACTGTGGTAGAAAGAGTTTCGGCTCACATGTTTGAGAATGAAAATTTAGGGCTAATATTCAGGGGCATGGTGTCGCTGTTCAACAAGGGTATCGGTATCGATCCGCTGCTGATAGACCGGGAGATGAAGTTGCTGGACGAAGAGTTATACCGCAAAATGGGCGGACTAAACTACGATATGGAGCTTTTTACCTGTGTGCTGGATTCGAGCAACGTGGAGGAGTATGCCAGGCTTGTAAAGGATGATTATTTACGCCGCAGACTTTCGGCCCTTTATATGACGCTGATGTCGTCGCTGGGAGATACGTCCAAGGATATAAACCTGATTGTTGGGTTGATGTACAAAGGCGTGGACGAACTCTTTAACGAGGATGTTACCGGCGACCAGGCGCGCTCTATACAGGAACTGGTTCAGGAGAATTGGAAAGACTTTATAAAGAACCGCGAAGAGGGTTTGGAAAGTCGCGCCATTGCTTCGGGATTTGCGGAATTCGATAAGCTTACCGGTGGTGGTTTTTTCCCCGGAGAATTATATACCATGGCTGCACGTCCATCGGAGGGCAAATCCATGATCACGCTGTTTTTACTCAAAGAGATTGCACAGAAGGGCCACTATGTGCGGATGGTGAACTCCGAAATGGCAGATTACGATACCGCCAACCGTACCATTGCCATGCTAACGGAGATAAACTCCAATTCGTTGCGTAAAGGGGTACTTACCGAAGCCGAAGAGAATCAGGTAAAGGACCTGATAGACGGGAAGCTGCAGGATGTAAAAATGGATGTGCGTTTTATGGGCAATGCCCGCATGGAGAGCATTGTTACCGAAACCATGCTTGCCACTAAGCGCGGAAAGTGCGATGTGCTGGCAATCGACTACCTGCAGATGATTGAGGGCGCAGGCGATTCCAAAGATAACCAGGACACAGCCATCGGAAAGAACATCAACATGCTGAAGGCGCTGGCGGTAAAGTGCAAGATACCCATTATTGTAGTTTCGCAGATGAACCGCGAGATTGAACGACGGGGCGATAAATATAAGCTGCCTGTACTGGCTGATTTACGTAGTTCGGGGGTGATAGAACAGACCTCGGATGTGGTAAGTTTCCTGTATCGCCCGGACAGGTTGGGTTTAACAGAGGACGAAGATGGTTCATCACTTATCGGTATATCCAAGCTGCTTGTTCTCAAAAACAGACACGGGGCAATCGGGCAGGCTCGTTTCCACCACAACTCAAGTTTTACTAAATTATGGGACTACATCCCTTTTTTCCACAAAAAGAAATAACACTTATACCATGAAAAAACATTCACCACAATCTCAATATATTGAAGATCACGTTAAACTTGAAACCGTAATGGGCTGGTATGCTCCGCTAATGGTAAACCACAACGGCAAGGCCTTAATACATTGTCCGTTCCATGCAGATAAAAATCCGTCCATGCATGTAAATACCAACAAAGGAAAGTGGGCCTGCTATGTATGCAACAAAGGCGGCGACGCCATCTCATTCGTAATGGAAAAAGAGAATTGCTCGTTCCCCGAGGCCCTTAACCTGATCTGCTCCCGCCACGGCGGGCCGGCAGCGGGTTATAATAAAACTGCTACAAGTAACGGTAAACCCGTTGCAAAGAGTAAGAGCCTAACAAACAGCTCCCCAGCTATTGCCAGTAACGGGAAGCCTATTGCCAACAGCAACCACGAGAATAACGAGGCTAAAGATAGCATACCTGCTTCCATCCTGCAGAATCAGAATAACTCTTCTCAAGAGAATGAAGCCGGTTGCCCTGCTCCTGCTAATGATATAACCGGTTGCCCTGAAGATGCTACTCCAGGTAATAACGGGGATGGTACGGCTAATAACTGTTTGGAGGACGAACGATTCTTTGCTCCACTAGGTTCTTCAACACAACCAGGGCAATCTTCGGAAACGAAGCAGTCCAATGCTCCAGAGGCAACACCGGAACAGCTCCGGGCCATGGTGGACGAGAATGTAAGCTTTACGAAAACATGGTACGGCTATGAACCCGATTGCCCCGAACTTTGCCAGGCCTATGTGGATTTTGGCGTGGGGATGGTGCCCCTGTATCCTTCCCGTGGATTTGCTCAGTTTCGGGGGCGCATAGCTTTCCCCATCCACAACGAAAAAGGAACATTGGTCGGCTTTACTTGCAGGTCCGTCCTGAAAGACGAATCTTCCGCAAGCGGAAAGGTGGCAAAGTACATCAACAGCGCCAACAGCGCCTTGTACAACAAGAGCAACGTAATTTACGGATTGTACCAGGCAATTGAATCCATCCGGCGGGAAGGATACGTGGATATTGTGGAGGGCCCAAAGGATTGCATTGCCATGCACGCAGCCGGCAATACCAACACCGTTGCCTTGTGCGGATCGGCACTATCGGATGCACAGATTGAGTTACTAAAACAATACACCCGCAGGGTATCGTTGGTACTCGATAACGACGCAGCCGGACAAAAAGCCGCATCCCGTATCGCCTCGCAATTACTAAATGCAGGAATCTCCGTAATGAACTGCCAGCTCCCCGATGGCGAAGACCCCGACTCCCTGTTCCGCAAACTCGGCAAAGAAGCCTTCCGCACCATCTACCGCGAATGCACCTGCAACAATTATAGAATCAAGTATGCAGACAATCAACCGGACGCTAATTTAACAGGAAGAAGTGCAGCAAGTAACGCCACCGATCCCCTTACTGGAGATTGTATCGGCAACGAACAAAGCAGCATCGAAGGTCAAGGCGAAGCAACAACCGAAGCCAATGGCAACGGTCGCCTGGTTAAGGTAACCCTTTCACCCGGATTCGAGAAAGTGGCACACCTGTTTACCGACGAAGAGTTGGATATCCTGCAATACAACAAGCAAAACCAACACGAACGCCCCCGGTAAGAAAGCATGGAACAAC
>JALNYZ010000091.1 GCA_023229575.1 Prolixibacteraceae bacterium
CATTTTACTGGAGCCTTGTATGCGTAATACCGCTCCTTGCATTGCCTATGTTGCCTGGAAGATTGCGATGCGCCATCCGGAGGCTAATTTGGTGGTTACTCCTGCCGATCATGTGGTGATGGATACCGTGGAGTTTCGACGGGTAATTACTTCGGCTCTTTCGTTTACAAAGGATAGCCGGGCTTTGCTTACCCTGGGTATGAAACCCAACCGTCCCGAAACGGGCTACGGGTATATTGAGGCGGATATGGATGCCGCTTCGCGCGTACATAAGGAGGTGTACAAGGTGCGTGCATTTAGGGAAAAGCCTTCGCTGGAGCGTGCGGTTTCGTACATTGCTCAACCTAATTTCTTTTGGAACGCAGGGATTTTTGTGTGGAACGTGCAGACCATCGAAAATGCGATGCGCCATCAGCAGCCGGAGATTGCCGAAATAATGGATAATGCCGCTCTATCTTTTTACTCGCCCATCGAACAGGTGGTGATAGACGAGTTGTTTCCCCAATGCCCGAACATTTCCATCGATTATGCCATCATGGAAAAGGCAAAGGATCTGTTTGTTGTTCCTGCAAGCTTTGGTTGGAGCGATTTAGGTACCTGGGGTTCGTTGCACGAACGTTCGGAAAAGGATTCAAACAACAATGCAGCCATCGGAAATAACATTAAGCTGATTGAAAGCAGCAACTGCATGGTGCACACCCAGGAAAACAAAAGAGTAGTAATACAAGGCCTGAACGGTTACATAGTTGCCGAAAAAGACAACACGCTCCTCATTTGCCAACTAAGCGAGGAACAACGAATTAAGGAGTTTTCGAAAGGGATATAAGTTGCGAAATATATTTAGAATATTTATAGTTAACAAAGCAGAATACATCACATTTAATCGTATATTTGTAACAATTACAACAAATATTAAATTAAGAGCAATATAATGGTAGAAGAATTCAGTTTTGGTAATTTCACTTCATTCAAAGAGTTGAATACGTTGAATATGACCGCCGCTAAGATAAAATCGAAAGATATTCGGCTGGATTTGGATAACGTGTTTATGAATGGTGACACCTCCTTACTTAAAGCAAAAGGGATTTACGGAGCCAACGCATCCGGAAAAAGTAATGTGGCAAAGGCTTTGGTGGCTTTTCTGCGGATTATAACAGATTCGGTTAAGGATGACAAAATTCTTGACAAATACATATTTCCGTTCTCTCTATCTACAGAAACTTTTGACAAGCCTTGTTTCTTTCAGCTAATTTTCAGGCATGAAGGAGTTAGGTACCGCTATGGATTTGATGCGGACTCTTCGGCAATTCATAGTGAATGGTTGTATGCAACACCCGGAAAAAGGGAACAAGCCTATTTTATAAGGGAAAACGCCCAATTAGTAACTATTAACAAAACTTACTTTGCTGAAGGTGAAAAGTTTCAGTCGTTGTTGCAAAACGATGAAGAAAATCCAATTTTCAGAAATAATTCGTTGTTCCTCACTACTCTTTCATCTTTTGCATTGGGTAAACTTTCGAAGGCATTACTAAATACTATTACAAACATTACGGTAATAAATGGGCTAGGGTCTAGTGGTATGTATAATTCATCTATTGAAGCCTTGGATGATCCGAAACAAAAGAAACTGGTAGTAGATTTCTTAAAATATGCCGATACGGGTATTAAAGATCTTAATACAGTCCAGATTCCTTCATCTCTGAATGAAAGCTCGGATACTGCCAAAAATGGAAAAGAAAATAAGACAAAGAAAATAGTTGTTTCAATAAAAGATGTGTACGATGCTAACTTTAATAAAGTTTCTGATATTCATTTTGCTTTTGACAGGCAAGAGTCTGAAGGAACAAAAAAAATATTCGAATTAAGTACGGCTATTCTAGATGCATTGAGGGAAGGAACTACGTTAGTTATTGACGAATTTGATGCCCGGTTCCATCCTCTCATTACTAAAAAGATTGTGGAACTTTTCAATTCGTCGGCTAATGTTTCGGGACAACTTATCTTTGTTACGCACGATACAAATTTGTTGTCGTCGGATTTGCTTCGCAGAGATCAGATCGACTTTGTGGAAAAGGACAAATATGGTGCAAGTCATTTATATACATTAGTCCAATTTAAGGGAATAAGGAGTACTGACTCTTTTGAAAATGATTATATTAGAGGGAAATATGGCGCCATCCCTTATGTAGGTGGAATTAACAATCTATTTAAACATTTCGATAATGCCGAAGGCTAAAACATATACAAAAAAATCGGACCAAGGTAAAGCCTGGAACAGAAATAAAGGGTCCAGGTATACGGTAAGTAAGATCGAAAAAAAGGAGACAGTACTGATTGTTTGTGAAGGTCAGACAGAAAAAGTTTATTTTGAGTCGTTTCCCATTCGTACTTTAACGGTTAATGTCGTAGATCTGGGTGGACAGAGTAAAACTAAATTGGTAGAAAAAGCCAAAGATCTAAATAAGAAACATGCATGTGATATTGTTTGGTGTGTATTTGATATGGATGTGAGTAGAGGCTCTGACGAGTTTCAGTCTTTTGACAGTGCCATCTTGATTGCTCAGCAATTGAAATATGAGGTTGCTTACTCAAATGATGCTTTCGAACTTTGGTTTTATCTGCATTATCATTACACTGACCAACCGAGTCACCGGACTTTTTATTACGAGAAATTGAGCGAATTTTGGGATATAAATTATCAAGAGGATGGAAAGTGTATTGGCTTTTGCACGCAGCTTTATGAAATATTGGAAAAAGACAGCAGAGCCTCACAAGCTGAAGCGATTAAACGGGCAGAAAAATTACATGCCAGCTACCAGATGGAAGCTCCACACAAACAAAACCCGGTTACTACCGTCTATAAACTTGTTCAATACCTGAATGAGCACTCTTTTTAAATGAAGATAAACAGAATGTAATGTCTGTTGAAAAGTTCTTTAGGAGTTTTCTAAGGAATAACAGGGGTTTTGTTCAATATATAGGATAGTTAGTACAAGATCGCCTTTAATTTTAACAATATTATCAAACTTAAGTTAAATTTACGCTTTACTTTCCCGTGTTTTATAGCTATTGATAAAATAAAAGTTTTTAAACAATGAACATATTAATTACCGGAATCCACGGGTTTGTGGGGTCCAATCTTGTGAAGGCGCTGGGTGCGAAGCATGCGGTGTATGGGTTGGATATTGTGGCTCCTTTTAAGACCGGAGTGGTTAAGACTTTTTGTTGGAAGGATTTGGAAGAAAACAGGTTACCGGTAATGGATGTGGTTATCCATCTTGCCGGTAAAGCGCACGACACGAAGAACCAGAGCCTGGCGCAGGCTTACTTTGATATTAACGAGGGGCTGACTAAAAAGGTGTTTAATTATTTTCTGGAGTCGAAGGCGGGGAAGTTTATCTTTTTCAGCTCGGTGAAGGCGGCGGCGGATTCGGTGCCGGGTGATATCCTTACTGAGGAGGTGGTGCCGGCTCCGGTGGGTCCATACGGTGAGAGTAAGATTGCGGCGGAGGATTATATTCAGGATAATTTTGATCTGGATGGTACGGATGATAGGTTGGTGTATATCTTGCGTCCGTGTATGATTCACGGGCCGGGGAACAAAGGTAACCTCAATTTGTTGTATAAGGTGGTGTGCAAAGGGATTCCCTGGCCACTGGGCGCTTTTGATAATCGTCGTTCGTTTACGAGTGTGGATAATCTGTGTTTTGTGATTGATGGGTTGGTTGCCGGAATGGTGCCTTCGGGTATTTATCATATGGGCGACGACGAGCCGATGTCTACCAACGAACTGATTGGGGTGATGTGCGAGTCGATGGGCCGAAAGGCGCGTATCTGGAATTTGCCTAAGGAGTTGATGCAGGGTATCGCGTCGCTGGGCGGGGTGTTGCATCTTCCGTTGAATAGTCAGCGGTTGAATAAGCTGACCGAGAATTATGTAGTGAGTAACGCAAAGATAAAGGGGGCGCTGGGTATCGACAGGATGCCGGTGAGTGCCCGCGAGGGATTGTTGATTACATTAAATAGTTTTAAAGAGAAAGTATGATTTACGTTTATATTGCTTTTTTATTGTTTTTGCTTGAGCTGGCTTACTTTGTGGTGGCCAAAAAGTTGAATATAGTGGATAAGCCGAACGCGCGGAGTTCGCACCAAACGGTTACCTTGCGCGGGGGCGGGATTATCTTTTACCTGGGTGCGTTGGTGTATATCTTGTTCTTTGGGTTGAATGATCCGTGGTTTCGTGTGGGGCTTACGCTGATCGCGGGGATTAGCCTGGTGGATGATGTGCATCCGGTGTCGCGCAGGGTGCGGTTGTTGTTCCATTTCGCGGCGATGGCGATGTTGTTTGCTCAGTGGGAGTTGTTTGGCAGTTTCCCGTGGTGGTACATACCGGTTGCGCTGGTGTTTTGCACGGGTATTATCAACGCATATAATTTTATGGATGGGATTAACGGGATTACCGGGGGGTATAGCCTGGTGGTGATGGGGATGCTGGCGTATGTGAATTATTTTGTGCAGCCTTTTATGGACGCGGATTTTCTGTATGTGAGTATCATCTCGGTGCTGGTGTTCAATTTCTTTAATTTCCGTACCCGCGCCCGGTGTTTTGCGG
>JALNYZ010000008.1 GCA_023229575.1 Prolixibacteraceae bacterium
AGAACTATAATACTATGTCAAAGATCGGAGTATTCATTTGTCACTGCGGTGAAAATATCAGCGCCACCGTCGATGTCGAGCGTGTTGCCCGTGAGGTCGGTGGGATGGAAGGCGTTGCACATGCCATCGACTACAAATACATGTGTTCGGATCCCGGACAAACATTCATCAAAGAGGCCGTTAAAAAATATGGCCTGGATGGGGTTGTCGTTGGCGCCTGTTCACCCCGTATGCACGAACCGACTTTCAGAAGGGCCTGTGCCGAAGCGGGATTAAATCCCTACCTCTGCGAAATGGCCAATCTTCGCGAACATTGCTCGTGGGTACACGAAAAGAGTGAGGAGACGACCGAAAAAGCGATAGATCTTGTAAAGATGCTGGTCGAGAAGGTGAAGAAGAACAAACCGCTCGACTCGATCAAAGTACCGGTAACCAAAAGGGCTTTGGTCATTGGTGGCGGTATTGCCGGGATTCAGGCCAGTCTTGATATTGCCAATACCGGTCATAAAGTGATTTTGGTAGAAAGGGATCCTTCGATTGGCGGACACATGTCGCAGCTTTCGGAGACTTTTCCAACACTCGACTGTTCCCAGTGTATTCTGACTCCAAGAATGGTGGAGGTGGCGCAACATCCCAATATTAAGTTGTACACCTATGCAGAGCTGGAGAGTCTGGAAGGTTTCATCGGAAATTTTAAAGCGAAAATAAGGCTCAAAGCCAAAAGCGTTAATTACTCTACCTGTACGGGTTGTGGCGCTTGTATTCAAAAGTGTCCGGTCAAAAAAATCCCCAGTGAATTCAATGCCGGTTTGGGAACCAGAACGGCTATTTATGTTCCGTTTCCACAGGCTGTACCAAACAAACCTGTAATTGACCGGATCAATTGCAATTACTACAAGCGGGGAGCCTGCAAGATTTGTGAAAAGACATGTCAGGTTGGATCTATAGAATGGGACAAGGAGGACGAGATCATCACGGAAGAGGTAGGCGCTGTTGTGCTTGCAACAGGATTTGATGTGAAGGGTACCGACTTCTTCCCTGAATATGGCTACGGACAATACAAAGACGTATTGACCGGTCTTCAATTCGAACGACTGGCATCTGCCTCAGGTCCGACTTTTGGCGAGATTCGTCGTCCGTCTGATGGAGTTATACCTAAGAAAATTGTCTTTATTGCCTGTGCCGGATCCAGGGATCCTGCTAAGGGAATACCTTATTGCTCAAAGATTTGCTGTATGTACACGGCCAAACATGCCATGCTGTACCAGCACAAGGTGCACGATGGTGAGTCGACTGTTTTTTATATGGACATCCGCGCAGGCGGTAAAAACTACGAAGAGTTCGTTCGCAGGGCTATCGAGGAGGATACCGTTAATTATGTGCGTGGCAGGGTTGCCCGGGTTTATGAAAAGAATGGTAAACTGATCGTCAAAGGCGTAGATACACTTCTTGGCGGTGAACAAGTCGAGATTGAGGCAGATATGGTGGTCCTTGCAACGGCAGGTGTAGCCAGTTGCGGTTCAGAGCAGCTCGCGCAGAAATTGCATGTTTCTTATGATCCTTACCATTTCTTTGCCGAAGCACATCCAAAACTCAAGCCCGTTGAGACCAATACGGCAGGAATCTTTCTGGCCGGCGCCTGCCAGGCGCCCAAAGATATTCCGGAGACTGTCGGAATGGCATCAGGCGCTGCGGTGAAGGTTGCAGCCCTCTTTTCCAACGATGAACTGGTCAGGGAGCCGGTTGTTGCAGTAGTAAACCGATTGGCGCCTCCTCTTTACAGTACTTGTGTGGGGTGTTTTATGTGCGAAACGGCTTGTCCGTACAATGCCATAGAGCACGAAGAGATCAAAGGGCGTGATGGCAGTCTGATCCGAACCATTGCCCGGGTTAACCAGGGACTGTGTCAGGGTTGTGGTACTTGTGTAGCATTCTGCCGCTCCAAATCCATCGATATCCAGGGGTACACCAATGAGCAGGTATACGCCGAAGTGATGTCATTGTTAAACGACTAACTAACAGATAATGAGTAGTAATACTGATTTTGAACCCAAAATAATTGCATTTGTATGCAACTGGTGTACCTATGCCGGAGCTGATTTGACCGGCACAAGCAGACTAAAATATGCCACTAACGTGAAGATTGTTCGCTTTCCGTGTACCGGGCGCATAGATTTCCTTTTGTTGCTAAAGTCTTTTGCGCAGGGTGCCGATGGAGTGATTGTTTCGGGCTGTCATCCAAACGATTGCCATTATACCAGTGGAAATTTCCATGCACGGCGTCGTTGGATCGCTTTCCGTTCGATCCTTGATCTGATGGGTGTTGACATTCGCCGTATACAATACTCCTGGGTTTCTGCAGCTGAAGGTTCCAAATGGGCAGATCTTGTCAACAACACGGTTGCAGATATCCGTGCACTTGGGCCTTATGCCGAATATCAAAAGGTTGCCGATTATTTAGAGAAGGAGGGATACAATGAAGAAGCTTAGAGACAGAGCCGCCGAGTTGCTTTCACAAGGAGTCGTTTCGCTGGTGATTGGATATGAGGAAGGTACCAAAAGACCCCGGCCACTCTTTTGCAGAAACAGTGAAAGTACTGAAAAACTGATCTTTGATAGCCGTTGTTTCCACAATCTGGCGGTCTATATTACCAAGAAGGAGCTGGTTGGGAAAGAGCACTTCGCGGTAACTGCTCCAATCTCAACCCTGCGAAGTATCATGCAGTTGTATGTGGAAAACCAGCTGAGCGAGGAGAAACTCCTCGTCATTACTGTTGATTTGAGCGGAGAATTGCGTGAATTTACCACTTTCGACGAGATAGCCGCTTATGTGGCTCAATTTGAGCTGAAACGCGGAGAGAGGGAGCAGGAGATACTTACCAAAATTGAAGGAATGAGCCGCGAGGAACGATGGAAGTTCTGGATGGAAGAGATGTCACACTGCTTCAAATGTTATGCCTGTCGTTCGGCTTGCCCGCTTTGCTATTGCTCCAAGTGCGTTGTTGAAGTGAACCGTCCGCAGTGGATCAATCCATGGCCGGCACCGCTTGCCAATATGGAATGGCACATCAACAGGGCCATGCACATGGTTGGACGTTGTACTGCTTGCGGAGCGTGTGGGGATGCTTGTCCGGTCGGTATTCCTATTGATTTGATTACCAGAAAGATGATGGAAGATTTGGCGCCGGAATTTGGTTACGTTCCCGGTCAGCCGGCCAAACAAGGCAATGCTCTTTCGAGTTGGAAACTGGATGACAGGGAGCAATTTATACGATAAGGACTATGGAAACAAAATATATTGGTAAAGACGGAATAGAAAAATGGTTTAATGCCATTGTTGCCAGTGGTAAAAGGGTCTTTGCGCCTGTAAATGCCCGCGGACAGGTAGATTTTAAGCCGGTGAAAAAACTGAGCGAGGTCGCCGGCGATTATATCCAGACTACCCAGTCAATTAAAGCTTCCGTTTATCCAAAAGCAGAGGTACTATTTTCCTATGAAAAGGTGAATGGTAAAGTAAACCTGACGGATTTTGATCCGGAAAGTGTCCCTGAAACAGTACTCTGGAAGGTTCATCCCTGCGATGCGGCTGGCTTTAAGCCTCTTTCTGCCATTTTCAACTGGGATACGGCAGACAAACTGCACAATGCCCATCTGATCAAAACTTCAGTGATATCTTTCAGTTGTGCTGCAGCTGATGAGAGCTGCTTCTGCACCAGCGTAAACGGGAGTCCGGGTAATACTTCAGGCAGTGATATTCAACTGACCATGCTTCCGGATGGAGGAGCTATTGCAGAGATTTTATCTCCAAAAGGAGAAGCCCTGGTTGCACTTTTGCCCAGTGTTTTTGAAGCAGACAAAGGAGAGAAAAAGGAAAAGTACCTCGTTGATCTGCCAGCCAGGTTTAACCTGGAAGAGGTTAATGCTAAATTGAACAAGGCATTTGACAGTACAGTCTGGAAAGAGCAGTCTGAGCGTTGCCTGGGTTGCGGCGCCTGTGCTTTTGTCTGTCCAACCTGTGCCTGTTTCGATATTCAGGAAGATGCCCATGGCTCAAAAGGAAGGCGTATCCGTTGTTGGGATGCCTGTGGATTTGCCATGTTTACCTTGCACACTTCAGGTCACAATCCACGTGAGCATCAGAGTCAGCGTTGGCGTCAGCGAATTCTTCACAAATTCTCCTATATGCCCGAACGACTCAGTGTGGTAGGTTGCACCGGATGCGGCCGTTGTTCGCGAGCCTGCCCGGTGGATATGAATATTTTAGAACACATCACCTCAATTGCGAAACAATGAGCGAGCAAAATACATACCTTCCTTACCTGATGACCATCGAAAAGGTGATCAAAGAGGCGCCAGGCGTAAAAACGTACAGATTAAAATTTCAGGATGAGGCAGAGGCCGAAGCCTTTGAGTTTAAAGCCGGACAATTTGGCGAGTACTCAGCTTTTGGTGAGGGCGAATCCACCTTCTGCATTGCCTCTTCGCCGACTAGAAAGGGCTATATTGAATGTACTTTCCGGGATAGCGGCAGGGTAACTTCAGGATTGGCTTCACTCGAAGAGGGGAGTACCATGGGTTTCCGTGGCCCTTATGGCAATGTTTTCCCGATGGAGGAGTGGAAAGGGAAGAACCTTCTCTTCATTGCGGGTGGTATTGCACTGCCTCCGATGCGTTGCGTGATCTGGAATGCACTTGATTTGCGCGAAAATTTCAAGGATATCACCATCGTTTACGGCGCTAAAACGGTCAATGATCTGGTTTACAAATCAGAACTGAAAGAATGGTCAGATCGTCCGGATGTAAAGATGGTCACTACCGTGGATCCGGGTGGCGAGAATGCTGACTGGAAGGGAGAGATTGGCTTTGTCCCAACGATAGTGGAAAAGGTGGCTCCATCAGCTGAAAATACCATAGCCATTGTATGCGGACCCCCGATCATGATCAAATTTACCTTCCCCGTACTCGAAAAGTTGGGATTCAAAGATGACCAGATCTATACCACGCTTGAAAACCGAATGAAATGCGGTGTTGGCAAATGCGGCCGCTGCAATGTAGGAAAATTGTACATCTGCAAGGATGGCCCGGTTTTTAGCAAGGAGGAGTTGAATTTGATTCCGGCGGAGGAGTATTAATCATATATTTAACGCCGTCAGGAGCTTCGCACGCTGACGGGTTTTGTTTGCGGCGTAACCTTTCAGCGTCGAAGACCTGAAAGCGTTTAGTTGAAAACGATACGCATCATTTTGGAATTTCATGTGGTAGAAAATCTAATTTCTTGCTTAGAAAAAAATCCCAGGCAAGAAAAAAATAACCTGATCTTTTTCGAATTTAACGCTGATAAGCGTCTCTTTAATGCGGGTGGTGGGTGTAAGAATAACACTCGCATTTTTAATCGTTGAAGCTGTTTCTTCGTCTGCTGTTGCCTGTATGCGCTTCTCCCAGATTCTAGAGATCATAATTCCAATATGGTTCGATTGGGAGCTACTTCAAAAACGTTGGGATCAAGTTGATACCGTTGTTTCAATTCCAATATGGTTCGATTGGGAGTGGTTGTAAACAGTTGGTATATAGAATCAAATGTGTTTCAATTCCAATATGGTTCGATTGGGAGGGTGTTGATGAGAATGGTTTTGTAATTTTTAAATTTGTTTCAATTCCAATATGGTTCGATTGGGAGCTATTTCCTATAGCGGTATGATTTCCAACAGCATCAACGTTTCAATTCCAATATGGTTCGATTGGGAGCCCAGATGATCCATAAGATCCTCCAATGTATAATTTGTTTCAATTCCAATATGGTTCGATTGGGAGGTAATATCAGATCATCCTGCCGGAGTTACATCATTGTTTCAATTCCAATATGGTTCGATTGGGAGTAGTAATCCGTCCAGCTTTGAATGAGGCGTTGTTTGTTTCAATTCCAATATGGTTCGATTGGGAGCCTACTTAACGGAGACGGCACGAAGACCGGAATTGTGTTTCAATTCCAATATGGTTCGATTGGGAGCTAAAAATATCGCTCCGGTTGTTCTGACTGCCAAAGTTTCAATTCCAATATGGTTCGATTGGGAGAGTGCTGTACACGCTGCTGAAAATGACCCTGAAAAGTTTCAATTCCAATATGGTTCGATTGGGAGGAAGATTTAAAATGTGAAACCCTCCAAACCTTGGACGTTTCAATTCCAATATGGTTCGATTGGGAGCTCAGGGAAATGTCTCCAGCTTCAAATTTCATTTAAGTTTCAATTCCAATATGGTTCGATTGGGAGCAAGACCCTCAGGAAACTGCCTTTCTTTTTTGCTGTTTCAATTCCAATATGGTTCGATTGGGAGGGAGTTCAGAAAATCGATCCTTGCCGCCTATAGGATGAGTTTCAATTCCAATATGGTTCGATTGGGAGTCAGCCACGCTGGATCCTGCGCCATCCCTGCCCAGTTTCAATTCCAATATGGTTCGATTGGGAGTCAACTCAAAATCTTTCAATGAATTTCAAATAGCACGTTTCAATTCCAATATGGTTCGATTGGGAGCCAGTAACCGGAGAAGAGGAATGGGTACTGACCAGTTTCAATTCCAATATGGTTCGATTGGGAGCGGTAGATTACGCAGGATCATACGTTATTCAGGAGTTTCAATTCCAATATGGTTCGATTGGGAGTTTTGAAATGGTTGTGATTAATGGAGAAAAGCGAGTTTCAATTCCAATATGGTTCGATTGGGAGACTACTCTGTTTTGGACAACGGACTCATTAAACCGGTTTCAATTCCAATATGGTTCGATTGGGAGAGTGTCACTTCCATTTGTGCCCCCAGTCCAAAGAGTTTCAATTCCAATATGGTTCGATTGGGAGGAACTCTCTCGGATTATATTTAAGCCAGTTCCAAGGTTTCAATTCCAATATGGTTCGATTGGGAGCCTGAGTGGTGGCTATTCCCATATCAGCGATCAGTTTCAATTCCAATATGGTTCGATTGGGAGCGTTCAGGGGGCAAACAATGCTAGCACTTATTTGCTGTTTCAATTCCAATATGGTTCGATTGGGAGGAGACGGCGACAAAGACCGGCCTAATGGCAAAGGTTGTTTCAATTCCAATATGGTTCGATTGGGAGACCTTCTCCCCAATTGGCCTCCATGCCCCTTTTCTGTTTCAATTCCAATATGGTTCGATTGGGAGAAGAATATGATGCGTTTATCAATACAGCATCAAATGTTTCAATTCCAATATGGTTCGATTGGGAGGGACAATTGTTCGGGGCCGTAGCTTCACAGGGGTTACGTTTCAATTCCAATATGGTTCGATTGGGAGTAGATGCTCTGCCGTCCTAAACTGGACGATAACGAGTTTCAATTCCAATATGGTTCGATTGGGAGACAGGAGCGGTGTCTTTGCCTACTTATTCATTTTTTGTTTCAATTCCAATATGGTTCGATTGGGAGTTATTTTATTAAAAACATTTGTAGCCTTATTAACATCGTTTCAATTCCAATATGGTTCGATTGGGAGCGATTCATTTGATCAGGATCAAATATGCCGGTCACGGTTTCAATTCCAATATGGTTCGATTGGGAGCGGGATATTAGTAAAGATAGGGTTTATGATACTACGTTTCAATTCCAATATGGTTCGATTGGGAGTGAGATGATAGTGTGTGCGCTATCTGCGGGAAGAAAAGTTTCAATTCCAATATGGTTCGATTGGGAGCCGAACCCGAATGCACTATCTGCCATAACACCGGCGTTTCAATTCCAATATGGTTCGATTGGGAGCAGAGTAGGATTCCATTAGTCTTTCAACTTCATTCACGTTTCAATTCCAATATGGTTCGATTGGGAGGCTCCTGTCCTTTTTTCATCGTTTCGCCTTTTTAGGTTTCAATTCCAATATGGTTCGATTGGGAGCAGGTATGAATACGAACAACTTTTGATGCTTTATGCTGTTTCAATTCCAATATGGTTCGATTGGGAGATTAATTCCAATTCTATTTGGTTGGTCGGCTTCGTTGTTTCAATTCCAATATGGTTCGATTGGGAGTTCGATAAAGTCCGATATAACTAATAGGCAAAGATTGTTTCAATTCCAATATGGTTCGATTGGGAGTATTTGGTAAATATGCATGTTTAAATTTTAATTAAGTTTCAATTCCAATATGGTTCGATTGGGAGATGTAAGGTGTTGGAAATACCGCAAAATTTTGCATGTTTCAATTCCAATATGGTTCGATTGGGAGCCGTCGAAGCATCGGGCAACGCTACCGTCAGAGCAGTTTCAATTCCAATATGGTTCGATTGGGAGACAACATCTTTATCCGGTGACGGGGGGTTTCTATGTTTCAATTCCAATATGGTTCGATTGGGAGTAAGAAGCAATATGGGTTTAGATACATGGATGCCGTTTCAATTCCAATATGGTTCGATTGGGAGGGCAACAGCATGGACCAAACTTTATGGATTTCCGGTTTCAATTCCAATATGGTTCGATTGGGAGGTTAAGTCAACAAGGTAAACACAAAGGAAAGTATGGTTTCAATTCCAATATGGTTCGATTGGGAGACAAAGGCTAAAATGATGAGGGCGTAAATTTCGATGTTTCAATTCCAATATGGTTCGATTGGGAGAGAAAGAAGACAATAGAAATAGGTTGCAATATTGAGTTTCAATTCCAATATGGTTCGATTGGGAGTCATACGCCGTCAAGGATGCAGCCGAACAGATCGGTTTCAATTCCAATATGGTTCGATTGGGAGACCTTTTGCCAATTTGATTTCACCTGAATCAATATGTTTCAATTCCAATATGGTTCGATTGGGAGTTGGAGAGCTGAATATTTTCTTCAATGAATATTTGTTTCAATTCCAATATGGTTCGATTGGGAGAGCAAATGATTTGTACATATAACCCTTAATTTCTTGTTTCAATTCCAATATGGTTCGATTGGGAGGAAAGGTTCAGGAAATAACAACCGAAAGAAAACACGGTTTCAATTCCAATATGGTTCGATTGGGAGACAGCACAAAAAAACAACAGATTGCCGACAAACTCGTTTCAATTCCAATATGGTTCGATTGGGAGCCCAGATAAGTTTGACCGGGGTGGTTCAGAACTATTTGTTTCAATTCCAATATGGTTCGATTGGGAGGATCGGCGACAGAGACTTACGAAAATGCAATTCGCGTTTCAATTCCAATATGGTTCGATTGGGAGACTGTGGCGTAAGTACATACGGTAAGGGTCGTTTGTTTCAATTCCAATATGGTTCGATTGGGAGTGATCTGGATTTCATTGACACCCTTTTCGCTCCTTTGTTTCAATTCCAATATGGTTCGATTGGGAGGACAAATGAAAACAACCTGCGAACAACAACAATCCGTTTCAATTCCAATATGGTTCGATTGGGAGAGCCTTTTACAGAGGTTTTAAATATTCAGAAACCTTGTTTCAATTCCAATATGGTTCGATTGGGAGGAGGCGATGGGTACTTTTGGTTTGATGAACAATTTGTTTCAATTCCAATATGGTTCGATTGGGAGAAAAACATTAAGATTTCCACCCATTCCCCATAATGTGTTTCAATTCCAATATGGTTCGATTGGGAGAGTCTATACGTCAGTTATTATGGATAGTTATGGTGTTTCAATTCCAATATGGTTCGATTGGGAGCCATAGACGCATTTTTTAAAACGGGTTCAATAATGTTTCAATTCCAATATGGTTCGATTGGGAGTTTGTTGGTATTGATTCTTATGACGGTAGTCCTATTGTTTCAATTCCAATATGGTTCGATTGGGAGGAACTAAATGAGATTGAAAACGAGATGTACAAATTGTTTCAATTCCAATATGGTTCGATTGGGAGGTGCTGGCGGCGGCGGCGGCTGAAACTCCTGCATGTTTCAATTCCAATATGGTTCGATTGGGAGACGACAGAATCAATCATAATTATGTTAATTATTATGTTTCAATTCCAATATGGTTCGATTGGGAGTGACAATGTGCCGGTTACCTGGGAGAATGTGAACAGTTTCAATTCCAATATGGTTCGATTGGGAGCTTTTGCCTGGGCCTTCTTGGCCGTTCCTTCCTCGGTTTCAATTCCAATATGGTTCGATTGGGAGGGCAATGGACGTTCACCGGCTTAAGCGCTTTCTTTGTTTCAATTCCAATATGGTTCGATTGGGAGAGTTCAAGATTGCAAAGTTCAAACTGTTCAGACAATGTTTCAATTCCAATATGGTTCGATTGGGAGATACAAATACAACTGGTGTATTCAGTCTTACGGCGTTTCAATTCCAATATGGTTCGATTGGGAGAAGGTGCATTTGTGGCAATATACGGTACCTCAGATGTTTCAATTCCAATATGGTTCGATTGGGAGCGTAGTTAAATTGATTTTCCATAGCCTTATTTTTTTGTTTCAATTCCAATATGGTTCGATTGGGAGTTCATGCGGCTCAGCAAAAAGAGATGTTCTTTTTTGTTTCAATTCCAATATGGTTCGATTGGGAGAACTCTGTAACTCTCTTTAAATAAATACATTACAAGTTTCAATTCCAATATGGTTCGATTGGGAGTGTCTCTCCTGAAGCAGCTGCAGAAGATGCAGTGTGTTTCAATTCCAATATGGTTCGATTGGGAGCTGACAGAAGCCAGCGCATAATCTTACGGCCATGGTTTCAATTCCAATATGGTTCGATTGGGAGAAACCGGCTAAAATTGATCTGGACAGAACAACGGTGTTTCAATTCCAATATGGTTCGATTGGGAGCACTTCCACTCGCAAGCGCATAACTCCCCTTCGCCGTTTCAATTCCAATATGGTTCGATTGGGAGTCAAATACCCCTTTCACCGACACTATTTTGGTAAATTAGTTTCAATTCCAATATGGTTCGATTGGGAGCCACGTTCATAGTGTCTGAACGGACTATGGTCAGGTGTTTCAATTCCAATATGGTTCGATTGGGAGTAGGCAGGGATCAGGCCGTCGGTCGCTGAGTTTTAAGTTTCAATTCCAATATGGTTCGATTGGGAGTACAGCCGAAATTATGTCCTGCCGGTGTTGTTACGGTTTCAATTCCAATATGGTTCGATTGGGAGTCAGATTTAAAAGTCTCTTCTATTATCGCTGTTTTGTTTCAATTCCAATATGGTTCGATTGGGAGACATTTGTAAATCTGTTTCGTTTCTGTTATCATTTGTTTCAATTCCAATATGGTTCGATTGGGAGCGAAACATGCACCCAGTGCGGGAAACCGCTCAATGAAGTTTCAATTCCAATATGGTTCGATTGGGAGAAACCCACATGACCGGTTATGATATGGTTGAATATGTTTCAATTCCAATATGGTTCGATTGGGAGCGTAAATTCAGCGGTGTTAAGTTTCGTGGTGGATAGGTTTCAATTCCAATATGGTTCGATTGGGAGAAAGGCTTCAGGATGCCGGATAATTGCCTCTACGGTTTCAATTCCAATATGGTTCGATTGGGAGTTCGCTTTTCAAGGGCGGTTCTGTAGTTTTCACTCAGTTTCAATTCCAATATGGTTCGATTGGGAGACTTTACAGGGCTTAAACCTGATGCCTCTACCTTGTTTCAATTCCAATATGGTTCGATTGGGAGAGCTCTCCATAAAATAAAAGATCTAAGGTCTCTTTGTTTCAATTCCAATATGGTTCGATTGGGAGCGTTTGGTGAAATTAAATACACGTGGGTTGATGCAGTTTCAATTCCAATATGGTTCGATTGGGAGTTTTAGTGCAACTCCACCACCTCCACGGCTTATCGTTTCAATTCCAATATGGTTCGATTGGGAGGTAAAAATAGGGATAGCAAAACCAGAGGGTGAATCAGTTTCAATTCCAATATGGTTCGATTGGGAGTGTGAGTGCAACAGTGATTTAGTTGGCTTTGTTTGTTTCAATTCCAATATGGTTCGATTGGGAGTTTGTACCCTATTTTTGATATCCTTAAGTCTGAACTGTTTCAATTCCAATATGGTTCGATTGGGAGCAATGCCTCTTTAAGTATTTCACCACCCTGATGTTGTTTCAATTCCAATATGGTTCGATTGGGAGATCCAATCGGTACAAACGGAAGCACTGATACGAAGTTTCAATTCCAATATGGTTCGATTGGGAGAGCATCCCGCTGACCATTTATCCGCACGTATTGGAAGTTTCAATTCCAATATGGTTCGATTGGGAGTAATTTATCGGTGAGGTACTTGTAATCTCACCATCGTGTTTCAATTCCAATATGGTTCGATTGGGAGATACGCCCGAAAACCCCGCATCTTTGGGAGAGTGGTTTCAATTCCAATATGGTTCGATTGGGAGACCGTCAATGATCCTGCAACCTATCGAATGACTGGTTTCAATTCCAATATGGTTCGATTGGGAGCCAGTAATCGTTTGCAATTGACCGGTTAAAATCTCGTGTTTCAATTCCAATATGGTTCGATTGGGAGTTTGGCAATCTTTTATCTCCGTTCATTGCACCCATGTTTCAATTCCAATATGGTTCGATTGGGAGGGTGTTGCTGTGAATATACAAGCATTAGAAAAGATTGTTTCAATTCCAATATGGTTCGATTGGGAGTACTTATTTTCAGCGATTAGATAAGCATTGGAAAGTTTCAATTCCAATATGGTTCGATTGGGAGTTAAAAATCGCTGCTGTATATACTCAAAGAGTTGATGTTTCAATTCCAATATGGTTCGATTGGGAGTTTTGGCAATCTTTTATCTCCGTTCATTGCACCCATGTTTCAATTCCAATATGGTTCGATTGGGAGCTGAACTACCTGAAAACATGGAGTACTTTACCATGTTTCAATTCCAATATGGTTCGATTGGGAGTTTGAGACAACAAATATATGGGTATCTTCTTCATGTTTCAATTCCAATATGGTTCGATTGGGAGCAAATCAAAGCCGAGTACGACCTTGAAGATAAATTGGTTTCAATTCCAATATGGTTCGATTGGGAGTTAGCCTGTTATGCTGAAGTGAAGCCGTTAATTTGTTTCAATTCCAATATGGTTCGATTGGGAGGCAAACAGTAATCTGTTAAAGATTGAGTATTGCAGTTTCAATTCCAATATGGTTCGATTGGGAGAAGCAGAAATGTATTGTTCGTTTATTGATGGTAATTGTTTCAATTCCAATATGGTTCGATTGGGAGTCTTGCAGGACAAAGTTTTGAACCTGAAAAAATCGTTTCAATTCCAATATGGTTCGATTGGGAGTCAAACTGTTGCGGCTGCTAAAACCATCGCAGGAGTTTCAATTCCAATATGGTTCGATTGGGAGAAAGGCGAAATCAGAAACCCGAAAGGTAAACCGATGTTTCAATTCCAATATGGTTCGATTGGGAGACGCCTTTTTAACTGACCTGACATAATCAATATTGTTTCAATTCCAATATGGTTCGATTGGGAGTACTTCGTTTTTCATTTCCATTGTTTTTTAAATATTGTTTCAATTCCAATATGGTTCGATTGGGAGTTTGTTCCCCAATCTTTTACCCAAAATAAAAAACGTTTCAATTCCAATATGGTTCGATTGGGAGCGTGCGGATAAATGGTCAGCGGGATGCTTACCCTGTGTTTCAATTCCAATATGGTTCGATTGGGAGGAAAGTTGTTTTTCTGTATAACCGTTTACTTTTTTACGTTTCAATTCCAATATGGTTCGATTGGGAGTATTTACCAGGTGTTCATGTAGGTTGAGACTGTCTGTTTCAATTCCAATATGGTTCGATTGGGAGACGGTAGCAAAACGATGAGTCCTCAAACAATCAAGTTTCAATTCCAATATGGTTCGATTGGGAGGCCGTACCGTCTTTTAAAACTGAGTCTGCAATCTGTGTTTCAATTCCAATATGGTTCGATTGGGAGTTTGCGGGCGGTTGTTGGTTTAACAGGATGTTGAGCGTTTCAATTCCAATATGGTTCGATTGGGAGTTTGTCGCCGTCTCCACCACCTCTTGGGCCTGTGCCGTTTCAATTCCAATATGGTTCGATTGGGAGTACATGCGGCGCAACAAAAAGAGATGTTCTTTTTTGTTTCAATTCCAATATGGTTCGATTGGGAGGCTTCTGACATAACGAGATTACTTGGTTATGCTAAGTTTCAATTCCAATATGGTTCGATTGGGAGCAATCTGAAATCTGAATTAAAAAAGGCACTCCCTTGTTTCAATTCCAATATGGTTCGATTGGGAGTATGATACCTTTTGCCCATTCTGGGAGGGAGTATTCTGTTTCAATTCCAATATGGTTCGATTGGGAGCCTACGAATTTAAGGTTAATGACAACTTTAATCGGTTTCAATTCCAATATGGTTCGATTGGGAGCCGTTCGATGACTCAAAAAAATAAGTTCATCCTCAACGGATTAACTTTTACAAACATAACATTTTTAGCCGGAAAAATTGTCGATGATCCAAACAGTATTTTTCCCGGCGGATCGACAATGTTACATAATTAATTCATCTTCAGCATGTCAAAGAACATTATTTTTTTTGGCAAGAATAAATTCCCATCTATTTTTGCCATTTCTGTCCGAATCGACAACTTCGTTTACAAAAATGTATCGAGATTTTGGCGTTCGTGTCCAACAATCTCCTTGTCCAGCCATTTCTCTTGTCTGGTTTTGAAAACGATCAGGCTATCTGTCTCCTCATCCATAATAAGCATGGCCTTCTGCTTCAATTCAAGCAGTTTTACTTCTGTGATCTCTCCTTCGAATACAGAATTCTGTATCCAGTTCAGGTATTTGCGGCAAAGTTTCAGCATCTTTCCAACACGCTTCTGTCCAACATCATACATGGCAATTACATACATTACCACCACATTTTAAAGGGTTTGTACTCTTCAATATCCAGAATATGCTTCTGAAGTTTGTAACATTCGAGCTTAATCAGATGTTTGTAACTAACCGACCGGTTTAAAGTGCGGTGATTAATGGTTTCTTCCAACCGGTCTTCAATGGCCTGAACAAATGTCTTTTTCCCGTTTGGTTTCAGGATAACGCGGTTCAGGTTCTCTTCAAAGTGGTCGGTACGGATCATCTTTTTGTTCATTACTTTAAATATTACCCTGTCAACTAACAAAGGTTTGAAAATTTCCGCCAAATCAAGCGACAGAGAAAAACGCCTCTCTCCGGGCTCGTGAAGGAAACTTATGGTTGGGTTCAGTTGGGTCTGGTGAATTGCCTTCAGGCATTGGCTGTAGCACATCATATTACCAAATGAGATCAGCGCGTTCACTTCGTTTTTCGGTGGACGGTAACTTCGGCCATCCATGCTGAAATCATTAATTATCAGCTCGAATGCTTCATAGTAGTTTTTTCGGATATTTCCTTCGATCCCCATCAATTCATCGATAGCAGTTGTTTCAGAAATTTTGTTTGTCAGATCTTCCATGAGGCCAATAATAGGTTCAAGATCTTTGCCCCGGCTGTTGTAGTATTTCAGGTTCTTCACCATGTTGAAGCCGGCACCATCCAGAATTCGTTGCGCCAGGTCTATGCGTTTCTTTTTATTCTGCTGAAGCTTCACCTGGGCAATTAGCATCTTTCCCGAAATCAATGCTTCGCGCGGCATAAATGAGCCGGTATAGTTTTCGTAGTAATCGAAAAAATGAATCGGGATTTGCTCCTGCCCCAGAAAATTATATAGGGCCGAATTGGCATCCAGGTTTCCGAAGCAATAAAGCTCTCCCACATTTTCGACAGGAAGGAAACGGGGAGCCTCTTCATGGCCATTTTCATCGTAAGGTGTAAATTTAAGGGTGTTGTCCTTGCGTTGCAGGCGTCCGGGATTGAAAAGATAGTAGGTTTTTTTCATCTTTGAAAGGATTGAGTTAGATTGAAAGGATTGAGTTAGATTGAATTAGATTGAGGTTTTAGGTTGATGTTCTTTTTCGCATGCTCGACAGAATTTTAAGAAGTTCCATGCTTTCGGAATGTAAGTTTCTTATAAATTCATTGTTTAGAATACCTGAACTGATCAGTAGATCAATCCACATTTCAGCTTCATCAGCTTCTTCTACTGAAATGGAAAGCTTACTGAAAAATTCAGCTTTCGACCGTCCACGAAGCGCTGAACGATAGTTGGCATATACTGATGTTCCTGATTTTGTTAGTTGGTAATTGATCACCTTTCCCCTTGTTGTTTCCGGAATGATTTCTGAAAGATTCAGAACATTGAGGGCGAAAATTTTCAATCTCTCCCGAATTTGTATTTTAAAATTCAGCCATTCTGTATTTTCCATTACTTAATCAACATTGGTTTATCAATCATTTCCAACAATCTAATTCAATCTAATTCAATCTAATTCAATCTAATTCAATCTAATTCAATCTAATTCAATCTTCTCCTTCCTCACCGCTCCAGCAAAAATCAAAATAGCTGCAATTTTTGCACCTCGATTTTTGGATACGCTCAGGACAATGTTCATCCTGAATAAGATTTTCAATTTTGGTCAGCATTTCCCTGATTGCCTCCCTGTCGGGAATGGTAAGTAACACCTCGTCGGTCTTATGTAAACGTGGATATTCGAGTATTCCGGTTACACCTTCGACCCCGTTTTGTTCCAGCACGTACAGGTAATACTTCACTTGCCATTCGTGGGCCTCCTCGTGCTTGTCCGACTTCTTGATTTCGTGGACCACCCTGGTTTTAGGATCGTAATAGTCGATTTTGATGCCATCCAGTTCAATTTCCTGGTATTTTTCACTACGGCGGGGGTAGGAGGTTTCGTGTAGCAATTTCCCCTCATAAACCAGATCGGATGTCGATTCCATGTTGATTCCTGTCGCAAACAACCAAAGTTTGCGGTGACAGATGAGGTAGTAGTTAAAATGGGTTCCTGTGATCATTCAAATAAGTTTTCAGTTTCTTCATAGTCAATAAATTGATCATGCAAATATTTAAAATTTGCTTCGTTGTCGAACCAACCGATAACGGTGTTCCGCTGCAGTTTAGTGGGTTTTACAGAAATACAGGTCAGGTATGACGACCACGGATAGTCCATCGCGTATGCGGTAAATTTGTGGTGGACAGGATTATGGTGAATATACAAAACCATTTGTTTGAAATACTCTTGATCGGTTATCTCCTTTCGCTTAAAGGGGCGTTCGAAGAGGGATCCATGGCGATCGGTATAAGTGTTGAAGTACGCATTAAACAGATGGGAGAAATGAAGATGGGCATTGGGGATTTTGTGGTTTTTGACGCTGTGGTTTTGGTTTTTGACGCTGTCAGGTGCTTCGCACGCTGACAGGTCGGAAAGCGATGTGGTTTGCCATTTTTGTTCCTCAAACCTGACAGCGTCGACAGACCTGTCAGCGTTTGAATATTTATAAACAACATCCTCCTTCACCCTTACCAGCAGATGAAAATGGTTCGGCATCAGCACCCAAGCATACGTATCCGCAACCGGCGAAATATATTTTTCGTACAACTCCAGGAAATGCTCATAATTGGCCGGTTCCCGAAACAGGTTGCAACTGTTGATCCCACGGTTGTAGATGTGGTAAAAGTTGCCGGGTTCAAGGGTTATTTGAGGATCGGACATGGTGTCTGCAATAAAAAATTATATTGATAAACCGCCAGGGTTCAATCTTCCTGGTTCAAAGAAAAATTTTCGTTGATGAGATTTTCCCAAACATATTCTTCCAACTTTCTCTGTTTAAATGCGAACCACTGCTCCCTGTAATTCGAGGTTTCAATCAGGTTTTTGAAATTGGCAAATGGTCTCCTGTTGCTCAGGGCATTAATCACTCTTTTTTTTAAGTTTTTATCTTCAACCTCATCAACAAAACTTTCCATAATGCCGAACGATTCCGACGACTCGGGCGGCTCAACCGTAATGCACCTTTTCCACTTCTTGTGATGAAGGTTAAAATCTTTCGCACTTACACCGGTAAGGGATCTGTATTCGTGAGGATCATCGACCATCATCCTTGGTGCATCTTCCATTTCGAAGGTATCGGGGTTGACAAAACAAACAAGTCCGCAGTCAATGTTCTCGGCTATCCTGCGCACCAATTCCCGATGTTTTTCGGGAATAACGACAGTTTCGTCAGGTTCTTCGTAAATCTCCTCAAGCAGAAAATCCAGTATCTGCTGAAGTTTTTTCTCATCCTCTTTTACCGAATGAAGTATCGGAAGGATTTGGTTTAACAATTGATCGGGTTTCATATCGCATAGTTTAATAAGTGGTTAAATCCTCCATATGTTGGGTACCATGAACGTTAAAAAACGAAATAGCAAAATTATTCATAATACTCGCTGAACAAGTCACTTATTTCGTCAGCAAAGCCATAACCGCAAGGTTCCGAATATTTTACACACTTCATGCAACGGGGCTTGAATTGTTCCAATAGGTTGTGTTTTTGCAGAAACTTCAAGGCCAGTTCGAAGTTGGTTGCGGCGCTCGTGTAATATTGTTCCCACATATCGCCGTATTCGTGTGTAAATTTGCAGGCCATTTCGGGCAACGTTACCATCAGATCGGCCAGCAACACAGTCGATGGTTTAAAACTGCGAAAATCGGAGATCGCCTTTTTAGCTACAGAAAAACGAAGTGAAGGATCAAAACGATCCGCCTCGGGATAAAACTCATTGATGATCACCGACCTGTACTTTTTGAATTTTTCCTTTTCATTCGGATTGAGCAGATACTCGAGATATTCCTTTGCCGGTTTACAGGTATCATACAGGCCGAGTACTTGCCAGATAATCTGCTCTTTGGTGAGCGATTGGAGGTGTTTTTTTAAGGTGGTTTTGGACATGGTGGTGTTTGTTTGTTGTTGTTTACCCCTGCAAACAGTGTTTGGAGACCTGCCAGGGGTGGAAAATTAAAGAAATATGCTTGTATCAATTTTCTCTGAATCAAATCCATATTCAGGAGAATAGCACAGCTTCCAATTAGATAAATATTTGAATCCAAATTTATCTTTTTCGGGATCGAGAAAAGTTGAAATTGCATCATGTTGTTTTTTATAAATAGAAATGCAGAACTGAGATAATATGCTTCCCATTTTCTTCATTTCAATTTGCTTTAAAACAAAATCATCAGGATCACAACGGACAAGGCGTTCATAAACATTGAATACTTTAAATCCGTCAACATGTTTCCCATTTTCGGAGAGAACTCTCATTCTTTCCAATTCAGCAAAATTATCAAAGTACTGAATGGGAATAGAAATAGGTATAAATAGCTGCTGACTGTCATTGTTTTCGATCAGCTCAAATTCTTTATGAAGATGAATAAAATCAAATTCATTAAAATATTGATAGTAATGGCCTGCTGCAAAAAGATTGCTTTTCATCTTTTTCAGTTTCTCTTCGAAAACTTTTTCATACAGGGCATGAAATTGTTTCTTTACCAATATTTCTTTGTAGTCAGCAAATATCTCCTTGTTGGTTTGCTGTACTTTATAGCGGAAGTCTGAACCGTAAATAATACTGGTCTTATCACAATCGAATAAATAAACGATGCAATTATCTTTTGAAGCATTTCGGTTGATACGTCCAGCCAATTGTTCATCACTATCGATCAGGGAACGGTCTTTAAATCCTAAATCCATATCTATATCAACACCTGCTTCCACAACTTGGGTAGATACAACAATTACTTTGTGAAACTCCTCTCCTTTAATCGAATTGATGATTTGTTTCCTTCTGAATTCCAAGATGTCGCCTGAAAGAATAAGAATTTCGTAATCTTCAAAACGGTTACTTTTCGAAATGATGCTGAAAAATGAAGAGGCTGTTTCTTTTGTAATAAACTCAATGAGAACTTTAACACTATTTCTATTAGTAGAGGCATACTGCTCCGCTTTATCGATCATAAAATCTGATAATTCATACAGATATTTTTCTTTCTCTTCTTTTCCATCAGGCCTTTTTTTTTCGGTTAAAGAGAAATTGAATGAAACCCGCTCTGCAAAATTGGGGTTTGTAAAATAAGCATCGCGATGAGTAATTAGAGAAACGAAGGTTCCTTTAAGATCTTCATATAGTGCATCAATTTTAGGCAATGTTGCCGACATGATTAAAACACGGATGTTAAGCAATTTAGCGTAGTTGGCAAGAAAATAAACAATCTTATCCCAATGTTCCGGGTTATATGTTTGAATTTCATCAATTATCACAATTGAATTGCAAAGCCGATGTAAAAGATAATTACTCTCTTTTTCGTTGCCTTTTAAAATATCGAAGAACCGAATATGAGACAATAAGGCAATCGGATAATTCACAAAAAGATTATCGACAAACAATCGCTTCTCATTTCCATAACTACCATCCTGTCGCTCATGAAAACCGGCTTTAGAATGAAGCTGTATTATGAAATCATTATTGATTTCCAAAGTCTCCTTTATCGCTTTGAATGTTTGAGTAATCAAAGTTGTAAAAGGAAAAACATAAAATATTTTGTTTAAGTCTGGATCAATACTTAACAATTCTGTCGCAAAAGCCAAAGAAAGATTGGTTTTCCCGGCACCTGTTGGAGCTTCAATGTAAAAACAATACTTATTCGAATTATCTCTTAGATTAAAAATCATTTCGGCCGTAAGCTTTTGCCTGAGAATGTTCAAATTTTGATTACTTCTTTCATTTAGTTGATCGATCGGGAAGGAACAGTAATGCTCAATTTTCGAATATAAATCTTTGTTGTACGACTTAACTGATCTGAATTTATCAATTAGGCTGACTTTTTCTTCTTTATTCAAAATACCAAACTCATCTATTTTTACTTTCGACATGAACTCGCTGGTTGCATAAAAATCGGAAGCGGTTAACAAAGAATAAAGAAGTTTAGTCGTTGCAAATAGATTGAAGTAGATTTCCGGATTATCAACCATTTCTCTAAATTCATTCAGAATATTTTGTGCTTCCACATAGTAACTTTTGCAGAAAACCTCATCCAAATGAATACCGTAAGTTTTCAAGAACGAATAGCAATCATCAATTTGCCGTTCATCGAAATCCAGCGACAAATTAATCGTCGAATTATGATGTTTTGCGATTGCACCGGAAAAAAGAAGGACAATGAAATAGAGGAGTAATTTCTCGTCATCAGCCTCGTTCAGCTTCTCGTTTTCGATAATATTTTTAAAAAAGATATTTGCATAAAGATAAGCTCCCAGAAAGGAATGGTTGGATTGAATGGAAAGGCTTTTATCTTCACCGAATAATTCATTTCCCATCTTCATAACCTGAAAATTAGGATTTGCTTTGCCTAAATCATGATAAACAATCGCCCCAATAAAAGCTTTTTTTAACAAATTTCCCCAGTCTTCCTGATTTCCTATTGGTAGGATTTGAACCAATCGTGTTATTGATGAATTAATCACCTTTTCCAATCCATGTACTTCAATAAGCTTCAGACAATAATCTAATACCAGTTTTGAATGTTCAAAAAGTGATTCCTTTAGCTGTTTGTCGTGCGATAAATGAGCAAAATAATCTTGCTGTAGCTTAGAATAAATGCCAAGAAGATCTGTTGAACTTTCTTTAAAACATCTGAATGATTTCATTGGTTGACAGCTTATATAACTGATATGATTCAGGTAAAACGTAGTCTTGTTTTAGTTCCCAATTTGTAAAAGCGAAATCTTTGTAATCGTATTGGAATAATGGAGCTTCAATATAACCAATAGGCAAATGTTCAAAATACATATACTTGCTTCCGCTAGAAGATAGAACTCCGGGACGAAATCGGGGATTCACCTTTCCATCTTTTAAGGTCTCTTCCTTTATGAAAAGACTGTCAATTTTGAAAATTTTATCGGAAATGAAGGTTTCAAAATCGTATTCAATGAAGTTATCCCACCAAAGTGAAAACTCATTCTTACCCATGTACGGCAAGTATTCAGCTTTGCCTTCTTTTAGATAGTTATAGAGTTTTGCTTCCGTTTCATTTCCAATATCAAGCATAATCCAGCATTTGAAAGCAGGGGCAACCAATGACTGTTCTGTAACCATCAGGTTTCCGCCTTCTTCTTCGCTCGCCAATCCGGTTGTATTGTTGTATTTGATAATGGTTTTAGCAAAATTTCCATTTTCGTGATAGGCTTTTCCATTCTCTTCCAACGGAGCAATTGAGATTTTTAAGTCTTTCAATTTTTTGTAATACTCCGGCATTTCTCCATGCTTCTGAAATCCTTTTTCCCCATTAATAGCTCCTAATATCCCCAGAAGTGCAGGCTTATGAAGCATGTTGAAAGTTAGATAGATCGGATCGTTGGTATCTGGCTTTTTCAGAAAGCCAAAATCTGATTTGATATTGATTGAAACTAATTTCTTCATACTTTGGTTGTTTTAAACCTGACAGGTTCTCGGAAACCCGTCAGGTTTTATCGCGATTAAATGTCCTTAATTACTGCACTTTGAGGCGCATTTTTCACTTCGATCGAAGCCTGGTTTCGGTAGATTTCAATAGATTCAACGTCTGAACTATTCCTGTCAACGACAGCTTTCAGTTCACTCAGATCGAGTTGTACTTTACCATCTGCCTTCTCTTTGCTCATTTTCATCAATTGGGTAAAGTTGGGAAGTACCAATTTAGAGTTCTCCTTTAAAGTGACCCATATTAACAGTTCATTTTCGCATCCGGCCTTTGCGGCCGAATCATAGTAGGTTACGCCTTTTTGCAAAGCTTCTTTCAATTTGGCTATATCATCACCCGAAAGATCTTTTACATCTTTTCCAGCGAGGCTAACTACATCTTCAAGATTTTTGGGGTTAACAGAAAAATGATGCAAATAGTGACCTTCGTGTAATCTGCTTTGGCGACCCAGAGTTGTTGCAGAATTATCTTCACTTGCTTCATTTGGATTACGGAAGGGTGACATAATTTGCTCCGAATAGAAATTGTTCTCATGCCAAATGTTTACTCCGTGAGTGATTTGAACAGGGCCATGTACAGATATGGCAACATTGTTAGTTTTTGATTTTTTTGCGAAAGTTGCCCCAAATAGACGAATATCAATACAGCTCAATAAATCTTTTGCAATAATTTTTTTATCTTTTTCGTCTTTGTGTTCAGGAAATGCAGCTACAAATGCATCATCTAAACTGTAAGGGATAAATTCTTCATTGAACCGCTTAAAATAGAAGACCTTTTCTGACAGGTAGTTTTCTTTTAGGAAATTTTTAACGGCATACTTCAATGCCTTGTCGGTGGCATAAACCACTCCATTGGGTAGAGTTCTTGGTTGTCCTGAAAAGTCAGCATTGTAATTGGCATTTATAGCTTTTATTATAGCTGCGCCAAAGATTCTTTTAGAATAAGTCATTTCAGTAGATTTTAATTGTTATTATTTTTCTTTTTTAAATATTGATTCGGAGAAATATCCTGCCAAAATCATTGGCAAATGATCTTTCATATTGGTAATTGAGGGCATGTATCCCATGACCTCGCTAAACAGCTTGTCAAACTCGTATTTGTTCGGATACAATACAAACTTGTGTTTGTACATATTAAATGTATTCGCAACAGCTTGTTTAAATAATACTGGGTCTGTTTTTTGGAGGAATGGTTCGAGTAATGCATGTGATCGGTTGGCTGATTCACTTTGGATCAAAAGTTTCCATATTACTTGCCCTGCTGCAAATGCGAATTCGTCATCGTTTTCGATGTGAAGCGATTCGGTTTGGGCAATTTCCCGAAGCGTCGTTTGTAATTCAACAGTTTTGTTTGCCATACTATTAATTTTAAAGTGGTTATCAAAAAGTGGTTGTAAGCCAAACCAGATACTTAGCTTTTTTCGTATCTGTGTTGTCTTTTTAAATTCTTCATCATGCCGTAGGTCATCCTGAATGGAATCCCTGACCATTTCATCAATCATAGCCATGGTTATTCCCTGTTGCTTTGATTTGTAGATGAAATCGTACCATGCTTTCCTATACTTATATAAAAGATTATAGATCGCATCGGTTAGACCATAATCAGGTTTGACCTCAAGATCATCGAAATATTTGAGCCACAATGAACCTGCCTTAGTCTCTTGGACTAATTGCTTATTGAAGATGTAATTAATGATTTGAAATTGGAAATCAAATACATTATTCTCCTTGCTATTGAAATAGGTCGTTGATTCGAGTCCAAATAATTCCGTAATCACAAAATCTTCGTCCGCCCCATTTATTAATGTGTATTTGAAAACTGGTACAAAATCGAAGTCAATAATTTGCCCCTTTTGGATAAATAAAAGATAAAAATTTTGAAGATTGCTTCGTTTCAGGTTTAGTATTGATCTTATAATTTCAGTATATCCGGCAACTCCCTCGTTGTTGAATAGTTTCACAACATCAGCATTTAGGTTTGCTTCATCTTTGTCGACAAAAACAGGTAGCGGATTTGGTAATTGTTTGTTTTGACTCAATTGATAAAATTTCCAAATTTGCTGAGCATCCTCACCAGAAATGCGGTAATTATATTTAAAACTAGCTGATTGATGCTGCAAAAAGCGTTTTTTGTCATTGAATGAGCTAAGACTATCGCTTATTCCAAATACAATGTGCTGAAACGTTGCATTATAGTTGGCCTTGTTGAAGACATTTTGTCCCAAATATTTTTGATAGGGAAGCTTAAACTCTTCAATGGATGGGGATTTCAAATAGAATACAATTGCATAAGCGTCTTTTAAATTGCTGTATTCGATCTTATCTAAAAGATTCCAGAAGTTGTTTGTTAGATAACTTTTTAAACCTTCAAACCAGATCTTGGATTGTCCCTCTTCAATAAACTCTTCGGCCTTTTTGAAATACTGTTTGGTCAGTTCATTGAGAATGCCATCTTTCCCAATTTCGGTAAGGTTCTTATCAACGATCTTTTTCGTACACCCCACTACATATGGAGAGCAGGTTACATTGAAAATCTTTTTGCTAGGATTGAATATTTTGGCAGCTGATACTGGCTTTGATGCCTGTAAGACCATTCTACAATGATTGAGAAATGGGGTCAGATCATCCTTCTTGGTAAAGAATCCAATGTCATCTTTAAAGATATTCCCATTCTCATCAATATTGCGTAATATGTATTTTCCATCCTCCAGACCAATATCCAGAGCAATGTAAATACCTTCTTTGAGTTTTGCTCCTTCTTCAAACAGGGTGGGAGCCTGTTCTTCCAGTGTTTCCACAAATTGGCAGATTTCTTTAATCATATCATTTTAGTGTTATTGATAAAAAATTCTTTTAACTTTTTCAAAATACTTAGGATCAATAAAACAATCGACGAAAAGCTGATCTTCAAAAATTATCAGACCAATTTGATCATTATTGAATCCTTGATTCCTAAGTGTGTTAATTCTCTTTCCAATATATACTATAACTTGCTCTGAAGTCATGAGGTTAAACTCGAAATTTTGAAAAACATAAATATCATTCATAGAAAAAATATTTTCCACAAAAATAAAATAAAATTTCCAAAATAAACAAGATTAAAACATCAATTCTTTAACTTTGTCAAATTTTCGTTTTAAAATTTTATCTTTGAATCAATATTTACAATGCAATTAAGATTTAACTATGATGGCTCTTTTTTGTACGCTTTTAATTGTACCATTCTGGAATTGAAATAAATAGACAAGCGTAAAACATATTACGCTATCATTGTTTGGCCAGAGTTGAAAATTTCAACTCTGGCTTTTTTTTATTCGTTTTGTAAGTTTCTTTCATATCCTCATTTTTATTTTGTTCCATCTTCTTCCTTTCCAAACGCCGTAACGCCGTCAGGAGCTTCGCGCGCTGACGGGTTTCGGTTTTTTTCGGTTTCGGTTTTCCGCGATGTAGTTTGCGGCGCAACCTTTCAGCGTCGAGACCTGAAAGCGTTGTTGCTCCATTATATCACTTCCACCCAACCAAAACCTGTTGAATTCTTCTCACCGATTCCGGTTGCCAGGATGAACTGATGGATATCAACCGGGCAGGACAGTGCAAAATCGAATACAAATCCTCTCACTTTGCTTTGTTCAGGGGTATAGGGTTTTATGGTAACCAATTTTGATCTTGGCGTGCTTTTTAGCTCGAAATCAAAATCTATATCTTCGGGCAAAGTTGGAGTATTGGGAACTGAATTGTATTTATTTACCAAGTTCTGCAAGAGCAGATTGTCATAATCGCTATCCGTTGGGGCCAGGTAGCGGGCGTATTTACTGTTATCTTCTCTCATGCTGATTACTACAGGTGACACAGCCCTATAATGCACGGTGTTCGTCAGAACAGGTTCTGGCAGGCGCTCAACTTGTCTGACAACCAGATCCAATCCATTAAACTGGTCACCAATATAGACCTGCTGGTTGTTAAACAACCCGATGATGAATTTTTCGGCAGCCTCGGCCAAATGAAAAGAGACATTCAGGAAAAGCCGTTCTGCAGCTATTTCAAACAAGGCTTTTTCTTTCCATAAAACAGGCCTGCCAAAATCAATCGGAGAGTAACTGAAAAGTTTAAACCGCTTACTTCCGGTAGTGTATCCAGAGGTATGCAGAAAATTGGCAAATTCATGGTCGGCCATACCGATAACTTTGTAAATCCAGGCGCTCAGGTAATACTGATAATCCATTGGAAGCATCTTTTGCTTTCCGGTACGGTTCAGGGTAATTTTGAATCTCATACTGATACGATTTAGTTTTAATATTTTCTATCTACAATGCCGTACAACGCCGTCAGGAGCTTCGCACGCTGACGGGTTTCGGGGTTGTAGTTCGCAGCGCAACCTTTCAGCGTCGAAGACCTGAAAGCGTTTGATATTTATTTCTATGAATCTTGGTATTGAAGGCATTTGGTTAGGTTTGGATAAAACAATTCTTATCTCCAATAATGATATGAAGATAATAAAGTATTATAAACCAAACAAAAGAAATTTTTTACCGCAAATTCTTCGTTCTGCTGGCATCCAGCTTGATAAAGATAAATAGCAGGACGGTAAAAGACCACAAAGAGGATCCCCCGTAGCTGAAGAAGGGTAACGGGATCCCAATAACAGGCGCCAGACCAATGGTCATGGAGACGTTGATAACGATGTGAAAAAAGAGAATGCTTGCCACACAATAGCCATAGATCCTGCTGAAGGCCGATCGCTGCCGCTCCGCCAAAAAAATCAATCTGATCAACAACGCCAGGAAGAGGAGTATCACAACGGTTGTTCCTAAAAATCCCCACTCTTCGCCAACTGTACAAAAAATAAAGTCGGTACTCTGTTCGGGTACAAAATTGTATTTTGTTTGCGTTCCCTTTAAAAACCCTTTTCCAATAATCCCTCCGGAGCCAATGGCAATTTTCGATTGGTGCACGTTCCAGCCGGCCCCGCGCAAGTCATTTTTTATCCCCAGCAGATTGTCAACCCTGTCGCGCTGGTGGGAGATCAGAATATTCGAATAGAAGTAGTTCACCGAAAGGGTAATGGCAATTGAGAAGATGAAAAAGAGCAGTACGAACCAGGCCTGCCGTATGTGATTTTTGAGCCCGTAGACGATGAATGCCATAACCGACAGAACTGAGGTGACTACCATTAATTGAAAGGGGGTGGCATCAAACCCAATGAGGTTCTTAAGGCCAAACAGGATACCGTAAATCAGGGACACCAACACAAAACCGATAATTCCGTCTTTAAAACTTTGTCGTAAAAAAATCAAAAGTATCAGCGATACGACAATTAATAGGATCAGTATTTGTAGCTGTGTCCAAAGTAGTGCCAGTATAAATAGGACAATAGCGGTAAATCCACCAATAAGGACGACGTCAGGTAACCCTTCACGGTAAAAAACCAAAAAGAAAACCGCAAAAACCAGCGCAGAGCCTGTATCATTCTGCAATAAAATAAGCAATGCGGGTAATAACATCATGGTACCAAGAACGATGTATGATTTGGTTCTGGCCATCTTAAAGCCAAACTGGCTCATGTATTTGGCCACAACAAGACTGGTCGCAAATTTGGCAAGTTCGGCCGGTTGAAGCGCCACCCCTCCAACCTCAAACCAGGCCCTTGCCCCATTGACTTCACGGCCGAGAAAGAGAACGGCAACCAATAAAAGTAGGATCAGGATATAAATATGGTATGCGAAGGCAACATAGAATTTACTGTCCACAATCAGCACACAAAAGGCCAGAAAAATTCCGGCGCAAATCCAGATCATCTGCTTCCCATATTGCTGGCCAATGTCCAGGATACTTTGATGTTCGTCGCTGTATACGGCGGCATATATATTGATCCATCCCATCATAACCAATACAAGGTATAACAGGATGGTTATCCAATCTAAATTCACAAATATATTGTTCTGGCTCTTCATTTATTCAATCAATAACCGTTATCAAAATGGTCAGCCACAAGAACATACCTGACTCACTTCTTTTACTTTATCCTTTTTACTTTATCCTTTATCCTTCCCTCAGTCTCCCCCCGTCAAATGCATGGCTGAAATCAAATCAGCGCTCAGCATACTGGCTTCCAGCGGTTTTCTTTTGGGTGTTATGGAGTCGTTCAGGTATTTTTCGATGATCAAACTGGCAATAGGAGCGGCATATCGGGCACCCCATACACCATTTTCAACATAGACGCAAATGGCAATCTTCGGATCTTCTTTGGGTGCATAGGCAACAAAGGCAGAGTGGGCCGCACCATGGGGATTTTGAATGGTACCTGTTTTGCCACATATTGCTATCCCTTCAACCTTGGCAATCTTTGCTGTACCACCATCCACGACTTTCTCCATACCATCTGAAATCACATTAAAAAGATAGGGATCTGCCTGGGTAACATGTTTCTCGAAGGAGAGTACTCTTTCTGAACGGTCAAAATCCTGAATGCTGCGTACCATATGGGGAGCAATGTAATATCCCTTGTTGGCGATGACAGAAACCATATTGGCCAGTTGAAGGGGGGTCATCAGCAACTCTCCCTGTCCGATTGAAAATGAACGGATGGTCATCACGTTCCAGTGGCTTTTCCCGTAAATTCGGTCGAAATAGGTACCTTTCGAGACGTTACCCGCATTTTCGGCAGTCAGGTCCCCTCCAATCCTGTGTCCAATGCCCAAATCCATCAAATGATTGCGCCAGGCTTCAAATCCTTCCTCTGCTGTTGGGTACTTGTTGATGATCGCTCGAAAAGCCTGAAAAAAATAGGAGTTGCAGGATTCACGAATGGCGCTTACCAATGGAAGCGGGGTTTCATGGTTGTGGGTGCATTTTATAGGTGTCGATCGCGGACCATTGCAGAAATACCGAATTTCCGGCCCCAGCAATCCCTCCTCAAGTCCAATAACTGCATCGGCCAGTTTAAAGGTCGATCCTGGAGGGTAGGAGGAGGTAATGGCCCTGTTAAGCATTGGTTTCAACGGATCATTGAGCAGGGTAAGATAATTCCTTGTTCTTTCACGACCAACAAACATCCCCGGATCAAAAGAGGGCGAGCTTGCCATGATCATAATTTCACCGGTAGCTGGCTCTATAGCAACGATACTCCCAACTTTTCCAGCTAGCAGCCGCTCACCGTATGTTTGCAGATCTGCGTGTAATCCCGTGATAAGATTCTTTCCAATAACAGCGGCGGTATCCATTTTTCCACCCTCAAAAGAGCCTTTGACCCGGTTGTGAACATCCACCATCATGTAGGAAATACCCTTAACACCCCTTAATTCAGCTTCATAAGCTTGTTCAATACCGGACTTTCCGATGTAGTCACCGCTCTCATAATATTTGTCTTCATCAACCTTTTTTTGGTCAACCTCACCCACGTACCCCAGTGTGTGGGATGCAATTGTTGCAGGATATTGCCTTAGGGTACGTGCCTGTATGTAAAATCCGGGATATTTGAATAGCTGTTCCTGTAAGGCTGCATATCGATGGGCCGAGAGCTGTTTAATAACTGCTGATGGTTTCCACAAGGAATAGCTTCTGGCTTTTTTGATTTCGCTCACAAGTTCTGTCTTATCGACACCAGCGATCCTGCAAAAGGAGAGGGTATCAAAAGGCTTCAACTCCCTGGGAGTGACCAATACATCATAAGCTGCCTGGTTGTACACAATCAGCTTGTGGTTACGGTCATACACCAACCCTCTGGCAGGATAATTAATTTGTCTGCGCAGAACGTTGCTCGCGGCAGAAATTTTGTAGGAAGAGTCGATAACCTGAATGTAAAAGAGCCGGGTGATCATGGCCAGGGAAGCTAAGCAAAATATGCCTATCAGCAAATATTGTCGTTTGGTATAGGTATCCACCGTCTGTTTCTATTTCATTAATTTTTGGAATTTACTTACGGAAAAATACAAACTGGCTGATTACGATCAACGCAATTGACAATATTCCGCTAAGGATGGCCCTGGCCAGGGTGAAAAAGAACCCCTGAAACGTAAAGGCCTCAAGCATAAACAAGAGAAGGTGATGGATGGCTACAAAAGTAGCTGTATAGCTGATGAACCAGTTCAAACTCATGGTTGAGATACGGGGCGCCGAAACCGATTCCCGTGTTTCGCGGGTGGATATTTCATTCAGAATCGTGGGTCTGATAAAACCAATGATTACACAAACAGCCGCATGGACTCCAAGAGTATTGGTGAAAGCATCGACTGAAAGGCCTAAAATGAATCCAAGGAATATCAACAGAGCGCGCGGAGTATCATAAGGCAGCAAAAGCATGAAAATAAGATAAAAGAATGGTGATATCATTCTAAATATCAAAATATGATTGAAAACCAGCACTTGGAGCAAGACTGAGACAACAAATATCAGTGAATATTTAAGCAGGTTATTTACCATCGTTGTTCAAGGATTCAAGTTTATTGATCTCTTTTAATTGCCTGTTTTCGACCAGGGCAACCTGAACGATGCTTTTGAAATCCACAGCCAGGTTGACATCAATCTTATAAAAATTGCTACCTGATCCTAGGGTAAATTCAGAAACTATCCCAATCTCAAGACCTTCAGGGAAGCTGGAGGAGAAACCGGTTGTGACTATCGTATCCCCGTTCTGAACCGGAACGTGGTAAGGAATTTCATTTAGCTGGACTTTGCGGTAATCTTTGCCATTCCAGGAGAGTGATCCAAAGAAGTCGTTGCGTTTGATTTTTGCGCTCAGTTTCCATCTTTCATTCAAAATAGATATCACCGTGCTGTAATTGTCGCCAACATTGGTAACCAAACCGACCACCCTTCCGGCCGAGACAACCCCCATATATTCTTTGACCCCTTGGATACGGCCTTTGTTGATTGTTAGAAAATTGTGTCGTTGATTGATTGAGTTGTTGATCACTCTCGCTGTAGTGAAGAAGTAGACAATTTTGTTCAGCGAATCACGTGTCATCGCGATAAGCGGATTGCGCTCGGTCAAATAGCTTTGGCGGGAATTGTTGGCCCCCCTGAGCTGGTAGTGTTGAAGGGCTGTACGCAATTGGGCATTCTCTTCGGCGAGTTCTGTATTCGCTTTTTTGAGGTCGAAAACCTGGAATACACCAATAAAGTTTTCAAAAAAGTAACCACTGATACCATTGCTGGATGTTAGAAACTTAGCTTGCTGATAGTTGTTGTAAGTAACAACCATGGAAAGCGAAAATATTTCTAAAATTAAAAATAGGAATATGTAATGATACCTTAGGATTAACCTGAATAAATTCCTCATATTTTAACTTCAAATGGCGCTATGGCAGGGATAACAATTATCGGAGCAGGAAAGAGAATTTATCCACGTTTTTAAGTGCAACACCTGTACCACGTGCAACGGCGCGCAACGGATCTTCCGCAATCCTGAACGGGATGTTGAACTTCTCATACAGCCTTTTGTCCAGTCCGCGCAGCAAAGCCCCGCCACCGGCAAGCCAGATACCTCTTTTGTAAATATCGGCATAAAGTTCGGGAGGTGTATGCTCCAGGGCATTGGTAATTGCAGTCTCAATTTTTGAAATTGATTTGTCCAGACAGTGGGCAATTTCAGTATAAGTAACGTGAACATCAATTGGCATGGCTGTCATCTGGTTCGGTCCCTTAACAATCATATCAGCAGGTGGTTCATCCAGTTCGGTCATCGCGGAGCCGACCACAATTTTGATCTCTTCTGCAGTCCTTTCGCCAATTTTGACGTTGTGTTGGTGACGCATGTGTTCCATGATATCGGCCGTGAGATCATCCCCGGCAATCCGGATGGATTTGTTGGTAACGATACCACCCAGAGAGATAACGGCAATCTCAGTAGTACCTCCACCGATGTCAACGACCATGTTCCCTTCCGGGGCCTCTACATCAAGACCGATACCAATTGCGGCAGCCATTGGCTCATAGATCATGTAGACATCCCGGCCACCGGCGTGTTCAGCAGAGTCCCGTACGGCACGGATTTCAACTTCCGTGGATCCGGATGGAATACAGATAACCATTTTAAGGGCAGGGGCGAAAAATCTTTTCTTGGGGTTGATCATCTTGATCATTCCACGAATCATCTGTTCTGCAGCATTAAAATCAGCGATCACACCGTCTCTTAGTGGACGAATGGTCTTCAGGTTTGAGTGGGTTTTGCCCTGCATTTGGCGGGCTTTTTCGCCAATGGCAACCAGCTTCTCTGTTTTTGTATCGATTGTTACTACCGATGGCTCATCCACGACCACTTTCCCGTTGTGAATGATGATCGTGTTGGCAGTCCCAAGGTCAATCGCAATTTCTTGTGTTAGAAATGAAAAGAAACTCATATTTTATTTTTTTATTTATTGCTAATGTTTAAAATGCCTGAAACCAGTTGTTACCATAGACATTTGATGGTCGTCGCAGAAATCGACAGACAATTTGTCCCGGATCGAACCTCCGGGATGAATAACGGATGTAATCCCTTCATTATATGCAATTTCCACACAATCAGGGAAAGGGAAGAAGGCATCGGATGCCATCACGGCCCCTTTTAGGTCGAAATTGAATGATTTTGCTTTTTCAATAGCCTGCTTCAATGCATCGACCCTTGACGTCTGACCTACTCCGCTTGCAAGTAATTGTTTATCTTTTGCAAGTACAATGGTATTAGATTTTGACTGTTTAACCAAACGATTGGCAAACAAAAGATCAGAAATCTCCTCTTTTTTCGGCAAAATAATCGTAACCGGTTTAAGATCGGCTTCGTTCTCCCTTTTGGAATCGCGGTCTTGAACAATTACTCCATTTAATACGGTTCTATATTGCTGAGGTTGAATGTTTTCTGACTTTCTTACCAAAACGATCAGATTCTTCTTCCCTTTGAAAATTTCGAGGGCTTCCTGTGAATATTTCGGTGCAATGATCACTTCAAAGAATATTGTTGCAGCCTCTTCGGCTGTGATGCCGTCCACTTCAGTGTTGGTGACAAAAATTCCGCCGAAAGCGGAAACAGGATCACCGGCAAGTGCAGCGCGGAATGCCTCTGTAACATTGTCGCGCGACGCACAACCACAAGCATTGTTGTGTTTCAGAATAGCAAAGGTTGTTTCGCTAAACTCGTCAATCAGGTTAACTGCCGCGTCGATGTCCAGCAAGTTGTTGTATGAAATCTCCTTACCCTGAAGTTGATCAAAAATTGCCTCGAAGTCGCCAAAGAAAACTCCCTTTTGGTGAGGATTCTCACCATATCTGAGTGGTTTTGCCTTGTTAAAGCTCTGGCGGAAACTATCGCTCGTTTCGCCCGCAAAATATTTAAAAATAGAGGTGTCGTAATGGGAAGAGGTAGCGAATGCCTCCGTTGCAAAATGCCTGCGATCTGCAAGGGAGGTAGCACACGCTTGTTGATTAAGAAGTTCCAATAATCTGCCGTATTGTCCCTGATGAGAAACAATTACAACATCTTTGTGATTTTTTGCAGCTGCCCTGATCAGGGAGATTCCGCCAATATCTATCTTTTCAATAATATCAACATCCGTGGCACCGGATTTGACAGTCGCCTCGAAGGGATATAGGTCGACAATCACCAGATCAATCTCAGGAATGGCATATTCCAAAAGCTGCGATCTGTCACCTTCGTTTTCCCTGCGGGCCAAAATTCCGCCAAAAACTTTGGGATGAAGTGTCTTGACCCTGCCACCCAAAATGGACGGATAGCCGGTTAATTCCTCCACGGCTGTGACCGGAATTTTCAGCTCTTCAATGAACTGTTTTGTTCCTCCGGTAGAGTAGAGCTTTACCCCTGATTTATTCAATTTTTCAACAATCTCCCCCAATCCATCTTTGTAGTATACAGAGATCAAAGCAGACTTTATATTTTTTAAATTACTCATTCTTAATTCCTTAAAAATTTTCAACAAAAGTAATAAAAAATGTTTTAACTTTCGGGTGAAATCAACCAACCTATGTTATTTATAAGGCTGTTTCTGGAAAGTTTTCGTTTTGCGTACAACTCTTTGGTTGTAAATCAACTCAGGACATTTCTATCTCTTTTGGGTATTACAATCGGTATTTTTTGCATCATTTCAGTCTTTACCATCATCGATTCCCTGGAAAGGACGATTCGAAACAGTATGGAAAAATTGGGAAGCAATGTCATTTATGTTCAGAAATGGCCCTGGGCCCCGCCTCCCGGTGAGACCGATTATCCCTGGTGGAAATACCTGAACCGACCGGTTCCCAAATTAATTGAAACGGCTGAAATCAAAAGGAGGTCAAATCTGTCACAGAATGTGGTCTTTTTTCAGGGTTTTAACCGAACTGTTCAATTTGGCACCAACAAAGCTGAAAATGTAACCATACTTGGTGGGTCTTCCGGGTTGATAGAGACATGGGGATTAAAAATATCCTTTGGCAGACCTTTGTCTGAAGATGAACTGGATGGTGCCAGCAATCTGGGTATGATGGGTTCAGAACTTGCGGCACAACTCTTTCCGGGAAGTACTGCTGTTGGTAGAAGTGTTAAAATTCAGGGGTATAACATATTGATTGTTGGAGTTTTCGAAAAAATGGGAGAAGACATGTTTGGTACCAGCATGGACAACAGGGTACTTATTCCTGTCAAATTTGCTCACCGTATGGTGGATCCCAATATGGACGCAGGTCAGAGTATTATTGTTAAAGGAAAGAATGAAATAGTTGCTGCAAGGCTAACAGAGGAGTTGGAAGGAATCATGAGGTCAATACACAGAATTAAACCTTCGGAAGAAAATGATTTTGCATTGAACGAGGTTAGTCTGATTTCTGGTCAGCTTGAAGGCGTCTTTAAAGTTTTAAATATAGCTGGATGGATTATTGGTGGATTTTCCATTCTGGTGGGCGGTTTTGGAATTGCCAATATCATGTTTGTTTCTGTAAAGGAACGTACCAAAATTATAGGAATTCAGAAAGCAATGGGAGCTAAAAACCGGTTTATTCTTCTTGAATTTTTGTTTGAAGCAACCGTCCTGTCATTGATCGGTGGAACGATCGGTCTGCTTATCATCTATTTGGGTACGTATATCGCCAAAGCTAGTTTTGATTTCGAATTTGTACTGACAGTTGGGAATATTGCTACGGGGTTGATTATCAGTATTTCTATTGGGTTAATCGCAGGATTGGTACCAGCCAGGTCGGCTGCCAGGCTTGATCCGGTAACGGCCATGAACAGTATTTAGATGAGAGTGGTCATGGGAGAAAATAGAATGAAAGTGCGTTAGAATTTGAAAATTAAAATGATAAATTAGCTTCCATTAAGCGTGATTAACAAATGAATACAGGTTTTTCCATATACTCTGCCATATTCCTGATTGCAACAATTGCCTCCTTTTTTGTTGCCTATCTTGCATGGCAACGAAGGTCGGTAAAAGGTGCTAAAGAGCTCGCCTTGTTAATGATTGCGTCCGGAATCTGGACATTTTGGATTATTTTTGAAACGGCTGCCCAAACGATGCACTGGAAGGTTTTCTGGTCAAAACTTGAATACATCGGAGCCGTTACTTCTCCAATTCTTCTGTTGATTTTTGTTTTCCGATTCGTTGGGAAAGATAAATACATTACAAAAAAGAATATTCTGTTACTTTTTCTTGTTCCGGTCATAACGCTTCTACTAACCTTTACCAATGAAAAGCACCTCCTTGTTTGGTCGGGCTATTCCGAAATTTCAGCCCATACCAATATCATGGAATATTACCATGGCATTTGGTTCTGGGTTGGTTATTTGGCCTATAATTATCTTCTGCTGATACTATCTACCATATACATTTTGGTTTTTATCGTTAAACGGGACAAGACTTTTAGCCTGCAAGGCTGGTTACTGCTTTTTGCAAGCCTTTGTCCATGGACAGCAAGCGCCTTATATTTAGCAGGATGGAATGTGGTACCCGGATTGGACCTTACGCCACTAAGCATCGTTTTAAGCAGTATGTTATTGGCCTATTCCATCTTTTACTCAAGGTTTCTTGACTTGATTCCAGTTGCGCGAGAGACACTGGTCGAAACAATGTCTGATGGCATACTGGTACTGGATAATCTTGACCGGATACAGGATATCAATCCTGCTGCAATGATATTTCTTGGAATTTTAAATAGGGATGTATTGGGGATTCATGTTGCGTCCTGTGGGGCTAAAGTAGGGCATCTATTAAATGCGGTAACCGTTCAGGATCAGGTAGCACAAATTGATGTGATGTTCGGCGGGGAAGAGAGAAATTACCGGCTGATCAAGAAACCAGTCAAGTCACAGGCGGGAAGCAGGTTGATAGTTATTCACGATATTACAGATCAGGTAATTCATCAAAAAGCAATATTATCAGTTGAGAAAAGGTACCAGCAAATGTTTGCAAGTAACCCGGAACCGATGTGGATTTACGACCTTGAAACTTTAGACTTCCTGGAGGTGAACCAGGCGGCCATTGTTCTTTATGGTTATTCAAGAGAGGAGTTTATGAAATTGACCCTGAGAGAATTATGTGCAGTTTTGCCTGTCAATCTACCCAATCAAGATAATAGTTATTGTATAGGTTCTGAATGTACGCACCTAAAAAAAAGCGGGGAGGAGATCATTGTTGAGGTCATTTCCAATACGATTGCTTACGGGGGTCACAAAGGATGCCATGCCTTGATGCTCAATATAACGGAGCGCAAGAAAGCCGAAATGGAAGTTAAACTCAAGAATGAGCAATTGACAAAAGCATTTGCAGAAAAGGACAGGATTTTTTCCATTATCGCTCATGATCTAAGGGGTCCATTCAGTGCATTTTTAGGATTGACCGAAATATTGTCAGAAGATCTGCCAAGTCTGACGATGACTGAAATTCATTCTTTTGCGCAGAGTATGAAAAACTCGGCCACCAATGTATTTTATTTGCTCGAGAACCTTCTCAATTGGGCAAGGTCACAACAAGGACTTATCACATTTAGCCGTGAGCGTATATACTTGCTTCAAGTCCTTGAAGAAAGTACATCGATTATTGAAAATGTTGCCAAAAACAAAGAAATCCAAATCAAACATGTTTTTCCTGACAATTTGGAAATATTTGCCGACAGGCTTGCTATCCAGACAGTTATTAGAAATTTGGTTTCAAACGCAGTAAAATTTACCCCAAAAGGTGGTGAGGTCTATGTGAAAGCAAACTCTGAACCTGATAATAATATTGTTATTTCGGTGAAAGACAACGGAATCGGGATGAATTTGGAAACCAGGGAAAACTTATTCAGAATTGACATTCCAACCAACAGGTCAGGAACAAATGGTGAGCCCAGCAGTGGACTAGGTTTGTTGCTTTGTAAAGAATTGATTGAAAAACAAGGAGGAATGATCTGGGTTGAGAGTGAAGTAGGAAAGGGATCGGAATTCTATTTTTCCATTCCCCTCAACATTGATGTTATAAGTGAAAACCGGTAATCTGATTGCATGGTTATATTCCATAATTCGACGCATTTCATGAGAATTGGGACTCTTTTGGTTATTTGCTTTTTTTGATTCGTAAAGAGCGAAAAGATGATTGCTGATGGTACATATGATAAAATATTTAATACGTACCAGCACTCAAAAATTGAGAAATTGCATCTCAAAGACCGGAAGATTTTCAGAATTGACAATCAACTCCACGGACCAGAAACACCTTTTGCTGATAAAAAGCTGCGGTTTGATCCCGATTGGAACAGTTCAGGATGTGACGGAACTGGTAAATATGCAAATATCTGAGCAAACCATTTGATTTAAAGCTTATTATGGAAGCTATAACGGAGGCTGTTGCACTATGAACAATTGACAAAGTTTTTTATGCTTTTGATCCAATCGCCTTGTCATAATAATTTCTCAATCTCATTGGTTAGTTCAATGAATTCTTCGACAGAGAGTTGCTCTGGTCGCCTGGTCAGGGTATGGGCATCCAGTTCGTCATAACGGGGTGTAAAGCTTTTGATACTGTTTCGCAACATCTTCCTTCGTTGGTTAAAAGCTTGTTTGACAACGGATTTAAAAAGCTTTTCGTTACAACCCAAATTGGTTCTGCCATTGGCTGTCAGGCGGATGACCGCTGATTTCACCTTTGGCGGTGGATCGAAAACATCTTCATTCACCGTAAAAAGATATTCGACATTGTACCATGCCTGGAGCAAAACACTCAAAATACCGTATGTTTTGCTTCCTGGTCCGTGACAGATGCGTTCGGCCACCTCTTTTTGAAGCATACCTACTACTTCTGGAATCAATTCCTTGTTTTCCAGTACTTTAAACATGATCTGAGATGAGATGTTGTAGGGGAAGTTTCCAATCAATGAGAATGGCGTTGTGGAATAGGTTGCCCTTAAATCCATTTGCAGAAAGTCGCCTTCAACGATATGTCCTTCGAGATCGGGCAGATGGGTTTTGAGGTAACGTACAGATTCCCTGTCGATCTCGACAACGGTAGTTTCAAAATTGGTTTTTTGCAACAGGAAGCGGGTTAGAACGCCCATTCCCGGACCAACTTCCAAAACCTTGTGTCGATCGCCTATTGCCAGGGCATCCACTATATCGGCAGCGATCTGATGATCACGAAGAAAATGTTGTCCCAGCCCCTTTTTAGCTCTTACCTGCATAAGGAAAATTAAAAATTAAAAATTACAGATTAAAAATTGACCTGCATTCATGTCAAAGGTATTAAAAAGGAGCAATTCGACAGAGATATTTTGGTTACTTTTACCACAAAGAATAACATGTGTCAAAACTGAATTTCGAACTTTTTATTGCCAGAAGGATTTTCTCCGATCGTGAGAACAAAAGAAAATTTTCAAGGTCCATCATCTCTTTTGCGCTTTTCGGCATCGCATTTGGTTTGATGCTGATGATTTTGTCCGTTGCCGTTGTGACCGGTTTCAAGAAAGAGATCCGCGACAAGGTAATTGGCTTTGGCTCACATATTCAGCTCGTGAATTTTGATTCCAACTCCTCCTTCGAAACGGTGCCGGTAAACAGGAACCAATTGTGGATGAGTCGCTTAAAAAGCCTCAAAGGGATCAGGCATGTGGAAATATTCGCCACTAAACCCGGTATCATCAAGACAAATGAGGAGATGATGGGCATGGTACTGAAAGGGGTAGGGGCCGATTTTGACTGGAGCTTCTTTAAGGAAAATCTTGTATCGGGATCTATTTTCGCAGTTAGTGACAGTAGTTATACAGACAAGGTTTTGATATCCAGGCAGGTGGCTTCGTTGATGAAATTGAAAGTTGGGGATCCTGTCTATTGCTACTTTCTCAATGATAAAGCAACAGATCAGCGGATGCGGAAATTTTCTGTTTCCGGCATCTATCAAACCAGCCTGGAGGAGTTTGATCGTCTTTTTGTACTGGCGGATATTCAGCAAGTCAGAAAGTTGAATGGCTGGAAACCAGATGAGGTTAGTGGATTTGAGGTCTCCATCGATAATTTTGACCAGCTGGGTGATATGACGAAAAAGGTGAAAGGGTTAACAATCCATTATACTGAAAAGGATTCAGTGATGATGCGGCCTGTCAGCATCACTTCAAAGTATCCGCAGATTTTTGACTGGCTTAATCTGTTGGATATGAATGTATGGATTATCCTGACACTCATTATCCTGGTAGCTGGTTTTAACATGGTTTCAGGGTTGCTGATACTGATTTTGGAGCGAACCTCCATGATTGGTACCCTCAAAGCAATCGGCAGCAACAATTACAGTATCAGAAAAGTGTTCCTATACCTCTCTTTCTTTTTAATCGGACGGGGAATGCTGTGGGGAAATATTGCGGGTATCGGAATATGCCTCTTGCAGTCCTATTTTCATATTTTCCATCTCGACCCGACCTCTTATTATCTCGAATATGTACCTGTTAATCTGAAGGTTATTCACCTTCTGATGCTCAATGCCGGAACATTGGCGGTAACCCTTTTGATGCTGCTGGTTCCCTCCTGGTACGTGTCAAGGATTTCTCCCGACAGGGCGCTTCGCTTCGATTAAGCGTTGTTGTTCAGATAATCCTGGATTAACTTCACGACTTCAGCAGGTTGAATGTCATTTATTCCCCTGATAACAATTTTGGATTGTTCGTAAAATGGGGCCCTTTTTGCCAGGGCCACCTCAATAAAGGCCATCAACTCCTCCTTGCTTTTACCTGCAATCAGTGGACGTTCGGTTTTGGATTTGAGTAATCTGCATGCAAGGGTTTCATTGTCAGGGGCAAGATAGATGGTTATTCCTGCCAGGTTCATCCGGTTCATGTTATCAAAAAAACAGGGAGCCCCTCCACCTGTGCCAACAATGATATCTTCAAACTGGGCCACCTCATGCAAGGCCTGACGCTCCTTCTCGCGAAAGGCTGCTTCCCCTTCCTGTGCAAAAATATCGGGAACCGATTTGAAATATCGCTCTTCGATGTATTTGTCAAGGTCGGTGAAATTTATTCCCATGAGCGCTGCAACTTTTCGTCCGATGGTCGATTTTCCACATCCCATGTAACCGGTCAGAAAAATTCTCATTACTCGAAGATTAAGGTCATCTGATCCGGTTCACCATCCTTACCGGGTCTGATAATTTCAAATGGAATGTCGTTGATCAATTCGATCTCCTCCTGATTTGCAGCTGGTTGGTCCTGGTTGTTGTTTCCCTCTCCTTCTATTCCCTCCTTCTCTTCCTCCTCTTCTTCCTTGATGAGTGGTTCAATTTCGGTGATATTCTTTATCTCGAAAGTAGAGATACGTTTTCCTTTGGCCTTATAGGATTTGACGGCGATAAATTCTGAAACATCAATAATTTCCCTCTCCCGGTCCTCGTGAGCGCCGCCAAATTCCACTGCTAACTGCGGATATTTCTCCCAGGTGATGCTTGTCAGTTTGTTATCGGGAAACTCTCCGATAAACCGGCATTGTTTCCCGGCATTTGGTTCAATGTTGAACCTTTTCAGGTAATAGAAATTCTGTTCGGAATCGAAATAGATCACTGAGGCAATCTGATCAGGATCGAATTTGGAGATGGAAAGCATGTTCTTTTCGAAATGGTTCTCCAAATCGTAGGTGAAAAGGTGGAAAAATCCCTCCTTGTCGACCACCAGGATTTTGTCGTCGCCGGTAAATTCCCCCAGGTACAGTCCACGTCCGTCGGCATTGAGCCTCAGCACATCCTCGTCGAACCAAATTTTTCGTCCACCCAGGGTCGACATACCCTTTTCCTTGAGGGTAATTTTGTGAATCTCATTTTTGGAAACCAGGTTTCCCATGGAGGCGCGTCCTTTGATAGCCAGTTCAGCCATATTCACCTCGTCGATCAGTTTTTTAAGCTTCGGCCGTGGTTTAAAGGTAATACGCAACACTTCAGCTTCCCCATTAGGGTTGGCGCTGAAATAGAGTATACGTGAACCATCGGTTCCAAGCGTCATATTGTACTCCTTGTCCCGTGTCACTCCTGTTACCGCGAAGCGTTTCATGTAGTTGTTTCCACCTTTGCCATCCCTGTAAACCAGGTTGTAGATGGTACGGTCGTTGTTCTTCTCAAAGACAGCCACATGCAACACATTTTTGCCAATGAAAGCCTTGTCAGAAACCTTTGAAATAAAGTAGCTGCCATCTTTTCTGAAGACGATAATGTCATCTATATCAGAGCAATCGCAGATATATTCTGCTTTTTTCAGGGCAGTCCCGACAAAACCTTCCTCCCTGTCGATGTATAGTTTCTCGTTGGCAACCACTACCTTGGTGGCTTCAATGTTCTCAAAATTCCTTATTTCGCTTTTTCGAGCACGACCTTTACCAAACTTGGTTTTCAGTTTTTCGTACCAGGATATTGAGTAGGGGATGATGTGTTGGATGTGATGTTGGGTCTCGGCAATCTCATTTTCTATAGCAAGAATTAACTCATCTGCCTTGACTGTATTGAATTTTAAAATTCTGCCCATCCTGATCTCCATCAATTTAAGGATATCTTCTTTGGTGATAATCCTTTTAAATTTGGGTTTCCAGGGCTCCAGCCGTTTATCAATGTGCGCGACAGCTTCATCCATGTTCCCTGAGTCCTCAAAGGCTTTGTCCTTGTATATCCGTTCTTCAATAAAGATTTTCTCAAGGGAGGAGAAGTGCCATTGCTCTTCCAGTTCACCTTTGTGAATCTCCAACTCCAGCTTCAACAAATCTACGGTGTTGCCCACAGACCTTTTCAGTATCTCGCTGATCGGCATGAAGTGTGGCTTGTCGTCCTCGATGATGCAGGAATTTGGTGAGACAGAAACCTCGCAATCGGTGAAAGCATAAAGTGCGTCGATGGTCTTGTCTGAACTCGTACCCGGAAGCAGGTGGACGAGAATTTCCACATTGGCAGCCGTATTGTCGTCTATTTTCCTGATTTTGATTTTCCCCTTTTCGAAGGCCTTAATGATTGATTCAATAACGGACGAGGTGGTTTTTCCAAATGGTATTTCTGTGATAACGAGTGTTTTGTTATCTAATTTTTCAATTTTCGCCCTGATCTTGATGGCTCCCCCGCGCAATCCGTCGTTGTATTTTGATACATCTAGAAATCCTCCGGTAGGAAAGTCGGGAAATAATTCAAATGGTTCATTCTTCAGGTGGGCGATGGAAGCATCGATCAGTTCCAGAAAATTGTGGGGCAGGATCTTAGAAGCGAGTCCTACCGCGATTCCTTCAACTCCCTGCGCCAGAAGCAATGGAAATTTTGCAGGCAAAGTCACCGGTTCCCTGTTTCTTCCATCGTAGGATTGCTGCCACTTGGTGGTTTTTGGATTAAAAAGGACCTCCAGTGCAAATTTGGAAAGCCGCGCCTCGATGTACCTCGGCGCAGCCGCACCATCGCCGGTATGGATGTTTCCCCAGTTTCCCTGGCAATCGATAAGCAAGTCTTTTTGACCAAGTTGTACCAGCGCATCGCCGATGGAAGCGTCACCGTGGGGATGGTACATCATGGTTTGCCCGATGATGTTCGCGACCTTGGTATAACGGCCGTCGTCCATCTGTTTCATGGCATGGAGAATCCTGCGCTGTACCGGCTTCAGCCCGTCGTTGACGTAAGGAACGGCCCGCTCGAGAATGACATAGGAGGCATAATCGAGAAACCAGTTCTGGTACATCGACGAAAGGTAGATGATGTGGTGCAGTTCTTTCTTTTCCCCCTGCTCATTCAAGTCAGGCAGCAGGTCATCGGGTAAAAGTTCTCCTTCGTTCGCCATTTAAAAAGTTTATATTGTTTGAAATGTTTATATTGTTTGAAATGTTTGAAATGTTTGAAATGTTTGAAATGTTTGAAATGTTTGAAATGTTATCTCAATTACAGCCTCCCTATTTTTTCATAACTCATATCTCATAACTCATATCTCATAACTCATATCTCATAACTCATTTCTCATAACTCATATCTCATAACTCATATCTCATAACTCATATCTCATAACTCATATCTCATAACTCATATCTCATAACTCATATCTCGTCCTTCTCCACATGCAAATTTTCAATGATAAAATCCTGCCGGTCAGGAGTATTCTTCCCCATGTAGAATTCCAGCATTTCGACGATCGATTCATTTTTGTTCAGGATGACCGGATCGAGGCGGATCTGCTCTCCGATAAAATTCTTGAACTCATCAGGGGATATCTCTCCCAAACCTTTGAACCGTGTAATCTCCACACCTGTTACAAGAACCTTGACCGCTGCATCCCTTTCCTGTTCGGAATAACAGTACTCGGTCTTTTTCTTATTTCGTACCCGGAATAGCGGGGTTTGCAGAATGTACAAATGGCCTCTGCGGATCAGTTCGGGAAAAAATTGCAAAAAGAAAGTAATCAACAACAACCGGATATGCATTCCATCAACGTCGGCATCTGTCGCGATGATCACTTTGTTGTAACGAAGTTCATCGATTCCCTCTTCGATGTTGAGGGCTGCCTGCAGGAGGTTAAACTCCTCATTCTCGTACACAATTTTCTTGGTAAGGCCGTATGAATTTAACGGTTTGCCACGCAGGCTGAAAACCGCCTGTGAATTAACATCCCTTGATTTGGTGATGGAGCCGCTGGCCGAGTCACCCTCTGTGATGAAGATGGAGCTGTTGTCTTTGTTTTCGTGTGGCGTATTGTAATGTAACCGACAGTCTCTCAGTTTTTTATTGTGAAGACTTACCTTTTTTGCGCGTTGCTTTGCCAGTTTCTGTATGCCGGATATGGCCTTGCGTTCCCTTTCCGACTCCTGGATTCTCCGCAACAGCACATCGGCCGTCTGCGGGTTTTTGTGGAGGTAATTGCCAAGCTCTTTTTGGATAAAGTTCATCACAAAGTTACGTACCGACATGCCATCCGGCGAAATATCCCTCGATCCCAGTTTGGTCTTGGTCTGTGATTCAAACACCGGTTCTTCTACTTTAATACTGATGGCAGCCACTATGGAGGCCCTAATATCCGAGGCGTCGAACTCTTTTTTGTAAAAATCACGGATGGTCTTGATCAGTGCTTCCCTGAAGGCGGCCAGGTGCGTACCTCCCTGAACGGTATGCTGACCGTTGACAAACGAATAGTAGTCCTCACCGTATTGGTTGCCGTGTGTGATGGCGCTTTCGATGTCTTCGCCCTTCAGGTGGATGATGGGGTAGAGCGGTTCCTGTCCTATATTTTCGTTCAACAGGTCATAAAGCCCATTTTTGGAGAGGTATTTTTCTCCGTTGTAGTTGATGGTCAACCCGGCGTTGAGGTAGGTGTAGTTTTTCAACATGGCCACCACATACTCATCTATGTAATGGTAGGTCTTAAAAATATCCTCGTCGGGAGTGAATACAACTGTGGTACCGTTTGGTTCATCGGTCGGAAGTTCATCATTTTCAGCGATAACATCCCCTCTGGAGAAATCGATCACCTTAACATTCCCGTCGCGGACAGATTTTATGGAGAAGGAGGTGGAGAGTGCATTAACTGCTTTGATCCCAACGCCATTGAGACCGACTGATTTTTTGAAGGCCTTGGAATCATATTTCGCGCCGGTATTCATCCTGGCAGCCACATCCATCAGCTTACCCAGCGGAATACCACGGCCAAAGTCACGGACCGAAATCCGCTGGTCCGAAACGTGGATGTCGATCTTCTTGCCATTGCCCATCATGAACTCATCGACCGAATTGTCTATCACCTCTTTGAGCAGGACATAGATGCCATCATCGGCCGCTGAACCGTCCCCTAGTTTGCCAATATACATCCCCGGGCGCTTTCTGATGTGCTCTTTCCAGTCGAGCGTACGTATCGAATCTTCAGAATAACCTTGAACCATTCTTTATTGAGTTTGCACAAATATAAAGAAATAAGGGAGCGATTTCTTACGATCGCCCCCTCAGTAATGAACAACTAACGGTTGATAAATATTGTCAAAAAGGGCTTATTTATTTTGAATCTTTGCCCTACTTGATTTAAAAGGATCGTCATTTTTGATCCGGTTTAAATGTAAAATGATAGCTACCGGCCGAAAGCGAAAGTTTTGATGATTTTTTGTCATTCGTGATTATTTTGATAAACTGATTGGATTCAATGGGTTGGGCACCCTCTTTTATTTTTTGCGCCGGTAGCAAAAGGGTAGCGTTGCTGTTGGCAGGAACGGTGACTAAATAGTCAATTTTTTCATTGGATTTTACCCATTTTGACAAAATTAAGCCATAGGGCCCAATGTGTGACGCTTCAAAATAGGTCAAGTCCTTCACAAAATGGGGTTCGAGCAGGATATTTTTAAATCCGGGCTGATTTGGGTCTGGTCTTATGCCACCCAGGGCTTTGTAGAACCAGGCACTAATTTCCCCAAACATAATGTGGTTCAATGAGATACTCGATTTGGCGTCGATTGGCCAGTTTTCGTACAAGGTGGTAGCTCCGTTGACCATCCACCAGCCCCACGATGGGAAAGTCTCCTGCGCGGCAACTTTGTAGGCAACTTCTGTGTATCCGTTTTCGCTCAAAGCATTCAACAAAGCTTTGGTACCTAAGAGGCCAACATCCAGATGAAAAAGGTCAGCCTCCACCCGTTTGGCCAGATTAGAGGCTAGCAAAGGTTTTGCATCTTCGGGTACTACTCCCCAAAAGAGTGGTGCAGCCAGTTCTGTTTGTAAACCGGTGGCATAAATTCCGGTAACATTGTTAAGAAATTTCCTGTTGATGGCCAGTTTGATCTTTTCAGCCAATGCCGAATACTTTTCGAAATCATCCAGTTTTCCAAGCATTTGAGCTGTTTTGGCCAGGATGTTGGCATCGGCATAATAATAACAGGAGGAGGTTAGCTCTTTACTTGCCTTTGATTTGACCGGGATCCAGTCGCCCAGGCCCCAGTTCGTCAAATTCTCCGGACTGATCCTGTCAATGTAATCGACATATCTTTTGATATTGTCGTAAGTCTGCTTCAACAGTCGGTTATCGCCGTAAAACTGATAAATATTCCAGGGAATGATAGCCAGGGAACTAGTCCAGTCGGGACCGTTGGCCCAGTCGTAACCCCATCCCGATGTGGGTATGATGTTCGGAAGAACGCCATTGGGCTGCTGCTCATCGCGGTGGTCGGCCAGCCATTTTTCGTAGACCGTGATACCATCGAAGTTGAACAATCCGGTCTCCACTGCGATCTGTCCGTCTCCTGTCCAACCGTTTTTCTCCCTTTGCGGGCAGTCGGTAGGGTAGCCGTACAGGTTGGAGAGGTAAGAGTTGTTGGCAGCAAACCATATTTTGTTGAGGGTTGGATTTGAACTCTCAATTTTTCCGGCCGAAGGAACATCACTGTGCATAAACAGCCCAACCAGGCTGCTTTGGCTCAATTCGACGGGTTTACCGGAGGAGATTTCGATATACTGAAATCCCTTGTAGTTGAAGTATGGGGAAAAAGTTTCTTCTGCTCCACCTTTCAGGACGTAAATATCTGTTCCAAAGGGGTCTTTGTCATCTGTCGGACGATAATGAACCGAAATGTTTGACTGATCGACCCTGCCGTTGTCATAAATCCGCTCGCCGTGTTTGACGGTCAGTTTCGTACCCGGAAGGCCCCTTAGGGTCAGTTTGCTCACCCCGGCTATGTTGCGTCCCAGATTGAAGACATAAAGCGTGTCGCTGAATTTTCTGCAGGATACTGCTTCAATCACTTCTGTTGCCCGGATGGGCTGAAGTTGTTGCGAGACAATATTTTGAGAAGGGGCTGCAGTCAGTATGGCATTGGTCCATTTGGAATCATCGAATATATTCATGTTCCATCCTGTCTTTTCCAGATTTGCATCCTGGTGTTCACCGGTATAGATACTGTTGAAGATTACCGGACCTGTTGATGTTTTCCAGCTTGTCCCGGATGAGATGGTTTGTACCGAACCATCCTGGTAAGTGATACGAAGATCCAGGCAGAATTTTGGCCGGGCGCGCCATGGGGACTTGTCGAAATACCAAACGGCTGTCGATTGGTGGTTGAACCAACCATTGCCCAAAAGTATGCCAAGGGTGTTTTTGCCTCCAGTCAGGTACGGTGTCACATCGTGGGTAACATAGAGCGTCCGCCGGTCGAAACGGGTGTACATCGGGTCCAACCGGTGATCTCCGATTTTCTTCCCGTTGACGTATAATTCAAAGAGTCCGCCAACGGCTACATACGCACGGGCCGAGACCACTTTTTTAGATATGTCTATCTCCTGGCGGAAGTAGGGTGCAGGTTTCAAAGCAATATCCCTGGAGTCGGTGATCCAGGCGCCATGCCAGTTTTTCACCTCCATCATGCCGGTTTCAAAGGAGGATACCAGACTTTCGACACTCATTTTATCCTCATGGTCCCAGGTAGTGACCTGCCAGAAATATTTGGTGTATGGTAGTAGTTTTGATCCATAATAAGTTACAAGCATGCTGTCAGACAATATTTTGCCGGTATTCCAGATTGCTCCCCTTCCATTGGCCACTGCAACTGAGTCCTTTCCAACAATTATTTGAAAGGCGGTCTGTTTGGCTCCCATTCGCGGATCATTCAGTTGCCAGGACAGCCTGGGATTTGGAACATCAATACCCAGTGGATTGAACAGGTGTTCGCATTGTAGCTTTACCGGAATGGGTTGCGCATTCAATTTCAGGGCAAGGAAGATAAGTAGTAAGAAGTTGAATTTCATTTGAATATAACAAAAAGTGTGAAAATTTAGCTTTTATAAATAGCCACTGGCTTCAGCCAGTGGTGGCAATTAATGAACCTCCAGAATCACCGACTCCAGAGGCTTCATGTTTAGCTTAATTTTACCGGTCTGTTTTTCTACCAGAAGCTGATAGTTGTTATTATTGTTCAGATGATCAGTCAGGGCATAGGTCCCGTCTTTCAGGTTCCACTGGCGGATGAGGTCGGATGGCAAAAGAAGGTTAAATGCATTCGGGCGTTCCGGATCAAATCCAGCCACGATTACCAATTTTTGGTTAAGGCTCCAGCGTCCGAAGGAGAATATTTTGTCGGAATAACCAATCGATTTCTCCCTGTTGCAGGATTGTAGTTCCTGGTATTTTCCCATCAAAGCAGGGGAGGCAATGGTGAAATTGAGCAACCGTTTGTAAAACGCACGAAGGGACTTCTCCTCTTTCGAAAGCTTGCCTCCATCGAAGGCTCCTCCGTTCATCCAGCGCTGGTGTGCCGGGACGCCGATGTAATCGAAAATAGAGGTTCGGGATGGTTTTCCAAATCCTGCATTCTCAGCACCCTTTTCTCCAACTTCCTGACCGAAATAAAGCAGGGTGGGAGAGGTGCTGATGGTTGTAGATACCACCATTGCTGGTTTTCCTTTGGCTGCGTCGCCCGCAAACTCGCGACTTGCAAGCCGTTGTTCATCATGGTTCTCCAGGAAATGCAACAGATGGTGTTCGATATCGGCAAAGTTTGACTGGATCTTAACCAACAGGTCGGCAGGCTCTTTCCCCTGCACTATTTTTTTCAGCGTATCGTAAAAGGCAACTTTATCATAGAGATAGTCCATTTTCCCTACATGAATGAATGAATGGACGAGTGATGGATTGTACACCTCCGCTACCAATATTGTCTTTGGATACTCCTTTTTGATGGCGCTGTTCAGGTAGCTCCAAAACTCAACCGGTACCATCTCTGCAATGTCGAACCTGAAACCATCTACCCCTTTTTTTAGCCAGAACAGACAGATATTCCTGAATTTCAGCCATGTATCCGGGACGTTTTTACCCTGCCAAAAGGCATAATGATCGAGTACCGATTTGTTGTCATAGCCATCAGGCAGCGATTCGAAATCATTGGTGCCGTCTGGTTTGACACCATAATTGATTTTAACCGTTTCATACCAGTCATCTGCTTTAGGTTGCGCAAGCCTGGAACCGTTTCCGGTCCATTTGGCAGGGCTTTCATCAAATTTTCCATCAATCATGGGGTTTGGTGAACCTCCAAGTGGTTTTTCAATCAAAACCGGCACTCTAAATGATTCTCCCGGCAGGTAGTAAAAATTATTGTCGCGTGCATAGACAACACTTTTGTCATCTTCCTCCCCAAAGTCTTTTACTCCGGCCGGTTTGGTGATGGAGTGGTAATTGCGGGCTACATGGTTGGGAACAATATCTATGATGACCTTTAATCCCTGTTCATGGGTACGCTGGACAAGGGACTGAAACTCCTCCATTCTTTTGGATGGGTCGACAGCAAGATCCGGGTCTACGCTGTAATAATCCTTAACGGCATAAGGCGAACCCGCCCGGCCTTTGACCACATCCGGATCGTCGTTCGAAATGCCGTAAGCCGAATAGTCCCTAATAACATCATGGTGAAGGATACCAGTATACCAAATGTACGTAACACCCAGATCCTTAATCTCTTTGAGCGCTTTCGGCGTGAAATCCATGAACTTACCTACTCCATTTTCTTCGATCGTTCCCCATGGAATGTTGGTCGTATTTGAATTCCCGAAGAGTCGGGTAAAAACCTGATAGATTACTATTTTATGGTTGGAACTATTATTTGGGGTTATGCTCTTTTGGTCAATAGGGTCGGTTTTGAATCCAAAACAGAAAATGATAACCAGAAAGAAAAATGATATGTAAAGATATTTCATAAGTTTTGGAATTTTAGTTAATTATTCTGGTCTTTTCCAGTAATGGCAGCAAGTTTGATTAACTCAGACAAAGGTAAATATTAAGTTATTATCTTTGCTGGATGAGCAAGAAAACTATGGGTTTTTTAGACAATATTGACCGGAAAGATTACCGGCCAAAGTTTGGCGGACTGGAAATAATTAAATATCTCGGTCCGGGGCTTTTGGTGACAGTAGGTTTTATCGATCCGGGAAACTGGGCCTCCAATCTGGCTGCCGGAGCCAATTTCGGGTATCTGTTGCTTTGGATGGTAACTTTTTCGACCATCATGCTCATCATGCTTCAGCACAATGTGGCGCATCTTGGGATAGCAACCGGACTCTGTCTTTCTGAAGCTACCACAAAATTCATCAAACCGGCCTTTTCGAAACCCATTCTTGCTTCCGCTGTGCTGGCCTCTATATCTACCTCCCTGGCAGAGATCCTGGGAGGGGCCATTGCCTTGAACATGCTTTTCGATATCCCGATCAGGGCTGGGTCCGTGATGGTGGTTATTTTTGTGATCATCATGCTTTTTACCAATGGCTACCGGATGATTGAGAAGTGGATCATCGCATTTGTCTCTGTGATCGGACTCTCCTTTATTTATGAACTCTCGTTGGTTCAGATTGACTGGAACAGCGCCATTCATTCATGGGTAACCCCTCATTTCCCCAAAGGATCAATGGTCATCATCATGAGTGTGTTGGGTGCAGTCGTTATGCCGCACAACCTCTTTTTGCACAGTGAGATCATCCAGAGCCGACAATGGAACCTTCAGGACGAGAAAACAATCAAAAGGCAGCTTAATTACGAATTTTTGGATACGCTTATCTCTATGCTCGTTGGTTGGGCCATCAACAGCGCCATGATACTGCTGGCAGCGGCCACATTTTTCAACACGGGCATCAAAGTGACCGAATTGCAGCAGGCCCAGGGTTTGCTTGTCCCCTTGCTTGGCGTACATGCAGGGATTGTCTTTGCTGTCGCACTGCTTTTTGCAGGGATTGCTTCGACGATTACTTCCGGCATGGCGGCTGGCTCGATTTTTTCAGGTATATTTCAGGAGCCATACGATATCAAGGACAACCACTCAAGGTTGGGAGTCGCCATCTCCTTCGTGGTAGCATTGCTCATTATTTTCCTGATCTCTAATCCTTTTAAAGGGCTGATCTATTCTCAGATGTTGCTAAGTATCCAGTTGCCAATCACCATTTTTTTACAGGTCTATCTCACCTCTTCCGAAAAGGTGATGGGGAAATACAAAAACAGCAAATTCAATGCAATTGTACTCTACCTGATTGGCGCCATCGTAACAATGTTGAATATAGCGCTGCTTGCAAGCTTCCTTTGATATTATAATGAGGTAATGAGCTCAAAAATGGCTGGTGAGTTTTAGGAAAATTTATTATAATTTATTGGCGTAAATCAGAAATTACTTCCCAATGCTGAAATCAACCAATTGATGAACAAATATTTTCTTCTTTTATTCAAATAGTTGTAAATTAACCTATTCAAAACTAATCCAGGAAAAATGAAAGAAAAATTTGGAAATCTTTATCAGGAGTATCTGAAAAATCATCCGCAAAGTACAGGGAAAGTCGGTTGTACCGGCTTTTCTCTTATCCCAATACAAAACATGCCTTCAACAACGATACCAACCTTGAACGGTACAATGAGGAGGCCGCTAAGTTGGCATGGAAGCGGACAGTAGACTTCTTTAAAGAGAAATTGAAAAGCTAGTACCAATTTCCTTTTTCTTAGTGAAACCTAAGTGCATTTGTGGGCTCGTTTTCCTGCCACTTAGACGCTAAGACACTACGAGATTGTTTAAATTTTATTTGAGGTATTGCAAATTTAACAAAAAATTATTTAGAATCATTCAAAAACATTTGGAATTGTAAATTGGAGTGTTTATGTTTGCAGCCAGTAAATATTTTTCGCGCAAGATGATTGGATTGATTTACACAGATGTTTATAATGTCAATAGGACCCAACAGCCATGTTGTGTTTGCAATGGCATTCCCTCTTCTTTGCGCACCATGTCTATGTTTATGCAATAGCCTTCTTTCGGGCTTTGTCCTGTTTGAAGGCTTTCCAATCCCCGTCTGAAAAGACAAAATACAGCAAGTTTTACCTCTTAATTTTATACAATGACCAAAATTGTAGTGAAATTCGGTGGATCAAATCTTAGAAGCAATGAAGAGATTCACCGTATCGTTCAAGTAGTTAAAAATTACGATCAACCACTGATAGTTGTCGTTTCAGCCTTTTATGGCGTGACCAATTTTCTGGTCGATGCATTGGAAAAAGCCCGTCACGATGAAGGAGTCGCCGAAAAGAGTATGCAATACCTCTACAATCTTAAAATTGATTCTTTAAACTATTTTATCCAGGATACTGAACTTCTGTCAAATACGGTAAAATTAATTCGGGATTTGCTGGATGAATTGAAAAACTACCTGGTTGGCATTGCATTGACAGGTGATGCCTCAAAGGCGCTCGAAGACCATGTCCTTTCCTATGGCGAGCGATTGTCCGCTATTTTCCTGAACGGGATATTGAATGCCCAAAATTTGGAATCGAAGGTTGCCTTTCCTGAAACCATCGGATTGATTACGGATGGTGAATTTGGAAATGCTTCAGCCGATTTCCATCTTTCAACAAACAAGGTGCGGGAATCGCTAAATGAAGAGGTGATCTTTGTGGTCCCTGGATTTTACGGAATATCCCAGGACCAGAAGACTACTTTGTTTGGCAGGGGAGGCAGCGATTATGCCGCTGCAGCCCTTGCAAGATGTGTGGGAGCTTCCTCTCTGGATATCTGGAAGGATGTAAATGGTTTTCTGAGTTCAGATCCCAAACTGGTAAGCAATCCTGTGCTGATCGAAAAGCTGTCGTACAATGAAGCGGCCGAACTTGCCTATTTCGGGGCCAAAATTTTGCACCCGCGAACAGTCGAGCCCCTTACGGACCCTCATATTGCTGTTCGTATTTTCAATATCTATGGAACGTTGGACGTTACAAAACCGCTGACCATCATCAGTCGTGAGAAATCGGTTTTGACCGGAGTTGTCAAGAGTGTGACCTACAGTGATAATTTCGGATTGCTGAAATTAAAAGGCCCTGGAGTCGGTCTCAAACCGGGTATTTTGGCCAAGGTTACCACGGCGCTTCACCTGGCTGGTATCAACATCAGTTCTGTATTGACCTCGCAGATTTCAATCAATATTCTTCTTGCTAAAAAGGACTTGCAAAATGCATTTGCTGTGGTGAGTGCGATTGAACTCTCTGCAGTTGGTAAACTCCAAATTGAGGATGATATTGCCATTGTAGCGGCTGTTGGTCATGGTATTACAGACAATTTCGGTATCGCAGCAAGAATATTTACAGCGCTTGCCACAGACAGTATCAATGTGGTAATGAGTTGTTCAGGAGCTTCTCCCATTGTAAGTTATTACCTCGTTAAATTATCCGACAGGACAGCCGCTGTCAAAGCAATTCACCGTGAATTTTTTGAAAAGTAAGGACAAATATTTATGCTTAATCAATTAAAAATCAAATTATGAGTACACAAAAACAAAAATTCGAGACGCTTCAGGTCCATGCAGGCCACACACCCGATCAGGATACCCTTTCGAGGGCTGTTCCTATTTATCAGACCACTTCCTATGTTTTCAAAAATTCAGAGCATGCGGCCAATCTTTTTGGTTTGAAGGAATTTGGAAACATCTACACCAGGCTGATGAACCCGACAACCGATGTCTTTGAGAAAAGAATTGCTGCCCTGGAAGGGGGAGTCGCAGCTTTGGCAGTAAGTTCGGGCCATGCCGCTCAATTTATTACCATCACCAACATCGCTGGGGCGGGTGATAATTTTGTAACATCCCCATATCTTTATGGCGGTTCGCACAACCAATTCAAAGTCACCTTTAAGAACATAGGCATTGAAGCAAGGTTTGCTGAGAATTTGAATCCTGCTAATTTTGAGAAGTTGATTGATAGCAAAACTAAAGTCATCTATCTTGAAACCATTGGAAATCCTAGTTTTAACATTCCGGATTTTGAAAAATTTGCTGAACTGGCAAAAAAGCATGACCTGCCACTGATCGTAGACAACACGTTTGGTTGTGGAGGTGCCCTCTTTCGTCCGTTGGAGCATGGTGCAAATGTTGTTGTTGAATCTGCCACAAAGTGGATTGGCGGCCATGGAACTTCTATTGGAGGGGTCATTGTAGATGGAGGCAATTTTAACTGGGGAAATGGCAAGTACCCCGGCTTCACAGAGCCTTCTGAAGGATACCATGGATTGGTGTTCTGGGACGTATTTGGCACAAACGGTCCTTTCGGTAATATTGCTTTCATCATCAGGGCGAGGGTTGAAGGTCTTCGCGATTATGGTCCGGCAATCTCCCCATTTAACTCCTTCCAATTGATCCAGGGTTTGGAAACACTCTCTTTAAGGGTCGAACGGCATGTTCAGAACACGGAGAAACTGGCTTTGTGGTTACAGGATCATCCAAAAGTTGCTTCGGTGCTTTATCCCGGTTTAAAATCGGATGAAAACCATGCACTTGCCACCAAATACCTTAAAAAAGGGGCCGGGGCGGTGCTTTCATTTGTTTTGAAAGGGAGCAAGGAGAATGCCATCCAACTCGTGAACAATCTGGGGCTTGTCAGTCACCTTGCCAATGTAGGGGATGTACGTACCCTGATTATCCAGCCTTCGGCGACAACACATTCCCAGTTAAGCGAAAAGGAGCTATTACAGGCCGGGGTTCTTCCATCGCAATTGCGTGTTTCTGTGGGAATAGAACACATCGATGACATTATTGCCGATTTTGAACAAGCTTTGGCAAAGATTTAAGTTATTTTTGAACCAATAAAATTTTGAGTTATGCCTTTAAATCTGCCGGATGGATTACCTGCCATCGATTTGTTAAGAGAAGAAAATATTTTTGTTATCGATCAGACACGAGCTGAACACCAGGATATTCGTCCGCTCAAGATTGTGATTCTAAATTTGATGCCATTGAAGATTGCAACCGAAACAGATTTGCTTCGGTTGCTTTCCAACACTCCTCTTCAAATAGAGATTGACTTTCTGCAGATCGAAGGGCATACGCCAAAAAATACTTCAAAAGATCACCTTAAATCGTTCTACCTAACCTTCGACCAGATTAAAAAGAAAAAGTTCGACGGAATGATCATCACGGGTGCACCTGTCGAACACCTTCCATTTGAGGAGGTCGATTATTGGGATGAGATCCGCGAAATATTCGACTGGGCTCATCAGAATGTCACGTCCACCATGTTTATCTGCTGGGCCTCACAAGCAGGACTCTATCATCATTACGGCATACCCAAATATCCATTGGGTAAGAAAATGTTTGGTGTATTTGACCATACTGTAACAGACAAAAAACTTCCGCTATTCAGGGGTTTTGATGATATTTTCAGGGCACCACATTCCCGGCATACTGAATTGAAAACAAAGGATTTCGCCTCTGTTCCCGGAGTTAAAATCCTCTCTGTGTCAGATCAGGCGGGTGTCTACATGGCCATGGCCGAAAATGGCAAACAGATATTTGTTACCGGGCATCCTGAATATTCCCTTAGAACGTTGGACCGGGAATTCAAACGCGATTCAGAAAAAGGTCTCTCCATTGAAATTCCAAAGAATTATTACCCGCACGACAATCCTGAATCACGACCAATTTTAAGTTGGAGAAGTCATGCCAACCTGCTTTTTATGAATTGGCTAAATTATTACGTATATCAGGAGACTCCGTATGATATTCAGGATATCAGCTAATTAAATAGCGCTGTTGTGAAATAGCCGATCAATATTCAGGAGGGGATTTATTCCGTTCCGGTATCAATTCAATCCGGAACGGAATAGAAAGTTAAACTTTGTTAAGACTAACTGAACCGTGTTTTCCACCATAGCCGTAGTCTTTCCAGAATCTTTTCTTCGGTAGGGTTTTGCTGTGGTTTGTAAAATCGGTTTTCCCTGATTTTCTCAGGAAGAAAATCCTGATCAACAAAATTGCCCTCAAAAGAGTGGGCATATTTGTACTCTTTGCCATATCCCAAATCTTTCATCAGTTTGGTTGGGGCATTGCGCAGGTGCAAAGGAACGGGCAGGTGCCCTGAAAGTTTGACCTCTGCCAATGCCTCATCGATGGCTGAATAGGCAGAATTGCTTTTGGGTGAAGTGGCCAGGTAGATGGTGCATTCCGAAAGGATGATCCTCGATTCGGGCATGCCAATTTTGTGGACCGCGTCGAAAGTGCTTTGTGCCAGCAGCAACGCATTTGGATTGGCCAATCCTACATCTTCCGCAGAAAGGATCAGCAACCTTCGGGCAATGAATTTTACATCTTCACCGCCCTCCAACATCCTGGCAAGGTAATAGACCGCCGCATCCGGATCACCTCCGCGAATGCTTTTGATAAATGCGGAGATAATATCGTAATGCATCTCTCCGTTTTTATCATAAAGTGCGAGGTTTTCCTGCAATCGTTCAGTAACCATGTTATTGGTAACCACAATCTGCTCCTCAGTGGAGGCATTCAGGACCAATTCCAGAACATTAAGTAACTTTCTTGCGTCACCACCCGAAAAACGAAGCAGCGCTTCATTTTCCTCAATAACTATATCTTTTTTAGAAAGTTCTGTATCGGTGTGGATGGCCCTGTCAAGCAAAATCAGAAGATCTTCCTTTTCAAGAGATTTTAGAACATAAACCTGACAGCGGGAGAGGAGGGGGGAGATCACCTCGAAAGACGGATTTTCTGTAGTAGCTCCTATTAATGTGATGACACCTTGTTCGACTGCTGCCAAAAGCGAGTCCTGCTGGGCCTTGCTGAAGCGATGAATCTCGTCGATAAAAAGTATGGGGTTTTTTGCACTGAAAAACTGATTGTTCTTTGCCTTTTCAATGACATCGCGGATATCTTTTACTCCCGAATTGATGGCGCTGAGTATGTAAAAAGGGCGATTCATGGTATTGGCAATGATCTTTGCCAATGTCGTCTTGCCAACACCGGGAGGTCCCCACAGAATAAAAGATGAGAGTCGTCCGGATGCGAGCATTTTTCGGATAACCGCACCGTCTCCCACCAGGTGTTTTTGCCCGATAAAATCATCGATGGTGACTGGTCTGAGTCTTTCTGCTAACGGTTGATTTGACATAATCCGTCAATTGCAATAGCGTTTGATCACATTGTATGCCTCGGTAAGGCCTAATTCGCCAGCCCTGCTGAGATCCAAAGCCCCACCTTCAAGATCGTTCATATAGATACGGGTCAGTCCGCGGTTAAAATATGCCTCGCTAAAATCCGGTTCCAATGAGATGGCTTTGGTATAGTCGTTGATGGCAGTCAGGTAATCCCGCTTTTTTACCTTTGTATTGGCCATGTTGAACCAGGCAAATATAAAATTGGGATTCATGTACAGAATGGATTCGTAATCTTTGATAATATCTTCATAATCTAGGATTTTTACCTCTCCTGTTTTATTGCCAATGGATGTTTTTCCACCATTCATGGTGAGAATTTCGGGTTCAGGAAGAGATCCTTCAGCACGAATCACATCAACCATCTTAGCCCTCGAATTGGCGCGACAAAAGTAGGCGAGCAGGTTCCGGTTATCCGAATCCACAGCCTTCGAAAAATCACGGATGGCCCCGTTGAAATTTTCGGATTGTTCCAATATAATCCCTCTGTTGAGATAGGCATTGGAATTTTTCCTGTCGTTTGAGATCTCGTTGTCCCTTACCTCAATCATATTCTTAAATGTTTCTTTATGAATGGATTGGTATGCAAATGGTTTATTGGAAATAATCAGGAATGGGTCGTTGTTGTTCTTCGTATTGAGCGACTCGATTTCCATATTGTAATACTGCAACCGGTTGTAATCAATAGAATCCTTGTTGAAGATTGAGATCACAAAGTCGGGTTGCATCACAATCTTGACATTTTTATTTTGAACCATGCCATCCTTGATATCTGTTTCAGATATTTTTCCATCGTCTGCCACTACAATATTTCTTCTTTTTCTATTCTGGGTAACAGGTCCGCTTTTTGACTCCTGTTTGTAGGCTGTGGTATCAGCTGCCGCGACAGCAGTATTGTTTGGAACGGCAGCAGTATTATTGTTTGGTTGGCCCTTCGCCTGACCTGTTTGGTTGTTTGTCTGTTGGATGTTTTGTGCCTGATTTGGGTTCTGTCCTGGGTTAGGGAGCACAAATCCGTATTGGCGCCTCTGTTTCTCCTTCTCTTCCTCCACATCCAGCCGTTTCTTAAAGGAGGCAAACTTTGGATCGAGTTCGGCAGCCATGGCCAAATCCTTTTCCGAGCCTTGAATTTTTAGGGATTCTTTGGCAATGCCCCTGTTTAGCCATGCGGCTGAAATGTTGGGATCCAACTGTAATGCCATGTCATAGTCACGGATAGCTCCCTTTAAGTCGTTGAGTTGATGCTTGACAATTCCCCTGTTGACATAAGCCTGGGAAGTTTTTGGATCCAATCGGATACAGAGATCATAATCTTTTAATGCGCCGGCAAAATCCTTTTTCTCAAATTTGGCAATGCCCCTAACCAAATAGGCGCTTGAAAAATGAGGCCTAATCCTGACTGCTGCGTCACAATCCTTGATGGCCCCATCCAGGTCCCCTTTCATTTGCTTGGCAGAACTGCGGTTTAGAAAGGTATTGGCCGAGCCAGGCTTAAGTTCAATGGATTTGGTATAATCGGCAATGGCCCCATCGAAATCTTCCATGGCTATCTTGGTGATACCCCTGTTGTTGTAAATATTGGGATCCTCCTGGTTGTATTCGAGCGCATTGGAATAATCTTTCAGTGCCTCCTTGAAATTTTTCATCTCATAATTGGCCATTCCCCTGTACATATAGGCTTCAGGATAATAGGGCTTAATTTCGATGGCTTTGTCAAAATCCGCTTTTGAACCCCTGAAATCGTCGATGTAAAGTTTGGCCATGCCCCGATAGAAGTATGGTTCAGGAAGGTAGGGCCTTAACTTGATTACTATGTTAAAGTTTTCAATGGCGCTAACATAATTGCCAAAATAGATTCTGCTCCGAGCAATGTAAAAATAGTGATCAGTATTGAGTTGTGAATAGGATGGTATAAAGGAGAGCAGTAGTATGAAAGCCAGGAATATACGTTTCATTGATGATCTGATCGATGGGTTTATCAGACAAAAATAGCAAATAACAGATATGAGATATGAGTTATAAGTTATGAGTTATGGATTGGTGTGGCAGTCTAATTGTAGTGTTTTGATATTTAGATTTATAGAGAATGGTTAATTTTATATAAAACAAAAAAAGCCTTGCAATGCAAAGCTCATAATTCATAACTCATAACTCATAACTCATAACTCATAACTCATAACTCATAACTCATAACTCATAACTCATAACTCATAACTCATAACTCTCCTCCGCTATCTCAATTCGTTCTCATCGAAATTCTGACGATCACGTACGTTGCCTTGGTTATCGGTGTGAAAAACATGACGGACCTGAAAATTATCGCGGATAATGAATTCATATTCGCTGTCCCCATTGGCTCTTTCAATGAATATAGAGCTCATAATTTGACCATACTGTTCCAGTTTTTGGCGAATATTGCCATCCAGCATCCCGAGAGTAAAGTTGGTTTCAGTTTTTAACCAAGAACCGGATTTCTCGAACCAGGCAATCTGTTCAATTCCATTCACTCTGAATATCGCTTCAAAAACGCCATCTTTCTCTTTGGACCAGTCGATGTTTGTTGCCTCCGGAAAGTGACTCTTAAAGCAATGTAAGACCTTGGCCCCCGGGGAATTACTATCAAAACGGAATATGTATTTTTGAATGAGTTCCTTCATAATTGTGTGACATCATTTTTTAAAAAGATCATTAGGTCATAATTAAACCCATGAATGATTCACTGCTGTTTTGACGAATAATTGGGGAAAAGTCACAAGGTATTGAATTAAAAATTGTTACTTGTACTTTTGGGAATATAGGTAGGCTACCCGTTCACGGGCACGCTTTAGCCTCATTTTTGTGGCACTTTCACTAATTTTCAGAGCGGTTTGAATGTAGGCAATCGGGAAATTGTCTATATAATGCATGGTAAGTAATGCCTTCTCCTCGGGGTGAATCTGGTCCATGATCTGCATGAGCCGGTCACTGTTCACCTCCTTATCATCTATTTCATCAATTACATCAGGCAATTCGTGGGAACTGTTCCAGTCAGGATAGTTCATTTTCTTCTTGACACGCAGGTACTCTATACAATGATTATAGGTTATGGAATAAAGCCAGGTCGAGAAATTGGATTCACCCCTGAAATCAGAAAGCTTTTCAAAAACCTTGCAAAAGATATCCTGGACAAACTCCTGCGCGAGCAAAGGATCCTTTAAGAGAGAGTTGCATTTCTCAAATACTTTCGTAGAATACCTGATATACAGGATCCCAAAGAGATTTGTGTTGTGTTCGTGCTTGATCTTTTTTATGATCTCAATGTCGGGAAGATCATTCACAGACAATTTATTAATCATTTTTTAATGTTCGTAAAGTATTCTAATTTAATGATTTGCAAAGATAATTTGAGAAATTGAAAAAAAAAATATATTTTTGCGGTGACTTTAAGAAACCTTTGCGTCTAAAAGTTAAAATTGTTTGAACAGAAACATTGATTTACATTAATTACATTTATTTTTCAAAGTTATGAAAAAAGGATTATTAAAACTGGTTACCTTAAGTATTCTCGTTGTTACATTAGCAAGTTGCGCTAAAGTTCCTCAAGCTGACATCGATGCTGCAAACGTTGCTATCGAAGCTGCTAAAAAAGCAGGTGCTGATCGTTATGTTGCCGCTTCTTTCCAAGCTGCTGTTGATGCACAGAAATCTGGTCTTGCTCAAGTTGAAGAGCAAAATGCAAAATTCGCATTGTTCAGAAATTATGATGCTGCAAAAACTACTTTGACTTCTGTAACTACTTTGTCTAACAAAGCTGTAGAAGAAACAACTGCAAGAAAAGAAGCTTTGAAAGCTGAAGTTACTGCTGCTGTTGCTGAATTGACTACAACTATTGCCGGCGACAAAGAATTGTTGGCTAAAGCCCCTAAAGGCAAAGAAGGTAAAGCTGCTGTTGAAGCTATCGGTCAGGAAATTGGTGTTGTTGAAACTGTATTAACTGAAGTTTCTGCAGGTTTGACCAACAACGACGATATCTTAACCCTTTCTGAAAAAGTAAAACCAGCTGTTGAGAAAGCTAAAGCTATCAATACTGAGTTAACAGACGTTATCGCTAAAGCCAAAGGTGGTAAAAAGAAATAAGAATTTTCTAAAATTCTTAAAGAAATAACCCTCGGAGAATTTCCGGGGGTTTTTTTAAATACTTAAATGGCCCCAGGTTCACCAGGAACAATATGATCTTAAGTTTCTGTTTTCCAACAACAATTTTCTCCTGGTTTTCCAGGAATAAAAGCATCTAAAGTATGCATCACTAAAATATTTTCAGCGTGCGATTTGGATTTATTAAAAAAGCCCTCTTTTATACCGGGATTCTTTCTTTGGCTTCCCTGATCATACTGGTTCTTTTGTTGCTTTTTATGGACAAACCCCCTATGGAAGATTTCAATAAGTGCATTGAAGTCATGGCCAAGGCGAAGAAAATAAATGCTGATGTCTATGCCCCGGAATATTATCAGTCGGCTGAAACAAATTACAAGTATGCCTTCATTGAAATTAGGCGACAAAATGAAAAATTGTTTTTTCAACGCAATTTTTCTAAAGCCAAAGAGCTGATTGTTAATGCAATTCTCAAAGCTGAATTGGCACGAAATGCATCTGGTACAAACAAAGATACCCAGAAAGCCAGGTTTTTAAAAGAGACCGAAATGCTCAGAAAGAAATTGGACAGTTACCACGAATTCTTTATCAAACTCCCCCTAAGGACCCAGACCCGTAAAGATTATGAGTTTGGAAAATTGTCTGTTGAAGAGAGTGTCAATGCTTTTGAAAAGGGGGATATTATGAAAGCGAATAAAAAGCTGAATGAGGGAAAATCCAGGATCAGCTATGCAGACGCAGAGGTCAATCAGCTCCTTAAAGACTATTTCTCACGATTTCCTAAATGGCAGCGCTGGGTCGAAAGTACCATTTCCACATCGGCCAGCAACAAATGTTACGCCCTGGTGGTCGACAAGATTAAACACAAGGGATTTCTCTATCTCAACGGGAAACTTTACAAAGAATATGATGTTGAATTTGGTAAGAACTGGATTGGCGATAAACTCTATGCCGGTGACAATGCAACCCCTGAAGGAAGATACCTGATCACCAGAAAGAAAGGTACGCGTGATTCAGGTTATTACAAGGCAATGATGCTGAATTACCCAAATGCGGAAGACCGTAGCGAGTTTTCCGCTCGAAAGAGAAGTGGACAGATTTCAAGGAGCCGTGGTATAGGAGGACTCATCGAGATTCATGGTAATGGAGGTAAAGGGGTCGACTGGACAAAAGGGTGTGTAGCCCTATCGGATGATAAAATTGATGAATTGTACAGCAAATTATCGGTTGGCTCTCCTGTTACCATCGTGGGTTCAACCGTTGCATTGTCAGATCTATTAAAATAATTATCTTTTAGGCCATGGAAACTGAAGAAAAAAGTTGGTTTAGAAAATACTTACCGTGGATCATTCCTGTTCTATTGTGCTTTTGGATCTATACAATCATAATGTATACTCCAGCTTATCAAAATGTTGCCTTCGGAGTAAAATCATGGTTTGCGCCGACAGCCCTCAATGTCAGGAACATTGATAAACAGATTCAAAACAGTAAATCCAATATTGCACAGTTGCAAAGCAAACTGAATGATCTGATGCCGGAGAAACCTTATATCCTGGTAAATACAACTGAGAACAGGTTTGTGCTGCGCAATTCGGTCGATACTATCCGCACCGGAATGTGTTCGACTGGAAAGGATGAAATATTGATCTATCCAAATGGTACACGAAAACCATTCAAAACGCCAAAGGGCTTGTTTACCGTCCAGCTGAAAAGAAAAGATCCGGTTTGGACAAAACCCGACTGGGCATTTATTGAAGAGGGGTTAAAACCTCCTTCAGCTCGCTCTGCAGATAGGTATGACGAGGCAACACTGGGTAAATATGCTCTAAATATCGGCGATGGCTATATGTTGCACGGAACCTTGTACCAGCGTTTTCTTGGTTTGCCGGTAACGCATGGTTGTGTCAGATTGGGTGATGCAGATCTTGAAGTAATATTTAATACCCTTGACAAAGGGGCCAAAGTATTTATCTACTAATTGACATGGCAAAAAAATCTCTTTTTTGGTTAGTCACTTCCATATTGGTTTTGATAACCGTATACATTCTGACAACAACTGTGATTTTACCTGTTGCTACAAAAAATCCGTTGCCTGAAGCGGTTTTGCCAAAAGCTGAGGTAAAAAGGGATAACAATGCGAAGAAATCGGAAAAGCCTGACAATGCTCCCAAGAAAAGTGGTAAAACTGATAAGGGGGCTAAAAAGGCAGATCCCAAGGTTCAAAACAAACCAGCATCTGAGGGATCTGTCTCAAATAGCAAGGATGATCTGACTAAGTATTTTGAGTTAAAGAAAGCAGAGACAATGCTTAGATCCCGTTATAGTCTCTCTTCTGAGGATTCTATTTATCTGGTGCTTGATCTGATTACTAAGGTTGCCACCCTTGAGATGAAGGGTATTCCATTGCACGACAGCAAGATCAAAAAGGTATGGATAAGCAATTCCATCAGGATGTTTCATACTGAAGCCCTTCTTCAATGGATTGCTCAGCCTTTTGTCCTCAAAAATGTCAATTCGACCATCGAAAGAGTTCAATTCCTTGTCAAGAATGCTCCGAAAGATACCATCGAAGCAAATAAAACTGAAGCTATTCCTGCGCCAAGAAGAACAGAGGATGTCTACATTGTTTTGAATTTTGAGCGAAATCTTCAGCTGGTGATTCAACAAGCTGAAATCAGCGAAGGAGCTGACAAAGCTAGGATAGATAGCCTAAAAAACAATTTGCTTAAGAAGGAAACTGAAAAATCGCTTAAAGCATTGTCCAGTTTTAAGCGGGATGCAATTACTCCGAAGATAATAATTACACTGCCTAAATCGGACGCGGTCACCTTGTACCGTGCACTGCCACAAAAACTTAAAATGGTGTTGCGTATGTAACCGTTTTAGGTTGAAAGCGCTATTTTTACTTTTTTGTTTTTGATTTTTCCATTGGCCAGGAGTAAAGCCAGTTTTTTGATTTTTGAGACTGGCACGGCTGCAAATGATTCATAATCAAGAATATTTATCAGTCCTATTTCATCTTTTAGCAATCCACCCTTTTGAATCAGGAGTCCGACAATGTCCCCTTTACTGATCTTGTCCTTTTTGCCGGCTCCGAAATATAAGGTTGAAAAATAGGGATCCCGGTTCGGTTTTAGCGCTTCAGGGACTGTCGATTCCTCGCAATAATCAGGAACATAATCAGGGATTTTTTCTTCCGCTGAAAGCAGAATCCAGACAGTACCTTCGTTTTCCATCCTGGCTGTACGGCCATTTCTGTGGATAAAAACCGTTTCACTGCTTGCTGTTTGGTAGTGAATGATATTTTGTACCCCGGAGATATCAAGTCCTCGTGAAGCCAAATCGGTTGTAACCAGAATGGGGTTGCTGCCATTCCTGAATTTTATAAGTGCACGTTCACGTTGCGGCTGTTCATGGCCTCCATGATATGTGTCATGTCGGATATCGTTCACTTGCAACAAACCGCTGATTCGTTCAACGGCCTCTCTGTGGTTGCAAAATACAAGGGTTAATCCGGAATTAATTCCCGCCAATAATTTCATTAACAGCGCCAGCTTATCTTTTTCTTCTGCCCTGACGAGCTTTATATGCAGTCCTGCCGGTTTTTCATTGCTGCTATAATCTAATATGTGTGGATTTTGAATTTTGATAAAATCGGGTATTGTGGCTGATTTAGTCGCGGAAGTTAGGATTACCTGTTTCGGATTGGAGATATAAGCTAAAATCGCCGATATTTCCCTTTCAAAGCCGAATTCAAATGATTTGTCGTATTCATCCAAAATCAGGAGTTCAATTGTGTTAGGCTGAACAGTTCCTTTCTCCAGATGGTAAAGTATCCTGCCGGGAGTACCGATCAGCAGGGCAGGAGCTTCAAGAAGATTGTTACGTTCTGTCTTTACCTTGTGGCCACCATAGCATGTTGAGACCTTTAGTCCGGTGCCCATCGACTTGAATACCTGTTCGATCTGCAATGCAAGCTCTCTGGAAGGGACAACTATGAGAGCTTTGATCCCGGGGTTTGGAACCTTCGCTATTTCAAGAACCGGAAGTAGGAATGCGACGGTCTTCCCTGATCCTGTTGGGGAAAAGAGAAGAATCTGTTTTGCCTTTTTGCTGATTTTCAGCATCTCTGACTGCATCGGATTCAATGACTCAAAGCCGAGATTACTGAAAGCTTTTGCTACAATTAATGAAAATGAATTACCCATAAATATTGGCTAAATTTTGGATATTGAAATTTGCGATTTAATTCTTGACCCTTCGACAGGCTCAGGGACCGGTGAAATATAAATCATTCTTATGATCCGTCGACCCTTCGACAGGCACTGGATGTAATAATAGCATCAGAGGGAATGCCCTTCGACAAGCTCAGGGACCGGATTCCTGCGATTCATTTATTAAACCCTTCGACAGGCTCAGGGAGTTAAGTCGAAAATCTTTTGGTTTTCATAAATAAAAAAAGGGTTCCGGTTAAGGAGCCCTCTTAAATGCTATCATAAGCTTTGGAACGATTATACTTTTGTTTGGATTATCTCAGTGATCTGCTTCAATTCCGATTAATTATCAGGCTGTTAAGTCAAGATATAATTTTTCATACACGAACTCAGCACAAAAATAGTTCAAACTGTAGCCCAAATGCTACTACACGTCCGACTGCTTAATAACTTGACCTGCGACCGGTACCTCTGTCACCGCCGCCACGGTTGAAACCGCCACGATCACCACCGCCACGGTTGAAACCGCCACGATCGCCACCACGATTGAAACCACCACCGCCGCCACGGTTGAAACCGCCACCGCCGCCACCGCCTGGACGCCTTGTGCCGTCTTTAGGTTTTTCGATGGACTCGTTTACAACGATTGTACGTCCGTCAACTTCTGCACCGTTTAATTCTTCAATGGCTTTTTGAGCCTCTTCTGCATTCGGCATTTCAATAAAGCCGAAACCTTTACTCCTTCCGGAGAATTTGTCAGTAATAATTCTGGCTGAAGTTACTTCACCGTACTCCTCAAAAAATCCCTTTAATTCTGCCTCCTCCAAGCTAAATGGAAGGCTTCCTACGAAAATGTTCATAAAAAAAAACTTATTTAATGGTAAATAATCCGATGTAAAGGTAGTTATATTTTGATTCAAAAAGTTATTTGTTCTTTTTTTTATTTGTAGCGTAAGTGGCATTAAATCAATTAGATGAATTTAATGAAGATGGGGTTTTAACCTCTTTCCGGTTTTCGAAGGCCCTTTCATCTGATTTTTGCAGCTATTTGAGAACCAGTTTTTTAGTGTAAGGCGATACGGTATGAAAATTTTAGCATGATGGTATTGTTTGGCTTTTCATTGTTGTAAAGGTGGCCAAGGTTTTGTGAAAAGTCGAAATTTCCACTGGTAGCTTCGTATCGACGGTTTTGCGACCATACCAGGTAGAGTGTTGACCCGGGCAAATATTCCCACCTGAGCACAAGATTGGACAAAAATTCATTGAAGTTGAAATTTGGGTTATAAAATTGATAATCTGCTTTTCCATCCCTGTTTTCATCAATCAGGACGATGTTATTCCCATTCAGGATAGGAAGCAACTGCTGCGCATCGTAAATGTGAAAGCGATTCTGATAATTTGTGTTTGTGGCTTGGGTTACCATCTTCAAATTTGTATATTTTCCGGCGGTAATAAATGGTTGTCCCCAGTATTCTATCGTCAGATTTGGCCGAATATTGATGTTGATCCGTGCTGAAAATGATAAGATGGCCTGGTTAATGGATCCCAGGATGTACCTTTTGTCGTTTCCGTAATCCAGCGCAGTAACATATTGTATATCATTCTTGTTGATGGTGTAGGATGGTTCAAACAAAAATTCGAGGGAGTTGTTGGGTTGGTAACGGATGATTGGTGAGAACTGGTCCATTGAAGCTGACTTGAAATTTTGTCTGACATGACTCCCCTGGTATTTGACTGAAATTTTTTTCCTGGTGTCTGTCTCTACAAAGTACCAGAACGATTTGGTTCCGGGAATCAGCATTGCTGGACCACCACGCAATTGGGAGGCTTGAAGCGATTCAGAATCCTTATTGATTCCAGCATGTAAAAACCATTGATTTGAAAATTGAATATGTCCGTTGAAATTGCCACCCGACAGCAAATGTGTCCCATTGTAGTTCCAGGAATTCCACTGATTCAGGTTAAGCCTTGCTGAACGCATGATCCCCACAGGTTTGTTGAACCTGTAACCTGCCCAGTTTAATTGAAAAATTTCATTTGTGGAACGCAAATATCCAATATCATTTAGCTCCAGTCCTGGCGATTTCCACATGGCAGCTATCAGGCAATTAAAATTGCCCCCGTTTTTTGACAATTGAATATTGCCCCCGTTTCCAGTCAGTGAAGTCAAATTTTTATCGTGGTGCAGGTAGCCGGAATTCGGCTGTTGAAATAGATGGGGCGCAGAGGTTTGTGTTTTATCAATGGCTTCCTTGCTTCCGTTTACGTTGCTGATCACGGTATTGAATTGGAATAACCAGTTTTTCTTGTTAAAATATTGTTTGAAATCAAAACCAAGCGATCTGCCATTTCGGTGCAGCTCAGCAGTTAAAATGGAGTCGTTCAGAATTCGGTCGGTACTCGTACCCAGAAATCCGAAGATGGTATTGCCATCCTTGCTGTCTTTTTGCAGCCGTCCAACAAAATAATTGGTCAGAGGCTCGACGGTTTGATTTCGGGTTACCCCCTTATAGTCAATTTTGGCGTTTTCTTGTGCACCAAGGCTTTCAATGATTCCAACGGACCAACCTTTGGAAGTTTTCCCGGTCAATTTAGCGGCTCCGATAATGCTTGTAAAGTTGGGTGTTATTGCATACTCCTGGTCGCGCAAATCCAGTGATAGGTGCGGTCTTCTACCGATTCTCCTGGAATAAAACATCTGTTCTGTAGATAAATCGCCATCTCCAAACCCAAGCTGGAAGCGGGTAATGTTATTGCCCTCAATAAAGAAGGGCCTTTTTTCGACAAAAAAAGTCTCATAAGCAGTCAGGTTTACCTGTGATGGATCGGCCTCCACTTGTCCAAAATCAGGATTTATGGTAAAATCAAGTGTCAAATTGTTGGTAACGCCGATCTTTCCATCTAATCCGGCATTTATTTTGGTATCCGAACCATCTGCGTACTTGTTGTTGGGTTCTGCCTGATAATTGTTGACACCCGTTGTTACGTATGGTGTTAAATCAAGCTGTTTTTTTGCTTTTAGCTCCCCATTAAAGGCAAGTTCGCCGTAATGACGGGTAAATCCGGATGCATTTCTTGCTACCGGCTGCCACATAGACATTTCATTTTTTCTAAAAAGCAAGCGTACAACCTCCAATCCCCAAACCTCTTTTGAATTTTTCTCAAATCTAAGCTGGGTCAAGGGAATTTTCATTTCCGCACTCCATCCCCAATTCTGTTTGGCTGTTTTTACATACCAGATGGGATCCCAGGTCAAGTCTTCAACCATTCCGTCCTCGGTGAAAAATTCGTCTGTTTTGACACCTGATGCCGAAACAAAGAAGCCAAAAGCAGTCCTTAGATCGTGGTAACTATCAATGGCCAGACCTACAATATCGCCGTCAGGCTTATCTTTTCTGGATAACCTGCTGACAATGCTGTCGGGAGCGGTATCATATGCTTTGATGGCAACATATAGGAAGTCGTCGTCGAAAAGTAACCGATATTGTGTATCCTGTGACGGCTTTTGGTTTTCAAAGGGTTCACGTTGAATGAACCCGCCTTCCCATTTTCCGTTCCAGGCCTCTTCGTCCAGATTTCCGTCAACGATAATTGGTGAGGTACATTTCTCTGCAAGGTACATTTTTTTTGGTTTGTCCTGGGAGAATAGAAGGGTGTAGTTAGCTAGTAAAATTAAAATTGTGAGGAAATATCTGATCATTCAATCGACTTTAAATATTATGCAAATAGGACGTACGCAGTTGCTGTTCGTTACATAGGCAGAGTATAATTTTTGAAATATTGACAAAAAATTCAAAAACAGCCTCCTTACTTTTTTAATTTTCATGTAAGTTTGTACGCTTTTAAAAAGTTACTGAATATGTTTGAAAATCTTACGGATAAGCTGGAACGGTCGTTCAAATTATTGAAAGGCCAGGGTAAAATTACAGAAATCAATGTCGCCGAGACTTTGAAAGAGGTGCGCCGGGCGTTGCTGGATGCTGACGTCAACTTCAAGATCGCCAAGGATTTTACTACCAGGATAAAAGAAACGGCCATTGGTCAGCAGGTTATTACCTCCCTTAATCCGGGACAGTTGATGGTGAAAATCGTTCATGACGAACTGGTTGAGCTGATGGGTGGACAATCAGTAGACGTTAACCTGAAGGGATCGCCTGCCATCATCCTCATGTCGGGATTACAGGGATCGGGTAAAACAACCTTTACAGGAAAACTTGCCAACCGTTTCAAAACCAAACAGGGAAAGAACCCTTTACTGGTTGCCTGTGACGTGTACAGACCTGCGGCTATTGAACAGTTACGCATTTTGGGCGCTGCGATCCAGGTCAATGTCTACACTGACGAAACAACCAAAGATCCGGTCAAAATAGCAAAAGATGCCGTAAGAGAGGCGAAATTAAAGGGCAACGATGTAGTGATCATCGATACGGCAGGTCGTCTGGCCATCGATGAGATGATGATGAAAGAGATCGAGGCCATCAAGAATGCTGTTAATCCTGGCGAAATATTGTTTGTTGTCGACTCAATGACAGGTCAGGATGCGGTGAATACTGCCAAAGAGTTCAACGACCGTCTCAATTTCGACGGAGTCGTGCTGACCAAACTGGACGGTGATACCCGCGGTGGCGCTGCCCTTTCGATCCGGTCTGTAGTCAACAAGCCGATCAAATTTGTGGGGATGGGCGAGAAGATGGATGCCATCGATGCTTTCTACCCAAGCAGGATGGCCGACCGTATTTTGGGAATGGGGGATATCGTATCCCTTGTAGAGAAGGCCCAGGAGCAATACGACGAAGAGGAGGCAAGAAAACTGCAGAAGAAACTGGCCAAAGACCAGTTCAATTTCGACGATTTCCTGAAGCAGATCCAACAGATCAAGAAGATGGGTAACCTGAAAGATCTCGCCGGAATGATTCCCGGAATGGGCAAGGTTTTGAAAGATATTGATATTGAAGATGATGCATTCAAACATGTGGAAGCGATTATCTACTCTATGACCAAGGAGGAGCGGGCAGATGCAGCTTTGATAGACGGTTCCAGGCGCAAAAGGATAGCCAACGGTTCAGGAACTTCTGTCCAGGAGGTGAACAGGCTGTTGAAACAGTTTGCGGATACCCGTAAGATGATGAAGATGGTCTCTTCGGGTGCCAACATGAAAAAGATGATGGCGCAGGGGAAAGGGCAGAGACGATGATACTAATTGACGGAAAAGAGATAGCAACAGTTCTTAAGCAGGAGATTGCTGAGGAGGTTGCGCAAATAGTGGCTTCCGGGAAGAGCGCCCCCCATCTGGCGGCAATTCTGGTAGGTCACGATGGTGGCAGCGAAACTTATGTGGCAGCCAAAGTGAAAGCCTGCGAGATGGTTGGTTTCGGGTCGACACTTATCCGCTTTGAAGATTCAGTTACAGAGGAGGAGTTGTTACAGTGTATCCTGAAATTGAATGAGGAGCCTGAAATTGATGGTTTTATTGTTCAGCTTCCGTTGCCCAAGCATATTTCGGAAGAAAAGGTGATAGAGTCCATCGATCCCAAAAAGGATGTGGATGGATTTCATCCGGTGAATGTTGGTAGGGTAGTGGCCGGTATGCCAGCCTTTGTCTCGGCTACACCGTTTGGCATTATGGAACTGCTTCGGAGGTACAAGATCGAAACCAAAGGCAAAAGCTGCGCGGTAATAGGCCGGAGCAATATTGTAGGACGACCGATGAGTATCCTGCTCTCTCAAAAAGGGGTGGATTGCACCGTTACCCTTTGTCACAGCCGGACCAAAAACCTGAAAGAGATCTGCCTGCAATCGGATATCATCGTTGCAGCCCTCGGAATGCCGGAGTTTTTGACCGGCGATATGGTCAAGGAGGGAGCCGTTGTGATAGATGTTGGGACCACCCGTGTAGTCTCTGACCAAACCAAATCGGGTTTCAAATTGAAAGGTGATGTGAAATTTGACGAGGTAGCCCCAAAATGTTCATACATCACCCCGGTACCTGGTGGGGTTGGTCCGATGACCATTGCGTCACTGCTATATAATACGTTATTGTCCAACAAACATCAGATTTACAAGTAGATGAAACGTTTTATTAACCTTAGTGCCTTGAAATTGGCATTGGTTTCAGTGGTTTTTCTTGCTTCCTGTAAAACAGTCCCGCTCACCGGTCGCAAACAGTTGAGCCTGGTCAGCGAATCAGAGGTGATGACGATGAGTTTGAGTCAATATGACCTGTTCATCAAATCGAATAAAATTTCACTCAACAAAACTGAAACGGATAGGGTGAGGAGAGTGGGGAATAAAATTGCCATTGCGGTTGAGCGCTATTTCAAAGAGAAGAATCTAAGCACCTATCTTGATGGTTATAAATGGGAATTTAACCTCATTGATGACAAAACTGTGAATGCCTGGTGTATGCCTGGAGGCAAAGTGGTTGTCTACACCAGTATTCTTCCATTGATCAGGAATGATGCGCAATTGGCTACTGTTATGAGCCATGAAATCGCGCATGCGGTAGCAAGGCATGGAGGTGAAAGAATGAGTGAGCAACTCGTTGCGCAGGGCGCCGGTATTGCCTTAACCGTTGCGCTGGCCCAAAAACCGAAGGAGACACAACAATGGGCGATGGCTGCCTTCGGCGTAGGATCCCAAGTTGGAATTCTGTTGCCCTTCTCCAGAACCCACGAATATGAGGCCGATGAAATGGGGTTGTATTTTATGGCAATGGCCGGATATGATCCATCCCAGAGTATCGATTTTTGGAAAGCGATGGCTGCGAAAAGCCAATCGAATACCCCAGAGTTTTTAAGCACCCACCCGCTGGATGAAAACAGGATTGCCAGAATTAATGCAAAGTTACCGGAGGCGATGAAGTATTATCATCCGACAAAAAGTAAATAATATTGGAGTTATTAATTTTGGGAAAACCCTATGCGATCGTTGAATTGCATGGGGTTTTCTTTTAGTTTTTTCTAGGAATTAGTATCTTTGTACAAAGTTGAATATATGGAACAAGCGCAATTGTATTCAAAAATCAGTGTTTTGCCATCAGATATGCAGTCTGAGGTGAATGACTTTGTAGATTTTCTTCTAAACAAAAGAAAAAAAGATACAAAGGCAAAGAAACCGGTTTTTGGGTGTGCAAAAGGAGAGATTTATATTTCACAAGATTTTGATGAACCACTAGAGGATTTCAAAGAATACATGTAATGGATCTCCTGCTTGATACACACGCAATCATTTGGTTTTTAAATGGAGATGCTAATTTGTCTCATATGGCAAAGGCAGCCATTGAAGATAACAACAATACCAAAACTGTTAGTATTGCATCAATTTGGGAGATAGGCATAAAGATCAGTCTTGATAAGTTTCGGTTTGCTAAAGGATTCAAAAAATTCGTGGAGATGATTGATGCGAACGGCTTTGATATACTCCCAATTTCATTTGAACATGCATTGATCGTATCAACCCTGGAATTTATTCACAGGGATCCTTTTGACAGACTGCTAATTGCACAGAGTCTAAAAGAAAACCTAACCATTGTTACCAGGGACGAAAACATTAAAAAATATTCAATTCATACGATTTGGTAGCTCACTGGTCTCCCTATTTTATTCTTTGAAGATCACTCATCCAGCTCTCTTTTTGATTTTAATGAACCAAAGAATCATTATCATAATCTGCTTGTTATTGATTAGTCCAGTCAAGATATTTGCAACCATGTAAATGCTTTACAGGCTTATTTACAAAGGAGAAAGGCTTTCCATATTATCAGCACCACCGCTAGAACAGCTTTATTTGAATGATACGATTAGACCTAAATTTTTCGGGGAGCGGCAGCAATGCGGATTGTGAAATCTTTTTCTAAATGGGATGTAATCTATCTGCATGGTAAAAAATTATCACCTTGCTGGTCAATCGGGATAAGATTTGGGGAAAAAGCAAATTCAAAAGTGGAATCAAATGAAAAACCTTCTCCTGTTCTATAAAAGCTCACTATTCCAAACTATTTTTTTGGGAACAGCCTTCTTCATCCTTGTTGCCACATTTGGCGGGTACGGCCAATCTGGAAAATCCCAAAGAGATGTATTAAGTTTTTACCAAGCGGAAGTCGAGCGTTTGTTGTTACCGGTAAATAATCCTAACCAGAAGTCCGTGGTGGTTGCAGCATTTCTGGTGCACCCCATGGCTGACCCCGATTATTCTGTTTGCCTGAAAGATAGCGCCCGTCATTATTTCCTGGAATTGAGGTTACTCGACCAAAATCTTTGGAGGGAAGTGCTAACAGTGTTCATGCAAAAAAGGAAACTACTGGTGTCGTTGGTGCAAAAAAGCGTTTATTCAAAGTCTGTCAGCAAGGGATTTAAAAAGAAGATAGTTAAAGCCTTCGAACTGATCAACCCAGGCAGAAAATATCCGCTGAGTTCTCAAAGTGTCGAAATTTATGATGCCACAACATATGAGTTCAGATGGGTTAAGAAAGGGAAAATGAAGCATATTCCAATTAATTTTACGATCAGGGAAGATTGCTATGAGTCCGGATTAATCAGGGTACTAGACCAGATTTTTGCCGACATAAAAAATAACTCATTGAAAGGGACGGGGTACTTTGACCAGTTCAAATGATTCGGCCAGGTTTAATCCGGGCTCAAAAATTTAGTTACAAATCGGGTTGCTATAGGGTCAGGTAAAATATTGAGCCCCAAAATTAAAAAATATTTGAAGATAATATATTAGCTAAATTTAATATTTTTGACTATATTTGGATAATATTTTAACCAAATTAAATGTATTCTTTAGAAACAACTCCGCTGGAGGTCAGTAAAGCTTTGGCTGAAAAACATCGCACTTTGCGAAAACAGCTGAAAATGTCGCAGGAAGAGATGGCTGAGCGTTCGGGCGTATCCCTGGGTAGCTTAAAACGATTTGAAAACACCGGAAAAATTTCGCTGGATTCGCTTCTAAAACTAATGCACCTTTTAGGCCGGTTAAAAGAATTTAACAATATCCTGCTTCCAATGGAAAATCTTGATCACATTAAGAAACTATTTACAGAATAGGTAATGGCTGGTATTGAAATGAGTGAATGCCGCCTTTTTGAAGGAAAATCAGGACAGGTTTATTTTGGAACAAAGCGGTTTGACCGAAAAGCAGATAAACGCCTGCATACACATACTGCCTCCGGCTTAATGCACGACAATTTCAGGATGAGTACAATGGATTACGGGCATCTGATGGATTGTGCTTTTCGACTGGAAAAGCATGTAAAAGCATACAAAAAAATATTTCGGTTGGCAGCATTCAATGTCTATTCGCATAACCGGGACGACCACAGCAAGAATTTCTCCTTTTTGATGAATGCCAAAGGGGAATGGCAATTTGCCCCGGCCTACGATCTGACCTTTTCGTATTCCGGCTATGGGTTTCACAGTACCACGATAGCCGGAGAGAGCAGAAACCCGGGACGAAAAGAACTGATAAAGCTAGCCACGCATTTCGGGTTGAAAAATGCAGGTTCCATCATCGAACAGGTTCATGATGCCATTAACCAGTGGGGGGCAATTGCTAGTGAACGGGATATGACCAGGAAAACAAGGAATATGATTCAATCTGCAATGGAAAAGATTAGGGACTAACGAAATTACATTTCAGCGATACAGATCAAATTTCTTATATCAGCTTTTTCGTCTTCTCCGCCAACGATTTATAAAGTTTCTCACTGACCGGTACCAGCGGTAACCGGACTATATTTTCACACAGTCCGGCAGAGTGCATGGCTGCCTTAACTCCGGGCGGGTTTCCTTCGGCAAAGAGATCTTCGACCAGCGACTGCATCTCCAATTGAATGGCTGCGGCATTCGTGTAATCTCCGTTTAGGGCATAATGGGTCATGGCAGAAACCAATCTGGGAGCCAGGTTGGCTGCCACCGAGATCACTCCCTCGCCACCAAGTGAAGTTGTCGGTACGATCAGGCTATCATCGCCAGTTATCACACTAAATTTGTCGGGTTTTCCCTTTAATATCTTGATAATCTCGCCGAAATTCCCGGATGCTTCTTTGGTGCCGACGATGTTTATCGCGTCGTGGGCCAGTCGCAATGTGGTTTCGGCGCTCATGCTGGTACTTGTCCTTCCGGGTACGTTATAAAGGACAACCGGAAGCGGGCACGCAGCTGAAATGGCCATGAAATGTTGGTAGATTCCCTCCTGGGATGGTTTGTTGTAGTAAGGGACGACAGATAAAATTCCATCCGCTTTTTGTAAATTGAGCGTTTTCAACTGATCGATCACATCGGAGGTACTGTTGCCGCCAACGCCAACCATGACCGGAATTTTACCGGCAGTTCTGGCAATGACAAAGTCGATCAGGGACTGTTTTTCCGCATGCGACAAAGTAGCGGTTTCGGCTGTTGTTCCAAGAACCACAAGATAATCCATGTGATTTTCAATTTGTGCATCGACCAGTTTACCCAAACTGGTGTAATCTATCTGAAGATCACTGAGAAACGGGGTGATGAGTGCCACACCGGCACCGTGAAATACTTTGTTCATTTTTTTAGTTGTTCTCGTTCAATTTTTCAAGATAATGTACAATCTGCTCCATTAAAAAACTGCATCTTGGATTGGCCGTGACGTCGATCTCAAGGTCGTACATATTCGGTTCCAGTCCTTTCCATCCCACTTTGAACCTGGCCACCGAGTATATCAAAAGATATTGTAAGGCAATACTTTTGGCCAGGGACAGATCGATAAGAATATCAAATTCCTGCTGTACAAACTGCAGCCCCTCACCACTTTTGGGTCGGCCAAAGAAGCTGACATTGCTGCTGTTCATAAACCAGGAGTTGGAAACGGTCGACAAGGTCTCTTTCTCTCTTTTCGAGTTGATGTAGGCGATGCCAAACGATTTGATGTCTCTCTCCGTCAAAATTTTTCGAAGCGACTCATAAGTCTCTATACTCTCCTCGTCTGCAGGATTCCAAAGGATTCCAATCGATTTAGCCTCGGGAAGGGTGATTATTGTTACCGTCCTGAGTTGTCTCTTGTAAGCCTGAAACAATCTTTTTTTGATGTAAGAATTGAATATTCTTCTACACATGGCGACAAAGTTATGTATTCGAACTAAAAATCTATGCTGTTTTATACTCAGGAATTTCTATTGTAACTTTCAATCTGTAAGTGAACGGTAGCTTTCTTCAGAAATGACCGGAATTTTGAGTTGGGTGGCTTTTTCTAATTTTGATGGTCCAATATTTTCACCTGCAATTAGATAGCTTGTTTTTGCGGAAATTGAAGAGACGTTTTTTCCGCCGTGCAATTCAATGTCAGCTTTCAATTCGTCACGAGAATAATTTTTAAAAGTTCCGGAAATGACAAACGACAATCCTATCAATTTCTCGGAGGATCCTTCCAATTGGATGATTTCTGACTCCAATTTTAGCGGGACAATTTTCAATCTTTCAACTAATTGGAGGTGCTGCTCTTTGGAAAACCAGTCGATGATACTTTCCGCTATTTTCACCCCAATTTCATCCACGGAGGTGAGGGTGGTCAGATCGGCCTGTTTCAGTAAATCAATGGATTTTATGCTTCGTGCAAGCTTTTTGGCGACTGTTTCACCCACATACCTGATACCCAGTGCAAAAAGTACCCGTTCAAAGGGGATTTCTGTCGAAGCTTTCAGTCCATCGAGGATCCTGTCGGCCGATTTGTCTCCCATGCGGTCGAGCGTAACCAATTGCTCTTTTTTCAGATCGTAGAGATCGGCCACATTGCGTACCAGCCCTTGTTGGTATAGCAGGTCAATGGTTTCGCTGCCGAGACCATCCACATTCATCGCCTTGCGGCTGATAAAATGTTCAATCTTGCCTTTGATGAGCGGTGGACAGCCATCTTCGTTTGGACAGTACCAGGCCGCTTCACCCTCTTCCCTGACCAGCGGGGTTCCGCATTCCGGACAGTCGTGAATAAACTGGACTGATGCACTTGCCGGATCCCTCAGTAAGGTATCGACCCCAACTATTTTAGGAATGATTTCACCCCCTTTTTCCACAAAAACTATGTCATTTGCATGCAGATCCAGACTTTCGATCACATCGGCGTTGTGCAGCGATGCCCTTTTAACCACGGTCCCGCCCAACTGTACCGGTTCGAGGTTGGCAACGGGAGTAACGGCCCCGGTTCTCCCTACCTGAAAATCGACACTCAGCAATTTTGTTGCCACCCGCTCGGCCTTAAATTTATAAGCGATGGCCCATCTTGGGCTTTTGGCAGTGTATCCCAACTCTTCCTGAACCCGTTTGGAGTTTACCTTGATGACCACGCCATCTGTTGCAAAAGGAAGTTCGTCCCTTTTCTTATCCCAAACCGAAAGATACCGGAGAATTTCCGCAGCATCCCTGCATTTTTGCGCATGGGCCGAGATTTGGAATCCCCAGTCGGAAGCCTGTTGCAACAGTTCAAAATGACCATCCTCCTGTAGGTTTTCACCCAGGATATAGTAGAAATAGGCATCCAGCTTTCTGGAGGCCACGATTGAGGAATTTTGCATTTTCAGGGTACCGGAAGCCGCATTTCTGGGATTGGCAAAGAGCTGTTCGCCCTGTTCGGCGCGTTCGCGGTTTAGCGCATCAAAAACAGCAAATGGCATCACAATTTCTCCCCTGATCTCAAACTGTGCGGGATAATTACCATGAAGTTTCAGCGGGATGGTACGAATTGTTCTGACATTGGCCGTGACATCGTCACCCTTCTCACCGTCGCCGCGAGTGACAGCCCTCAGGAGTTCTCCATCCTGGTAAGTTAGACTGATGGAGGTGCCGTCCAGTTTGAGTTCGCATACATAATCGGGCGTTTCTCCCGAGAATTTCTCCACCCGTTGCACAAACTCGCTGACCTCCGTGTCGGAATAGCTGTTGGAGAGCGAAAGCATGGGATATTGGTGTACCACCTGCTGAAACTCACGGGAGATATCACTTCCAACGCGCTGGGTAGGGGAGTTAGGGTCGGCAAACTGGGGAAACTTACTTTCGAGCGCAAGAAGATCGCCCATCAGCATGTCGAACTCAAAATCAGAGATGACCGGCTGATTGAGTTTGTAATAATTAATGTTGTGCTGCTCAATATCCTGGCGCAGTTTTACAATTCTTTTTTTTACTTCTTCGGGCAACATAGAGGGGTACATTCAAGTGGTTTAAAAGTATAAAAAAGGAAGCAATCTTTTCCCTATTCACATTTTGTTGATAACATATTCCAAATTAATCCTGCTTCCGATTTGGAATTGTAAACTCTAAAATTGTACTTTTGTGCTGAAACTAGGTTTCATTCCTCTCTTTTCCGATGGGGTGAATCAAAAAGGGAATCCGGTGCAATTCCGGAGCTGTACCCGCAGCTGTAAGCCCACTCAAAAGGTTTCTGAATCAAAGCCACTGTCCCGACAAGTCGGAACGGGAAGGCGCAGAAAACCGGGCGAGCCAGAAGACCTGCCAGTTTCAACTATATTTTTCGCTATCGGGACGAACAGCGAAGGGTTTTGTGCAAATTTTTTCAATGTGTTAATATTTAATTAGTTAAACTTTCTGTTATGAGAAACTCATTTTCATTGGTCGCAGTATTGTTGTGCGCAATTTTGTTTGTCACCTCCTGTAGTAAAAGGGCGGATGTCAATATTCAATCGGTTAATTTTGAAACCTTGTCCGTCCCTACGGCTGGTTACTGGAATGGTTCAGATGCGACTGGATCGTTTACTTCATCGGGTATGAAATTTGACAATCAGTATAATGTTGCATGGCAAGCGTGGAGTGGATTTTCCTATTCTCAAAAAAATGATGTAACAACAGGTGATTTTACAAATGAGTTCAGCGTTATCGATCCGGCCAACCTGAAAAACAAGTTTGCCATATTTTATCCCTCCTTTGGCGGAGACATTTTTAGCCAGTTTACCAACAACCAGGATTTTACCATTGAGTCTATAGATTTGTGCAACAGCACCTATACTGCGCTAACACTGAAGAACGGCAATGCTTTTAGCAAAAAATTCGGCGGAAATCTGGGTACGGATCCTGATTGGTATAAAGTGACCATCAATGGTTATGACCATAGTAACAAATTGATTGGTAGCAAAGAGGTGTATCTGGCTGATTTCAGATTTGCTGATTCTTCCAAAGATTTTATTCTCAGCAAATGGACTACCGTAGACCTAACCTCGTTGGGAAAAGTAAATAAAATTACCTTCTCTTTTGCCTCCTCTGATACCGGCGCTTATGGGATCAATACGCCAACGTATGTTTGTATGGATAATCTTAGATACATAAAAGAGGATGTAATTTTGTAGTACACGTCAGGTTACATCGCTTCGCTACTAATGATGGATTTTCAAAAATGTCATAAATGGATTGTGCAACGTTCATTGTGTAAATTCATCATTAAATTTCATCATTGCCCTAACTTTTTTTTCAAAATCCCGTAACAAATTATGTCGCTAAAGAAATATACCGTTTCTTTGCAAATTAATTTTTTAATAAAACATTGTAATGATTACAGTTTCAAAAGATAGTATGGTAACCCTGACCTACGATTTGAGGTTGGATGGTAAAGAAGGTGAGATATTTGAGTCAGCAACACAGGAAAGTCCGCTGATCTTTCTTCATGGCGCAGGGTTGATGATCCCTGCTTTTGAAGAGCAACTGATTGGTAAAAAATCCGGTGATAAATTTGAGATAGCTATTCCTGCGGCAAGCGGATACGGTGAGATCAACGAAGAGGCCGTTGTGGAGTTGCCACTTGATATTTTCAAGGTAGACGGGAAAGTTGACGATCAACTGGTTGCTCCCGGAAACAGTGTTCCAATGATGTCTGCTCACGGTCAGCGCATGGACGGTATTGTCGTATCTGTAGAAGGCGAGACAGTTACCATGGATTTCAACCATCCTTTGGCCGGAGAAGACCTCCATTTTACAGGAAAGATTCTTGAAGTAAGAGAAGCTTCTGAAGAAGAATTGAATGCCGCATACAGCTCAGGTGGATGCGGCTGCGGAAGCGGAGGAGGCTGCGGCAGCCAAGGTGGCGGTTGCGGTGATGATGGATGCGGTGATAGCAGCTGTAGTACCGAAGAATCAAAATCTGTCGGATGTGGTAGCGGTTGCGGATGCCACTAATTAATTGACAATTGACATTGGACAATGGAGGGATAATTTGACCCAAAATTGCTAAACCGTCATTTCAAACAATAAAAAACCCGGCAAAAACGCCCGGGTTTTTTATTTTATCATTAAACCTTTACTTTCCTTAAAGATCTAAACCATAATAACAGAAAAGTTGAATAAATTTAGCCTGTTAAAAAAAATCATCCATTTTGAACAGTTTCGGAAAAATATTTACACTTACCTCTTTTGGTGAGTCTCATGGCGCTGCAATTGGCGGTGTTGTTGACGGTTGTCCTGCAGGGGTAAAAATTGATATTGAATTGATACAGGCAGATTTGAACCGCAGAAAACCGGGTCAGTCGCACATTACAACTTCAAGGCAGGAATCGGATCAGGTGGAGTTGCTATCAGGTATTTTTGAGGGGTACTCAACGGGCGCACCCATCGGGTTTCTCATAAGGAACAAGGATCAGCATTCGGCTGATTATTCCAATATTAAGGATCTATACAGGCCTTCGCACGCTGATTTTACCTACGACCAGAAATATGGGTTCAGGGACTATCGCGGTGGTGGAAGGTCTTCTGCCCGGGAAACCATCGCAAGGGTTGTTGCCGGCTCAATTGCCAGGCAGATGCTGGCAATATACGGTATTCAAATCCTTGCATATGTTTCGAGAGTCGGAGAAATAGAATTGGAAAAATCTTACCAGGATCTTGATCTCCAGAAAATTGAATCCAATATTGTCAGGTGTCCCGATCCTGAAACAGCCGAACGCATGATTCTTAGAATCGAAGAAGCCGGCCGCAATCATGATACTGTTGGCGGAGTGATTACCGGAGTTGCAACTGGTGTTCCGGCCGGATGGGGTGGTCCGGTTTTCAACAAACTTCATGCTGATCTTGGTTCTGCGATGTTGGGAATCAATGCCGTCAAAGGTTTTGAATATGGTTCTGGATTTTCGGGGACCAGACTTTCCGGATCACTGCACAACGACATTTTTATTCCTTCAGGAGATGGAATAAAAACTTTGACCAACCACTCCGGAGGTGTTCAGGGTGGTATCTCCAATGGTCAGGATATTTACTGGAATGTGGCATTTAAACCGATAGCCACCTTATTGAAGGAGCAAAATACAGTTGACATTCATGGCAACGAGGCTGTTGTAAATGTTAAAGGCAGGCACGATCCTTGTGTATTGCCCAGGGCTGTTCCAATTGTTGAAGCAATGGCCGCGCTTGTTCTGGCCGACCATTTCCTGTTAAGCAGAGTTTCTAAACTATAAAAACCACAGATCATGGAATCAAAAGAGGCAATTATCAAAGCAATGGAGAAGGCAGGCAAACCAATGAAGGGCGGCGAAATCGCCGATGCTTCGGGTGTTGACAAAAAAGAGGTGGATAAACTGATCAAAAAACTGGTTGCGGAAGGAAAAGTTGACTCTCCAATGCGCTGTTTTTATGCATTGGTAAAGTAAGAACCACAAATGAACACAAATGGGCACAAATGATAATGTAAGCATTTATATTTGTGTCCTTTGTGCGTACTTGGTCTCCTTTCCCGAAAAATCGGGACAAGTTGTGGTAATTTTTTTGCAAGGCTTAAACTAACTGAATCAAAAATTGAAATAATGACCCTACTTGCCAAAGTTACCTTGTTCATTGCGGTAACTTCATTTCTATTTTCGTCTTGTAAAGATGATGCGAAAAAGAGCGGCGCTCCTACCGATGGAAGAAACATTCTGACTGTTGATGGTCAGGTGCTTAAACTATCCACCCTCGACTTCTCAAATGTTTATACCGGCAAATTGCTTGCCAACGAGGAGATTGACATCCGGCCTGAAATATCGGCGAAAGTAACCGGGATATTCTTCAAAGAAGGGAGTAATGTTTCCAAAGGAGAGTTGCTGGTGAAGATGTTTGACAAGGATTTGCAGGCCCAGTTAAAGTCCAATCAATTGCAGATTGAGTTGGCGCAAAAGGAGCTGGATCGTAAAAAGGAGCTTTATCAATTTAAAGGGATCAGCAAAGAAGAGTTTGATATTTCCGAGAACAATTTCAATACCCTGAAAGCTGCAAATGATCTGATCAAAGCTCAGATTTCCAAGACAGAACTTCATGCGGCATTTACTGGAGTAGTTGGGTTAAGAATGGTAAGTGAGGGGGCCTTTGTATCCAATATGACCATTATTACCTCGCTACAACAGATTGATCCGATAAAGGTGGATTTTGCCGTTCCTGAAAAGTTTATTTCCAACATGAATATCGGGAAAGAGTTTGATTTTGGTATTGACGGCAGGGATGAACGGTTTACCGCAAAAATTTATGCCCTGGAATCAAAAATAGATCCCCAGACCGGATCCATACGGATACGTGCGCTTTGTCCCAATCCCAAAAGAGTCCTGTATCCGGGATCCTATGCAAAAATTGACCTTAAACTCTTCCCCAACAAGGAATGTATCATGATTCCTGCCAAGGCAACCTTACCACTGATGGAGGGTGAACAGGTGTTTATTTTGCGAAAAGGAAAAGCTAAGGCGGTCGATATCAAAACCGGCTACCGCACATCGCGTGAGATTGAAGTAACCAGTGGTTTGGCCCCAAATGATACACTGGTATTGAGCGGCTTGTTACAAATCAAAGAGGGAATAGCAGTCAAAGTGAAGATTCAGAACAGGTAACCAATTTTTGAAACGAACGACATGAACATTGCTTCCACCAGTATCAAACGGCCTGTACTAGCTTCTGTACTATCCATCCTGCTACTTCTTTTTGGTTTCGTTGGATTTAAAATGCTGGGACTGAGGGAGTTTCCGAGTGTAGATCCGCCCATTGTTACCGTTTCAACCTCATACACAGGGGCTAACGCGGATGTGATGGCGACACAAATTACCCAGGTACTGGAGGAGTCAATCAACGGAATTGCAGGAATACGTACTTTAACATCCTCATCCAGTGATGGTAGCAGTAGGATTACAGTCGAATTCAATATCGATGCGGACATGGAGGCGGCTGCCAACGATGTTCGCGACAGGGTTTCGCGTGTAGTAAACCGTCTGCCACCCGATTGTGATCCTCCTGTTGTTGTCAAAACGGACGCCGATGCCGATGCCATCCTTGTCCTGACGGTTCAAAGTGAAACAAGAAACTTACTGGAACTGACTGATTACGGAATAAATGTGTTTAAGGAGCGTTTGCAGACCATTCCGGGCGTTAGTGATATCAGAATATACGGTGAAAAGAAATATGCCATGCGGTTGGAACTGGATCCAGCGAGACTCACTGCATTTCAAATTTCCCCAACGGATATCAGAACCGCACTTCAACGGGAAAATGTTGAATTGCCTTCCGGCAGGATAGAGGGTTACGAAAGGGAGCTAACCATCCGGACACTTGGACGGCTCACTACCGAGGATGATTTCAACAACCTGCTGATCAAAGAGCAGAATGGGGTTCTGATCCGGTTGAAGGACATCGGTAGGGCAGTTCTTGCCGCCGAATCGCTGAAAAGCAGCTTCAAGGGAAACGGAGGGATACAAATGATCGGTTTGGCCATTCAGCCCCAGCCGGGATCCAATCATATTGCCATTGCGGATGAATTTTACAAACGGGTCGAACGACTCAAACAGGAGGTGCCACCTGACCTGAAGCTTTCTATTCTCAATGATATTACGGTAAATATCCGAAAAGGGATCAAGGAGGTGGAAGAGACCATATTCTTCTCATTTGCCCTGGTTGTACTGGTGATATTTGTCTTTTTGAGGCACTGGAGAACAACTTTGATTCCCGTACTGGCCATTCCGATCTCCCTGATCGGAACATTTGGCATCATGTATTTTGCCGGTTTTACAATAAACCTCCTGACTTTGCTTGGAATCGTGCTGGCAACAGGACTTGTGGTGGATGACGCCATTGTGGTACTCGAAAATATTTACAAAAAGATCGAATTGGGTGAAAAACCCATGTCGGCGGGTCACAAAGGTTCTGATGAGATCATTTTTGCCATTATCTCGACCACCATCACCCTGGCCGCGGTATTTTTGCCCATCATGTTTTTAAGTGGAATTACAGGAAGACTCTTCCGGGAGTTCGCGGTAACAGTGGCAGGATCAGTTCTGATCTCAGCTTTTGTTTCGCTCACGCTCACCCCGATGATGTGTGCGCGAATGCTCAAAAAAAGCACTTCAGAATCGAAACTGTACCGCAGCAGCGAGCTCTTTTTTGAGAGAATGACCACAGGATACCACAATTCATTGAGAGCTTTTATCAAACATCGCTGGATAGCAGTGGTTATCATGATCGCATCGCTTGTTATTATTGTGCTGATTGGCAGGATGATACCTTCTGAGCTTGCCCCGATGGAGGATAAAAGCAGAATTCGCATTACCGCTACCGCCCCCGAAGGTACCGCCTACGAATCGATGGACAATTACATGTCGAAACTGGCTGAGATACTTGACACGATTCCGGAAAAGTCAACTTTGATGGTCATGACCGGAATGCAGGGTACCAATATAGGTATGGCAAGGATAGGCCTTATAAATCCGGATGAACGGAAGCGCTCGCAACAGGAGATCGCCGACTGGCTGAACGGATTGTTGCGAAAAAACAATTTTGCCAGGGGATATGCCACGCAGGAACAGACCATTGCTACCACCAGAAGAGGTGCAGGACTACCGGTCCAGTTCGTAATCCTGGCCCCTGATTTTGAGAGCCTGAGGGAAGTTTTGCCCAAGTTCCTGGATAAAGCCATGGAAGACAAGGCGTTCCAGGTTGTCGACGTTGACCTGAAATTCAATAAACCGGAACTAAGAATCGATATTGACCGTGACCGCGCAAAAACACTTGGCGTGACCATCCGCGACATTGCCGAAAACCTTCAGCTATATTTCAGTCAGCAACGCTATGGCTATTTTGTGCTGAGGGATAGACAGTATCAGGTGATTGGGGAAGCATCGCGGTCCAACCGCGATAATCCAATGGATCTTTCTTCCATTTACGTACGAAATTCAGCCGGAAAGCTGATTCAACTTGACAATGTGCTGAAGATTTCGAATCAGAGCAATCCGCCGCAGATCTTTCGTTTCAACAGATATGTTTCTGCAACGGTTGCTGCTCAGCCTGCAACCGGCGTTACGCTGGGTGAAGGAATAGCCGAGATGAAGCGTATCGCGAAAGAAGTATTGCCTGAAAATTTCTCTACCTCTTTGGCAGGATCCTCCCGCGACTTTGATGAGAATGCCAGCAGCCTGGTCTATGCATTTGTTTTTGCTTTGATCCTGATCTTCCTGGTTTTGGCGGCACAGTTTGAAAGCTACCGTGATCCCATGATTGTGATGCTCACAGTCCCCCTGGCCATTGCAGGTGCGTTGATATCGTTGATCGCATTCGACCAGACACTGAACATCTTTAGCGAAATTGGAATTATTATTTTGATTGGAATTGTGACCAAAAACGGAATATTGATTGTCGAGTTTGCCAACCAGAAAAAATTATCCGGTTTGCCCTTAAAGGAGGCCGTACTGGAAGCTGCAACCCTCCGTTTGCGTCCTATTTTAATGACCAGTCTTGCTACCATGCTGGGGGCACTTCCCATCGCACTTGCTCTTGGAGCTGCTGCTAAAAGTCGGATTCCGATGGGTATTGCGATCATCGGTGGTCTGATGTTCTCATTGATACTAACATTGTACGTTGTACCGGCACTCTATACTTTAATTTCAGGAAAAATAACATTTGCCGATGAGGCCGAGGAATTGGAAGCCGATATCGAAGATTAGTCACGCTGTACAAGGGAAATAAAAAAATGAAAAAAATAGTTTTGAATATAGGTTTTCTATTGTTGGTGAGCTTTATGGCAAAAGGGCAAGCAGTTTCGCTGAGTCTTGATGAGGCCATCTCGATAGGGTTAAAGAATAATTTTTCCATACAAATTGCCAACAACGATTCAAAAATCGCTGAAAACAACAATACCCTGGGAAATGCGGGTTTTCTCCCAAGTTTGAACTTTAACAGCGGAGCGAAGAAAAATATTACCTCCACAAATACAGAGGATATGCAAGGGATTAAAACTGAAAGTCCCAACCAGCAAACCTCCAACTACAACATGGGCGCTTCTCTCGACTGGACCTTGTTCAACGGGTTTGGAATGTTCATTAAAAAGGAGAAACTGGAATCCTTGCAAGTGCTTCAGCAGACAACTACGAGAGCTACAATCGAGAATACTGTGTCGGAGATTGTCATCTCTTATTTTGCCATTGTACAATTGAAAAACCTACTTCAGGTACTTCAGAACGCCATTGATTTTTCGAACAGCCGATACGAGCTGACAAGGAAAAAATTGCAGATTGGATCTGCATCCGAATTGGCCTTTTTGAAGTCTTCTACTGATCTCAATGCCGATAGTTCCTCCTTTCTTCGTCAGAAGGTGGCACTTAACAATGCCAAGGCCAAATTAAGGGCCATGTTGGTGTTGGATGCAACTGCCGATTTTGAGGTATCCTCGGCCATTCAGTTTAACCAATTGCTGGATTATGCAGGCCTGAAAGAGAATCTGATTTCAGCGAACAGCCAATTGGATCTGGCAAAACAGACAGTAGATCTCGCTTTGATCGATTACAGGCTGACACATGCCCCGATGTACCCGCAAGTTGCATTTTTTACGGATTACTCCTACAATTATTCAAAATACAATTGGGGTTCAATGGACGTATATCAGAACAAAGGTCCTGTATTTGGACTGAATCTTTCCATCCCTGTATTTGATGGGTTCAACAAAAGCAGGGTTTTGGCCAATGCCAGGATTAATGCAGAATCAAGTAAACTTTCGTACCAGCAGGTTCTGGTCAACCTGGAGGCTTCGCTTTGGCAAATTTATAATGAATACAAAAATGATTTAAAGTTGGTCACTCTTGAAACAGCAAATCTTCAGGTAGCCCGGCATACTGCCAAAATATCGTTCGAGAAATTCAGGGTAGGGGAGATGAGTGATTATGAACTGCGTCAAATACAGCTTTCAGAATTGGAAGCTGAAAATAGTCTTCTCACAGCCCAGTTTCAGGCCAAAAAATCTGAAACAGAATTGCTTCGTCTGAGTGGAAAACTGATTGAAGACAAAAAGAGTAAATAAATTGTTTTCTTTGCAACTTTAGTCACTTTAGTTCACTTTAGTCACTTTAGTCACTTCCTGAATGAGAACCGGCAATCTCTTCCGAAAAAAATCGATTTCCATGATCCTTCATGATTCGTCGGATCTGGCACTTCATGGAACTGGAATGAAGCGAACGCTGGGGGTGTTTGACCTGACTGCTTTGGGAGTTGCTGCCATTGTTGGGGCAGGAATTTTCAGTACCATTGGAAATGCTGCTGCAACCGGTGGTCCGGCTGTTTCCCTTTTGTTTGTCTTTACGGCCATCGCCTGCGGACTTTCTGCCATGTGTTATGCCGAATTTGCCTCAGCCATCCCAATCAGCGGTAGCGCTTATACTTACGCGTATGCCAGTTTTGGTGAGCTTGTTGCATGGATCATTGGCTGGGACCTGATAATGGAATATGCCATTGGGAACATCGCGGTAGCCATCTCCTGGTCAGGCTATTTTACCGGATTACTCTCCGGATTTGGCATACATATTTACTCTTTCCTGGCAACGGATTATCTGACAGCGTTCAGAGGATATCATGAGGCTTTGGATTTGATTCAGAATGGCACATCAATCCCCAATCTGAGTCCCGCATTGAATGAGGCTTACCAGGCATGGACCACTGCGCCGCAAATATTCAATTTCAGATTGATTGCCGATATACCGGCTTTTTTTATTGTTGTTGCCATTACCTGGATCTGCTACATTGGGATCAGGGAGTCAAAAAGGGCCAACAACATGATGGTTTTGCTCAAGGTTGGTGTGCTGATTTTGGTCATCGCTGCCGGGGCATTTTATGTCGATCCGGCCAATTGGTCGCCATTTGCACCCAACGGATTGCCTGGAGTTTTGAAAGGCATTTCGGGCGTGTTTTTTGCCTACATCGGGTTTGATGCCATCTCTACCACGGCCGAAGAGTGTAAAAATCCCAAAAGGGACCTTCCCAGGTCCATGTTTTATTCACTATTAATTACAACAGTTTTGTATGTACTTGTCAGTTTGGTTTTGACCGGTATGGTACCTTTTGACCAATTGGGGGTAGCTGATCCATTGGCCTTTGTCTTCGCCAAATTGCATCTCGCAAAACTTTCAGGGATCATTGCCATCAGTGCTGTCATTGCCATGGCCAGTGTCCTTTTGGTTTTTCAACTGGGTCAGCCACGAATCTGGATGAGCATGAGCCGCGACGGACTTTTGCCGCCTATCTTTGCAAAATTGCATCCCAAATACAGGACGCCTGGTTTTTCGACCATCGTGACAGGTTTTTTAGTAGCGCTACCTGCACTTTTTATGAATCTCACGGAGGTGACAGACCTGACAAGCATAGGTACGTTGTTTGCCTTCATTTTAGTTTCGGGTGGGATTTTGATCATCAATCCAAAGGGGTCAAGAACTGGGAATGACAAGGGATTTATTGTTCCTTACTTAAATAGCAGGTATTATATTCCGCCAACTTTGCTGATTGTAGGTTTTATCCTCGCCTATACACATGCGGGGGTTCCCGGGTTGGAAAATATTTTTACAAATTATTCCATTCATTCGATTCCATATATCCTGTTTTGGTTAACGACGATCATTGTGACCATCCTTTCGATCGTCAAAGCCTGGTCATTCATTCCTGTGATCGGCCTCCTGACCAATTTTTACCTGATGAGTGAACTGGGAATTACCAATTGGACAAGATTCGGTGTGTGGTTGGTCATTGGTTTGTTGTTCTATTTCAGTTATGGAATTTTCCACTCCAAATTGAGTGAGGCCAAAATTTAGTTTTGACGGAAAGATTTGCATGGTTGTCCTGTAGGACGACACACCTTGATTCTATCTGCCAGAATAGGATGAAAGTTGAAATTGGGAACAAGAAATTGAATCAATTTCTTAGATTTGCGATATGATTGAAGTAAAAGTTTAATTATTTTGCGGCCAATGATACCCAAATCCCTTTACCGGTTCAGTTTACTCTCGCTATTCCTGCTGATTGCCCTTGGATCTTCTGCCCAAAAGAACACAAATAATTTCCATATAACCGGCAGGATCAGGGTAGACAATGGTGATCCTGCAGGGACGGTTGTCACCCTGACAAATTCGGCTACAAAAAAAACAGAAAATAGTATTACCGTCAATACAACCGGCAAATTTGAATTTGATCTCGCTTTCTTTTCTGAGTACCTGATGACGGTTGTCAAGGATAACCATTATACCAAAGATATCGAGGTCTCCACCATGATACCTTCGCAGGTATGGTCGAAAGACAGCATATTTCCTCCCTTTTTGATGGTGGCAACAATTTATAAAAGAGTTCCGAATGTTACCCTAAGTTTTGAGGGAAAAGTTGTTGGCAAAATATGTTATTCGCCCAAAGGTAAACTCGACAATTTTGATTCCAATATTTTCATTGATGACAAGGATATAAGGAAGGAGATAGACCAGGCTATCAAGTCGCACGAAGATGAAATTTTCAATGCAAAAATGGCCGAGGCAGTCGAATTTGAAAAGAAAAACATGATCAGGGAGGCCATTCATGCCTACGAGGAGGCGTTGGCCATGCGTAAGAACGATCCGTTTATCAAACCCAAACTGAAAGAGCTCGCTTCTGATCTTAAAAATTTGGAAAAGGATGCATTACTGGAAGCAGAATTTAACCGATGGATCGTATCTGGTGATGAGAATGTCACAAAAATAAAATACCCAGAAGCCATTGAAAATTACAAATCTGCGCTGATTGTCAAACCAGGGAACCAGGTTGCATCAGAAAAACTTGCTGCTACAGAGCAGTTGCTGGCAAAAATAATTGCAGAAAGGGCAAAACAGGATGAAGCGTTTAACCTTCAGTTGGCAGCAGGTGATGCTCTTGTGAATGAGAAGAAATACAGCGATGGCATCGAAAAATTTAAAGGAGCCTTGGTACTGAAGCCGGCCAATCAGGTGGCTATCTATAAAATTGCCAATGCAGAAAAGCTTTTGGCCTTGGCGAATGCCGATAAGGCTAAGCTTGAGGCTGAATATCAACAGCTGCTGGCGGCAGGTGATGAAAATGTTGCAAAATTGAAATTTCCAGAAGCAATTGTTAACTTTAAGGATGCCCTGAAAATTAAGCCTCAGGATGTAGTAGCAACTTCCAGCCTGGCCAATGCTGAAAGGTTGTTGGCCCAGGCTCGTGCCGACAAGGCCAAAAGGGAGGAAGAGTTCAACAGGCTGCTTGCTACAGGCGATGCGAACGTAACCGATCAAAAATATCCCGAGGCGATTGGGAATTTCAAAGGAGCGCTCGCTATCAAAGTTGGGGACAAAATCGCATCAGACAAACTTGCCAATGTGGAAAAGCTGCTGGCCCAGGCCAATGCCGACAAGGCCAAACAGGAGGCAGAGTTTATCCGACTGCTGGCAGTAGGTGATAACAACGTTGCCGGGAAAAAATATCCCGAAGCCATTGGGAATTTCAAAGGAGCGCTTGCCATCAAAGTAGGGGATAAAGTTGCCTCAGACAAACTGGCAAATGCTGAAAAGCTGCTGGCCCAGGTTAATGCTGACAAAGCAAAGCAGGAGGCCGAATTTAACAGGCTGCTGGCAACGGGTGATGCGAACGTAACCGATCAGAAATATCCCGAAGCCATTGGGAATTTCAAAGGAGCACTTGCAATAAAAGCTGGGGACAAAAATGCCTCAGGCAAACTTGCCAATGCAGAAAAGCTATTGGCACAGGCCAATGCCGACAGGGCCAAACAGGAAGCAGAGTTCAACCGGCTACTGGCGGCAGGCGATGACAACGTCTCCGGACAACAATATCCTGAAGCGATTGAAAATTTCAAGGGTGCATTGGCAATCAAGTTTGGAGACAAAAATGCCTCAGACAAACTGGCAAATGCGGAAAAGCTGCTGGCCCAGGTTAATGCTGACAAAGCAAAGCAGGAGGCCGAATTTAACAGGCTGCTGGCAGCGGGTGATGCGAACGTAACCGATCAGAAATATCCCGAAGCCATTGGGAATTTCAAAGGAGCACTCGCCATCAAAGTAGGGGATAAAGTTGCATCAGATAAACTGGCCAATGCTGAAAAGCTGCTGGCACAGGCCAATGAAGACAAAGCCAAAATGGAGGCAGAATTCAACAGACTACTGGCAGCAGGTGATGACAATGTATCTGGGAAAAAATATCCCGAGGCGATTGGGAATTTCAAAGGAGCGCTCGCTATCAAAGTTGGGGACAAAATCGCATCAGACAAACTGGCCAATGCTGAAAAGCTGCTGACACAGGCAAATGCTGACAAAGCCAAACTGGAGGCAGAATTCAACAGGCTTCTGGCGGCAGGAGATGCTAATGTTACTGATCAAAAATATCCCGAGGCGATTGGGAATTTCAAAGGAGCGCTCGCTATCAAAGTTGGGGACAAAATCGCATCAGACAAACTGGCCAATGCTGAAAAGCTGCTGGCACAGGCAAATGCAGACAAGGCCAAACAGGAGGCAGAGTTTATCCGGCTGCTGGCAGTAGGTGATAACAACGTTGCCGGGAAAAAATATCCCGAGGCGATTGGGAATTTCAAAGGAGCGCTCGCTATCAAAGTTGGGGACAAAATCGCATCAGACAAACTGGCCAATGCAGAAAAGCTATTGGCACAGACCAATGCCGACAGGGCCAAACAGGAAGCAGAGTTTAACCGGCTGCTGGTGGCTGGTGATGCGAATTTGGCAGGATTAAAGTATCCCGAAGCAATTGGAAATTTTAAAGATGCCTTGAAAATTTTACCAGGCAATCAGGTGGCAACTTCTAAATTGTCTGAAGCAGAAAAATTGCTGGCAATTTTCCTTGCAGATAAACTGAAGAAAGAGACGGAGCAAAAACTATTGGCCGAAAAGGAGAGAAAGTACAAAGCAACCATTGCCAGGGCAGATGAATTGTTTGCGGCAAAAACCTATCCCGATGCAAGGAATCAATACAAAGAGGCCATCAAAATTTCGGACATTGAGAACTATCCCAAAGTACGAATCGTTGAAATTGACTCGTTGTTGGCCAAACAGGCTGCCGAAAAATTGCTTGCGCAAAAGATGGCAGATGAACAAAGAAAGCTTCAGGGAGAGGGCAGTTACCTGAAAAATATTCAGACAGGTGATGCCAATTATGCCAAATCCCTTTGGATGGTCGCTATCTTTTATTATCAGGAAGCATTGAAATACAAGGCTGGCGATAAATATGCCGGCGAACGGGTTGACGATTGTAAAAAAATGATTGGCAGTAATATAACTGCAGAAATAATGCAGCGGTATACCTCTTTTTTAAAAAATGCTGATGAGGATTTACAGGCAAAAAAATACAGTTCATCGCGGTTCTATTATGGCGAAGCCTCCAGAATATTGCCGTGGGAAAATTATCCGAAAGAACAGCTGATTTTGGTTGAAAAATTAATATCTTCATCAGATGTTAATGGAATCGAAGCACAGTACATGGATGCAATTAAAAAGGCAGACGATGCGGTTGTACAAAAGAATTTTGCGATTGCCCGTTTCTATTTTCAAAAAGCTGTCTCCCTTAAACCTGCAGAAGAGTATCCTAAGCAACAATTACTAAGATTATCTTCCGAAAAATAAAACCATTTCATCTGGTTTTCGTATTTGACAGTAGAATTTGCAAAGGTTGAGAACAATTTCAAACTTACAGGTGTTATTGTATTTTAACGATTTTGCAGCTAACAACAGATCTCTGATGACGGACAAAATATATGTTCCTGCTGATTATGTGCCGATTCTGATTCAGTCGCTGGTAGCCTTTGGCTTCGTTGCACTGACCATGTTTGCCACCCACTTTATCTCGAGCAAGAGAAAAAGAATCAGAACTTTGCGTAAAGATGAGAATTTTGAGTGTGGAATAGAGATTCAAGGAAATGCCAGGTTTCCATTTTCAGTAAAATATTTTCTTGTAGCCATTTTGTTTGTCCTCTTTGATGTCGAAATCATCTTCTTTTATCCCTGGGCGATTAACTTTTTGCAGATGGAGTGGAGAGAATTTTTTGCGATGCTGCTCTTTGTGGCCTTGCTGCTTTTCGGCTTTTATTATATCTATGAGAAGGGCGCCCTTGAGTGGAACAATGACGAATAGATCTATTTAACAACCACGATCATGTCAAAATATAATCTTGTAGAACCACCGGATGGCTATTCGGCTCCCGGTTTTTTTGCTACTACGCTGGATAGGGTAGTTGGACTTGCCCGAAAAAATTCAATCTGGCCATTGCCATTTGCTACCTCATGTTGCGGTATCGAATTTATGGCCACGATGGGTGCAAACTACGATTTGGCCCGTTTTGGGTCTGAACGCTTGAGTTTCTCTCCACGGCAGGCTGATTTACTGATGGTGATGGGCACCATCGCAAAAAAAATGGGTCCCATCGTACATCAGGTATATGAACAAATGGCCGAGCCAAGATGGGTATTGTCTGTTGGAGCATGTGCTTCCAGTGGAGGTATTTTTGATACTTACAGCGTACTTCAGGGTATTGACCGGGTTGTTCCCGTTGATGTTTATGTACCGGGATGCCCGCCACGACCAGAGCAAATACTAGATGGTTTCATGAAAATCCAGGAGCTGGTAGGAAACGAATCCCTTCGCAGAAGATATTCGCCCGAATACCGTGAACTGTTGGAAAAATACGGAATAAGATAGAACATGAAGCAACAGTTGATTCACGACAGCCTGCAGAAAAAATTCCAGAATGAGTCGATTTTATTCGATGAAACATCTGATATTTTGACATTTACAGTCAGAAAACAATCCATTGTGGAGGTTGTTCAGTTTTTGAAAGAGGTTTTGGGATTCCAGTTTCTGACCGACCTGTGCGGGATTCATTACCCCGAACAGGAGTTGGCCCTTGGCGTTGTATACCATCTTCACAATTTTCAGACAAACACTAGAATCAGGGTAAAAACATTTACATCGGTACAAAAACCGCAAATTGATACCCTGACAAACCTCTTTTCATCGGCCAACTGGATGGAGCGGGAAACGTATGATTTTTTTGGAATTGATTTCGTTGGTCACCCGAATCTGATCAGGATCTTAAATGTGGAATACCTGGATTACTTCCCTTTAAGAAAGGAGTATCCCCTGGAGGATCAAACACGAAAGGACAAGGACGATCGATTTTTTGGAAGATAACTACAAGATGGAACATTTAGGAAAAGAACATATATTAATCAGACCTGAAGATTACGACAAAAACTTCAGCACGTTGAATCTTGGTCCGACGCACCCAGCCACACATGGTATCTTCCAGAATATCCTTACCATGAACGGGGAGACCATTGTCGATACGGAACAAACCGTTGGCTATATTCACCGGGCCTTTGAAAAATTGGCCGAGCGAAGGGCTTTTTACCAGATTACCACGCTGACCGACCGACTGAACTATTGTTCCTCCCCAATCAACAACATTGGCTGGCAGACAACGGTCGAAAAGCTTCTGGGTGTACAAACCTCCAAACGGATTGATTACATGCGGATTATCATCATGGAGCTGGCCAGAATCTCTGATCACCTGATATGCAACAGTGTGATCGGTGTCGACAGCGGGGCATTGACAGGTTTCGTTTATGTCTTCCAGGAGAGAGAGAAGATATATGAAATATATGAGGAGATCTGCGGCGCGCGCTTAACTACTAATCTGGGCAGAATAGGTGGGTTTGAGCGGGACTTTACCCCATCCGTGATTAACAAAATAAGGGAGTTTATCGCGAATCTTCCAAAGGTGATTAAACAGTTTGAGAAATTGCTGCTTCGTAACCGGATTTTCATGGACAGGACCATCAATGTTGGTGGTATCTCTGCGGAAAGAGCCCTCAATTACGGTTTTACCGGACCTTGTTTACGTGCCGCAGGTGTTGATTACGATGTGAGAGTGATGAACCCCTATTCCTCCTACAATGACTTTGATTTCACCATCCCGGTAGGGACCAACGGTGATACATATGATCGCTTCTGCGTAAGGCAGGAAGAGATCTGGCAAAGCATCAAACTTGTCAAAAATGCGCTTGAAAACCTCCCGGAAGGAAGCTATCACATGGAGGTACCTGAATTTTATCTTCCTGCCAAAGAGGAGGTTTACAGCAAAATGGAATCTTTGATCTGGCATTTCAAGATTGTTATGGGAGAAGTGGAAGTCCCGGTAGGGGAGGTTTACCACTCTGTCGAAGGTGGCAATGGCGAATTGGGATTTTACCTGGTGAGCGATGGTGGAAGAACTCCATTCCGGCTCCATTTCAGACGGCCTTGTTTCATCTATTACCAGGCTTTTCCTGAGATGGTGAAAGGATCATTCCTTTCGGATGCCATTCTGACCATGAGCAGCATGAACGTGATTGCCGGGGAGTTGGACGCTTGAAATAAGGATAAAGGATAAAGTAAAAAGGATAAAGTTATTGGAATGTTAGATAAAAAGATCAACCATCCGTTGCACGAGAAGAAGAACAAAGCATTCTGCTTTTCGGATGCGACCATGGTAAAAGTGCAAAAGATCATCGCGCGTTATCCGGAAGGAAGGCAGAAATCTGCTTTGTTGCCCTTGCTGCACATTGCGCAAGAGGAGTTTGAAGGATATTTGAGTGTGGATGTCATGGATTATGTTGCGGGGCTGCTGAATATTCAGCCCATTGAAGTTTACGAAGTTGCCACATTTTACTCGCAGTACTACCTCGATCCTGTCGGGAAAAATGTGATAGAGATCTGCCGGACAGGTCCATGCGCGATTTGTGGTGGTGAAAAGATGCAGGAATACCTTGAAAAGAAATTGAATATCAAAACGGGGGAGACAACCCCGGACGGACTGTTCACATTGAAGGCAGTTGAATGTCTGGGCGCCTGCGGTTCGGCACCTGTCATGCAAATCAATACGGAATTTCACGAATTTTTAACGAAGGAAAAGATAGATCAAATCCTGGATGAGTTAACACTGAAAGCGAAAGAAGCAAAGCCCGAAAAATCACGATGGAAAGAAAAATTCTTTTAAAAAATATAGCTGTTCCGGGAATTCGAACCTTCGAAGTGTTTCGCTCGACCGGTGGATATCGGTCGGTTGAGAAGGCGTTGAAAGCCATGTCGCCGGATGAGGTAGTCGAGGAGGTCAAAAAATCGGGATTAAGGGGCAGGGGAGGGGCCGGGTTTCCTGCCGGTATGAAATGGGGCTTTATCGACAAAAAGTCAGACAAGCCGCGCTACCTGATCTGCAATGCGGATGAGAGCGAACCGGGCACCTTTAAGGACCGGTACCTGATGGAAAAAATTCCCCATCTGCTGATCGAAGGGATGATCTGCTCTTGTTATGCTTTGGGTGCAAAAACAGGATACATCTATGTCAGAGGGGAATACAAATACATCATCGGAATTTTAAACGAAGCCATTCGGGAAGCCTATGCAAACGGCTTTCTGGGTAATAATATATTGGGAAGCTCATATAGTCTTGATATTCACGTGCATTCTGGCGCTGGCGCTTATATATGCGGTGAAGAGACTGCAATGATCGAATCGCTGGAAGGGAAGCGCGGGAATCCCCGCATCAAACCTCCTTTCCCTGCTGTAGTCGGATTGTACGGGGGGCCAACGGTTGTCAACAACGTGGAGACCCTTGCCAATATCGGATTTATTGTAAACAATGGCGGTACCGAATATGCCCGATACGGTTCAGGTAAAAGTACCGGCACCAAATTGATTTCTGCCTGCGGGAATATCAACAATCCTGGTGTGTATGAAATTGAACTTGGATTGAGTGTCAGGGAATTTCTATTCGAACCCCAATATTGCGGGGGAATTAAAAATAACAAAAAGCTGAAAGCGGTAATTGCCGGAGGATCTTCTGTACCGATTTTACCGGCTAACCTGATTCTTCAGACTGCTTCCGGCGAAGAACGCCTCTTTACATATGAATCGCTGGCTGACGGTGGTTTTGTAAGTGGTACGATGTTGGGTTCAGGTGGATTTATCGTTTACGATGAGGATGCCTGTATTGTTCGCAATACCTGGAACCTTTCGCGTTTTTACCACCACGAGTCTTGCGGACAATGTTCTCCGTGCCGCGAAGGTACCGGATGGATGGAGAATGTACTGCACCGTATCGAACACGGTCAGGGCAGGACCAAAGACATTGATTTATTGGTCAGTATCGCCGCGAAAATAGAGGGAAATACCATTTGTCCGCTCGGTGATGCCGCTGCCTGGCCTGTTGCCAGCGCCATCAGGCATTTCAGGCACGAGTTTGAGGAGCACGTGTTGCATCCGGAGAGGTGTGGGCACTAGAAGAAGAGACTGGGACGACTTGGACGACGGAGAGGACTTATGGACTGGGAGACGGAGGGAATGGAATTGAAACGAAGAAACGGGGAAACGGAGAACCGATCCCTGAGCTAAGCCGAACGGATATTTGAAACTGAGAGTTTAAAGTGAACAGTGAAGAAGGTACTAAACGAGGGATGAATGACAAATCTGGGGTTATATTCCGGAGGGATTAAATATCAATAGCCCCGGGTGGAGCGAAGCGGAACCCGGGGTAAAGAGATGATGCATGAAAACCGTCCGCGGTAATAATTCGAAAAATTACCGATGTTTATTTCGGACGGAAGGCAGGAGAACATGAAAATTGAGAAATAGGATAGAACAATATATTAATTTGAGATGCTTACGGTAACAATTGATAATCACACGATTGAGGTTGAGGAGGGAACAACGATTCTGCAGGCTGCCAGGATGATCGGGGGGGCGGTGGTTCCACCGGCCATGTGTTATTACTCCAAACTGAAGGAGTCGGGCGGAAAATGCAGGACCTGTCTGGTGAAAGTTGCCCAGGGCTCTGCCAGGGATCCGCGTCCTGTGCCCAAACTCGTAGCATCCTGCAGGACTCCGGTTGCCGATGGCATGGTGGTTCAAAATATTACATCGCAGGAAGTTATTGATACCAGGAAGGCCATTGTTGAGTTTCTGCTGATAAACCATCCGCTTGATTGCCCTGTGTGCGACCAGGCAGGTGAGTGCGATCTTCAAAACCTGAGTTTTGACAACGGCAGGGAAGAGTCTCGCTTCGAAGAGGCCAAAAGAACTTTCAAGGTAGTAGACATCGGCGACAAAATTCAGTTGCACATGAACCGCTGTATTTTGTGCTACCGTTGTGTTTATGCCGCCGATCAGCTGACCGATAAAAGATCGCACGGAATACTCTACCGGGGAGATGTATCCGAGATTTCTACCTACATACAAAACGATATTAACAACGATTTTTCGGGTAACATCATCGATGTTTGCCCTGTTGGTGCATTGACAGATAAGACTTTCCGCTTTAAAAACAGGGTTTGGTTCCTGAATCCAATGAATGCCAGCAGGTCCTGCAGCAAATGTTCAGGCAAGGTAACTGCCTGGATGAGGGGAGAGGAGGTCTACCGAGTGACAGGCAGGAAAGATCAGTTTGGCGAGGTGGAGGAGTTTATATGCAACGAATGTCGTTTTGATAAAAAGGAGCGATCAGACTGGACCATTGAAGGACCCCGAAACATCAAAAGGGCTTCTGTTATCAGCCAGAATCATTACCTGAAATCAAAACAACCCACGGTTATCCTGCCGCTTGAAAACAGGACAGTGACCATTGAAGAGTTTGAAAAGAATAGTAACAACGAAATACAACCTTGAATATGGATGGCAATTACATCCTCTATAAAATAATTCTCGCATCAGTCATTCTGCTGATCAGTTTGGTGGTAGCAATGTATTCCACCCTGCTGGAACGTAAAGTTGCCGGTTTTTTTCAGGACCGCCTGGGTCCCAATAGGGCAGGTATTGGTGGAATTTTCCAGCCGCTTGCAGACGGACTCAAACTCTTCTTCAAAGAGGAGTTTATGCCAGGAACTGCGGATAAATTTTTATACATCCTTGGGCCATCGCTGACTATGATGATTGCGTTGTTAACCAGCGCGGTAATCCCATGGGGAAATAGTTTCATCATCAATGGTACTGAATATACGCTGCAGGTAGCTGATATCAATGTCGGTGTGCTATACGTCTTCGCTATCCTTTCGATAGGAGTGTACGGTATCATGATCGGTGGTTGGGCATCCAACAACAAATATGCGCTAATCGGCGCCGTGAGGGCTGCTTCACAGATGATCAGCTATGAGCTGGCCATGAGCATGTCGATCATTGCCATCGTCATGATGAGCGGTACCCTTAGCCTGAAAGATATTGTCGACCAGCAACATGGCATGAACTGGAATGTCTGGTACCAGCCATTGGGCTTCCTGATATTTATCGTTTGCGCTTTTGCCGAATGTAACCGTTCCCCCTTCGACCTTCCCGAATGTGAAACCGAGCTGATTGGGGGCTACCACACCGAATACAGCAGTATGAAGCTGGGCTTTTACCTTTTCGCCGAATACATCAACATGTTCATCTCATCCGCGATGATTGCCACCCTCTTCTTTGGCGGGTATAATTTTCCTTTCATGGATTCCCTGGGCCTGTCGCACAACGCGTTGACAATCATCGGATCGCTGGTTTTCTTTGCCAAGATAGCTTTCTTTGTATTCTTCTTCATGTGGGTTCGATGGACGCTTCCCCGGTTTCGTTACGATCAGCTGATGCGGCTTGGTTGGAAGAGTTTGTTGCCTTTGGCGATCATTAATATCCTTATCACAGGATTTGTTATTATGATAAAAAATCACCTGTAAACCATGTCAGTCAATCAATATAGTGATAGTTTGTCTGGTAGGCGCAAGGTCGTTTCAAACAAGAAAATGAACTTCGCGGAGAGGATCTATCTGCCTGCCATCGTTGGCGGATTTGGGATTACCATCGGCCACTTTTTCAAAAAGAGCGCAACCATTCAGTACCCTGAAGTAAAAAGGCCCATTGCCGAAATTTATCGTGGCAAGCATGTCCTGAAACGGGACGATGAAGGCAGGGAAAGATGTACTGCCTGTGGTTTATGCGCCCTGGCCTGTCCGGCAGAGGCCATTACCATGATTGCCGCAGAGCGGAAAGAGGATGAAATGAATCTATACAGGGAAGAAAAATATGCCTCTGTGTATGAAATAAATATGCTACGCTGTATATTCTGCGGATTGTGCGAGGAGGCTTGCCCCAAAGAGGCAATCTTCCTAACCAATGAGATTGTTCCGTCCGATTTGGAACGGAGTGATTTTATCTATGGGAAAGATGTTTTGGTGGAACCTGTCGACAAAAGGGTCGACATCAGTCAGCGCCAAACCCCCGAAGTACTGGAGTTTAAAAAGGACAAAAATCAATCGCATAATGTTTAATCAAGTGCCTAAAGTGCCTAAAGTGACTAATGTGCCTAAAGTACTTCCGCTCCAATCAAGATTGAAAGGGGAATCTCATAACTCATAACTCATATCTCATATCTCATAACTCATATCTCATATCTCATATCTCATAACTCATATCTCATATCTCATAACTCATATCTCATATCTCATAACTCATATCTCATAACTCCTCCCATGATGTTCTCCAGATATCTCTTCTTCATTCTCTCCTTTATCGCGATTTACGCCGCGTTAAAGGTGTTGATTTCCAAGAAACCGATGCACAGCGTATTGTACCTGACTTTGGCATTTTTTGCGATCGGAGGTCACTACATTTTGCTGAACGCGCAGTTTCTGGCAGTGGTACACATCATTGTTTATGCCGGCGCCATCATGGTGTTGTTTATCTATACAGTGATGTTGCTGAATCTCAATATACAAGGGGAGTTTCCGAAGTCGCGACTGATGAAATTTGCCTCCGCCATCGCCGGAGGTATGCTTTTGATGGTATTCATCGCTGTTTTCAGGACCTATGATTTGAAGATGGTTGCCGATCCAGCATTGAACCAGATAGGATTGGTGAAGAACCTTGGAAAGGTTTTGTTCGATGAGTATTATTTGCCTTTCGAACTATCTTCGATCCTGTTTCTGGCTGCAATGGTAGGAGCGGTGATGTTGGGGAAGAAAGACATTTATTGAATTAAAAATTAAAAATTAAATATTAGCGAGTTTGATTAGAAACATGTATTGTAATCAATTTCATTAAAGAAATAACAATATTGTATTAACTTTGTAATTACATTTATAATATTTGAACATGGACATTTCAGTAGTACAGATAGGTAATTCCAAGGGTATCAGGTTGAGTAAGACGCTGATTGAAAAGTATCATATAAAAGATACAGTTGAACTTGTTTTGGAGGAAGGGTACATCATTCTGAAACCGAAAACTGAACCCAGAAAAGGATGGGAAGAAGCGTTTCAAGCGATACATGAAAACGGTGATGATAAATTATTGATACCTGATGTATTTGATGATGAAACATTTGACGAATGGAAATAAAACAATATGATATTGTTTTGGTGAATCTTGATCCAACCATTGGAAGTGAGATACGAAAGACTCGTCCATGCGCCGTTATTTCACCCAATGAGATGAATCAATTTCTACATACAATCGTAATTGCTCCTATGACAAGCCAAATGAAATTGTTTCCTACTAGAATAAAAGTCAATCATGACGATAAAATTGGTTGGATTGTCATAGATCAGATAAGAAGCATCGATAAACAAAGGGTAATCAAAATTCTTGATCATCTGACATATAGAGAGATTGAAAAGGTTAAGTCTGTATTAAAAGAAACTTATGTTGATTAATAATTAAAAACATGAAGGAAAGAAATGAATTAATCAGGGTTTTTACTGGGAGCGAGGTCTCAACAATCATGCTTCAAGGGGCCCTGGAGGAAATGGGTATTGGTTCTTTGGTGCAAAATGATTCCCAATCAGGTATGTCAGCCGGTATTGGCGGATTTCCCTCCTTCGTTGATCTCTTTATTCAACAATCAGATCTGAAAAAAGCAGAACCCTTAATCAATGAATTCACGAATGCAAATAATTAAAGAAACAGCGTTATAACCAAGTACTTTAGGCACTCTAGGCACTTTAAATACTTTAGGCACTTTTCAATAAAAGAATAAATAAAATATTTTAGGAACCATGCAAAACCTGCAAATCATACCGCTCGATTACTACATCTTCTTCTGTTCGGCGCTTTTTGCCATCGGAGTGGTAGGTGTTTTGGTCAAGCGCAATGCCCTGGTCATTTTTATGTCGATCGAGCTGATGCTCAACTCTGCCAATCTGCTTTTGGCAGCGTTTTCGGCCTATCGGAATGATCCGGCCGGACAGATCTTCGTCTTTTTCATCATGGTTGTGGCCGCTGCCGAGGTAGCCATCGGACTGGCATTGCTGGTAATGATCTACCGGTCAACCCACACCATCGATATCAATGTGCTCAATAAATTGAAATGGTAAACGCAAAGATTGAATACTATGTTTGAATATATTTGGCTGGTACCGCTCTTTCCACTGATTGGATTTCTATTGATCGCTTTTAATTTCAGGCGGTTCAAAGGGATCACTTCAGGTGTATTGGCATCTGTGATGGTACTAATCCCGTTTTTGATTTCCCTGGCATTATTCAGCAATCTGGTTGCAGGTGCACCTGCAAGGACAGTCGAACTTTTTAGCTGGATCAGCTTTGACAAACTTTCCATTCCGTTTTCATTTCTGGTCGACAGGCTCTCGGTCCTGATGCTGCTCATTGTGACAGGAGTTGGTTTTCTGATCCATGTCTATTCCATCGGGTACATGAAGGAAGATGCCGGTTTTAACCGCTTCTTCTCCTATATGAACCTCTTCGTTTTCTTCATGCTGTTGCTGGTTTTGGGCTCCAACTACCTGATCCTCTTTATCGGATGGGAGGGTGTCGGACTATCATCCTACCTGCTGATCGGTTTCTGGTTTAAAAACCAGGAGTACAACAATGCGGCCAAGAAGGCATTTATCATGAACCGCATCGGAGACCTTGGTTTTCTGCTTGCCCTTTTCCTGTTGGTTAAAACATTTGGCACCCTGAATTTTGAGGAGATATTTGCACAATTATCATCTGTACCGATCCGGACTTCAACCATCACCATCATAACGCTTCTGTTGTTTGCAGGAGCGATAGGGAAAAGCGCCCAGATACCGCTCTTTACCTGGCTTCCTGATGCCATGGCCGGACCTACGCCTGTATCGGCTTTGATCCACGCCGCTACCATGGTTACGGCGGGAATCTACATGATCGCCCGTTCAAACCTGTTGTTTGTCATGGCCCCCATAACAATGATGACTATTTCAGTGATTGGCATTACCACGGCCTTAATGGCTGGCGCTATTGCCATTTACCAGAATGATATCAAGAAGATATTGGCTTATTCGACTGTCAGTCAGCTGGGCTTTATGTTTGTCGCGCTTGGTTCGGGAGCATTTACCGGGGCCATGTTCCATCTAACTACCCACGCTTTCTTCAAGGCACTGCTCTTCCTTGCTGCAGGTAGTGTGATCCATGCGCTGCATGGCGAGCAGGATATACGCAAAATGGGTGGACTAAAAGATAAAATCCCGGTTACATTTTGGCTATTTTTGATTGGCACACTGGCCATTGCCGGTATTCCTCCCTTATCAGGATTCTTTTCCAAGGATATGATCCTGCTGGGCGCGTTTCACGTTAGTCCGGTACTGTGGGTCTTGTCTGTCATTGCCGCCCTGATGACTGCTATTTACATGTTCCGGCTTTTGTATGTTGTATTTTGGGGAAAGGCTGCAGTGGTTGAGAATCCAAAACATCCCGTTCACGAATCACCCAAAAGCATGACGGTTCCAATGGGTATTTTGGCTGTTTTGGCCGTTTTTGGTGGATTGTTGGGGGTACCTCATTTGTTTGGCGGAGAGGATCGAATTCAGACGTTTTTGGGAACTAACTTCTCAGCATCAGAATCACTTTTGAAACATAGTGCAGCAACATCGGAAGGACAGACGGAACTATGGCTGATGATCATACCGTTGATAATAATCCTTGGCTTAATCTATCTGGCCTGGTCACGTTTTGTAAAAAACAGGTCGATTGCCCAGGATGAACCGGAAAGGTCATTTGTTGCCAACCTGGCTTACCGCAAATTTTATGTAGATGAATTGTACCACGAGATAATCCAGAAACCGGTGGCCGGTTTATCCTCCTTCTTTCATGATGTCATTGAAGTGAGGGTCGTTGACAGGTTTGTTGACCAAACCGGGGTTTTCATAGTGTGGATCGGGAGGAATATTCGTTACATGCAAACGGGAAATGTAGGCGCCTATCTTTTCTACATGGTCATCAGCATTATCCTCATCCTATTTTTTAATCTGTTCAATAAATAACCATGTTAATAGGATTACTTATCTCATTGCCGCTGATCTTCTCTTTGCTACTTTTCGCATTGAAGGACCAACCAGTGTTGAGCAAAAAAATTGCATTAACAGCCTCGTTGCTCACTTTTACAGTCGGGGTTTTGGTATTGCTTAAGTATCTCTCGAATCCAGCTGGCTATCCAACATTTCGTTCCGATATTTTCCACTCGCTGGGGATCGAATTTACTCTCGGGCTGGATGGTTTAAGCATGCTTTTGGTGCTGTTGACCACCTTTCTGGTTCCCATCATCATTTTTAGTAGTTTTGGAGGTGGGGTTGAAAGGCGAAACTCTTATTATGCTTTGATTCTCCTGATGGAGATGGCTTTAATTGGGGTTTTCACGACAACCGATATCCTGTTATTCTACATCTTTTGGGAATTGGCGCTGATCCCGATCTTTTTCGTTGCAATATTGTGGGGAGGTCAGAATGCGCGCGGTATCACCTTTAAGTTCTTTATGTACACTTTGGTGGGTGGCCTATTGATGCTTGTAGCCATTGTGTTCCTCTATGTCCAAACGCCTGGTGAGCACTCTTTTGCATTCGCCGATTTTTATAAGGTGGTACTGGATCCTGGTGCACAAAAATGGCTCTTCCTGGCATTTTTTGCGGCTTTTGCCATTAAAATGCCGATTTTCCCGTTTCACACCTGGCAACCTGACCTTTACTATACAGCTCCAACCCAGGGGACCATGCTGTTGGCCGGTATCATGCTGAAAATGGGGGTTTATGGTGTGCTTCGTTTCGTGCTGCCACTCTTTCCTGCTGCCCTCAATGATTACGCATTGTATGCCATTGTGCTGTCTGTAATTGGCATTGTTTACGCTTCCGTTATCGCTATTCGTCAGAAGGAGTTGAAGAGGTTGATAGCTTATTCGTCGCTGGCCCATGTCGGACTAATCGCTGCCGGCGTCTTTTCCAGGACCGTCAACGGACTGGAAGGATCCATGCTACAGATGATTTCGCACGGGGTCAATATAGTCGGACTGTTTTTCTGCTACGAAATTATCGTTCGCCGAACAAAAACGGGAGAGATTGCATCATTGGGAGGTATTGCTTCCAAAGCGCCCATATTTGCCGCATTTTTTATGATCATTCTTCTGGGCAGTATTTCATTGCCTTTAACAAATAGTTTCATTGGCGAATTTTTATTGCTGCTGGGTGTTTTTGAATACAATGTCTACCTGGCCGCCATAGCCGGATTGACCATCATCCTGGGCGCTGTTTACATGCTTTGGATGTACCAGCGGACCATGTACGGAGAGGTCACGGAAGCAACTGCTGGGTTCACCGATTTAACAAAGCAGGAGATGATAGTATTGGTTCCAATTGTGATGATTATCCTCTGGATTGGAATTTATCCCCACATGTTTCTCGGACTAGCGGAACCGGCAGTAAAAAGTATTTTAGGAGTATAAATAAGAATTAACCACAAAGGTTCAAAGGAATGCACAAAGGGTTTCACAAAGTAAAATTGAATGGGATTCGTCTTCAGCTAAGCAGAAATCAATCCTTTGATTCCTTCGTGTTTTCCTTTGGGTCCTTCGTGTTAAAAAAAAATATCTAAATAATTCTCATGCAAGCAATTGTAGCGCTTACCATATTGGCAGTTTTAGTCATGTTTTTCGGGGTACGAAAAATGAAAAAAGTATTGCTGCCACTACTTTTTGTCGGACTAATTATTACCATGATATTGAATATCAGTCATTGGAATACCTCTGTCCATTACTTTAACGAGATGTTCATCGCAGATAACTTCAGCATCGCTTTCAGCGCCATTTTGATCCTGATCGGTATTTTGATCTTCATGTTTGCCAATATCTATTACAAAGGGGTTGAGCGACCGCTTGAAGATGTTTATGCATTGATACTTTTTGCCTTAATTGGAGGGATTGTGATGGCCTCTTTCGGTAACCTGATCCTCTTTTTCATTGGACTTGAGACACTATCCATCTCTTTTTACGTTTTGGCCGGCAGCAAGAAATTCGACATTGCCTCCAACGAAGCTGCCATGAAATATTTTCTGACCGGATCATTTGCCACCGGGTTCCTGCTTTTTGGCATTGCGCTGGTTTATGGTGCTTCAGGCTCTTTTAACCTGGAGGCTATCAACGCTTATGTTGTCTCCTGCAAAGGAACAGTTCCCATGTTGTTCATTGCTGGGATGTTGTTGATCTTCGTTGGGATGTCTTTCAAGATTGCCGCGGTTCCGTTCCATTTCTGGTCGCCCGATGTCTATACCGGATCACCTACCCTGATCACGGCTTTCATGACCACAGCCGGGAAAGTAGCCAGTGTAGCGGCCTTTTACCGCCTGATCTCCATCGCTTTTATATCGCTGCACACCGAGCTGGTAGCAACTTTGACAGTCTTATCGGTCGCGACGATTATTGTTGGAAACCTCTCTGCTGTGTACCAGGATAACCTGAAGCGCATGTTTGCCTATTCGGGAGTTGCGCAATCGGGGTACCTGTTGATGGCGATGATCGTTTTGGGGCCAAAAGCTGCCGGAATTTTGCTCTTTTTTGTCCTCTCCTATGTCATTGCCACCATTACCGCTTTTGCCGTGTTAATGCTGATCAGGGAGGAGCGGGGGACTTTTTTTATTCCTGCCTTCCGGGGATTGGCCAAGAATAATCCGGTAGAAGCCTTTGCAATGGCCATTGCCATGATGTCACTGGCCGGAATTCCGCCACTGGCCGGCTTTATGGCCAAATACAATCTCTTTGCACTGGCTGCCGAAGGTGGTTACACCTGGCTGGTGGTGGTCGCGATAATCGGTTCAATGATCAGCATCTATTTCTATTTCAAGCCAATCATGGCCAGCTATTTCTCAGAGGGAGAGCCACAACACAAAATTGAATCGAGTCTCAATTTCAAGTTCAACATCATCCTGTGCACCGTGCTGATGATTGTGCTGGGATTTCTGCCCAAGCTTATTATTAATTTGCTCTAAGTTTTTTTGTTACACAGAGTTACACAGAGAAGTACAGAGTTACACAGAGAGAATGTGCTGATGTGTTGATGTGCTAATTTGCTGATTAGAGAATTCAAAAGAAGCAAAGATTCCACCTTTCCTCATTTCAAATTTTTGTTATCAGGGTTTGAAAATAAAGTAAACTGCCAAAATCAAAAAACCGAACCCAATCAGGTGGTTCATCTTAAAGGTCTCATTTTTGAATACCAGCAGGGTGAACACCACAAAAACGGTCAACGAGACCATCTCCTGAATAACTTTTAGCTGAACCAATGAAAATGGTCCACCGTTTCCGTCAAAACCTATCCTGTTGGCAGGTACCTGGAAGCAATATTCGAAAAACGCGATACCCCAGCTTATCAACACAATGGCAAAAAGACCCAGGGCGCCAAACCATTTGACCTCCTTGAATTTCAAATGGCCGTACCAGGCAAAGGTCATAAAGGTATTGGAGAGAATTAGTAATCCAACGGAGGCGATACTTTTCATGATTTGTAGGCTAATATTTTGACCGCAAAACTATCTTAATTTATGGAGAAATTAGATTTTACAAGCCGAGAATATTGAGCCAGGCGGATTCTGTCAAGGGTACATGTAAGTTTCAACCAGATAGGAGTATTTCCTGTGGCGGGTATTCTATAAGTGCTATAATTCAGACTCCGACTTTCTGTTTTTTCGTTGACGACTTAACTTTTTTTTTCGAGGTTTTAGCTTTCATTCTGCTCATCAATATTCTGAAGTCTTTTAACTCTTCCTCAGTCCGCGGTTCGGATTGAACAGTGAAGTCCACATTTTTCGGTTCTTTAATGAGTCCCATATTTTCGACTACATTCATAATTTCCATTCTTTTATCACCTGCACAGCTCTATTGTCTGCTTGAAACACGTTTTCGTTTCTTTTCTCTGTAATCAAATAGCTCCTCAGTAGAAAGCACATTTTTAAATCCCTTATTTTCCAATCCTTTTCTAAGTGCCTTATCGCCAGACCAAATCTTACATTTAAAAAACAGCGAAAATGCAATATATGGAGTATCCTTACTATCAATATCCTTAACCATATTTTCAGCCAAAATCCATTCTTTTTCATGTATATGAATTCCCGACATGAAAACAATCGGCTTTGTTATCTTTCGCTCAACGCTTTCAATCTCACTAACTGACAATTTCGATATTCTTGAAATCTTTGGATGATACTTATGCAGTTCAGTTTGTAAAAAATCAGGTGCAAAAAAATCAAAGACACCCTTCGAGTTTAGCAATAAATCTGCAATCTTGCTGTTGGTGTTGAGAATCGCGCTAAATACAATATTGGCATCAACAATAATCCTCACTTTATGAATCTGTTACGGTTTTTAGTCCACCAATTTTCATTAAGTTCATCCGCAAGCTTATCCGCATCATCTTGTGTTGCAATGCTTTTTGATGTTATCTCCAAGTAATCAAGATAATCCATAATTCGCTGGAAACCCAAAGCATCAATCCGTGGCGAAACCTTTATTACAATTTGACTACTCGTCCTTTCAATTATCATATCATGAATTTTAAATCAAAAGTACACGAAATTGATTAAAATTGCAATTTCTCTGCCAGATTATACTGTATGGTCCCCAAAGTGTTCGCCTGGGCTTAAACAGAAGCCTCACATACGAAGTCTTGAATACTACACCAAAAAAATTTAGAAACAGGTTTTGTAATTTTTGGCACACTTAATCATTACAAACGAATGATTGTGTAATTTCTATTTTCGTCTTATTCTCAGTGTATTTCTGTTATGTATGTAGTCTTGAGGGGCAATTGTACGTGCACGGATTGCAAATTCAAGCCAACGAGGGGAAAACGAGGGAAACTACAGCACTAATATTGGGAGTAATATTTTAACCATTACTTAATTTCTTTCACCATATTTATTTTTAGCATTTATTCTATCTTTCTCAGCAATACTATTACCTTGAATTATTAATACTACAAACATAAAAATAGCAGCAATCCAAATTGCAATTGAAGGTATATGAACTTTAAAAAGATCAAGAAACCATTGTGCTATATTTCCACCAACAAGAATAACAAAAAACCAAATTGCACCCATAACAATACCACCTAATTTATCTGTATCAACTTCCTTATATGCATTTTCTTTGCTCTCTGCCCTGTATTTTGCTTGTCTTTCTTTTTCCATTTTTTCTTCAACAGCACAATTACGACGTCTTTCTTCCTGTCTTGCTTCGCGTTCTTTAGATGAAAGAGAATCTTGATAATTTCTCTCATCTTGAGCTTCAATTTCTCCTTGAATTCTTTCATATTCTTGATTTCCATCAAGCCAATCCCTATAGGCTTGACCATCATAATTTCTACAATCACCTCCCCTTAAACCTCGATGATAATCAAATTCTGACATAATTTTATTTTTAGATTGTAATAGTTGGTTCCATTTAATATGGCCACAGGTACTCCAAAGGTAAAAAATAGACTTTAATATGGTCATCAATAAAGGAATTCTTTTATTAGCCACATAATCAATATATTGCGTTGAGGTTGTAAATGGATGGTTGGATCTCATTCGGTGTTTTGAGAGTATTGAAGAATAGAGGGTTCGATAAAAACGATAAATGGGTATGGAAAATGGGTCGGATTTGATGTAAAATAACGACTGACTGAACTAAAACAAAATATCTATTCCTAAAATACAATTAATCATTTGTTTAACCATTCGTTGATTTCTTTATTGGCTTGCTCACTTGTCAATAAATCCCTATTGTTGATTTGGTTTATTGCAGTATCTATTGCAACCTTTTGATTATCTGACAGCGCATAAATCTCTGAATCCATAAGACAATCATCAAGAAGTTTATAAACATCCATTAATAAGTCATTATCAGTCAATTGTTTTATTTTTTCAATTATCTGATTTTTTATTTCAATAGAAGTCATAATCATCTTTTTTTACAAAAATACAACATCATGATACGATATGAGCCGATTTGATACGATAGTGATACTTTATTTCTGATTTTCTCACAGTTTGATGTTCCGGATCATAAGAACATCTCCTCATAATGCGGCATTGGGTCGAAGATACCTCCACCGGTTTTATAGAATTCGTCATTTAGTTCATAAACCCCTTTGGCTGCCCTTACCCAAGCTCCATCTTTCCGGGGATGAAAGCTCATCATCGTCTCCCAGTTTTTATAGTTCTGGTGACCATTGCTTTCTACGAGCCCAAGATTTCCCAGACCAGGAAAGGAGTTCAGCCTTCCGGCTACGTTTTTGTTCCATTCAACCAGGATTGGATTGACAGTCAGATCGGCACAGAAGCAGGGAACATTTCGCTCGTGTGCCGCCTGGGCAATTTTCATGGTCATGCTGAGCGTTTTGGCGATGGCTTTTAGCGCGATGGCCTTGCAACCCTTCTCCATTCTTTTGATGGAATCCTTGTCTGTATGGGCACTTTCATCGGCTGCCAAACACCTGTGCTCCTTTTACATAAGGAGGCGGTGACACTTACCGGCTTTTCAGACAATAGCCTTTCTGTCTGGTAGATTGTCTGTTTCCTGATGTTTTGAATAATTTGTCGTTCGAAATCGCTTTTCTGCGAAATGGTGGTAGAATCGGTCTTACCAGGAAAGTCCGCTGCCCAAACTTAACCGCCAGGTTTGCTGACAACAAAAATTAGAGCAAATAAGATTCTGAATGATAATGGCATAGAAAGTGCAATCCGGGTGTAGTGGTGGTTTGTAATCATATTTGCTGGAGAAAATTCAATTGAATAATCTTGTGAATTAAACTGCGATTGCAATATATCAGCTAATTGCCAAAGGCTAAAAGCTTTTGCTATTGCCTTTGAGCCACTTAGAAACTGCTTCAATCAATATCAAAAGGACACAAACCAAAATTACAACAGTCAGTGTCGCATTGACCACTCCCTGAATTCTGTTGGATTGAATGAGAATTTGTGGAATATAAATGTTGGAGAGGTTCAATACCCCACCCGTAATTGTTGTAATTCCAACGAAAGTCATTGGGACCACTGTGATCCAGATATATTTGCGTTTACCATGGTTGATCAGGTAAGAAGTACCAATGGCAAGGGCCAAGGTAGCCAGCAACTGGTTGGCTACCCCGAACATGGGCCAAATGGTTGAAACAGTACCTGTGTAAATGAAATATCCCCAGGCAAAAACAACCAGGAAGCTTGTTGCTAAATTTCCAACAAGCCAGTTGGTTCGGCCAAAAGGGGCATAAATCTTACCCATGGCCTCCTGTGTAATGAATCGGGCAATCCGGGTTCCGGCATCAATGGTAGTGAGAATAAACAGCGCTTCGAACATGATGGCAAAATGGTACCAGTAAGACATTAGTCCGTTTAATCCGGGCAAACTGGAAAAGATCTGTGCCATCCCGACAGCCAATGATACTGCGCCTCCGGGACGTCCGGCAATTTTTTCCCCTACCTCGGCCGATAATTGCGTCAGGTTTGTTTCATGAAAACCAAGTGATTGCAATTGAGGAAGAATCTGGGTGAACTTTTCGGGAGACACGTTGATCTGAAAGTAATCCAGTGGGAAAAGACTGGTGGCTGCAATCAGTGCAAGGATACTCACCATGGCTTCTGCCAGCATGGAGCCAACGGCAATGGGTTTGATGTGAGACTCTTTCATGATCATTTTCGGTGTAGTTCCAGAGCTCACCAAAGCATGAAAGCCGGAGATGGCGCCGCAGGCTATCGTAATAAAGAGATAAGGGAAGAGGGTTCCGGGAATAATTGGGCCTCCACCATGGATAAACGGAGTAAAATTGGGCATTTTAATCTCCGGTGCAACCAAAATGATTCCGAGCGCAAGCATGGCGATAACAGTCAGTTTCATAATGGAACTAAGGTAATCCCTGGGTGAAAGCAAGAGCCAGACCGGAAGAACCGAAGCAAAAAAGCCATAGCCGGCAAGCATAATGGTCAGCGTTTTCTTGTCAAAGGTAAACCAGCTTTCGAAGGGTGATCCAGGAACGTATTTACCATAGATAACCGCCATGGAGAGCAAAATTACCCCAATTACAGTGGCTTCAACCGTTTTCCCCGTCCTGAATTTGAACATCCACAACCCCATAAAAATAGCAATGGGAATGGTGGCAGCAATGGTAAAAGTACCCCAGGAGCTCTCTGCCAAAGCATTGACAACCACCACGCCGAGTCCGGCCAGGGCGATTACGAGAATAATCAGTACGGCAATGGTGGTAATGGTTCCGCTAAAATTGCTGATTTCGATTTTGGCGATCTCTGCCAGGGATTTACCATCGTGTCGTACGGATGCTGTAAGAATGACTACATCGTGCACTGCGCCTGCCATTACCGCTCCAACCAGCATCCAGACAAAGCCGGGCATAAAGCCAAACTGGGCTGCCAATACCGGACCAACAAGGGGACCGGCGCCGGCGATGGCGGCAAAATGGTGACCGAATACGACCCATTTGGGCATCGGGTAGTAGTTGTGCTTGTCGAAAAGACGGAAGGCGGGTGCCTCGACTGAGTCGTTCAGCATCAATACTTTGGTGGCGATAAAGCTGTAGTACAACCGGTATGCCAGCGCCAGAAAGGCAAGGGCGCCGATTACGTAAGGCATTGCATTCATTCGTTTATAGAATAGTTGGAGATCAAATTTATTAAATTTTAATTAGTAACAGAGGCAATCTAAAAAAAACGGTAACAAGACGCTTTTCCTTTCGAAATCATTATGAAACTGTTGAAATTTTGAAGATCAATATACCGGAGGTCTAATATGTGGGTAGAAAGCAAATGATAGATTGTCCATTTCGTCCCGTACGGCTGTATGGTGCTTCTGGCATGCATTGTAAAGAGGTCCGGCCGGACGTCTTTACATAAGAAAATGGCGTCTTGTACAGCCGCCCGGTTGGGAGGGGTTAATCCGAATAATCTGCGTTTCTGTTTTGTTTTGATTAATCATCTGCTTACATTTGATTCCGCTAATAACTACTAACATGAAATATTCAGGCTCAAAATTGCTTTTGGCAATTCTTTTGCTTTTGTCTGTAAACTTGACCAAAGCACAGAAAAACAACGATCTACAGCTGAAATTTAAGAATGCTCCTGTACTTATTAAGCAAAATAATCGTGCTTTTCAGCAGGTGATCGTCAGCTGCAATGCGGATAAGCCCGGATCCTCCACCGACTGGAATGTGGCGCAGAATTTCGTATCGGTGCGCGGAAAAGCCGGACAAATTGTCGTTGTCAGCGACGAAGTACCCCTTTGGCAGTTCAGCGATTTCAACATGGGCAAATTTGAGCCAAATCCCAAACCCGGCAAGCCTTACCTGTACAGTTGGGTGATGAACAACTATTGGTTCACCAACTTCAGGGCTTACCAGGAAGCCGGGTTCAGTTGGAGTTACCAATTGACCTCCTCCAAGGACACCTGGAATACTTTTGCTACCAAATTTGGCTGGGGTGAACGCAACGGCTTCCCTACACGCACTTTTCCTGCCGGAAAACCGGAACTCAGAGAGTCACACTCAGAAACACTCAAGGTAGATGGATCTCAAAATGTATTGCTGGTCAACAGCTGACCGGCATTGAACGGGAAAGATGCAGTTATACTACATTTCAGGGAGCTGGAGGGCAAGGAAGCAGGTGTCGACCTGTCCAGTTTGGTCGCTGGAAGGGCCAAAATTTGTCTCCATTGTCAATTCTATGGGGAAAAAAGTGGCAGGAAGCAGCACATCACTTCATTTTAGTCGGTTTGAAGTAAAATTCGTTGAACTGGAATTTTGAAGACGATTATTATTTTGTCACACCGGGTTACCTGAATAAAAATTTAGAAACAGCATATGAAGAGAAGTGAAATTAACCGGATTCTGTTGGATGCCAAAGAATTTATGAAAGAAAAAGGTTTTGTACTTCCACCGTGGGCATACTGGACGGTCAATGATTGGAAAGAAAATCTCATTGGTACAGACGAAATACGAAATAATTTTTTGGGTTGGGACATCACTGATTTTGGATCGGGCGATTTCAAAACCAGGGGACTGTTTCTCTTTACAATTCGTAACGGGAAATTGGGTGTTGACTTGAAAACCTATGCTGAGAAAATCATGATCGTTGAAGAAAATCAGGAAACTCCCATGCACTTTCACTGGTCCAAGATGGAAGATATCATCAACCGGGTGAAAGTATTACGCTGGACCAGGGCATGTACCATCGGTTTTATGGGGAGGCAGGAAAAGGAAAAGTGTTGGTTGGCGAAGTCAGCGCCGTCAACGATGATGCTTCCGACAACTGTTTTTTTGAAGATATCGGCCGCTTTCCGGTGATAGAAGAGGATGAACTACCCCTACACTTATTGGTGGGGGATTATGAGAAATTCTTATAATTAGAAAAAATGTGTTAATGTGCTGATATGCTGATGTGTTAATGTGTTAATGAAAAAACTGGACAATAGAAGCAGAAGATATGAGATATTAGACATGAGATATAATTTTTAAAGTAAATAATGATTGCATCATTCTTAAAATCAGTACATTATCACATTATCACATCAACACATTTAAATGACTAACATTAAAGATTCATATATGATGACAGTTTCAGGTGCCGGGTGCTGCCTGGTAGATGTACTCTACAATAACATTAATTTTTCAAGTGAGTCGATGCAGCCTTTTCTTTCGAAAGAACGAGGTGACGGGGGACTTCTACCCGGGCAGCTGGTCTTTCTGGAAGATTTTGTCCGGTTTGCGCAAATTCCGTTCGAAGAGATACTATGTAGCATTACCAAAGGTCAGGCTCCTGATAAAATCAATATCGGAGGACCCTCCATCGTCCCATTGATCCATTTGGCGCAGCTGACTGCTGGAAGGCAATGTACTGTAAGATTTTATGGAAGAGGCGGTTCAGATGAAAATGGATTGTATCTGCAGGCGGCTTTGAAAGAATCGCCCGTAATCTTGCCGGATTATCAACTGGTTGCTGGTTATACTCCATCTACTTTTGTTCTTTCTGATCCTAACTTTGACAATGGTCACGGAGAACGGATCTTTATCAATACCATCGGCGCTGCCAATGAGTTCAGTCCCGATGCTCTTAAAGATGAATTTTTTGACTCAGACATTGTCGTTTTTGGCGGGACAGCGCTGGTTCCTTCTATCCATGACCGGCTCGGGGAATTGTTGAAAAGGGCCAGGGAACATGGAGCTATCACGGTAGTGAATACCGTTTTCGATTTCAGAAATGAAAAATTAAACCCCCACCTGAAATGGCCTTTGGGCGAAACAGCGGATAGCTACCAGAACATTGACTTACTGGTTTCCGATCATGAAGAGGCGCTTCGTCTTAGCGGGACTACCAATGCAGAAGCAGCATGTAAATTCTTCCAACAAAGTGGATTGTCCGCTTTTATCATTACCAATGGTTCCAGGGATCTTTTTGTTTGGTCGGATGGGAAACGATTTTCAAAACAGGAATTAAGAACAATTCCGGTTAGTCGACAGATATACAATGATTTAAAAACAAACAGGGCTGGAGACACAACCGGCTGTGGCGACAATTTTGTAGGTGGTGTTCTCTTTTCAATCGTTGAGCAATTGAAGATGCAGCAAAATCCGCCCGATCTGATGGAGGCATCTGCATGGGGAGTCGTATCAGGAGGTTATACCTGCTTTTATATAGGAGGGATGTACCATGAAAAAACAAAAGGGGAGAAGCTTGCCCAAATAGAACCTTATTATGCGCAGTTCAAAAGGCAAATTGGATATTGAACAAAACTTTATCCATGGCATGATGGTTGGGATTTTGCTTACCATTATTATCCTTGTCGGTGCATTTCAGCTCAATGGACGAACGCCTCATCTTGTTAAAACCCTATATCCTACCGGGATGTGGTTATTTTCAATTCGTAAAATTACCTATTTTTAGACCTTGATCCCATTCTTTAAAATTTATCACCATGGAACCTAATGCTGAAAAGGCTATCAGTTTGTTTAAAGCTGGCTACAATTGTGCACAATCTGTATTAATTTCGTTCAAAGAAGATCTTGGCTTTGACGAAAACCTCGCATCATGCATTTCTGTTGGATTTGGGGGTGGAATGGGAAGGTTGCAGGAGAAATGCGGCGCCGTGACCGGGGCCTTCATGGTAATTGGACTTTACAGTTCGAAATTGTACGAGGATAACCTCAGCCGTAAAAATCATTCTTATGCCCTGATCCAACAATTTGATCAGAAATTCAGGGAGATTTATCAAACCACCCAATGCAGTGAATTGCTTCAATGTGACCTGAGATCGGACGATGGACATGCCTATGCTGTCGAAAATAAGTTGTTCGAGAAGGTTTGTCAAAAATGCATTGCGGATGCTATCGGGATCGTGAAAGAATTGGCCGATATAAACCACCAATAAACTTCACTATTTGTGGATTCGGGTGTTGTTTTTCACCACAATAGGCACATAGGTCACATTAGTTTCTATTGTGTCCTATGTGCCTATTGTGGTGAATTTTAAAATCGTTTTAATAAGATTCGTTCTCGATTTTCCCCTATCTTTGGACCTTCACGGATCATCGAAATGTCAAAAACTGAAAATTAGATGTACAAATTGCTTCCTAAGATAACAATGGCGCTGATTTTGCTTGCCATGACCTCTTGCGGGGCCCGTTCGGACAAAGCAAAAGAGTTAACTAACATTAAATCTAACAATAGTTTACAGGAGGATAGCAGGGATAATGATGATTACCAGGCAGTAACAGCGTTGCTGCTTTCGCCTAAACATCCTAGACCAGGTGAACCTTTTAGTGTAATGGCAGTTGGTGGTAAAAGTATCCTGAAATCAAAAATTAAAATCTCTTCTGATGCCGCCGAATCCCTGCAAAACAGGAGTGGCGAGGGATTACCCTTCTGGCGTATTGAGCAGTACAAAGGGCTTCCGGAAGGTAAATACAGGATTTCCCTGCAGGACAGTAAAGAGACTGTCCAACTTGATTTTGAAGTCAATAGTCAACCGGCTCAATCCTCCGGCCAGGGTGTTTGGAAATCAGAAAAGGGATGGGATGCCACATACGAAGAACTCTATTCTGCCTGGGTAAACGCGCTCTTTTACGATGCCGATGAGCGCGCTTCCTGGAAAGCACTGGACGAAGTGACCCAAAACCGCGACAGGAATTTCCTTTACAATCATCTCTCTCTTAATGAAGACAATATAGGCGATAAAAATCGGGTTCTGATGCAACCCGATTGTGCAGATAATCCATTCTACCTCCGTGCCTATTTTGCCTGGAAACTAGGACTTCCATTTGGTTACCATGAATGCGACCGGGGGTATCTTGGTAAAGCACCCAGAACAGGCAGATTGGTCACCAATGAGACAGGACTCTCAGGTTCCAACCCGACCCGGAAGTTCAATATGTTTGTGCGAATGGTGATGAACGGCGTTCATTCAGGTACTGCCCGCACGGCTCTAAGCGACGAAAACTCTGATTATTACCCTGTACCCCTTACGGCCAGTGCCTTGAGGCCCGGAGTGGTTTTTGCCGACCCTTACGGCCATACATTGATACTCGTCCGCAGGGTTTCCCAAACATCAGATACGCCGGGAGTACTTCTGTCGGTCGATGCCCAGCCCGATGGTACTGTTGGCATCAAGCGGTTCTGGAAAGGAAATTTTCTGTTTAATACCCATGAAGTAGTTGGTGAACCCGGTTTTAAAGCCTTCAGGCCTATTGTGTTTAATGATGGTAAGGCCAGTCTTATGAGTAATAAAGGGATTTCTGCCAATCAGGCGCTGTTGCCCTTCTCCATGCAGCAAAAGAGTATGGAGAGCGGAGTTTTTTACCACACCATGGAGCGGATCATCAATCCCAAACCGCTCGATCCAGAAGCTGCTTTGCTTGATCTGATACAAGCATTGAACGAACAGTTGATCGTTCGGATCACCTCTGTGGCCAATGGTGAAGCCTATATGAAATCCCATCCGGGAGAGGTGATCGGTATGCCGGGAAGTCCGGCCGGCGTGTTCCAGGCAGGGGGTCAGTGGGAAGATTTTTCAACTCCCAACCGGGATCTTAGGCTTTTGATTGCCATGGATGCCCTGCTCGATTTTCCAGATAAGGTATTTCGTTCACCTGATGACTACAAATTTCCTATGCTCAAATCTCCCGAACAGGTTAAGAGGAGTCTTGAAGAGCTGTTAACAAGAAAGCTGTCTGAGCTCTCGATCACCTACATCCGCACCAATGGTACTGAACAGAAGTTGACCATGGGAGAGATATTGAAAAGAAGGGATGCTTTTGAAATGGCCTACAACCCAAATGATGGAATAGAAATCAGATGGGGAGCGCCTGTAAACAGCGAGGAGCGCTCGACCTGCAAACGTCAGGTCCCGGCCGGTCAGTTGGCGAGAATGAAAACGGTAAGGGCATGGTTTAACAAAAGACTGCATCCACCAACATAACTCAGATTAAACCCAAATAGCACAAATTATCCCCTATCCAACCACAGATTACACAAATTACACAGATTAAATAAGTAAATAAACGAACAAAGAGCACAAAATTTTGTGCTCTTTGTTCGTTTATTTGACTGAAATATTGTAACTTACGGTGTGATTAACTCAATTTGTATTTCCAGACAATCTGATTGCGATGTCAATTGACAATAGTGGTGTTTTGATCACCGATGAAAGAATCATGAGCAGAATTTACCTGATCAGAGAGCAGAAAGTAATGCTTGATAGTGATTTGGCTGATTTGTATGGTGTCGAAACGAAAGTATTAAAACAGCAAGTCCGCAGAAATTCAGATCGTTTTCCTGATGATTTTATGTTTGAATTGACTGAAAATGAATTTTCAATCTTGAGGTCACAAATTGTGACCTCAAGTTGGGGAGGTGTTCGTTATTTACCAATGGTCTTTACGGAACAAGGAGTAGCAATGCTATCCAGCGTTTTAAATAGTAAAAAAGCAATTCAAGTTAATATACAGATTATGAGGATTTTTGCCAAAATAAGGGCGGTGATTGCTGACACATTGGGCCTGAGACTTGAAATCGCAGAGATAAGAAAAAAGGTTCAAAATCAAGACAAAAATATAGAACTTGTGTTCAGTTACCTTGATGAAATGATTACCAAACAAGATAATAAACCACCTCGCAAACGCATTGGATACAAAACAGATGAACCTAATTCAAATTGATTTTTCCAAGTTTCCCGGTCTCTCTGACACCGTTTCTCCGTCTCAAAGTTTCTCCGTTTCTTCGTTACTTTGTTTCTTCATTTCATCGTTTCCCATTCCCCAAATCTGAAAATGGTAACTAATGCTCATCTACAATTGATATTTAAAGAACTATATTTGTATTGAACTAACAACAACAAACAAACAAACCTTGAAGGTATTTCCGGAGGATATTGAATTGGTTATAAAGCTTCAAAAAGGTGATGTGGAAGCATTTGATCTGGTTTATTCCAAATATGCCGGGAGGCTTTATGGCTTTGCCTTTAAATACCTTAAATCGGTGGCCGAAACGGAAGAACTGGTACAGTCGGTTTTTCTTAAAGTATGGGAGAACCACAAAACCCTCAGGAAAGACTCCTCCTTCAAATCCTATCTCTTTACCATCGCTTACTACGAAATATGCAATTGTTTCCGAAAGAGAAGTTATTTAAAGAATTTTGTCAATGAAAAGCTACTTGAAAACACCCATACTTCAAGTGAAACTGAAGAGATGGTCAGTTACAATTCCATTCTGGAACAGCTAGACCTAATTATAGCTAAACTCCCTGATCGACAACGCACTATTTTCCTGAAAAGCCGTCAGGAGGGTAAAACAAACAAGGAAATTGCCAGGGAAATGGGACTCTCCTCCGGAACTGTGGATAACTATATGTCCGAATCCCTGAAATTCATCAGGAGCAATTTTCAGGACAAGAATTTTTCATTGCTTCTGTTTTTCTCCCTCTTTTTGTCGTAATATCTTATCTTAGCCCTAAATAATATTACACTGAGGAAAAAAAGAGAATCCCAGAGATACACTGAGAACTGGAAGAATAATTTTATACCCGGTGTAACTCTCCCGAAAAATCGGGACAAGTTTTGGATTTCCGGTATTACTCTGTGTAATTTTATTCTTTGAGAAAATTAATCCAAAAAATCATCTTTTCAGTATGAGATTAGACCCGGTCGATTGTATAACAAGACAGAGGGCATTTAATCTGGTCCCTTCCCTGCAATAAACAACAAAAAATGCTGAACGAAAAAGAAATTGAACAGATTGAAAGATACATCAGTGGCGAAGCTGATGCCAGTAATAGCTCTTTTGTCGAATCCCTTTTTATCAATGGCCCTAATAACCATGAATTGCTGAGCCACCTGGAAACGGAGTGGGAACGTGGCAATCCATACGATGAAATTCCCTCAGAAATGGTTTTGAACAATATGCTGGACCGGGTCCACCACTTAATCAGGAACAAAGAGAATCAAAATAAAAAGTTGGTTGTTCCCCGCTTAGTCAGGGCTTTTACTAAGGTTGCAGCAATCTTGTTCCTCCCATTAGTCCTGGCGGGAGGCCTTACAATTACTTATTTGCTAAAATCTTCAAGTTCCAATATGGAACAGTCGGCCAATCAGGTCATTCATGCACCATTGGGATCAAGGGTCTCCTTTAAACTGCCCGATGGGTCCACAGGTTGGCTAAACAGCGGATCAAATCTAACCTATACCTTACCGTTTAACAAAAGCAGAAAAATTTCACTCAGCGGCGAAGCCTGGTTCAATGTTACCCACGACCAAAAACATCCTTTCGAAATCAATATCAGCGGCTCAAGGATAAAAGTCCTTGGGACCAGTTTTAATGTGAGCGCTTACCAGGAAACCCAATACATTGAAGTAGTTCTACAGCAAGGGAAAGTTGAGTTTTATCAGGATGACAACTCTGAAAAAGTAACGATGGAACCCTCACAAAAACTTATTTTTAGCAATGGGAAAGTCGGTGTGGGCAACACAGATCCTTCTAAATACGAAGCCTGGACGGAAGGAAAACTTGTATTCAGGGGAGACAATATGGCCGAAGTGGCCCGGAGGATTGAGCGCTGGTACAATGTAAGGGTGATCCTTGTGGACAGGGACCTGGATCGATACTCTTTCCGGGCAACTTTTGAGGATGATTCACTGGAGGAGGTTCTTCGTTTACTTGGTAAAACATCCCCTATTGAATTCACGATAACGCCCAGTTTCATGAAACCAGATGGAACGATACAAAAAGAGGTAGTCTCACTCTTTAAAAGGGGCAATAGAAAGATTAATAATCAAAAATAGTAATCTATGGTAAAAAACTGACATGACCAAACAAACATGAAAAAAGGAAATCGCGCCAACGACTTCCTTAAAAATGATCCATTTAGGAATTTTTTTAACAAACATTACAAAGGTATGAAAAAAAATTATTCAGACTGGGAATCGCTGTTCCATTCCCTAAAAAAAACACTTTTAATTATGCGTATAGCTCTTGTACTATTGCTGGTTGGTTTTCTGCAAACCCGGGCAAACGATGCTTATTCGCAGAAAACCAAACTTTCTATCAGCTTCTCAAATACACAATTGGCCAAGGTTCTTGATGAGATTGAGAACGAGAGCGAGTTTTTCTTTCTGTACAACGAAAAATTGATTGATGCCAATCGTATGATCTCTATCGATGCAAAAGATGAGCGTATTGATGAGGTGTTGAAGACGCTTTTCGCGGGAACGGATGTGGAATACACCATCTCTGACCGTAAAATCATTCTGGCCCCTGCCTTTTTATCAGAATCACAGCAAGCAGGCAAAAAAGTAACCGGAAAAGTTACTGACTCTTCCGGGGCAACCCTCCCGGGCGTTTCTGTGATGCTCAAAGGAACTTCAACAGGGGTAATAACTGATTCCAACGGAAATTATTCACTGTCGGGTATTCCGGCGAATTCCATCCTTATATTCTCTTTTGTTGGAATGAAATCCCAGATGGTAACAATTGGGAACAAAACTGCAATTAATGTTGCTCTGGAGGAAGAATCTATTAATTTGGATGAGGTTGTTGCGATTGGATACGGTACAGTAAAAAAGCAGAATTTAACAAGCTCGATATCCAAAATTACAGATGATGCAATAAAGTTAAGAGCGATTCCAACCTTGAGTGAAGCTTTTGCCGGACAGTTGGCAGGGGTGAGGGCTCAGACTACTTCTGGTCGACCCGGTGCTGAACTCCAGATTAGAATTAGGGGGATCAATACAATCAATGGGAATACCAATCCCTTGTACGTTGTTGATGGGATTGCCAGGGATGGAGTAGCAAATATCAACCCAAGTGATATTGCCACTATTCAGGTGCTAAAGGATGCTTCGGCAACTTCTATTTATGGGGCCCGCGGAGGAAACGGTGTTATTCTGATTGAAACCAAACAGGGAACTGGCAAGCCAACTTTCGAGTTTGAATCATTCTACGGATTACAGGAGCCGAGCAAGAAAATGCCAATGATGACTGGAAACGAGTATATTTCCTATATGACCTGGGCAAGGAATGACACTTGGTTACAGCAGGGGCATTCAATGAACGATCCAATGACATCCAGGCCGGTTTCCCTTCAAATTCCAAGCACATGGAATGATTTATTAAATAAAGGAACAGATTGGCAAAATGCCATTTTTAATACGGCCCCAATTCAAAGCTATCAGTTATCAGCCTCAACAAAGAATGATTTAGGAAGTATATTTGTATCCGGAGGCTATTTTGATCAAGATGGTATTGTTTTCAATACAGTTTATAGACGCATGAATTTCAGGTTCAACGGTATCGTTAATGTCAGTGACCGCATTAAAATTGGAATGAATGTGGCGCCATCCTATTCAGAACAAGATGCCAGAGGGGCTGAAGGAAAAGAACTGGTAATCCATCATGCCTTAAACCAAACTCCGTTGGCATCCCTTACATCTGCAACGAGGGACTGGGGCTATCCGGCAGGCATCGGACAGGTATACCCGAACCCTCTGCAACAATTGAAAGAAACAACAGATAATACCAAAGTAAGTACAGTCAATACTTCATTATGGGGGCAATTTGAAATCATAAAGGGTCTTACATTTAAATCTCAATATGGTTATGATCATGGAAGTTCTGTATATGAGTATTTTATGCCTGGGAATGTAACATACAGTAATGGGAATGTTTCAGTTGGAAATAGTTACTCAGCAACATCTGAAGACCGGTCGATCCAAAATACATTGTCGTATGATAAAATATTTGGGCTACATACCCTGAATGTTATTGTCGGGCAGGGGGCAGAGACACACAAGAGCTATCTGATTTCAGCGAACGCCACAGGATGGCCCAATGATAATGTGACAACCTTGAATGTAGCACAAACACCTACGCAGGCTTCAACAAGTAAGAACCAAAATAATGGAACATCATTTTTTGGAAGGTCAAGCTATAGCTTCAACGATAAATATTTACTGAATGCAAGTCTTCGCTATGATGGTTCTTCCAGATTCGGGGCAAACAACAAATGGGGACTCTTCCCTGCAGTATCTGCCGGATGGAAAATCAACAGGGAATCTTTTTTAAGCGATGCCAAATGGATTAATTTGTTAAAACTTAGGGCAGCTTGGGGAAAGGCCGGAAATAACCGGATTGGAAATTACGATTTTTTGGCTAAACTTGCCTTGGATAATGCCGTTTGGGGCAATAAAATTGTTAGCGGGATAGCCCCCAGCAATATAGAAAATCCAAATTTGAAGTGGGAATCAACGGCAACAACTGACATTGGTTTTGATTTTACAGGCTTTAACAACAGGATACAAGTGAATTTTGATTACTATAATAATAAAACCAGTAATCTTCTCTTCAACGTTCCTATCCCCACCACATCAGGGTTTCCAAGTTTCAGGACCAATCTGGGATCAGTACAGAACGAAGGATGGGAAATCGATTTAACCTCTTATAATACCACAGGAACCTTTAAATGGACCACGTCTGTTAACCTTTCGCATGAAAAGAATAAGGTACTCGACATGGGCAGTGTTACCCAGTTTATCAGTACTAACCTGGAAGGACAATTTATTACCCGTGTGGGTGGCCCTGTTTCACAGTACTATGTATATCAAACGAATGGCATTTTGTTACCATCTGATTTTGATAGCAATAAGAAAGCGTTGGTTGCAATTTTACCTGGGCAAGTAGTAGGTAACTACAAGTATGTGGATGTAAATAAAGATGGGGTGATCAATGCGTCAGATTTGGCTCCTTATGGTAATAATATCCCTTCTTTGATTTATGGTTTAACAAACACATTCCAATATAAAAATTTTGAAGTCAGTGTTTTATGTCAGGGTCAGATCGGTGGTGATATTATGTTCCTTGGTTCAAGGCATCTTGATGCCGGTGCTACTTGGGGAGTAAATCAATTTAATAGATGGCTGCATTCATATAAGCCTGATTATGGCGCTGGAGGAAATCCAGTCCCAAGTATTGCAGGAGTAGACTTGTCCTGGGATGGCAAAACTCAGTACGCCAATGGCGGTAATTATTCAGACAATGACAACTCAAGAATTTATGATGGGACCTTTTTCAGAGTCAAAAATATCACATTTAGTTACACCCTGCCCAAAAAGATTCTAAGTAGGACCATCTTAAAAGCGGCAAAAATCTATGCTTCAGCCGATAACCTACTAACAATTGATAATTACCCTGGCTATGATCCGGAAACAAACAGTTTTGGGAATGCGACCACCATGCCCGGAGTTGACTATGTGACTTATCCTTTGTCAAGGAAATATACCTTGGGCGTTAAAATAACCTTTTAAAAACTAAGCGATGAAAAAATATTTGATATTTCTGTTAATTGCCTTCTCAGGAATTTTCCTGACAGGATGTGACAATTTTCTGACGCTTGTTCCTAATTCGGAATACAGTGTGGAAGGAGCTTATAAAACACAAATTGATTTTGAACAAGCCATTGCCGCAGTCTATTCGCAACAACAAAAACATTTTCAGGGGGCTGAATGTTGGTTTCGGGGAATCATATCCAGAGGTGACGAAACAACCGGAGGTTGGGCTGGTGGCCTTCCTGCGGAATATGTGTTTGGGCTGAATGTTTTTACTGATACTCCGGTGAATGCATGGGCATACAGGGAATGGCAATCGTTTTGGAAAATTATTGCCCGATGCAATATTATCCTTGACAAAATTGATCCGGTCACATTTCCAGACCCGATCTTGAAGGACAATATTAAAGGGGAAGCCTATATTCTGAGAGCCTGGGCTTATCATTACCTTGCGATGCAGTTTGGTGGAATGCCATTGATTGCCACTTCAGTGACTGCTGATGAGGCGAAAAAAATTGCCCGTTCAACGAAGGAACAAACATTGGCTTTTGCTGGAGAAGACTATAAAAAAGCAGTAACATTGCTCCCGGTAGCCTGGCCCGCAGCCAAATTAGGCAGGGCAACCAAGTATGCAGCGGAAGGAATGCTGGCACGCCTCTATCTTTTCCAATCTAACTTTGCAGCGGCAAAGCCATTGTTAAGTGATGTAATATCATCGGGTAAATATGTGATGGAAAGTAATTATAAGAATTGCTTTGTAGACTCAAAAGAAAATGGTCCTGAACGGGTCTGGGAAGTTCAGTTTACTGGAGGGCTTTTGGGTGAAGGACAGGGGTTTTCAAATGGATGTCTGCCCGAACAATTTAGAGATTTAACGATTATGCCATTCCCGGGAGGATCAACGGCCATGCCTGTTGCCAAAAGCTTTTATAAAGCTTTTGAAACAGGGGACAAGCGCAGGGATATTTCCATAATTAAGGGGGTGAATCTGACTACAGGCAGGGATACTGCCATCAGTTATATATTAAAATATATACCCTATGATACTTATACTCCGAGGTCTAAAGTTGATTGGGCCAATAATCTTCCCATTCTCAGATACACCGATGTTAAAATGATGTATGCCGAAGCGCTAAATGAGACAGGGTACGTTGCTAATGGAGAAGCATTTAGTATATTGAATGAAGTAAGGACCAGGGCTGGTCTTCCTTCGCTTACAGCAACAGAGTTACCCAGTCAGGTATCCTTTAGAAATGCTATCATCAAAGAGCGTAAGTTCGAATTCGCTTTTGAAGGTTTGCGTTGGTTCGATTTGGTGCGTTGGGGAATTGCCCAGAATGTAATGAACCAATTCTTTGCGCTACCGGAGCAGGGGATTGGATTGTATTCAATGAAACCTCATCAGACCATTTTCCCGATTCCTTTTCAGGAACTGTCGAATTACAATGATGATAAAATAATGTTTCAAAATCCGGGTTATTAGTAGTCAATGAATTAATTTCTGATGGGGCTATTACATGTGGTTTCGGGAATTTTTATCCTATTTTCCGGAAACGATAATTGTAAAATGCCTCATCAGAAATTATTGTTTTAATTTCCTTCGTATTTAATTGCCAATTAATTGCAATCAGATATATTTAATAAAATGCTGATCCTTATCAGGTAGTAGATTTTTTCGCGTTTTAAAATATCCATTCCTGGTTAAATAGCTTAAATTAATCATAATGAATAAAAATATTTTTGTATTACTTATTCTGGTTTTTATATTACCCTTCAAATACCTTAAAGCATATTCTAAAACTTCAGATAAGAATCCTACTTCAGAAGTCGCGATAACAATTAATAATACAGATAAGGCGGTTATCGTAATAGGTCAGCATGCCTCTTTGCAAGAGTCAAATATCGTGCATCTTCTTCAACAAAAGATCAGGGAAAAATCACAATTGTTGATTCCAATCATTGAGGAGAAGGCATTTAGTTTTTCTCAGACAGAATTTAATACAATCATAATTCCGGGGTGGGAAAATAGCAGCAAATTACTGGCAGGAACAATGCGTAATTTAAATCTGGTTCTTCCTGATAAGAGAGAGGGTTTTCAACTATTTACATCAAGATACCAATCCAAAAATATTGTGCTGATTGGCGGATCGGATGAGTTAGGAATCTTGTTTGGCGAAGGAAAATTATTAAGGACATCGAATTATAAAGAGGGGCAAATGACCGTGCACCCATTAAATATCAATGAAATACCAAAAGATGACCAAAGGGGGATATATTTTGCAATCCACGACAACAATTGGTATGAAGATATTCCTGATATGGGGAAAATCAAAGATTTAATCGATGAACAAGGATTGTGGGGTTCCAATATTTTATGGTTGTGGTTTGATATATCACAGTATCACAAGAGTCCCTTTGAAAATAGCTCTGACAGCAGGTCTAAATGGACAAGGATAAAACAAGTGGCCAAGGCTGCCAATGATATGGGAATGAAAGTTGGATTTACCGAAATTGCGAATGCCGGATATCTTGACCAGGTTACTGAGAAGCTAAAAGCGACCGGGGGAGATCCGCCCGAAGGATTACTCTGCCCACATGCAAACAATGATGAAGCGATGAACATCATGGAATCGAATTACAGGGAGTTATATCGGGATTTAAAGAAAAGCGGTATACTTGTTAATGCCTTTGATATAGGATTTTACGATAGGGGAGGTTGTCATTGCGACCTTTGCAGGCCATGGGTAAAAACGGGCATAACCTTTATTGGGGCCCGCCACGCAAAAACCATAAAGGAGTATTATCCAAACTGCGACTTTCATATCAATGATTGGCACTTCGATATTCATGACGGCGTCAACGAGATCGAATGGACCAAAGACTATTTAAAAACTTCGAAACCTGATTGGATAAATGGCATTTACAGAAGTGATCGTAGTGTCTGGGATTCATGGAATGGCTTAAATCCAAAATACGATGTTGCAACATTTTTTGATATATCGATGATTGGAGGATGGGGCGGATTTGGTGCCAATCCGTTTCCAAACAGGCTGGATAGATTTTTCAAAGGCATGCTTGACAACGGCATAAAAGGTGGTATGGCCTATACTGAAGGCATATTTGACGACATAAATAAAGTATTGGTACTTCAGCACCATTGGGGCATATGCACCAGTGACAGTATATTGAAGGAGTATGCCAAATGGTATTTAGGTGCGGACAAAGAAGCGCAGCAGTCTTTCGCTAATCTTATGTTTGACCTGGAATCCGAATGGTCTGATATCTATGGAAACTGGTGGGGGCAATTTTTAGATGTAAAACCTCAATTGGCTGTTAAAAAGAGATTTGACAAGTTGGAGGCTTTGTTGGCAGGGGAAATAAAAGAGAGCTGGAGGTGGATGTTGGTCCATGCAAGGGTCAATTTAGCTCAATTGGCTATAGAAATCTCCGGCTTGAATGGAAGCGGTTATAACGAATTTTATTCTGAAATTGGCCGTTTAATATCTGATAAAGAAGCTAATAAGATCATCGTTAAAAAGTTGGTCAAGGAGCAGGAAGTGTGGCTAACCCAAAAAACAGAGCTATTTGATAAAGAATATCAAGCGTTGTATTACGGTATTTATGAAGGTATGAAAAATGGTATGTACGGGAGTATGGCGCCTGACCCAACCAGGTTCATAAAAGGATTTAACCGGGGGGAAAAATGGAAAGAATTATTTGGAAACAACGGTAAATAATTTAGGATAAAATGGATTGTTATTCGATCTGTATTTTCTTATAACTCAGCGGGGTAAAACCTGTTATTCTTTTAAATTGCCGTATGAAGTATGATTCGTTGGTGTAGCCTATGATGTAACAAATTTCCGCGACCGTGGAATCCCCTTCAGCCAAAAGGCGACATGCATTTGAGATCCTGATTTCATTTAAGAGCTGAATAAAGGTTTTATTGGTCCTTTTTTTGAAATAACGACAAAAGGCCGGTTTGGAAAGATAGGCAATGGAAGCTGCTTTATCAAGTGAAATTTCCTCCTGGAAATTGTGAATGACATAGGTATAGACTTTGTTGAGCCGATCAGAGTCACTCTCATTGATGATATTTTGAACAATAGGACTGGCCAGGAACCGATATTCTTTTTGGGAGGTTATGATTTCAAGAATGGATAATAAGTGGGTAATACGGTTAAAACCCACCGAACTGGTAATGGATTTCATTAGAAGGCTCACTTGGCTAAGTGTTTCACCGGTTAGTTTCAACCCCCTTCTGGAAAGTTGAAATAGTTTAAGGATGCTTTTTGATTCGGGTAATTGCCAAAATTGTTCCCCAAAGATTTCCGTTTTGAACAGGATGAATATGACTTCGGAATAGAGGCCATTATTTTCAATGGTATATTTTTTATCACTATACCAAACATGAGGGACATTCTGTCCAATCATTACCAGGTCGCCAGGGCCAAAACTACTGATTGAATCTCCGACAAAGAGTGTCCCGGTACCTTCGAGAATCAGCATAATCTCGATATCCGGATGAAACTGAAGTGGATTGGTGAAGTAAGGAATTTTTACTTGCTCCACATAGAAGGAGAGGTTAATGTTTGCTTCTATCTTTTGAAAAACAGGATGCATGTCAAATTTGTGTTATTTATAGATACAATATTTCAACACTAATAATTCACAATGATGTAATATTGAAGTGGTGTAAAATATATTGTATCCTTATGTGTTAGTAAAAATAACAAATTTATAACCAAAATAGCGAAAGTAATTTAAAGTGTTAATTTTCCATTCTTTGCTCCCCTGAGTGCCATTCTTTAAATTTATCTTTAACAATTACACCTGACAGTTTATGATAAAATTGAAATTGTATATAGTGACAGTTATAATGCTGTTGTGTAATTATAGTGAAAAATTATACGGGCAGACCAATGTTAAGACTGTTGGTAAGTGTTTGGAAATCAATGGAAAATTCAATTCTGAACTTAAGGATGGATTACCGGAAGGATGGATCCCTAACAAACCCGGTTATTGGGACGAAGAGGGAACCATTTCATTGAAAAAAATTACCGGCACAAAAATAAACGCATTGCAGGTTACTACGAAAACCAAGGCAGTACGTCTATACTACAATCAGCATTGGCCAATAGTTAAGGGTGACAAATGCGTTGTCAGGGCGATTGTCAAAGGCAAAGGCGGGGTTGATTTGGGGGTATATTACCATCAGGCGAGTCGTAGCTTGATAAAGGGTTTTGCTGTAACTGAAGAATGGAGTGAATATAAGGCGGAAATCACGGTTCCGGAAGCCAATCCTGAGATTAGCGAAATAGTTGTTGTGATAGGGGCAAGTCCGGGTGCAACGGTAGAATTTGCGGAAGTTACGGCCACGATCATCAAAGAGGGGCTGTCAGGATCCCTTTCGGATGGAGATTCATTAAGCTTCACTGAACCTGTTTTGTCGGAGAATGAACGTCTTTGGAAAATTGCCAATGTAAGGGAATATTTCCTGATTGACAGGCAAATGGATGACAACATCCGGCAATTCCTGGCATTGAAACAGCAAGCCAAAAAAATGATCAGGAACAACGAAACAGCCAATGGTTCAGTACTGATCAGGAAGTACGACGATATGATTGCCGGGATCCGTGTTCCTACGAAACGGCTGGTTGCAGGGATTGACCGACATGATGTAACAGCCCTTTTGTATGTAAATGGCGAAGAAGTTACACTCTCTTCTTCCGGAAAGTACGCAGTATCAATAAATGAAGGCTTGAACATCATTGGCATGAAGGTGATGGTAAATGGTAAATCTCCAGGATTGCGCTTGCGGATCCCTGGTCAGCCCGAACTGGAAAGCCGTTGGCGGGTCGGTAGTGCCACCGATGACACATGGCTTAGCCCTGCTTTTGATGACCAATCCTGGAGAAAAGCGGAGTTTGACAAGGATGGATATCTGATTGTACCGAAAAGTTTTGACGGTGCGGTCTGTTTCCGTCAAATCATCCTGTGGGGCGATCATCATTACAGTGGATTGCCCTGTATCCAGCCCAAGGTGCGGGAGTGGGGTTTTTCTGTAAAGAGTCTGGAAACGCTGTTCCTTGCCCTCTATTCACCATCACCGCTACCTTTTGCGCTTGAGGACTACGAGTTTGTACTGGACCTGCCCAAAGGCTTCCACCTACTTAAAGAGAAGTATACGGATGATGCAAAGGGTAGAAATTTTAACAGGAGGCCAAAAAAAGTAACAGAGGAGGCAATACACCATGAAAATCAACCCTATACCAGGTATCGGTTGACATTCGAACCCGAATTTGTCCCGGCCAGGGGAACCGGAGGAGAAAGCAACCAGGCTTCCCTGATTCCGGTTCTACTCGATAAATCAAAAGGTGCAGGCGCCCTGTGCAGGTTTTATTTCAGGCGCCTTGCTTCGGGTAACCTGACCGAGCTTGAACAGACACTTCCTGTGCGTATTCTGCCACCTCTCAACGGGCGCATGCCAAAGAAAGTGATGCTGGCTCAGTATTGTTCTGAACCCTGGGCCTATAGTTATATCAGGTCCAACTTATTTCCTGAACATTTTGAGTCGCATATGCGTCAGTCCCTGGATGTCGGTTTTAATTCATGGTTCCTGCACAACATTGCAGGGGACTACGTGAAAAAGGTGTATGACCGTGTGATTGAACGGGGAGGAATTGTTGTACTCGCTGGTGCGAACTATCCCATCCGTTACCCATTTGTCACGGCAGAGACTGCCCTCGGAAAATTAACGCTCACTGTGCCTGAGTTCCGCCTCAAATATTTTAACCAACCGGAAAGAGGCACCAAGGTCGGAGAATATTGTCGTTCCTATGTTACAGGGGAAGGCCTGGCAAGGTTCAGGGAGGCTGTCAAAAAGGATATTACCCGGAAAATATTTGGGTCTGATAAAGTTGCCGGATTTCCAAAAGCCTCCATCTATTGGGTCGACTGGGAGGAAAAAATCTGGAAGGGTTCTGGCAAAGGAAGTTACTGTTTCTGCGACAACTGTAAAAAATCGTTTCGTGAGTTCGCCAAACTATCTGACACAACTGATCTATCCGACAGTGCTATCCTGAAGAACCACAAAGACGGATGGAAGGCGTTCCGCGAAGAGCTTGACGGGCGTATAAACGGAGTGGTGCACGAAGTCTGCAACGAACTGGGTGTCAAATACATGTTTTATGATGATGCGTTCAACGACGGACACTGGTTGGCATCAAGGGGGAAAATGGACATCGCCTATCCCGGCTGGCCGGGTGACGGCACTGCAGTCGGTTATGGATCAGGCAATAGCACGAGAAACTTTCCCGTGAAACAAGAGAGCCTCGACGAGCGTATGGCCTTCTTCCGTGAGAAAATGGGACAATCCCGAATACACGGACAACTGTTCGCGACAGTCTTCGACATGGGATGGGTTAAGCCTGGCACCAGCTGGACGCAGAGATCCGGATCGACCGTTGATGGATTCATTAACGCCAAGGGGGTAAAGTCACAAATTTTACGCGTAATTGCCTCATTTCATGCCGGGGTAGATCTGGGTTCATCCTTAAACCGCTGCGCCGGCCAGCTCTATTATATAGGCGAAGCAACCAGGATTATCACTGCTTTTGAGAACCTTTTCTACGAGGGAAAACGGGAAGACAATCTGGCGGTTTCTGAACAACTGAAATACCCGAACCTGCTAGTCCTAAGAAAAGGGGATGAGCGGCTGGTATTGTTGTTCAATGAAACAGACAAGCCAATAACGGTGAGGTTAAACAACAAAGACCTGAAAAAAGGGCAGGAGGCTTTGGTATTCGAAAGTTCGGAGAAGATAAGCAATCCGGGATGGATGAACGTTGTAGTCGGCGCCGGCGACGTTACGGTAGTCCATATCAGGTAAATATCAATAATATAAGATTAAAGCAAACTATTGAATGATGGGAAAAATAAAATTAGTGGAAATTATTCTTTTGTCGTTGTTTGTTGCCATTCCAGGTTGCAAGAAGGACAATTCAGCAGCAAATACCTATGCCTTAAATGTATCTGCGACCAACGGGACTGTCATCAAAAATCCCGATCAATCGACGTATACCGAAGGGACGGAAGTACAGCTAACTGCGACGCCAGGAGCAGGATATAAATTTGTATCATGGAGCAAAGATGCATCAGGCTCCACAAATCCGGTGACGGTTACCATGAATTCGGCGAAGAATATCACCGCAAATTTTACTAGCCTTACCGGGCAGGTGGTCGATGCAAAGAGTAAGGGAGCGAAAGGCGATGGGGTTACCGATGATACGGCAGCCCTTCAGGCCGCGGTTGACCAGGTTGCCGGAACCGGCGGAATCGCATTTGTACCGGATGGTACCTATCTGATTAACCCAGCTAAACATCTTAATTTAAAAAGTAACATGACACTGAGCCTGTCGACTGGCGCTTTGCTTAAAGCGATACCAGTCTCTACTGATGGTTCTGCCGTTGTTCAATTGAATAATATTCAAGATGTTACTGTAATAGGAGGTACGATAGAAGGGGAAAGGAATGGCCATACAGGCGCCGCTGTTTCCGGAGACGGGCATGGACATGGTATAAATATTCAGGGCGCAGCCAATATCGTGGTAAAAGATTTAACAGCAAAGAACTGCTGGGGAGATGGAATCTATGTGGGAAAAGGAACAACAGTTGAGACAAAGAACATTATTATTGATAATGTCATATCGGACAATAACCGCAGACAAGGCTTGTCTGTTGTCATGGGAGATGGTATTATAATAAGAAACTCCGTATTCAAAAATACGAATGGGACAGCACCACAGGCTGGCATAGACCTGGAACCAAACGTTGGTTTCACTGTCAGGAATGTGCTGATTCAAAACTGTCAGGTCATGAACAACACAGGATCAGGAATAATTTTATGGGTAGATCCCACATTTTCAAATACTATTTTGGAAAATGTGACCGTTGATGGCAACACTGTTGCCGATAATGGGCTGGTAACCCCTCAAGGTATCGTACTGGTGTGTCGAACAGCCCATAAGGTTACCAACAATATCATCAGGAATAATTACAAGTACGGTATTTCGTTTGAAGGTACTTCGGGCGGTTTTATTACCGGCAATATCATTAGCAACACCAGGACCGATGCAGGAGCTGGAGTTTGCGGTATCTACTTTCGTCCCGGAACAGCGGCCCGTCCAGCGGCAACCAATTACACTGTCACGGGAAACACGATTACGGGGCACACCCAAAACATGAGGGTAGGGGATGCCAGCAACATCGTTCATCCGAATACCGTTGGTACTATTTCACTTTCTGCCGCGGCCTACACGGTTGCAGAGAATGCAGCATCGAAAACAGCCACGATAACAATATCGAGGATTGGTAGCGGCTCCGGGTACGGTGCAGCTACCGTTAAATATGCGACCAGCAACGGGACTGCGACAGCCGGTTCAGACTACACTGCAATATCCGGTACCCTCAGTTGGGCTGACGGTGACGTGTCGGATAAGACATTTACAGTTACAATAACCAGTGACGCTCTCACAGAGGGGCCCGAGACCGTGAATATAACGCTTAGCGACGTTGTCGGAGCGCTGGCAGGCGCCAACAAATCTGGAGTTCTTACGATCACCGAATGATATTAGTATAAAAATCATCAACATGAAACAATGATGAAAAAATCAATAACAACTTTTATTTTATCGATTTTCGTTTCTAGTGTCTTTACCAATTGTACTGGAAATGAAAAATTGAAAGATGGTGGCCTGCGCATTGGCTGGGCTATAGAAGACTATACTCCGGAACCGCCTGTCTCCTTGTCCGGTCAGTATTACGAAAGAATATCAACATATGTACAAAGTCCGTTAAAAGTGACGGCATGTGCAATTGAATCCACAGATGGGAAAGGAGCCAAAGAACAGGCAATCATGGTCTCATTTGATTTGGTCGGGGTCAGTAAAAATTTGCAGGATACTTTGAGGACATTAGTAAAAGGACAAATTCCCGATTTTGATTCCAGAAAGCTTTTTATTAATGCAACACATACCCATTCTGCCCCTAGCCCAAATAGCGCCGGGGAATTTAGAAATTTGCTATTGGAAAGGGCAAGTAAGGCCATTGTCAGCGCCTGGAATAACCGAAAACCTGCAGGAATCAGCAGGAGCCTTGGCTACGCAGTCGTGGGACATAACCGGCGTGTCCAGTACGCGAACGGGAAAGCTGAAATGTATGGCAAGACCGACCGGGAAGATTTTATTGAAATTGAAGGTCCAACAAATCCCGGAGTGGATATGCTTTTTTGTTGGGACCTGAAAAGGAAGCTGACCGGCATAATTATGAACGTCTCCTGTCCTGCACAGGTTACAGAGGCCAAATACTACGTTTCATCCGATTACTGGGGCGAAGTAAGAAAACACATCAATAATAAGTTTCCCAAAAATGTTTGTGTTCTTCCCCAGTGCGGTGCAGCCGGCGACATAGCGCCACGGGATTTGCCTCGGGGATACAAATCAGGGGAACCCAACATGTGGGATATTCCCGGAATTGTCGAAATAGGCAGAAGACTTGGCCTGGTTATCGATGCAGCCTATCCTGACGCAAGGAACTCAATTCAGACAAATGTAATATTTAAACATACCGTTAAGGATCTTGAACTGCCTACCAGAAAGGTAAGTAAAGAGGAGTATGACAATGCCTTAAAAATGGTAAATGAAATAAAATCAGGGGAACCAAAAGATCCCAATTCTCCATCTACTGCCTGGAACAGGTTTCTAAAGGAGATGAAAGACAATGAAAAGGTGAATGAATTTGGTCCATGGGACAGCAAAACCTCAGATTACGGCTGGCTGAAACCAATGGAAGCGGTTTTAAAACAATATAAGAATCAGGATAAAGATACCCTTTTCAGGATGGAGCTCCATGTAATCCGTCTTGGGGAAGTGGCAATCGCTTCGAGTCCGTTTGAGCTTTATACGGATTATGGATTCAGGATCATTGGAAGAAGCAAGTCAAAACAAACCTTTCTCATCCAGTTGTGTACAAACTCCGCAGGATATCTTCCTACCCGGAGAGCATTGCAGGGGGGAGGATACAGTGCGATGGCCAACCAGGTGGGACCCGCAGGGGGCGATATGCTGGTAAATGAAACGGTTAATATTATTGATACGCTTTGGAAATAAGGTTAAGAAAAAAATATAAATCACATGATAAAACCAAAATTATTAATATTCCTGATTACAACTCTTTCTCTTTCAATCACAATTACTTCGTGCAATAGGGGTGGTGGTCATGAGCATTTCAATGATGGCCATATTCAATATGATGCGATGCAATTGACTCCCATTGAGAAAGAAACAGTGAAGGAGTCGCTGAAAAGGCTAAATGGGAAATACGATCCCAAAGAGATGATGCTTACCAAAACACTGGGTAGTTTGAGCTTTGCTACCGATGCCAAAAACGGGGTGGTCTACCACGATGTCCTTTCATCCTTGAACTATGCAATCGCACTGTTGGATGCCGGGGGCCAGGAATACACCCAACGGGCATTCGAGGTGATAAAAAAAACCACACTGACCCAGGACCAGGACCCACATTCAAAATCATTCGGCGTCTTCCCCTATTACCTGGAGGAGCCGCTGGCCACAAAAAAATCGATGGTAGATGAAAACTGGGCCGATTTTTGTACGGTTCGTCTGCTGGATATCTGGATGGGATATCAGGATATTCTTCCTGCTGAATTGAAACCAATCATCAAAAATGCAATGATACTGGCCGCAGAGGAAATCCAGCGAAGGGACTGTTCGACCGCATATACCAATATTGCCGTTATGGGATCCTATGTCTCTTACATGGTTTCGCATCTGTTCGAACTTGAGGGGTTGAAAGATTATTCCCGGAAACGGTTGAAGCGGTTTTACGATTACACCCTCGAAAAGAGAGGTTTCTCAGAGTACAACAGCCCGACCTATTCCCTGGTTGCACTGGATGACTTATACCGGATGAAAAGCCATGTTGTAGAGCCATCCGACAAACAGATGGTTGATTCGCTCTATTCCATCGACTGGGATATGATTGCGAGGCATTACCATCGCCCAACCGGTCAGTGGGCAGGTCCGCACAGCAGGTCTTACGGAACGCTTGCAGGCCCAGGATTTCATGGTCTCCTGAACAGGGCGTCCGGTGGCAAAATCTATCCTGAAATCAAAGAAGGACGAGGAGATTTAAGGGTGAAACATCAGATTCCGGAACATCTACTGCGCTATTTCCTTTCGCCAGAATACCCGCGCACCGAGACGAGTCTACTTTCACCGGACTTTCCGCGAAAAGAGATGCCCAAGTACCCGCTTACAGAAACCAAAGGAATGGATGAACCAGCGCCGAAAGTCGTTGGAACATGCTATATGACTGATAATTATGTATTTTCAACGGCTAGCCTTTCTAGTATGTGGACCCAACGGCGGCCTTTTCTGGTTTATTTAGGAAATACACAATCGCCGAAATATTTGCAGGCACAGTTTTTGCACGACAATTTTGACTTTAGTTCGGCCTATATTTCAGCAAGCCAGAAAGAAAACATGGCGCTTGCAGCCATTCATTTTTTCTCCAACGGAGGAGACAAACATATCCACAATGACCGCCTGAAGGACGGAAAGATCATGGCTAAAGACCTGCGACTCCGGTTCAAATTCGGGAATGTTAAGAATTTGGACAAGGTCGCTTTACCTTCTTCAGCCAATGAACCATTCCCTGTCACACTCGATAGCCTGAAATTCAACATTCAGCTCTGTTATGCACAATTCGAAAAGCTGAAAGGCCATTGGGAAAAAGGTGGCGATGATCGGGCATCATGGATCGATTATATAGTCTATTCCGGACCCGAAGCCGAATTTGACTTTACAAAAATGGACAGGGCAGTGATGAGCTTTACATTTTCAATTGGGACGTTAGTGGAACCAAATCCGATAGAAAAGGCAAAAATTTCAGAAAAAGAGGGCGAATTGAAAGTAGAGTGGGGCGGACTTGAGGTAGATGTACCCTTGAAACCAAAGGAGCACTATAGGATTTTCATTTGATATCCAAAAGAGCAGGCGAAACGCTAAAACGATAAAATATAGGAGGCAATTAAAATGAGAAAAATTAAAACGCTGATGTTGGTCTTCGTGATGTGCAACTTCTTTGGCTGGACATCTGCCTGGGGGAACCTTTTGTTAAGGGAAAATTCAGGTACAGAACAAAAGAAGGGATCAGGCAAAGCAGATCCCGGCAAAGTAGTTGCCGACCGGCCTGTCAAACCAGGCACCGCGATCAATGTCCGCGACTTCGGCGCCAGTGGCTCTGAGTTTGAAACCGAAGCTGAAACAAGCGCAGGTTCAAGCGCCATCCTACTCAAGGAGATTGGTGACTTCCAGGTAGGACAACAGGTAACAGTTTCAAAGTGCAATCCTAACATGACGGATATGATCGTATGGCCCCGGAGGCAGTATTCCCCTTCAAAAGAGGTTATTGATGTGCGGGGTTATGATGGGACGCTTGGTAACTGGACTGTTTACATGCTTGACTTCGCGGGTACCAAACCGGCCACCTTCCGTTGGAGCGACGACCTGGGCCGTACCTGGAAAGGAACCCAGGTACCGGTCACAGGAGATTGGCAAAAGCTAAGTGGAGGGGTAGAGGTAAAGCTTGGAAATTTTGATTGGACCAAGCCAAGCGGATTCTCTTTCAGTGGCCGCGACCAGTTGGTAAGTACGATTCTGAAGATAGAAGGGAATAAAGTGACCCTGAAGGATCCTGCCATAATCGGCGCCAAGGGATGTATCGTGCGGCACAGCGACAGCGCTCCGCTTCAAGCCGCCTTTGATGCGGCAGTGGCAGAGGGAAGGAATATCTTCATCCCATCCGGACGCTATCGCCTGACAAAAAGTCTCAACCTGAACAAGGCCGATGGTATCACGGTGGAGGGAGAGAACGGGGAACGCTCCATACTTGACATCAGTAGCAGCCAGGAGTTTCAGAAACCCCAGGAAGGGCACAATACCCAGGGCGCTTGCATTGCAGTAAATGGTGGTGCATCAGTTACCATCCGGAATCTACGGTTCCAGGGCTTCAGCGGTTTTGCCGATAGTTGGGTAATGAATGGCCATCGTCAGCCTGGATTTGGTGGTTTTTTCGGCTTTTATGTCAAGTCTTGCCGGGCAATGTACATTAGTGGCCCCGAACGCATTTTGGTTGAGAATTGTCACGCGAGCAACATGTCCGCCGAATGTTTCTATTCCGAAAGTGTAAGCCGCAAAGGCAACGAGGATCCGCCACATTACACCAAATCTATCATGTACCGCAATTGCACGATCATGGACTGTGCCCGTAACGGCTTCAACAACAACGATTATGCAGAGAATACTGCCATGCTCAACTGCCGTATCCAGGATGTAGGCGGATGCGCCTGGGAGGGTGCATCCAGGTTTGTACAGTTTATAGGCAACTACGTACGAAACGCTGGTTTTGTGTTGGTTGGCAGCATTGAATCACGCCTTGAACCTTTAGACATCCTTCCCTCGGGTCAGCACATTGTGGCCAACAATACGTTCGAGCAGCAGGCCGCCCTGAATGGTGTTCCCGGAGGGGGTGAATATGGTGTTTTGGTTCGTGCCGGGGCCACCCCTGTCCTCATCAAAGACAATATTTTCGTCAATTACAATTCATCGGCGATTGGGGCCATGGGATCCACCTCTTTTGGCAGACGAGGCAGCCATCCTCCTTCCAATATTATCATCAGCGGGAATGCCATCGACCTGACCTGCGTTCGGGATAAATCCCTGCCACGTTCCGGAATCAATGTCTCTGTGGACAATACCATCGTGAGCGACAACCAGGTCTACGTTCGTGGCGGGGTCGATCCACTTGTTAAAGGCATTGTGTTGAGTGAACCGCAGCGCGATATCGTTGTACACGACAATATCATCAGCGGATGTGGAGTCGGAATGCAGGGTGTAAAACAGATAGGGCGCGTGATGGAGGTGATCGACGCGCGAACGTTTAAGTCGGATGGCAATAGATGGAATGCAATTCCCTGGCCACGTCGCAAAAGCCACTGTTACCAAGGATGCAGGATGGCATGGTTCCCGGACAGCAATACAGTGGCGGGTCCGGAGATAGAGGCTTTTGATTCTGACAATCTGTTGTTCAGGCTGACCCGCGACAACGAACTTAAACAAGGCACAAGTTTTGCGCTCTATTCGCCTCAGGGTTTCAACTGGAGCCTGCACCACAACATCATCAACAACTGTGATAAACTGGTCGATCTGGACGTTTTTGGCGGGCCTACAGCAGTATTTAGCGATAACCTCCTGTCACGCGGTGAAATCAAAAATGTAGAGGTTGCTGTGTCGATCCGTGGAACCTTCAATGTAACAGGAAACCATTTTGCAGGATTTGACGGACCCACCTCCATTGCCCTTCTGTTAAAGGGTGACCAGTTCGGAAAAGCATCACCTTTTGTATGTCGCAATAATGTGTTCGATCAATGCACCATACCTTTCGGGGAAGGCATTTCAGGTGTGTGGAATGCCGCTATCAGAAGTGGCAATATCTTCAACGGTCAAATTGATTCTTCAGAAGGTATGAGTGGAAAAAAAGAGATGCAAACCAGAAAAATCAAGAAAAAGTGAATGCCAATTGGAAAATAGGCTTACAGGCATACTATAATCATTTAACAAACTAAATCTTTATTTCATGAAGAAAAATTATTTAAGAATTTTCTTATCCCTTACATTAACCCTTACTTCACTTTTGCTCTTTGCCCAACCCGTCGAAAAACTTGTTAAAATTATTGTTGCTCCTGATCATGCAGATTGGGTTTACAAACCGGGGGAAATAGCCAACTTCGATGTATCGGTAATGAAAAATAGCGAACTGTTGACGAATGTTAAAATCAAATATGAATTTGGGAAAGAGATGATGGTCCCTACGAAACGTGACTCAGCAATATTAAAAGATGGCCGCTTTAAGATTGAAGGCGGAACCATGAAAGAGGCCGGTTTTCTTCGTTGCAGGGTGTCAGCGGTTGTTGATGGTGTGAGGTACGAAAATCTGGCAACGGCTGCCTATTCGCCCGATCAGATTAAGCCGACAACTGAAATGCCCTCAGATTTTGTCCAGTTTTGGGACAAAGCCAAAGCCGAAGCGTCCAGAATCCCAATGGATGCCAAAGTTACATTGTTGCCTGACCGATGTACCGAAAAAGTGAATGTGTATCTTGCCAATATTCAGAATTATGGCATAGGAACACGTTTGTACGGTATACTTTGTGTGCCGAAAAAAGCAGGTAAATATCCGGCAGTACTCAAATTGCCCGGGGCTGGTGTTCGTCCCTATTCCGGTGAGATTGCCATGGCCGAAAAAGGGGTCATTACCTTCGAGATCGGCATTCACGGAATACCTGTGACCATGGACCCTTCAGTTTATATTGATTTGGGTAGATCGGTCCTTGACGGGTATTGGCTTTATAATCTGGATAACCGCGACCGTTATTATTACAAACGTGTCTACCTGGGTTGTCTCCGCGCCATCGACTTTATTTATTCTTTGCCCGAATTCGATGGCTCCTCTTTGGGGGTCAATGGGGGCAGCCAGGGCGGTGCATTAACGATTGTGACTGCAGGACTTGATCCACGCGTAAAATACATCGCGGCAATGTATCCGGCCCTTTGTGACCTGGCCGGCTATCTGAACGGCAGGGCAGGAGGATGGCCACATATGTTCAACGAAGCAAATGCTGCTTTCAATGCAAAAAAAGATAAGATTGAAACATCCAAATACTATGATGTGGTAAATTTTGCACGAATGGTAAAAGTACCTGGATATTATTCATGGGGTTTTAACGATACCACGTGTCCTCCCACTTCAACCTACTCGGCTTACAATGTCATCCAGGCCCCTAAGTCACTCTATATTTATCAGGAGATAGGCCACTGGGTCTATCCTGAACAATATGAAAAACTTAGAAATTGGCTCGTTAATAAGCTTATGGGTGAAGTCAAATAATTATTTCACTTTAATCATTAAGAACGCTTCAAATATAAAATATGAGAAAGTTAATGTCACTCTTTTACTTCAGTATTCTTTCCATCCTAACAGTCAACTGCGTAAGTGCCGGTACAGCCCCAACCAAACATTACAAGGATAGGTATATCAAATATGATGCCGTTCAATTGACTCCCAAGGAGAAGAAGACAGCAAATGAGTTCCTCAAAAGTCTGCATGAACGATACGATCCGAATGAAAAGATGATCAAAAGAACAGTGAACAGAGGGGCCAGTTTTGCAATTGATGCGCAAAGCGAGACTGTTATGCACGAAGTACTTGCGTCATTGAATTATGCTGTTTCACTGCTGGATGTTGGGGAGAAGCAATATACCCAACGTGCTTTCGATGTTCTTGAAAAAACTACTTTGACCCAGGACCAGGATCCCAATTCAAAATCCTGCGGGGTTTGGCCCTACTACATGGAAGAGCCATTGGCTACAAAAAAATCTGTCATCGATCTGAATTGGGCCGACTTTTGTGCGGTGCGCCTGCTGGACGTATGGATGGGCCATCAGGATGAATTGCCTGTTGCCTTGAAGCCAGTTATAAAAAATGCACTGGTACTGGCAGCTAATGCTATTCAAAGAAGGGATTGTTCACCCAACTATACCAATATTGCAGTTATGGGAACCTATGTTACCTATATGGTCTCTCATATTTTTACCCTGGAGGATATGAAAATTTATGCCCGAAACCGGTTGAAGCGATTTTATGATTATACCCTCGATAAGGGTGGTTTTTCAGAGTATAATAGCCCCACCTATTCCATTGTTGCCCTGGATGAAATATACCGGATGAAAAGTCATATAGTTGAGCCTTCAGACAAACTAATGGTTGATTCGCTCTACTCCATAGACTGGAAAATGATTGCCACTCACTACCATCGCCCCACCGGTCAATGGGCAGGGCCACACAGCAGGTCTTACGGCCCGCTCACAGGCAATTCTTTTTATGGCCTTCTGAATGAAGCATCCAATGGCAAGATATTTACGGATGCAGATGACAGAAGGGGTGATGCCAAAATAAAACACCGGATACCTGAATATTTATTGCCCTATTTCCTTTCTCCAAATTACCCGCGAACTGAAACCAATATTTTTGATAAAATTGATCCTCAAATTATTGGAACTTGCTATATGACTGACCACTATGTGCTTTCGACAACCAGTATTTCAAGTTTATGGAACCAACGGCATCCGTTCCTTGTCTATTGGGGCAGTGTCCAGGCACCGAAATTTTTACAGGTGCAATTTTTGCATGATGATTTTGACTTTAGTTCGGCCTACTTTTTCAGCCGGCAGGTTGAAAACAAGGTGCTTGCTGCCATTAATTTCTTTTCAACAGGAGGAGACAAACATATCTCAATTGACCGCCTGAAAGAAGGAAAATTCGTCGCGAAAGACCTTCGTCTTCGCTTTAAGTTCGGGAACGTTGACAATCCGGATAAACTTTTCCTCCCGACTTCTGACAATGAACAATTCAGTATTACCCTCGACAACCTGAAATTCAACCTACAGCTTTGTTATGCCGAATTCGAAAATCTGAAAGGACATTGGGAAAAGGGCGGTGACGGGAAATCATCATGGATCGACTATGTGTGGTATTCGGGGCCTGAAACCGGGTTCGATCTTACAAAAATTAATAAGGCCGCGATGGGTTTTACTTTTTCTGTCGCGGCACCAGGAGGTGCTTTGCCAAAAGAGAAGGCAAAAGTCACTAAAAATGAGAATACTATGAAATCGGAATGGAATGGACTTGATTTGGAAATACCACTGAAACCGCAGGCGCCCGAACGGGTATTTTTCTGATATCCAGTGTGAAAAACATACTAAATTTATAATGAACTAAACAAAAATAAAGGAGGAATAAAATGAAAAAATCTAAATTGGTAATTTACATGGCATCGTTTCTGATGCTGGCGCTGTTTAACAGCTGCAACGAGAAGTTAAAAGATGGGGGACTGCGTATCGGCTGGGCAATAGAAGATATTACCCCGGATGGACCTGCATCGCTTTATGGTCAGTATTATGAAAGGATTTCGACTTATGTTCAGAGCCCGTTGAAAGTAACGGCTTGTGCCATTGAATCGTCTGATGAAAATGGAAACAAGGAACAGGCTATCATGGTATCACTGGATTTGGCGCAATTTGGAAAATCACTGCAGGATACATTGAGACTGGTGGTTAAGCAGCAAATTCCGGATTTCAACGTTGGCAAACTCTTTTTGAATGCAACACATACCCATTCGGCCCCTAACCCCAATGCTGCCGGGAAATATCGTAAATTATTATTGGAGAGGGCCGGTAAAGCGATAATTGCAGCCTGGAATAACCGCAAGCCCGCAGGTATAAGCAGGGGCTTGGGCTATGCCGTTGTTGGTCATAACCGGCGGGTTGAATATGCCAACGGGAAAACGGAGATGTATGGCAGAACAGACCGTGAAGATTTTATTGGCATCGAAGGGCCAACCAATCCGGGGGTTGATATGCTTTTCTGCTGGGACCTGAAAAAGAATTTAACGGGCATTATCATGAATGTTTCCTGCCCATCACAGGTCACTGAGGCTAAATACTATGTCTCGTCCGATTATTGGAGTGAGGTAAGGAAACAAATGAAAGATCGGTTCTCTGAAAACGTTTTTGTTTTACCGCAATGCGGCGCTGCCGGCGACATCTCTCCCAGGGACCTTCCCCGCGGTTATAAATCGTTGGAGGCCAACATGTGGGAAGTTCCCGGAATAATCGAGATCGGAAGAAGGCTCAGGCTGGTCATTGATGAAGCATATCCGGATGCGAGGAATACGATTCAGACCAGTGTCGTATTTAAACATTCTGTGAAGGATATCAATCTTCCTACCAGGAGGGTGAGCAAAGAAGAATATGACAATGCGCAAAAGATGGTGAATGAAATAAGGTCCAGGGAGCCGGAAGATAAAAACTCACCCAATACGGCATGGAACAGGTTCCTGCAGGAGATGAAGGATAACGAGAAGGTGCATGAGCATGGTCCATGGGATAGCAAGACGTCAGATTATGGTTGGTTAAAACCAATGGAAGCAGTATTGAGACAATATCAGAAGCAGGATAAGGATACGGTTTTTAAGATGGAACTTCATGCCATCCGGCTGAACGATGTGGCCATAGCGACCAATCCGTTTGAACTCTATACGGATTATGGCTTCAGGATTACCGGCAGGTGCAAGGCCAAACAAACATTCATAGTCCAGTTATCTGGCGATACAGGAGGTTATTTACCCATAAAGAGGGCTTTACAAGGAGGAGGATACAGCGCCATGGCCAATCACATTGGCCCTACAGGAGGCGATATGCTTGTGGATGAGACTGTCAAAATGATTGATGCGATGTGGAAATAAATCTCCCGGTATTTCCAGATACCGTGGTCTGCCTGAAAGACTATGACTGTTACATGGAACAAAAGTGACATGAAATCCGGTTAGGATGTAGTATGCTTAAAGACCCTGGTCTGATTAAAACGGCTAAAAATAACCACCATTCTCTGTAATGTCATGAATTGACATTCCTTCACGAACCCATCCGAATATCATATTCTCGTCCTCTTTAATTTTTTCAGCACGAAGAAGTACTTTGTAGGCAATATCACGAGGTACCACAAGAACCCCATCAATATCGCCAATTACTACGTCTCCTGGTTTGATCGTAACATCTCCAATTTTGATCGGAATTTGGTAATGTGTAATTAAACAACGGCCTAAACTTCCATTGGAAATCCGGTATTCATAGAAAACAGGGAAGTCAGCTTCCAAGATCTGGTGAGTATCACGGATCCCTCCATCGATACAGGCAGCTTTAAGCTTTTTACCTTTAGCAGTTGCAGTCATTATTCCTCCCCATAACGTAGCTTTATCATCCCTGCTGGTATCCCAAACGACAAATGCATCCTCATGCATATCGTCGAGCATTTGTATGCGAAATTCCATCTCTCCCCTGATTTTCACGTTGGGAGCGCTTTTTACCGTAAAGGCAAATCCGGCAACAGCCCGGTATTCGCGCAAAGGCTGAATACGTCCTGGCAAGGCTTGCTCCAGCAGACAGAATTCGCGTAATACATCATTAACTGCCCCTGTATAAAGTTGCTCGTAACGATTAAGTAACTCTTTGTCAGATATAGGAAATGTTACATTGGATATACCTTCTTTGGAAGCGATCAATTTTTCCAGATTCATCATTTCCACTTCTTTTTTGTATTGGTCGACACTCATAATTGAAAATATTAGATTCTAATTTTATTTTAAATCAACTGGTTAAGAATTCAGTCCCATTCCGCCATCAACAAAAATATCCTGCCCTGTTATGTACCTCCCGGCATCTGAACACAGCAACAAAGCAATTGCAGCACAGTCAATTGGGCTACCAATAAAACCAAGTGGAATTTTAGCCTCCACTCCTGCTTTGTATGTTTCGTCTTTCAGGACATCCTCATTGCGCCCTGTAAGAATCGCTCCCGGAGCCAGATTGTTGATAGTTACCCCGTAAGGCCCAAACTGCGGAGCCAAACTTTTAACGATACTTACCTGAGCCACTTTGGATGCTGCATATGCAATCATCTGTTGATGAGGGCGTAGCTGCTGCACACTGCCAATGGTAACGATACGACCCCATTTTTTTATCTGCATCACAGGATACAACTCCTGAATGAGAAAAAGTGAAGCGCGGAGGTTGGTGTTGAGTTGTAACTCAAATTCTTCGGCCGTTACTTCGTTCCATGATTTTCGGAACTGAACGGAAGCGTTTAATACCAGGATGTCCACTTCAATTTTAATTTCGTCAAGATAGTGGGCGATGGTTTTTGACGAGTCGACAGCTGATAGGTCGCAGGCGATAAGGTGACAATTAACTCCTTTCGCGGTTATTTCCTGATAGGTTTCATCCGCCAGGGCTTTCCCTGAACGATAGTTGACCACCACATCGGCGCCGCATTCGGCCAGAGCCAGTGAAATAGCTTTCCCAATACCCTGGCTACCACCTGTAACCAAGGCCGTTTTCCCTTTTAGGTTGAATAAGTTTTTTATTCCCATTGCCTTATCCGTAATAAATTGGTAATCCTTTCCCGAATCCGGGGTAGGAAATAATTTCTCCCCGTTCAGCTTCCGTGACAATCAGCCCAAGTCTCCCGGAAGGGTCGAAAGCACAATTTGTTGGCCTGTTTCCGGGGCAGGATATCGAATCGGTTAATTGGCCTTCCTTGTTGTAAATATTTATTTTGCTTTCGTTGAAAATAGTGGCAAAAAGGTTTTCCTGTTGGTCAAAAGCTATCCCGTCAGGTCCCCAGGGACCATCTCCTGCTTTTGCAAACAGGCTTTCGTTGCGGAGTTCAAGCTTTGTAGCATCCCATTCTGCAACCCAAAGTTGCTGTCTGTATGTTTCCGAAAAAAACAGCGTTTTGGCATCAGCCCTAAACGCCAACCCATTGGTGAAATATTTATTCCTAGAAATAATCCTGGCTTGGTCGCTCCCTTCCGGCAGCACACAAATGGTCGACAACGGTTTTTCGCGGCCATCGGCATGATCTGAAAATAATAGATTTCCGGCTATATCGAAGATTAGATCATTGGGGCGTTTTAACCGAATTCCGTCAGTCGTTTTGTCGCAAATGGTTTTAAATGTATGCAGATGTGGCTCGAATAGTCGGATCTCTCCACGTCCACTATCGCAAAACCAAACGTGTCCCTGCCCGTCCATCATGGCTCCATTGGGGATGCCATCCACGTCAAAACGGACTAATTTTGTCCCATCCCAGCGGGAAAGGTTCCCCCCCTTGATCTCGACAAACCACAGGTTTCCGTCAAAATCAAAGACAGGCCCTTCCGGAAAATTTAATCCTGATATGATCGTTTGAAATTCCATCTATAATACTTAAATGCTTCCTACAATTGGGAACCAGTCCGGACGGTATTCATCCTGGTGAAACCGGGCATAATAATCACCCTTTTCATTGAAGTAACGTTCGTATTTTTCCATCTTTTCTTCATCTAACTCAACACCAAGCCCGGGACCTTCAGGTACTTTGATGCAGCCATTTTCATATTTCATCAATCCTCCTTTGATAATGTCATCCGTCAGGTAATGATAGTGGGCATCTCCGGCAAAAGTCATGGTTGGAATCGTCGATGCAGTGTGGATCATGGCTGCCAGTTCAATACCAAATTCGGCGCCACTGTGCATGGCAACGCCTAGATTAAATGTGCGGCATACAGCAACCAAATCTTTAACTCCTTTTGGCCCTTCCCAGTAGTGAAGATCAGTAAGGACCACATCTACAGCATCCATGCGGATGGCTGGCCCTAAATCGTCAAATTTATTGGGGTACATGTTGGTTGCGATTGGAATCCTGATTTGTTTGCGGACGGCTGCATTGCCTTCCAGGCCCCAGGAAGGGTCTTCGAAATATTCAAGATTCAGCTCTTCCATGATTTTCCCCATTTTGACAGCTGTTGTTACCGACCAAACACCATTGGGGTCAATGCGGAGGCCAAAGTCTTCGCCCAGGTTTTTCCTGCAAAGTTCCAGTACCCTTACTTCTTCTCGCGGCTCCATTACGCCAGCCTTCAGTTTCATGGTATTTACGCCCAGCTCTTCGTGGAGTTGGGTGCAAAAATCAGCTATGTCTTCAGCACACTTATCGTGTCCTCCACCCGGACGGTCGTAACGCCAGAACAAGTAAGCGATGAAAGGGATTTTATCCCGCAATTTACCTCCGAGGAGGTCGCCCATGGGACGGTTCAATACTTTGCCCTGTATGTCCAGACAGGCAACTTCGATCGCTGCATAGAGGCGGGCATTCGACATGTAGTAAATACTGCGCAATACCTTTTGTTTAATGGTTTCCAGGTGGAACGGATCGAGGCCGAGGATGCGCGGTTTAAGTTTGGCAAAAGCTCCGCGTTGATCTCCTCCTCCAACTTCCCCCAAGCCAACGATTCCCTCGTCAGTTACAATCTCGATGACTGTCCGGAGAAGATATCCTGGATGAACTCCTGTATTGTGTCTCAGTTGTGCATTAAGCGGGATAGCCACTGTCCGGGCTTTTAAATCAATTATCTTCATTGCTGTAATTTAAGGTCATGATTCTATGTTTTATCATTCAATTTCTTATTAATCAACTCTCCCGTTTTTCGTAGTTCTTCAAGAACCTTCTCTTGCATAGACACAGTGTATCTGGATTGCGGCAAATAAATTCCCAGGCTGGCAATTACTTTTTCATCCTTGAAGATTGGAATGGCCACACCTACAATCTGAGCTTTGGAAATTTGCACAGCCAATTGTTTTTTTCTGATTTTATTTAACTCCATTATCAAATCGTCTTCATCTTCTATTCCTGCCCAAATATCAGGGGAAGGGAATCCAAATCTTTTAATAAATGTCTGTTGTTCTTTGTCTTCCATACAAGCCAAAATCATCCTTCCTGTTGATGTAGCATATGCTTCTTTTTCTTTTTTGTTAATTACCTGAAGTTCATGGGTACTCTTAATTTCGTGAAGTACAATTCGGGCATTATCCTTAAGTATTGAGAGGATGCAACTTTCGTTGAGTAGAGATGACAGTTGGTTTATCGGCTCAATTGCTATGGACAAAAGTTCCTGTTTATACAAATAGTTACCGGTAAGCAGGTACGACATCGAACCTAAACGGTATCCTGTCATTCTTCCTTCCTGTTCCAAAAAGCCCCTGACAACAAGCGTTTTGATGATATTGGCACAAGTACCATTATTCAGCTTCAGTTGGGTGGATATTTCACTAAGTGTATATAACCTGGACCGGTCTTTCGCTATGAGTTCCAGAATATCAAGAGCCCTGTTAATTACTTGAATCATTATTTGTAGTTTAATTTGATTATATCATTCTTATAAAAGTACCTTACTGCGACAAAGATACAAAGCGCGGCAAAAACATATACTGCAGACAAAGCTGACAGTCCCCAGGCCAACCCCAACGCAGGTTTGATTTTTCCCAGTATATAAGGGGCGGAAGCCCCTGTTACAAAAGCAAACATAAGCATTAAACCGGTGGCTGTTGAGCGAAATTTAGGTTCAACCACATCATATAGTGCTGCAAAAATATTGGAATCATAAATTCCACGAAACAAACCGAATAGAGCAAGTACAATATATATGACAAAAGGAGTATTCCCAATTCCCAACAAAAAAATAAAAGGAGCCCCGAGTAACAATCCTGTTCCCTGGACAATTCCGCGCATACCTGTAATTTTATGACAATAGCGATCTGCAATTGATGCACCTAATAAGACACCAATAAATGCAGCAATATAATGATAGAAGGTTGCATCAAATCCGGACCGGGCCAATGAGAAACCAAATTTTTCATGAAGATACGTCGGCATCCAGGTCATAAACCCAACGTTTACAAACACCATCCCTGCAAATGCAAGTGTGAGCAACAGAGCCGTAGGCTTTTTAAAAAACACACCAAGTGCATCAACAATGAGTACTTTACGGTTTCCATCTTCCTTTGATCCTGTAGGGAATGAGTCCTTCAACCGCAATCCTATTAGCAAAGACAATAAAATACCAAATCCGCCAAAAATATAAAACGCAATCCTCCAGCCAAAGTTATCAGCAATCCAGCCGGCCAGATAACCGCTCATTATAATTCCGGCATAAAGCGCTGTTTGATGAATAGACATTGCTGTCGCTCTTGTTCTATCGTGATGTTCGCTGATTAAGGCATTGGCTGATGGAGAATAAAAAGCTTCCCCCCCACCCGTTGCAATACTTTGAAGAAAAATCAGATGAATAAGTAATACAGACATCCCGGTAAACAAAGTAGAGGTACTCCATACCAATAAGCTAAGCATTAATACATATTTTTTATTGGTTCTGTCACCAATGTATCCGGCTACTGGAACAAGTATGCCATAGACCAATATTAAAATGGAAGCGATCAAGCCCATATCTGAATCGGTGAGGTTCAGTTCTGTTCTAATTGCAGGTAATACCACGTTAAAAATCTGACGGTCTGCCTGGTTAAAAAAGAATGCCAGCCAGAGAAGTACGATTAGTTCCCATTTATAAGGCAAAGTCGGTCTATTTTTGAAACATTTCGCAATCATTTATTTTTACAATGATTAGTTGTGCAAACATACACTTATTATTATAAAATAACGACAACTCTAAAAGAAAAAAATCTTGGTTGTAATTAAATTTAATGAAGATCAAAAAAACTTATTTGTGAAGTTAATATGTAATCATTTAATTATCTGCATTATAATGCATTTATCTTAATTTATTTCGCTATAGTTTCTTTATAATATAAAATAATGTTTTAAAACATTTTATATTGATTTGTTTTTATGATTTTTTATGATTTATTTTGTTGTGATAAACTGAAAAACTTATATGAATTGTGAAACTGAAAAGATGGGTACTTAAAATTTCTATGATCCTGTTTCTGATTGTTCTCGCAATCTGGATAGTCAATGCACAGGAGATCTACCTTACGCAAGGTTTCATATAGGGACGCAAATCCCCTTCCGGGACTTACTGTAGTTGTAAAAGATACCTTCTCTGGCTATACGGCAAAGGGATGGAGTAAGCCCCAGATGCTGACCAGTGAGACAAGGATTGAACAGGTAAAAGGGCACACTAAGGCCGGAAGTACGCTGACAGAAGACTTCTTGGCAAACGATATATTGTGGCAGCTAAGCATATTGGCCTACAACATATCGGTGATGATGCGTCAAAATAAAAATAAATTTATACGACAGGAACACCGCAGTTTTATTGATTGGTTTATTGCAGTGCCTGCCAAAATAACCTTTAGTGGACATCAAATTGAATCAACGATCGCGAACGCCAATAAAAAAAACAATTTAGTGAGCAATTGAAGATATATGAACATCTTTTTTTGTAAAGCCGACTTGGAAGAGCTTGACAGGTTCATCGATGCGGCATAAGAACAGAAAGGAGGAAAACATGAGGGTCAACACGGGATTGTATGGGCGAAATATGTCCCCATAGCTTAAAAAATTATAAAATGGAGGGGCAAATACCCCAAAGGACAATGTCAAAAAGAAGATTCAAACCCGGTGTTAAACTAATTTGGCCGAAAATGGGTGGCTATTGCTCATATACCGGAATATTTTCGGTTCAAATAAATCAAATTAGATATTTAAGTATGAAAAAAATCCAATTTCTAAATTTAATCAACAAAAGATCAACACTTATGAAAGATCTCAACAATTTGCACTGGACAACTCATATGAAAGATTGTTCAGGGAATACCTTTAGAATCATTAAACTAACAAGCATTCTTCTAATGGTTATTGTATTAAATGGCTTTGGAGGTAATAAATTTGATGCGAATCTGAATGTTCTTAAAGAAAGAGAGGTAACATCAACTATGCAGGGGAATAAAATTTCAGGTACTGTTACTGATAGCAAAAGAATGCCATTACCTGGAGCAACAGTCATGGTAAAAGGGACAACAGTAGGTACTAAAACTGATTCCGATGGGAAGTTTACATTGAGTATTCCGGTTGATGCCAAGGTTCTTTTGGTTTCATTTGTAGGAATGGTATCACAGGAAATAAGTATTGGAACGCAGGCCAACTTTAATATCGTAATGAATGAGACCACCGTTGATGTTGGTGAAGTTGTAATCGTTGGTTATGGTACCCAGAAAAAACTGACTGTTACCGGAGCTGTTAGCGCTTTGAAAGGTAGTGAGTTACTTAAATCACCTGTTGCCAACCTGACATCGGCACTGGTTGGGAGGGTGAGCGGAGTGATTGGGGTCCAACAAAACGGACAGCCCGGGAAGGATGAAACGATACTCCGGATCCGTGGTATTGGCACCTTGACAAGTTCTGTAGCTACCCCTCTTGTTTTGGTTGATGGAATAGAACGTTCTTTCAGCCAGATTGATCCCAACGAAATTGAATCATTTTCTGTATTGAAGGATGCTTCATCAACAGCGGTTTATGGTATACGGGGCGCCAATGGGGTCATCATAGTAACCACAAAAAAAGGCACAGAAGGCAAAGCAATTGTCAGTTACACCGGAAATACCTCTTTGCAGTCTCCTACACGTCTTCCAAAATATTTGGATGCATATAACTTTTCTTTGATCTACAATGAAGCATTAAAAAACGACAATCCGCTTACGACCCAGACTTTTACAGACGCTGAGTTGCAAAAATTCAAGGATCAAAGCGATCCGTTGTTTTACCCCAATACCGATTGGCTAAAACTGTTATTAAAAGAATATGCCCCCCAAACCCAGCACAACTTAAATATCAGGGGGGGGACAAAAAATGTAAAATATTTTGTTTCATTGGGTTATTTGAATCAGACCGGTCTTGTAAAAGAGTTCCAGCAAAGCAGTGGTATCAGCAACAACAACAATTTTTCCAGGTACAATTTCAGGTCCAATATTGATATCAATGTGACTCCCACCACCACTGTTAACTTTCAGTTGGGTGGATATTCATCGGTGAGACATTCATCGCAAATTACCGAAACGGATGCCGGGGGAAATACGACACTAATGTCGCAAATACTTGTTTCAGCGCCCAACGCAACCATTGGCTTGTATGATGGAAAAATAATTACCCTTGAACGTTCGAACCTCAAAAATGCCATTGCAAATCTTGCCGCAGGATTTGTTGATTATACGGACAATAGCCTGAACATTAATCTGGGTGTCAATCAAAAACTGGATATGATTACCAAGGGGTTATCTGTAAGGGGGAAAATCGCCTTTGACAATTTTTATGACCTGCGCCGGATTTTTAACAGATCAACTCCAACATATACACCTCTCAAAGTATACCCAAATGGTATTGAGACCATTGTATTTCGTCAAAATGGGGAATTAGGGAATTTTGTGACCGGTCCATCGACAGGATTTGCCCGCTCGCGTCAGCTTTATATGGATTGGGCGCTCGAGTACAGCAATTCATTCGGCCGTCACAATGTAGGGGCTCTGGTACTTTACAACCAGAAAAAAAGATGGTACCATTCATTGGCTTATCCGGGTATCCCTCTTGGTTATCAGGATTGGGTAGGCCGTATCACCTATAACTACGCATTACGCTATTTGCTGGAATTCAATATGGGAAGGAACGGATCAGAAAATTTTCCGGTCAATAGCCGTTTTGGCTGGTTCCCTGCCATCTCTGCAGGATGGGTTGTCACCAGTGAGCCTGCGGTCGAAAAACTGATTGGGAAAAATACACTCTCGTATCTCAAGTTTCGGGCTTCGTACGGGCAGGTAGGAAATGATATCATGGGCAGCACACGTTTTATGTACTTTCCGAGTGAATATCTAAGGGGAGGAAGTGGTGTTTTTGGAGAAGACCCAGTCTCATATATCTCTTATACTGAAGGCAAATTGGGAAATCCGGATGTAACCTGGGAAAGATCAAAGAAACTGGATGTGGCTGTAGAAACGCGGTTTTTTAAAGACCGGCTTAGTATCCTCTTTGACTATTTTTCAGAAGACCGCAACAATATCCTTACCACAAGGAAAACTGTCCCCTCCTATGTTGCAGTTACGCTGTCCGATGCGTACAACATTGGTCATGTAAAAAACAAGGGTTATGAAATTGAAGCAGGTTGGGATAGTAAAATAAAAGATTTCAATTACAACTTCCATGCGAACTACTCCTTCGCAAGAAATAAAATACTCTATATGGATGAGGCCTTGAATGATCAGTATCCAAACCTGAACCGGACCGGGCATAGGGTAGGAGAAACTTTTGGGTACATTTTTGAAGGGTTCTACAATACACCGGATGAGGTTGCAGCGGCCCCTTCCTATTTTGGTGGAGTACCAACTTTGGGGGACAACAAATACAAAGATATTACCGGAGATGGCGTGATCAATGTATATGACCAACAAGCTCTTAAAAATCCCGCATTCCCGGAGATTACCTATGGTATTTCAGCGGCTTGCACCTACAAAGGAGTGGATCTTAGTATTTTATTTCAGGGCAATGCCAATGTATCGGTACCTGTACAAGACCAATTTTACAGACCTTTTTATATGTTGGGTACCGCCCTTGAAATGGTGCAGAACCGTTGGCGTTTAGATTCTCCCGACAACAATGCCCATGCGACTTTCCCAAAACCAAGCGTAACTTATGCCAGGGGCCAGAATTTTTATAATTCAACATTAAATATTTATGATGGCTCTTATTTTCGTTTTAAAAACCTTGAGATAGGATATACCTTTAACAAACAGCAGCTTAAAAGATTAAGGCTTGAAAGTATACGTCTCTCCCTTTCCGGGCAAAACCTTTACACATGGGATAAATTGAAAATTTTAGACCCTGAAAGTATTGCCAGTGCCAGTAATCAATATCCCCAATGCAAGGTCTATAATGTTGGGATTAAAGTACAGTTTTAATAACGGGTTAAAATTATTGAAGAGATGAAAACAAGTAAATACATATTGGGCATTGCTATTGTGATATCATTGCTCTCTCCGATTTCATGTAAAAATTTCCTTGAGATGCCCGCTCAGACCGGGTTCAACAAGGATTTGGTTTTTTCAAGCTACAGGGATACAGAGACATTCCTTTATTCATTGTACCAATCTGTTCCAAAGATCATGTATGGTTGGGCCAATAACATTATGCTTTTTGGTCCGTCGCGTGTATCACTTACAGATGAAGCTATTTCCGGATCTTATTCCGGATTCAAGACTAACAGCATTTACGCAGGGGCCGTTACTTCTGACTGGTTTACTACAATAAATGGTGAAGATGTTTATGCCACGCATTGGAAATCAATCCGAAATGACTTTATCATGCTGGAAAATATTGATAAGGTGCCTGATGCAAGCGCTGAAGTCAAAGGTCGTATCAAAGGGGAATGTCAGCTATTGATTGCCGTGGAGTATTTCGAAATGTGGAAACGTTACGGAGGGATACCGATTATCAAAAGCTCCATGTCTCCTGCCGATTATGAGATCATTAAGCGTCAGCCATTGGATGCAGTATATAAATACATCATTGAACTTTGTGACGCGGTAATAGCCAATCCGAATATTCCAATAAAGGTAACCAATCCGTTGGAATTTGGACGCGCAACCAAGGCATTGGCTTATGGACTGAAGGCCAGGACCATGCTCTATGCTGCCAGCCCATTGTTCAATGCTGCAACGCCCTATCTCGATTTCGGACAGAACAACAATCTGATATGCTTTACCAATTACGATAAAAACAGATGGAAACTAGCCATGGATGCCGCTCTTCAGGCGATCCAGTTTTGCGAAAGCAATGGCTATTCAATTGTAACCAGCTATGGCGTCAATAGAAATTATACCATCGCTTGTCAAAAACGGCCCAAAGACGGAAATACGGAAATTATCTGGGGTACGATGTATAACCCTAATACAACAGAAGGAACTAATGCTCCCCCGTACTTTACGTGGGGCATGAGAGGCCGCTATGCTTGTATGGGTGCCAATACGCCTACCCATAATGCTGTAGAGTTTTACTCAAATACTGACGGTACCAAGGTTAACTGGGATGTAAAAATAACGACTCCACCCAATCAACCTGAGGCACCTTATAAGAACCTTGATCCGCGGTTTCAGCAGAGTATTGCTTACAATGGCGCTATCTGGTACACTAATCCGACACTGATTCTGCAATTTTATAATCCAGGTGAAACTGGCGTAGCAAATGGTTTGGAAGGTATGAAAGCTACACCCGCGGTAGGTAATTATGGTTTCAGAAAATACCTGGTTGACTATGAAAAGTCTACAACTGGCCACTGGCCGATGAATCCTATCTTTCGTCTGGCTGAATTATATCTTATTTATGCCGAGGCTTCCAATGAATTTCAGGGACCAACCGCACAAGCCTTTGATCTGTTAGATGTTATCCGTACCCGTTCAGGCATGCCAAAAGTTGATCGCTCATTGAACCAGACAGGTCTGAGATCTTATATTATTAACGAGCGTGCAGTTGAATTATACGCTGAAGATCACCGATATTATGATCTGAGACGTTGGAAAATACCTGAAGTAACGAAAATTTACAACGTTAACGTATTAAAATATCTTAACAACACTTACACCTACGAGAAATATGTTTCTCAAACACGTGTATGGAACGACTATTGGTTCATGCACCCATTCCCGCTTACTGAAATCACCAAGAATTACGGAATAATTCAAAACCCGGGATGGTAAATTGTTTTTATAAATCAGTAAATAAGTAAGTTATGAAACTACGAAATATATTCATGAAACAATTGAAAGTGAAAGCATGCATTTTCATACTATTTTTTGGAATTGCAAGTAGCACTTTTGGCCAAAATATCGCCCCTAAGAATGGTGTGAAAGAGATCCCTGATTCTAGCATCGTTCAACCAACAACGAATTTTCCGGTGAAATGGGAGAGCCCAGCCTCCGTCAGCACGGTACAAGGTAAAGTAATCGACAAAAATTCTTCTTATTCAACCGGAAATTCTCTTTATGGACTCTTAACCGGATTAACAGTCAGGCAGCAATCAGGAGAACCAGGATCAGATGATGCCGATTTCAGGATTCGTGGAAATGGAACCTTTGGGAACAGCAATTATCCGCTTATCCTTGTTGATGGTTTTGAACACGATCTGAATTCAATTGCAGTAGAAGACATCGAGTCCATCTCTGTTCTAAAGGATGCTTCTGCTTCTATCCTTTACGGAGGAAGGGCTGCAAATGGGGTCATTGTGGTAAAGACCAAACGGGGTGTCCAGGGAAAGGGAAAAATAACAGTGAAATTGCTGGGTGGAATGCAAAGGCCAATGGGGTTGCCCAAATTTGTCAACTCGGCTGATTACGCTACCTTGTACAATCAGGCCCTGGCAAGCGATGGTCTGCCTGCCATATATTCCGATACGCAAATTCAGGGTTTTCGAACCGGGGACCCTGTCTATAATCCCAATGTAGATTGGATCAAGGAGTTGGTAAAAAATAACGCTCCGGCAGCTAAAGCTACGATCACTGCCACAGGGGGCAACAATATTATCAAGTATTTTGTATCGGTTGGTTATTTGATGAATCAAGGCTTGTACGATCATACCGACATGCACGACGCATACAGCACGAATATTAAATCAGGAAGCATTGCTTTCAGGTCAAACCTTGATATACAGCTTACCAGTGATTGGAAACTCACATTCGATATGTATGGTCAGATTAATGATAAAAACTCACCTGTAGCAAATACTGCATCCATTTGGAATTCACTGAACAGTTACTCATCAACGATACCCATTTATGTGAAGGATGCATTACTCGGAGGAACTTCCGCATTTCCAATTAACCCCATGGGTTTAATCAACGAACAGGGATATAGGGACACCTATGAAAGATTTGTGATTTTCAATTCTTCGTCCGAATATGATTTAAAGAGACTCGTCAAAGGCCTTGTTGCCGGTGTACGGTTTGGTTATGATAACTATTATACGGTCAATTCTGCCTGGTCCAAAACTTTTGAATCCTATTCTGTTATTGGTACCGATCCGTCTACCGGAGGACCACTCTTAAGCGCACCTTTTGGAAAAAACACTGCCCTGGCCTATGGCAATCCTGTTGGGGACAGCCAATCCAGGCGTTTCAATATTGACGGCTATTTGGATTACAACACCGCTATTGGTTCCGGAAATAAACTTTCTGTAAAGCTATTGTACCATCAGGACAAGCTTATGCTTGGCGCAGAGAGCCCATACTTCAACGAATCCCTCAGCGGACTGGTTAACTACAACCTGAAAAATCGCTATATCGTTGAGGTTGGACTATCATACAACGGTTGTGAAGCATTCAAACCGGGAAAGCGGTTCTCCCTCTTTCCTGCAGTTTCAGCAGGTTGGATTCTCTCCAACGAATCCTTTTTGAAAGATCATCCTGTTATTGGATTTCTAAAACTTCGTGCATCGACTGGAACGGTAGGGCGTAGTAATCTTGGATTACGTTTCGCTTACCGTGATTATTATGTCGGTTCAGGCAGTTACCTGTTTGGTACAGGTACCAGCGCCACAGGAGGTTATATAGAATATGCCCTTTCAAATCCGGATCTTACTTACGAAAAGTCGAATAAAAGCGAAATAGGATTGGAGTCCGTACTTTGGAAAAACATCCACTTCGCCGCTGCTTATTTCTATCAGAAACGGACCAATATCCTCATCTCGCAGTCAAACTTGGTTCCCTCATTGGTCGGTGTAGGTTTGCAGGACATCAACGGGGGCAAGGCCGAAAGCAGAGGAATAGAACTTTCGTTAAATATTGATAAATCTTTCAAAGAGTGGGGATATTTTGTTGGTGTGAATTACACCTGGATGACAAGTAAAGTATTGTACAGTGCTGAATTACCGGTTCCGGCCGGAAGTGAGTACAATTACCGTACAGGTCAAAAGATTTCACAACCATTTGGACTGGATTTTATAGGATTTTTTCAATCCATGGAGGATATCCAATCGAGCCCGAAACAGCAATTCGGATCAGTTAAACCCGGCGACATGAAATACCGGGACAAGAACAACGACGGGTTCGTCAATCAATACGATGAGGGACCTGTTGGAAATTCTGTTTTACCACAATCGGAATTTGGGTTAACACTTGGCGCAAATTATAAAGGATTTGATATTCAGGGTGTATTTCAGGCACAAATGGGCCGTGATATCTATTTGGGAAGCAATCCCAATATATATTGGCCATTGGTCAACTACGCGAAAATCTCTACTTATGTGGATCAACCCTGGACAGATGCAAATAAAGCATCAGCCAAATACCCGCGCCTTACTACGGTATCTAATCCCAATAACTACCGGCCTTCAACATTCTGGTACAAAAATGCAGATTTTCTTCGTCTTCGTTCCGTTGAACTAGGATATAATATCCCTTCCCAGGTTACATCGAAAATCAGAATTGATAAGATCAGGGTATTCGTTAGGGGCATGAACCTGATTACCTTGAGCAGCTTTAAATATGGCGATCCTGAGACGATGGTTGGATATCCTGCCATGAAGTCTATTAACATGGGTTTAAATGTTCAATTTTAAAAAATTATTGAGATGAAACGAGCTATGAAAGACAAACTCACACATAAGCGCATGTTTATCCATGGCGAGATCCATAAGGCAACTAAAAAACAAAATTCTAATCTTATGAAATACACTAAATATATAGGAGCCGTTTTGGTACTGGGGATACTTTTCTCGCAATGCAAATTCATCGATCCGGAAGAGTTTACATTAAGGTCGGCCGACCAAATCTCCAGAAATTATACTTATCTGCCGCTGTTACGCGTTGCACCTTATGCCTACCTGCCCTCGGGGTACAATACAATAGGAAGTTCCTGGCTGGCCTCAGCATCCGATGAAGCTGAGGAGGTTAATGAGACTGAACCTATTCAGAATTTTAATTTTGGAAACTTGAACCAATATTCTAATCCGGATAATGTCTGGGCAAAGA
>JALNYZ010000092.1:0-530 GCA_023229575.1 Prolixibacteraceae bacterium
ACGAAACCGCACTGTCTGACAATGCAATGGTACTGTAGAAATTATTCGGTACATCTTTTACCGGCTCTTCGCCATTTACCAGACTAAACGGATCGAAATAATCGACAACCCCATAGATGGTTCCGTCAAAGTTATCGAACCCGCGGTGCGTCGGATAATTCTCCTTGGGAGCAAACTCATCGTGCTGCACCTGATGCGCCAGCCACTCTCTTTGGTCGGAACGTAAAGGAGTTTCGGCCACATGCCACTTTCCAATCATTCCCGTTTGATATCCATTTTGCTTCAAGGCTTCGGCAATTGTAACACCGTTATGGGTCATGGTACCTCTGTAACCCGGCAAATGATCGTCGAATGTCATTCGCCCGATTCCCGCCTGGTGCGGATAGAGACCCGTCAATAAAGAGGCTCTGGTTGGACAACTTCGTCCGGCGTTATAAAACCGGCTGAAACGCAATCCGTTTTGCGCCAGCCTATCCAGATTAGGCGTATGAATCTCGCCACCGTAGCATCCAAGATCCGAATACCCCAAA
>JALNYZ010000092.1:540-4603 GCA_023229575.1 Prolixibacteraceae bacterium
GATCAGAAGAATGTTCGGTCTTTCTCTTTTTCCCTCCTCTGCATTTTTTCCCGTACCGCAGCTCACACCCGCCGTTAAGGCGAGTGCTGCAAGCGGCATTGATCTAAACATTTTTGTCATAATTAATCCCAACCTTCATTTTGAGTTAAATTTGCATTTAACTGACGTTCATTATACGGTATCGGCCAAAGATAATCTCTGGACGAAAACTTCTTCTTGTAATCTGTGGAAACTGTGATAAGTGCTCCGGATACTTTATCTACATACCTCATACCGTCTACTTTATCCATGTTACAAGCACTTTCGGCAATTTTCCAGCGACGGACATCAAAAAACCTGCTTCCTTCCAAAGCCAGCTCTACCGTTCTTTCGTGTCGTACTGCATCACGCAGCGCGCTTTGTACGCTTACACCGGTTAACGGCGGCATGTTTACATCCGCACGCTGACGAATCTTATTGATATATCCCATTGCTACATCCAACTCTGTATTCAGTTCAATTCTGGATTCGGCTGCGATAAGAAGGATCTCTGCATAACGAAGAATAACCAGATTGATGCCACAGTTACTACGGTTACTCTGACCTATATCTTCTGCATTAATGTATTTACGTGGAAGTAATCCGGTTTTGGATACCTGGTAACTTGCGCCAATCACATCGGAAGTAGAACTCCACCCCGGACGCGAATCATAGATCGCCCCATTTGGCAACACAGAACCCGGATAATAGAGTGTATAGCCCAACCGAGGGTCACGGTTCGCATAAGGATTCATCGGATCGTACGAACTATCTTCCGATATTTTCTTACCATTCGTTGTTTCATATTCGTCTACCAATACACTGGTTGGCGACATATTCGAGCCATTGTTACCCAATGAAACCGCTCCAAAGCTGTTCATTACCGAGTTGGCATACACATCCTTGATAAATTGTTTATCAAATACTACCTCTTTGCTGTTCTCGTTGGCATAGGTAAACAAGTCCTTGTAATTAGGCAGCAGATCGTATACCCCCAGCGCAATCACAGCATCGGCAGCATCCTTGGCACGTTGATAAAAAGTAGCCGAACGATCGTCGGTACCTGTTACATTGCCAGCCGCAAACAACATGGTGCGAGCCAATATTCCCAACGCAGCCCCTTTAGTTACTCGGCCTTTCTCTGTAGTGGTAACCGGCAGGTAGGTAGCGGCATCGGTAATTTCCGTATGGATAAAGTCATAGATCTCGGCCACCGGAGTACGCGTTAGCGTTTTGGATTCGCTGATACCGATTGGTGTAGTTACCAGCGGCACATCTCCGAAGTAAGAAACCAGACGGGCGTAGAAATAGCAACGCAACGTACGAACCTCGGACGTGATACGGTTTACCTTGGCGGCATCGGTCGGAGTAATCTTTTCCACATTGGCCAGATAATCGTTACAACCCCGGATTCCTTTGTACATATCATTCCATGTATTTTGGAATATATTAGTCTGAGGATCTGCGATACTACCTTCTACCTTAGTCTCGTCCGAGGTTTCGAAAGTAGAACGGGCATGATCGGACATGGCATCGCGTCCCAGTACTGTAGTAGGACTTTCGAGGAAACGGTAAACAGCATTGGCCGCATATTCTGCATCTTTGTCGGTTTGCCAGTACACTTCGGACGACAAACGATCGGTGGGAACCGTATCCAATACATCGGAACATCCCGATAAAACAAAAGCCATATTTAAATATAAAATAATTCTCTTCATAACAAGAAACGTTTCAAGGTTAATAACTTAGAATGTCAGATTAAGACCAATCGTGTATACGGAAGTCTGCGGATAATACAAGAACCGGCCCGAAACAAATTCCGGATCAAGCCCCCACTCCTTAAGCGGAGAGAAAGTAAGCAGATTGCTTCCCGCCAGATAAACACGTACCTTGTCGATATTTACCCTTTTGGTCAATTCACGAGGGAAAGTATATCCCACCTGAACATTTTTGAGTCGGAGGTAATTGGCATCGATTACCCAGAAATCAGACATCATCGAATTGTAATCCACGCTTTTGCGGGGACGGGGGAAACGAGCGTCGGTGTTTTCGGGAGTCCAGTAATCCTTAAATATATCCAGGGTAAAGCCTTCAAAATTTCCGCCCTCGGCAAGAGCACCGGAAACACGTGTTTGAGCAGCCATCACCCCTTGAAACATAAAAGAAAAGTCAAAGCCCTTCCAAGCCGCATTACCAGAGAACGCGAATGGTAAACGAGGGAACTCATCCCCAATTTCGGTCATATCCTCGGCATCAATCTTGCCATCCTTATTGTCGTCTACGTACTTAAGATCGCCCAACGTCATCCGGCTATCATATCTGGCATACCCATTATCAAGGTCTTCCTGCGTAAGGAAACCATCTGTCTTATACCCCCAGTACGAATTAATAGGCATTCCCTCTCTTACCGTGGTAAGCACATCCGAGGCTCCTCCGCTGATGGTAGGATTTGCACCACCCAGACTGATCACTTTGTTCCAGTTGTTGGAAATATTGAAATTCATGCCATACGTAAATTCACCCACACGATCTTTCCAGTCCAACGACAATTCGAACCCTTTGTTATCGACGATAGCCGCGTTCTGCACAGGAGCATCCAAACCAATTGTACCGGAAATAGGCAAACTAACCAAAATACCATCTGTACGCTTGTAATAGTAGTCAGCCGATACCGTAAGGCGATTATTCAGGAATCCGGCATCCAATCCCAAGTCGGTCTGCGTACTTGTTTCCCATTTCAGCTCCTTGTTGGCCAAGGCAGTCTGCATATACCCTTGCACCACATTACCTCCCAGATTATAGGTAGTGGACGCGTAACTGTCGTAAAACGCATACAGACCAGCCGTCTGATTACCTGTTTGTCCCCACGAGGCCCTTAATTTCAAGTCGGAAATTATATCGCGCAAGCCATCGCTCCAGAAGCTTTCGTTTGAAATACGCCAGCCGGCAGAGAAAGAAGGAAAGGTACCGAACTGATTGTCGCCCGTAAAACGGGAAGTCCCATCATAACGAATATTCGCTTCCAGCAGGTAACGGTTATCGTAATTGTAATTAAAGCGACCAAAAAACGAACGTAATGCATATTCGTTGTTATATCCATAGCTCTTCCATGAACTTTCCGAACCCATGTTGATGGACTGGACCTCGTTGTTATAGAAATCCTGGCGATAAGCCTGGTTGTGCGACCACTTGTTCTCTATCTGCGAGAAACCCGCCAGTCCATGTAAATTGTGCTTGCCAAACTTCTTTTCGTAATCCATCAGCAAGTTTAACGTATATTCGTCTGTATCCTCCCGGTAATCGTTCATGCTGTTACGGGAAATATCACGCTTACGCTGGCGCGTAGCATTTGGTGCATAAGCCTGATCTTTTGCCGTTGCCGACCAGTCCAGGTAATTCTTATCGACTGCCGTATATGCATTTGTAAACGAAACCGACTTGTTAAATGCATAACGCTGGGCGTATTGGGCAATTAACTTAAACCCGTCGAAAAGATTCAGCTCTGCCTTTACGTTCCCCACAAAAAGGTTATTCCATTGCTTGTCGTCGCCCGCCATTTTAGCCAACAACAGTGGATTCGCATTTTTGTTACCCAGTCCGTAGCTGCCATCCTCGTACTGAGGCACAACAAATTGTGTGGCGTGATACATGGAATAGAAGATTCCTCCGCCATTCACATCATAGTCGTAAGCCCCGACAGGAGCCAGCGAATAACGTGTTCTGAAATTCGCATCGGCCGACAGTTTCAGTCCCTTGAACGGATTGAAATCCGAATTCACACGAATTTCCTTAATCTCCGAATTGAAATTTGAAACCACACCATCCTGGTTATAGTAACGCAAAGCCATCAGCCCTTTTGCCTTTTCGTTCCCTCCGCTCACTGTCAGACTATAGTTATGCTGCAATGCAGCACTGTAAACCACATCCTGCCATTGGTTTGCTTTACGATAGGTAATTGGATCGCTTTGATTGTTGTCGATCCATTCCTGAATAAACGTATTTGAATAACGGGGGTTCTGACCGGCGTTCTGGAATGCGTAATTTT
>JALNYZ010000093.1:0-1194 GCA_023229575.1 Prolixibacteraceae bacterium
CTTTTCGCGCTCCTTATCCAGGTAGCGGTAAGGATCATCGAATAATCCCAAAATGAATTTCATCTCCAGAATACGGCGCACGGCATTGTCAATCGTCTCTTCCGAAACCGTTCCTTCCTCCACCGACTGCTTCAGGTACTTAATAAACACGGCACCCGTCATATCCATATCGATACCGGCATTAACAGCCAGTTCGCCTGCCTCCTTTTCATCTTTGGCCACCCCGTGAGGAACCAGTTCGTTGATTCCGGTATAGTCGGTTACCACAAATCCATTGAAGCCCCATTGGTTACGCAACAGGTCGGTAAACAGGTATTTACTGGCCGTACTGGGCACTCCCCCAATTTCGTTGAACGATGCCATATAGGTAGCAACACCCGCTTCGTGAGCCGCCTTGTAGGGAGGCATGTAATAATTAAGAAGGGTATTCATGGAAAGTTCGGCACTGTTGTAATCGCGTCCCGCCTCGGCCGCACCATAAGCGGCAAAGTGTTTGCAGCAGGCAAGCACCGTGTTCAGCTGGTTCAGCGAATGCCAGTCTTTGCCTCCCTGGAAACCTTCCACCCGGGCTTTGGCGATAAGACTTCCCAGATAGGGATCTTCGCCGGCACCTTCCATCACACGCCCCCAACGGGCATCGCGGGCAATGTCCACCATCGGAGCAAACGTCCAGTGAATTCCTTCGGCCGAAGCCTCCTCGGCAGCAATAGCCGCGCTTTTCCTCATCAGCTCCAGATCCCATGAACTTGCTTCGGCCAGCGACATGGGGAAGATGGTACGGAAACCGTGGATTACATCGTATCCGAACAAAACAGGAATCTTCAGCCTCGACTCCGCCAGGGCCATTTCCTGCAATTTACGTACTCCGTCCACGGTGTAGGCATTAAAGATACTACCCACCATCCCTTTGCGCAGGTAAGGCTCAAAGTCGTCCGACATAATCGGTCCGGTTACATCCCAGTTACAGGAGAACTGAGCCATCTGACCAATTTTTTCTTCCAGCGTCATCAGCTGCAACACCGAGTCGACCCGCTGTTCGATGGTTTTATCTCCGCTAAAACTTTTCCATCCGCTTGCAGAAGGTTTACATCCACCTAAAGCCGCGAGCAAAGCCACACCGGTGATAGCTGTCACAATCTTCTTCATATTCTCTCTTTTATTTTTGCGTTAAAGACTTTTATCCTATTCTTAAAC
>JALNYZ010000093.1:1204-4523 GCA_023229575.1 Prolixibacteraceae bacterium
CCTAATTTTGTTAATCCCTGCTGTACCTCGGGACAGCTCATAAACAGCCGCCATAGCAAGCCCGTGCGATAATTCTCGATCATTGGGGCAATGGTGCACTGGTCGATGGCCAGGTAGCGCCGCGGGTACCAGTTATCCTGTTCGCTGAAGGCATCATAAAATCCATACTTTCCCCAAATGCTGTCGCCCAGGTTATAATAGAAATGCTTCAGGGCCCTGGTTGATTCTTCCGGCGTGTAAGGAAAACTGGAAAGCGCCGCCGTAGGTGTAATCACCCCCAGGTCGTTGGACGGCATGTGAGCATTGTAACCCAATACCGAATAGCTGGCCGTAAGTCCCCAGCAGGAATCGCTGTATCCTTTAAACTTGCCCGGGTTTTCGACGCAATGGTTGTAGTTTATCAACGCCTGATTCCGGTTTACCTCCCAGTAATTGGCGTACTTGTCGGAAAGCCCTTTGGGATTTAACCCAATGTAGGAGTAATGGGCCCAGAACAAGGGACCACCCAATGCTTCCGCACCGTTATGTTTTAGTAGTAAAGGCAGTCCGTACGCCGTAGCCGACGATTTAATACCTCCCTTACGAGCCCACCCGTTGTGGTAAGCCGAAGCAGGTATGGGATGAGTAGGCGAAGAGGCGGCAAGAATATAGGTAATCAAACATTCGTTGTACCCTTCCAACGGGAAATTCATCTCCCAGGCATAGTCCGGAGACCAGTGCCAGTACAATACATCCTGTCCGTTCTGATACCAGCTCCACTCCATTTCGCGCCACAACGTGTCGATTTTAGATGCCAAAGCCTTTTCGTTTTCATTCCCATCTTTAAAATACTGACGAACGCAAAGGAGTCCCTGCATCAGAAAAGAGCTCTCTACCAAATCGCCTCCGTTGTCTTTCTTGCCGAAAGGTTTCACTTTTCCCGTAGGACCAATCATCCAGTGAGGCCATACTCCATGAAAACGATCGGCTTTAGCCAGGTAATCGGCAATTTTATGTAAACGCTGTACCCCTTCTTCGCGTGTAACAAAGCCGCGGTCGATGCCCACAAGCAGTCCGGCAATACCGAATCCGCTTCCTCCGGTGGTTACTACGTCGGCATCATTCTCGGGATAGACTCCGTCCATATGAATTCGTTCCCGGGCTAATCCCGATGTAGGTTCCGCTCCCTCCCACATGTAATTGAAGTGCGCCTGTTGGATATAAGTAAGCATCTCGTTGTCCGAAGCAAAAGTTTCAGGACGTTCGATCGCATCCGGCTTGTTGGCGGTCTCCTTGTTTTTATCGGACTCATTGCACGCCGCAAGGGATAAGCATCCAGCAAACAAGAGTGCAATTGTCCATTTCGTAAGTTTCATAACTTTCATTTATTCTATCGTTTAATCGGGATATAAATAAACCGGGAAAAGAAAAACCAGGGAGAGAAGGCCTCTCCCTGGTAAAATACATTCATCTTATTGCTTGAGGTTTGGATTCAAGTCAATCTGGTTCTGCGGAATAGGATAATATTCGCTTTCGCCTTTCACAAAGCCCGGCAAAGTGCCTGCTGCTTTGTCGGTACGTACCAGGTCGAAGAAGCGCTCGCCCCACTCCATGGCAAACTCGGCACGTCTTTCGTCCAGCAACTGATCAAGCGTAGCACCTGTTACCGGAGCCAGGTTGGCCCGTTCGCGCACCAAATTGATTTCGGCATCGCCGTTCTGTCCTTTTCTTATTTTCGCTTCCGCGTTCATAAGCAAGACATCGGCATAGCGTAAAATGCGGATATTGTTATTCGCACCGTAGTTGGTACGTCCGGCTGTCATCTGGTTAGACGGAGTATAGGCTTTCCCGTTGTAACAGGTTGGCTCGCCGGCAAGTCCCGGTTTGATCACGTCGCCCGACAAAGTGGTGGTTCCTGCAACAAGGAAAGAGGCGTCTGCACGAACTGTTTCACCGCGTGTAGCAAAGAATGCACGTACACCATCCGTAGGAGTCATAAATCCCCATCCTTCGATGGGACTGCTTCCTCCTCTTGGTCCCTGGAATGCAAACCAGGCATCCGATTCAACTATATCACCGCTACCGGTGCCAAAGTCGGTATACTGAAGTTCGAACAGGGATTCGTTGCTCAGCTTTCCGGGTATCTTAAACAACTGATAAAAATCGTCGTACAAGCTGAACTTGTTGCTGCTGATAATGTCGTTGGTAGCCGTAAGAACGCCATCCCAGTTTTCATTATACAAATAGGCTTTAGCCAACAGCGCCTGAGCCGAATAACGGGTAACCGCTCCTAATTTGCCGGCTTGCTCGTTGGGGCGTACCGCCGGAAGGTTAGCCACACAGTATTCGAGTTCGGAATAGATGTAGTTATAAATCTCTTCGCGTGTCGATTTTACAAGATTCAGTTCCTGATTGCTTAACAGCAGGGGAGCTTCGCCCCAGAAGTTAACAATACGGAAATAAGCAAAGGCACGGATAAAGCGAATTTCGGCGGAATATTCTTCGTATTTCTTCCTGTCGGCATCCGAGGATATGTTTTCGGCATATTTATCCAATGATTCCAGCGCTGCATTCGAGGTGGAGATCACGTTGTACAAACCTTCCCAGGCGGCATTCAATGCCCAGTAACCCGAAATACGGTCGTATTTAAACTCTTTGCAATACTGAAATTCAATCTGGTCGGTTGGACTAGATCCCTTATCCACATCATCGCCGCGGACAGCAATAAGTCCGAATGCCATCCAGGCTGAGAACTTGGTGCGGGCAACTGCATACGTTCCGGAAACCGGCATATACATATCACTTGTCTTGGTATAGTCCACCAGACCGGCTTCCACTTTATTTTCCGGAAGTTTATCTAAGTAATCGCTGCAGCTGGAGAAGGTCAGAACCAACGGAAGCATCCAGAGCAACTGTTTTTTTAATATATGTTTCATCACTTTATTTAGCATTTAAAGATTAATAAATAATTCGTAAGCCTAATGTGTAAGTGGCTGCCAACGGATATACCTGATCGTCGAATCCATTGTTTCCTACCTCTGGAGTAAATCCGTTTGATTTGAAGTAAGTATACGGACGTTCGGCAGTCAGACTCAGACGCATGCTCGGTAACTTGGTATTACTTATTTTCAATTTATCGAAGGTATATGCCATCTGTATATTCTGAATACGGAAGTAAGAACCATCTTCTACGTAAAATGAGTTGAACTTGGAGATGTTCCATGGTTTAACAGTACCGGCAGCAGAAGGATAAGAGTTGGTGGAACCTTCGCCTGTCCAACGGTTTTCAACCATATCGGCATCGTAGTTGATATCCGATTGCCATCTGCGGTTACCCCGC
>JALNYZ010000009.1 GCA_023229575.1 Prolixibacteraceae bacterium
GCTGCCGGTTAGCACTGTTCCCCGACAGCGCTTCAACGCCCGGGCCCCAAATCGAAGCATTCGATCCCGACAAAGTGGAGTTCCGGCTAACCCAGGACTATGAACTCCGGCCGGGGACAAGTTTTGGACTCTATTCGCCACAGGGTTTTAACTGGAACCTGCACCACAACATCATCAACAACTGCGATAAACTGGTCGATCTTGACCTGTTTGGCGGCCCGACTGCAGTATTTAGCGACAACCTCCTCTCGCGCGGTGAAGTCAAAAATGTGGAGGTGGCCGTCTCGGTCCGGGGTGTTGTCAGTTTAACGGGCAACCGATTTGTCGGTTTTGACGGGCCAAACTCCACCGCGCTCCTTTTGAAGGGCGACCAGTTTGGAAAAACACCCCGATTTGTTTGCCGTGACAACATTTTCGATCAATGCACCAAACCCATTGGCGAAGGGGCGGCCGGCGTTCGGGATGCAGCTATCAAGGGCGGCAATGTTTTTGGCGATAAAATGGAAACTTTCGGAAGTAAATGAAATCTAAATAATAGTAAAATAAATACTAAAATGAATTTGTTTGGAAGAGTTCTTATTCTTTTTATAACAATTACTGGTTTTGTATCATGTAGTAAATCCAAGGATTTAATTTTTATTGAAGCTGGAAGTTTTTCATCCGTCGGAGGTTGGGTAATTGACCAACAAGCGATTGATGTCATGGGGTCACCATATATACTGGCACACGGAGTGGGAATACCAGTAAAGGATGCAGGAACATTATAATATATGATTGTTTTTATTAAATATTTTATACTAAAAAGATAAAAAAATGAAGAGATTAAGGTATGTAAATTCATTTTTAGTATTTGTATCAATATTACTGTTTTTCAGTTCTTGTGTCGAAAAGAAGGGCGATAAGACAAAGAATACTTTAGCTGATACAGGAAATATGCTTATAGGATGGGCTTCTGAGAATATAACTCCTGACAGTCCTGTTCTGATTAGCGGGCAATTCCACGCACGCGTTTCCGAAGGTGTCATGGATCCGGTAACAGTAACAGCACTGGCAATAGAATCCGGTACAGGGCCATCTTCAGAAAAAGCAATTATGATAAGCTGTGATTTAGCCGGGATAAATAATGATTTGCTTGTGGCAGTCAGGGAGTCTTTAATGAAATCGTTGCCCGAGATTAAGCCGGAACAGATTATTATTAGTGCTACCCATACACACACAGCTCCTCTTTGCAGTGCAGCTACTGATTCGAAAAGTGCTTATGGAGTTGATCTTGAAGTGATGGCTCCTTCAGACTACCAGAAATTTGTAACCGATTGTATTGCAAAGGCAGCCGGGCAGGCATGGAAGAACCGCAAACCAGGAGGTATAAGCTTTGGATTGGGCCATGCTGTAACTGGACATAATCGTCTGGCTGTTGATCATTCAGGAAAATCAGTTATGTATGGAAAAACGAATACCCCCGATTTTAGCCATTTGGAAGGTTATGAAGACCATGCTGTCAACTTAATTTATACATGGGACAAAAAAAGCAAACTGACCGGAGTGGTAATAAATGTAGCTTGTCCTTCGCAGGTTACAGAGCTTTTTTATCGGATAAGCGCTGATTATTGGCACGATACCCGGGTAGAGGTTCGTAAGCGGGTGGGTAAGGATGTTTATATATTTGCGCAATGCAGTGCGGCAGGTGATCAGTCACCGCATGTTATACTTGGGGCAAAAGCTGAAGAAAGGATGCAAAAGCTCATGGGTGTGGACAGTAGTGAAATTGGTACCTACAACATGGGTCGCAGGAAACAAATTGCGATTCGAATTGCTGATGCGGTAACTTCAGTCCTCCCGTATATGAAAGACAACATCGACTGGGATCCGAAATTTGCTCACCGGATGGAGAAAGTGGAACTTTCCAGAAGACTCATTGATATCGAGGATGTCAAAAGTTCACTGGAAGAAAGCGAGGTTTGGAAGGTTAAGTACGAAGAGATGCTTCTGGCGATCAAGGAAAATCCAGAAATAATGAAAAAACCAAGATGGTGCACGGATATTACAATTAGTTATTCAATGATGAAGAGGGGGCAGAATGTCAGGGATCGTTATGAATTGGAGAAACGACAACCCAAAATGCCGGTAGAGATTCATGTTATACGAATTGGAAATATAGCTATTGCGACTAATCCTTTTGAACTTTACCTGGATTACGGTATGCGGATCAAGGGTCCCAGCCCGGCAATTCAGACCTTTCTGGTACAGCTTACCGGCAGTGGTACTTATCTTCCGCCAAAACGTTCGGCTGCCGGAGGGTCATACGGCGCTGTGCCGGCCAGTACACTCATTGGTCCCGAGGGGGGGCAGGAATTTGTTGAAAAGACACTGGATCTTATAAATACTTTATGGTAATAGGAATGAAAAACAAGATTGTCAGATTGTTATTACAGTCAATACTAATAATTGCTTCATCACATAATGCTGTATCACAATCTGGTACAAGCCTAATAAAAGTTATTGTATCACCCGATCATAAAGACTGGACATACAAATTGGGTGAAGATGCTAAATTCTCTATTCAGGTACTTAAATATGGAAACCTGATTGAGAATGTTACCATAGATTATGAGATGGGCCCTGAAATGCTACCCAATGTGAAAAAAGAGGGTATTATTTTGAAGAACGGCAAAGCAGAATTTTCAGGAAACATGAAGTACCCGGGATTCTACCGGATAAGGGTTTGGGCAGTTGTTGATGGTAAAAGATATGAAGGGCTGGCTACTGCCGGGTTTGAACCCGAAAAAATTCAGCCGACTGTCAAAGATCCTGTTGACTTTGATAGTTTTTGGGGCAATGCAATTGCAGAAGCACGCAAAATTGATCTTGATCCCAGGATAACCCTTATGCCTGAAAGATGTACCGGCGATGTCAACGTTTACCATATTAGGTTTCAGAATGAAACAAAGGGTTCGAGGATTTTTGGTATCCTGGCAATGCCCAAAAAAGCCGGAAAATATCCGGCATTACTCAGAGTCCCGGGTGCAGGTATACGTCCATACGCAGGTGACTCCAGAACAGCCGCTCTTGGGGTGATCACACTTGAAATAGGAATACACGGAATCCCTGTAAATCTTGATCCTCAGATTTATGACAATCTAGTTAACGGAGCCTTGTCAGCGATATGGAGCATAAGATTGGACAGCCGTGATGCCTTTTATTATAAAAGAGTTTACCTTGGATGTGTAAGGGCAGTTGATTTTATCTTCTCCCTACCTGAATTTAACGGTACGGATATCGCCGTAACCGGAGGAAGCCAGGGAGGCGCCCTGACCATTGTTACAGCCGGCCTCGACAAAAGGATAAAATACATCGCTTCCATTCATCCTGCGCTCTGTGACCATATCGGTTATCTTAACAAAAGGGCAGGTGGCTGGCCGCATTATTTCAAGAATGCCGAACCAAAGCTGGGAGAGGTTGAAACACTTGGTTATTATGATGTTGTTAATTTTGCACGAAGGCTTACAATTCCAGGGTTATATACCTGGGGATTTAACGACCTTGCTTGTCCTCCTACATCCATGTACTCGGCCTATAATGTCATTAGCGCCCCGAAAGGATTATTGATATTCCAGGAGACGGGTCATTGGACATTTCCTGAGCAGAATGAAGCTGTCAGCAACTGGCTGATTAAGCAAATTAAGTGACATAAGAATTAAAATGAAGCAAAATATGAAACATAAGAAAACAATCATTAAGCGCTACACTCCTGTTTTGTTTAGGATTAATGAAATTACAGGCATTATTCTATTAAAGGAAATAGGAAATATAACATAATGGAATATGAATTCAAATTTTAATATAATTCGCGATGAAAAGTTTTCATAAGCAATTCATTTATCCGATTATTACCATAGTATTTGTGTTAACACTATGCTGGAAATGCAAAGTTGAAAATGAACAATCGGTTTTGAAAACAAGGGAGAGAAATTCTAAAGTTGATGGGACAACCGGAACGCCATTAGGTGGTATTGGCACTGGCGGAGTCAAGTATTGTGCCTGGACCGGAATGTTAAATGCATTTACGGATATGACTCCTGCAGGGATGCAAAGATACAATAAGCATGTAACCCTTGGTGCCAATGCCTGTTTTCAATTCTTTTCAAACCGAGGAGGGACAATAATCACCAGTGATCCTCTTAAAATTCAGCAAGTGAACAGACACTATGATGACGATGCCATTTTCCCGATTCATAAAGCGAATTACAGTATGATCAACAATGTGTTGGTCAGCATGATTGGCTTTTGCCCCTGGGATCCTGTTGATTTCGGAATAATGTGTCTTCCCTACGCATTTTATGAGTTTACCCTGAGTAATGACCAAAAAACGCCGGTTGATGTGGCGGTAGCCCTAAGAATCAAATTTGAGGCAAATCCGATTTTTATAAAGGGGAAGGGACTCGCAGACGATGCTGGACAGCACATGAAGGCTGTATTTACAAAAAGCAGCGATAGCAATCCTGTTATAACTGCAGGAAGTGATGATGGATTCATATCAAACGGTCAGTGCAACAATGTTATCATTGACACAATAAACAAGGTTGCTGTAAAAGTTAAACTTGGACCAAAGGAGACGAAAACGATTAAATTCGTGCTTGCCTGGTATAAAGTTAACTCAAATGGAAAATACTATTATGAAAATCTGTATGCAAATGCGAGTAACGTGGCTGATGCCGGACTAATTCACTTTGATACGTTTAAAAGCAATGCAGTTGCTTTTGTCACTAAAATGAGTAATTCCAATATACCCGGTTGGATGACAAATTATTTATTGAACATCCTGTGCAACATGGTAAACAATACCGTGTACACTAAGGACGGACGGGCTTGTATGGCAGAAGGTGAATTCAATATCCTTGGAACTATTGATGAATACTGGCAGGGCAGATCGGTTATTGGAAGTAACCTGATGCCTGAATTTACATGGAAAGAGCTGGAGTTTTGGGGAAGAACACAATTTCGCGCTCAATATTCAGGTCAAATACATCATGACTTTGGAGTAAAGGGATTTGGCGTAGAGGATAAGGACTTGTGCGCCTGGGATGATTACAGTCATGCAGATTATCGTGCGATTGAAGAAATCGTATCATGGCCTGATGTGAACGTAGGATTTATTGTCGGAGTTTATGAGACCTTTATCGCAACTGACGACCATCAAAAACTCAGTCTCCTGTGGCCCTATTTGAAAAATACCGGATCAAGGCTTATCGCCCAGAAAGATTTATACGGGGATCCAAAATACCCATGGATCTTTGAATCCAGTCATAACATGTATGATGCCGGAGGTTATTGCCAGTCTTACAGTACGGGCACTGTAATTCCTGCTTACAAATGTATGGCGCTTTTGGCAGAAATCATGAATGAACCGGAAACAAAACAATTTTACGAAAGAGCAACAACAGAGACCTATAAAGGATTTGAAGCTAAATATCTTGATTCGGAATATCGTTATCTTGATAAACACTGTGAAGGTGCGATGGCCGGACCCTGGTTTTCCCAATGCCTAAAATTTGATCAGTTTGACAATGTAAAAGTTGATAAGAATATGTATGATGTTCTTGAAAGATACTACAAACCGGTTACCGACAGTATGGGTTTTCCGTCTGGAACATATGATGAATGGCCACAGCATCTTGTTGGTCATTTTGGCGGATATGCACTTCAAAGGTCAAAATTTGAACCTGCTCTGAAACTATGGAAGGATATGTACAACAGAGGTTATGTTGACAGAAACAGGGTATTTAATCTTCCAATATCGTTGCAGTCGAAAGCAACGCCTAACTATGCAGCAACTGATATTGACGGGTATCTCCAGTATACAAGCAGAACTTCGACATGGAGAATGTACCAGGATATAATCGGATATTATCGAAATAAGCATTCAGGAGAAATATGGCTGGAACCCATTATCCTTCCGGAAATGAATCACAGGTTAACTGATGGGTACTTCATTTCAGCAGAAGGGAATGGAACCATAAGCTGCCTCGAAAAAGGGAGCACTTTCGAAGATCGAACTATAATTTTCAAACCGGAAAATGAAATAAATGTAACGGCTATTTATATCAAAGATCATTCAGGTTCCCCTATTATTACAGTTAATGGGGTTTCTCAGACCTGGATCAGAACAGGTCCAGAATGGAAAAAGAGAATTAAAATTAACTGGAATGGAATGGTGGGTCAAAATGGTATCGTTATCGATATAACAACTAATGCGAATTAAGAGTTGAAAATTAGTGAAATGTGAGCTGCGGCCAATAGGTCCAAGACATAAACCATCAGCCCTTCATAATTACGATTTATATGATCTTGAATAATTCAAGAATTAATTGTTTCCAAAAAAAATTAATTGAGATGACAAAAAGAAGAAATTTTATTAAGAAATGCGGAATAGGAACTACCGGAATACTCATTGGAGGCATGGGGTTCAGTTCAAAATCTTATGCTTCAATCAAAGGAACCAATGATCGTATTATTGCTGCAGTAGTTGGTATAGGAGGGCAAGGTAGTACCATTTTTGATCACTAAACCATACGTGAGGGACATTTTGTCCAATCATTAACAGATCATCCGGACCAAAATTACTTGTTGAATCTCTGACAAACAATGTCCCAGTACCTTCAATAATGAGCAGAATCTCAATATCGGGATGAAACTGAAGAGGATCAGTAAAGTATGGAATATCGCATGCTCTACACAGAATGAAAGGTCGATATTTGTTTCTATTTTTTGAAAGACGGGTTGCATGTCAAAATTGTGTGATTCAAAGGTAAAATATTTCTAAAAAAATAAATCGAAATTAAGTAATCTTGAATCATTTTTTAAATAAATAATTGAATTCATGTTTGTAAAAATGTCAAATAAATAACCAATGTATTAAGTAAATAAATAATTAAATAGTTAATTTCCGGAGCAGTAGTAAGTCAATATTGTGTTATTTATAGATAAAATATTTCTACATGGACAAAGTACATTTTTGTAACCTTGGTCTGCTGATTAAAAATGTTAATTATATTGCTCCATACTCCATTTTTAACAAAAAATTGATTCAACAATGAAGCGAATATTGCCGATACTGATAATGTTGGTTCTAGCCATTGGCAGCAATGCGCAACCCAAAAGCTACGACCTGAAAACCTGGGCCAAGGGAACCTCTCCTGTTGAAATAGGGAACCGTATTGCCGGAAAATTTCTGATAACCCAGCATTCCCGGTCTGGGGATACCCATCCGAAAATTCCCCCAACCTTCATTCCTTATCCCGAGGTATGCACCTGGCTTGGTGGACTCTGGTTTGCCAATGTAACGAAAAACGAAGATTTGTTTAAAAAGCTCGAAAACCGGTTTTTACCTTTGTTTGACGCGGAAAAAAACCTTCAGCCGAAACCCAATCATGTAGATTTTTGCGTGTTTGGATCGGTGCCACTGGAATTGTATTTGAAAACCGGGCAGCAAAAGTACCTGGATCTGGGATTGTTGTATGCAGATGCGCAATGGACGATTCCGGAAAATGCGAAGCCCAGTGAAAAATTTTGGGCCGATCAGGGGTATACCTGGCAAACCCGTATCTGGATTGATGACATGTTCATGATTACAACCGTTCAGGCACAGGCATACAGGGCTACTGGCGATAGAAAATACATTGACAGGGCAGCCAGGGAAATGGTGCTTTACCTGGATACTATTCAGTTGAACAACGGATTGTTTTATCATTCGCCGGAAGCTAAATTCAGTTGGGCACGCGGCAATGGATGGATGGCTGCCGGTATGGCCGAAATCCTTCGCAGCCTTCCAAAAAATGATCCACAAAAGGGGCGAATCCTAACCGGTTACAAAAAGATGATGGCAGCGCTACTGAAATACCAGGAACCCGATGGCATGTGGCGGCAGATTATTGACGATCCGGAAGCCTGGAAGGAAACTTCAGGAACCGCCATGTTCACCTATGCCATGATAACAGGCGTTAAAAATGGCTGGCTTGATAAAAAAATCTATGGAACGGCTGCCCGTAAAGGATGGTTGGCTTTGATCAGCTATATCAATCAGGATGACGACCAGACCGAAGTTTGTGAAGGGACTGACATTCAAAACAGCCGTGAGCATTACATGAAACGAAAACGCATCGTGGGCGACCTGCACGGACAAGCTCCTGTACTCTGGTGCGCAACGGCCTTGATCCGATAAATATTACCAAACATGAAAAACTAAATTAAAAACCTATGAGAAGATTAATAGTGATGCTGATTTGCCTGACGGCTACTTTGCATTCTTCATTGCAAGGCGAACCTGTTGGGGCAAAGGATCCGGTTAAAGTACACCAACCGAAGTACTGCCTGTTTTATGATAACCATACCATGCCGGCCATTCCCGATGTCGGCGCTAATTTTGATGCTGATGCCTTCACCGACCGTATCAAACGTTGCGGTGTCGATCAACTGACATTTCATGCCCGGTGTAACCTCGGTATGGCCTATTATGATACAAAAATAGGCATCAAACACCCTTCCTTAAAGTATGATCTGTTTGGCAAGCTGGCTGATGCATGCAAGCGGAAAGACATTGCCCTGATTGCCTATATAAATGGCGGTATCAGCAGTGCGGAGGGTATACAACACCGCGACTGGACTACGCTCTATTTTGATGGCCGGGAAATCCGGGAGCCTCACTTTACCCCATTTGTCCGGACCATGTGTTACAACTCACCCTACCGTGATCACCTTATCGCGATGGTTGAAGAGATTGCCCGCAATTATCCTGTATCCGGATTTTTTATCGATTGTTTGGTGGGATATCCATGTATATGCCCGATTTGCGTAAAGGAGATGAAAGAAAAAGGGATTGATTGGAGCAAACAGAGTGAAGTTGTGAAATTCTCCGAGTCTTCGGCTCTCCGCATGTCGACTGATATTGCAAAAGCGGCCAGGGCCATTAATCCGAATTTTCAGCTCTATTTCAACGGGGTCTCCTTTGAAGATCAGTCGGAAATCGGAACTTGGTTGGAATGCGAAGATTTGCCAACTGCCGGATGGGGCTATGAATACCTGCCAGTATTGTCACATTTTATGCGTACCCTGGGCGACAAGCCTATTATGAATATGAATGGGCGCTTTTACGATTGGGGCGATTTTGGGGGATTGCGTCCTGAGGCCGCCATCAAATCTGAATTGCTTTACGGTCTGGCAAATGGCATGAGACCCAATATCGGAGGTCATTTCCATCCGCGAGGTGATCTTGAAAATGCTGTTCTGGACAGAATAGAGAAGATCTACAAAGAACTTCAAACCATGGAGCCATGGTACGATAAAGCGAAAAATATAACGGAAATAGCCGTTGTTTCTTCTGAAACTTCAGTAAGGATTGGACATAATAAGTTGATTAAAAGTGCAGTGCGTATGCTTACTGAAATGAAACAGCAATTCGATGTCGTCAATGAGTTTTCTGATTGGAGCAAATATAAGATATTAATAATCCCCGACGATGTCATCTTCAATGAAGAGATAACCCGTCGTGTGAAGGCCCATATTGCTGCAGGGAAAGCTGTTATCTCCAGTGGAAGTTCAGGTCTCGACAAGGATTTGAAACAATTTGTGCTTGAAAAGGAGTGGGGCATAAAATTTCAAAAAGAGTGTGATTTCGATCCTGCTTATTTTGCTGTTGGAAAAAATTTCAACAAAGATCTTCCTGACATGCCGATCTCACTTTATTCTTCCGGAATTGAAGCCGTACCATTACCAGGAACCAGCGTTGAGGCCAGTCTTATCAAACCCTATTTTAATCGTATATGGGACGGGGAGTATGCCTTTTATTACAATCCTCCAGATAAAGTTACTGATAAACCTGCTTTGACCATCAATGGGAAAGTGGCACATTTCAGTCACAGGATATTCGCGGGTTACGCCGTTCAGGCGCCTGTTGAACTAAGGACGGTTTTTGGCAATGTACTCAACAAATTTCTGCCTCAGCCATTGATCAGATACGAAAAACTGCCTTCGTTCGGCCGGGTATTTGTCACTGAACAGCCCGGGAGGAAAATGGTACACCTCCTTTCATATGTTCCTGAGCTTAGGGGAACGAAGACTCAGATTATCGAGGATCAGATAGATCTGCATGATGTTAAAATTTCCCTTCGCAATGATGGGAAATCACCCAGAAAAGTCTATCTGGCGCCTGAAAAGAAATCTTTGCCGTTTAACATATCTGATGGATATATTCATGTAACTGTACCCCTATGCAAAGGGTACTCTTTGGTGGTTTTTGAAGAATAAATTGCCTCCACTTCAATCCTTAAAAATCAGGACCTCTAAATTGTAATTACTGCCTTGAAAAAAGTAATAACCATAGGAATTTGTATTGTTGCCTCTTTCTTGTCCTTTTCGCAAGAAAAGAGGGATACAATAGCCGGAACAGGGATTTGGAACCTCGACGAACTTTATCGTGTTCCCATAACCTTTTCTGCAGAGAAATACTCGGCGTATCAGGTTCCCGGGGTTAATGCCTTGCTCTATGAAAGTGTTCCTTTTTTGGGAAAACCCACAAAGGTGTTCGCCTATTATAGCCTTCCGTCCGGACCTGTTCCTCCAGGTGGCTGGCCGGCTGTTGTATTGGTTCATGGAGGTGGCGGTACTGCGTTTGCTGATTTTGTCAAAATATGGAATTCATGGGGATACGCCGCTATTTCGATGGATCTCTATGGTAATCTTCCCCATTTGAGTGTAAAATGGGAAGAACGTCCACATCTTGACGGAGGCTGGACAATGGGTGAGAATTTTACCAACAGGGACGAATCGTGGCAATATCACTCCATTGCCCAGATAGTGCTGGCACATTCACTGATACGCTCTTTACCCGGGGTCAATCCTGAAAAGACTGGTGTTGTTGGTGCATCGTGGGGCGGAGTTCATGCCAGCATCGCTGCGGCTATCGATAGCCGCTTCAAATTCGGGGTGATCATTTACAGTTCAGTTTTTGAAACCTCTGAGGCTAAGATGCGGTGGTGGGATCCGGGCAGATTTATAGCTTCGATCAGGATTCCAACCCTTTGGGTGAAAGGAACAACAGACATTCACTTCACGAACCAAAACTGGCAGTATTCGGTTAATATCTGTGGAAACAGTCCAGTCTCCAGTCTTGTTGTTGGACTTAAACACGGCGAGAAAGGACAAATTTATTCTATCAATCGTCGTTTTGCAGACCATGTAGTTAAAGATGGCGAACCATTACCAGCAATTGGCAAAACTGAATGTCATGGCAAGCTGGTTAGTGCCTCTGTTAACGCTGCCCGTCCAATTCTAAAGGCTGAGTTGTGCTATACTTGCGATACCGGTCCAGATCCCAGGCAGATTTGGAAAACACTTCCCGCCTTGTTTAAAGACGGTAAAGTATCGGCTGAATTACCTGACGGAGTCACCTTTTATTTCTTAAATGTTTTTGACGGCCCAATCTTTAACGGAGAACAGGAATGGCCTGTCAGCTCTGAATATGTTCCATATAAACCTGAGGCAAATCAGTAAAGGGAAATAATGTTGGAGTCAAGTAGATAAGTGATTTTTAAATGAAGCATAATATTGATAATTGATATGATAAAGTTGTTAATCCTGGGAATATGTCTTGCAACGGCTATCCAGGCCTTTTCACAAGGAAAGGTTGAAATGAGAAAAGATATTCTTGTTGCAAGAAAAGATTTCGATGTTAGCAAGGATTGGCAACCTCGCCAAATCATGGGCAAGGACTTTTGGCACCTGTTGCAAACCGATCGTATTGAGCCTGACTTTTTCGTTGATAATGACAACCCTTTTTTGCGGAAGGTGGAGTCCAAACCTTTGTTCAGGGAAAGTGGAATATTGTACTGGAATCAAAGTATTACAGTTCCTGGTTCGAACAAGGTGTCAATGGCGGCCATGGAACCTGATGTCTTTACCAAATTAATTGAAAAACGGCCCAATGCTCCCTTTTTTGTCATGCCAACCACCATACGGCCTTTTTACAGGTTGATAAAAAACTTTGAATTTGATCTGGTTGCCTACAACAAATGGAAACTGTCCCATCCAAATTTCATGGGCTTCATCAACGCGGAGACGGATAATGGTTTTGTTCAATATGCCCCTTGGCGCAGGAAGTATGAGAAACCAATAGACGGTGACAATGAATTCATGAAAATCATTGAGCGGGAATTCCCCAAACCTAAAAACAGGGAAGAATTGACTGCACAGATGTTAAAAGTGTGCGATACGAGCATAAAATATTTCTTCAATGACGCCGAAAAGGTAGGATACATGAGCGAATCACATTTTCTGGACCATATTTTCGGGGAAGCCAGCAAAGGGGTGCTAACGAGGGAGACAACAAATACCCGAGGCGGCGAAGATGGTCCACATTATCGACATCAGATGGGGCTCTTCTCCGCGAGGGGAGCGTCCCGCCAATACCAGCGGGATTGGATGTGGTACATCGCTTTTTATTACAATGGATACGATGATGAGGGCAAATTCACCAATAATAACTACGCCACATACCGGATTACCAAGCCTGAACAAAGTATGCCCGGTAACAACATGGGTATGAAAGGCCCTGGGTATGGCATGTCCCCCTCTTTAATTGACAGGCGTCTGTTCCTGGCTTACCTGAGTGGCCCAAGGTATGTTTGTCTCGAGCAATGGTGGGATTATGTAGGTAAGACCAGGAAGGGCGGAAACCCGATGTGGGATCTCTCCACTCCTTATGGGAAGGTGTGGGAAAACTGGTTTGAATTCACGCGAAAAAACCCTGAAAGAGGCGCCAGTTATGCCCCGGTAGCTTTGCTTGTCCCGTTTGAACAAGGCTACCCGAATTATGGTGGAAAATCGTGGGAGATATTCAACTATGAGCGGCCCGACTGGATGATTGACGCCTTCATGTTCACCATTGTGCCGCATTCGCCCGTGAACAAAAAAGGTAATGAGGGGGCGCTCAGCAACGGCCCTTATGGAGATATTTTCGATGTAATTGAACCTAACACACCTATAAAGCCGGTAGCACTTAACGTATTGAACAACTACAAGGTCGCCGTCATGCTGGGGAGCTATCCCAAAAACAAAGCCCTTGCTGATCGGCTGATGGAGTATGTGAAAAACGGAGGAACGCTATTGCTCAATATCAAACAGGTCAACGAGTTTTTTCCTGATGAGTTTATGGGCATAAAAAGGACCAACGAGCTCCTTTCCAATTCCATTCATGTAAAAAGCCCGGTCAGTTCGCTGATTGATGATAATTCGTTCGGTCTTCATGAGGACTACGAGTGTGAGGCAGTCGTGCTGAAAGGCGCTACGCCGCTTTTGAAGGATGCCGACGGAAACCTGCTCGCATGCAAGAACAGCTATGGTAAGGGGAATGTAGTGCTGTCCACCATCGACTGCATGGTGCCCATGAACAATATGGAAAACCAGGAAGGAAATGTGTTGAAAAGTATGGTCTACGGGAAAACGTTCCCATTCATCGAATATTTTCTCAAATCAATTGTTAGAGAGGTTTTGCCTCTGGAAGTCAGAGGTGACATTGAGTATGGACTCAACAAGATTTCCAATGGGTGGCTGCTTTACCTGATCAACAACAACGGAGTGACAAAATTCACCAACAGGGAACAGGTACTCGACAATTCTAAAACTGCTAAGGTTGAGGTGGCACTTAAGGATATTAGGGCAATAAATATTACCGAACTGATTGGGATGAAAGTGGTTTCAAAAAATAATAAAACCAACTCTTTCAACGTTGAAGTCCCCCCCGGAGGCGTAAAAATTATCAGGATTGTGGGAGATGATTTAAGGATGACATCCGGTCTTACCAGGACTCAAAGAAGTGAGTAAATCGACATACATGATCACCGTTTGGCAATAATAGGATATTCAGTTACAGGAACATATTTTAAAATATTGATTATAAGTTTAAAAGAGAAGTTATGAACACAACCACAATTCCAGAAAAGGAGTTTTACGAACGTATTTCAAAATTTCAGGCAAACATCAAGGCTGCAGGTCTTGATGCCTGCCTGGTTCACGCCAGTGAGTCGGACATGGCCAATGTAAGGTACCTGAGCGAGTACTGGCCAACATTTGAGGCTTCGGCAGTATTTGTTCCGGCAGAGGGAGAGTCTGTCTTGCTTGTGGGACCTGAAAGTGAGATTTATGCCGCTCACCGCAGTGTTTTTAAGAACATTGAGAAAATGGTCGAATACCGTGAGTCGGCCGAACCGGAATGCCCGGGAATGGTTTTTACAACTTACAAAGACATTGTTGCCAGGTACGCACCAAATGGCAATATTAAAAAGCTGGGTATAGTCGGCTGGGCGATAACACCGCTGCCTGTGGTTACTTCCATTAAAGAACAATTTCCGGAAGTTGAACTTGTCAAGGCCGATTCGACCTTCCTTCCGCTACGTTATGTGAAAAGCGAGAATGAACTGGAATGCATGCGCAAGGCATATGCTATCGCTGAATTGGCGGTGGAAGCAATTATTAACGAAATAAAACCGGGCATGACTGAACTTCAGGTTATTGGCATAGCCCAGCGTGAAATTTACAAGCATGGCGGGGAGTACGAAGGACACTCTTTGTATTGCTTCTGCGGGGCATCTACCAATAACGCCATTTCCAGGCCGACCCATAATAAAATTGTTGCCAACGAGGTAATCCAGCTTAATATTGGGGCCCGTGTCAGCGGATATTCATCAAGTGTTGGGTTACCTATCTCCATAGGGCCTTTGCCTGAACGGAAGAGAAAGCTTGTCGAGTTTGGCCTGGAGGCCCATCTAAAGACGATTGACATGATGGCTGCCGGAAAACCTGCAGGTTTAGTTGTGAAAGATTATGAAGCATGGGTTAAATCGCGTGGTTTTGAAAAACAGATGCTTTACGGCCCCTGCCACTCCATCGGTATGATGGAGGTTGAGCAGCCTTGGATGGAATCTACATCAGACTACGGGTTGCAAAAGAACATGACCTTCCAGGTCGATACTTTCTTTTACGAACCCGACTTTGGACTTCGTTGGGAAAATGGCGTTATTGTCAAAGAGGGAGGCGTAGAGTTGCTTTCATCAAAATTCATGAAAATTATTGAGATCTAATTCAATTAACTAATAAGAAAGGAAAATAATTATGCGTTACGAGATGATGTTTCCGGATCAAATCCGGGAGGCTATTGATAAAAATACGCCGGTTGCTTTGGCGTTGGGTGTTTTGGAATACCATGGCGAGCACCTGAACACCGGTGTTGATACCCTGGTCGTTCAGGGGGCTTTGGAAATGCTCGAAAAAGAGATGGATTTGGTCATACTTCCACCATTTTATTACGGCGCCGGTTCTTATGCTGTTGCTGGCCCGGAACGTAAAGGGGGCATGCATATTGACGCCGAAACATTAAACAAGTTTGCTCGCCAGTTATTCTATAATCTGCTGCGAATCGGATTCCGCAATATATATGTATTCTTTCACCACCAGAGTGAAAATTTTGTAAGTGGCATGCCTACCGACCTGGCTTTTAGGTTGGCAGCCAAACAGGAAATATTTGCCTTCATAGAGAATCAAAAAGGCGATGGCTGGTGGGGAGAAGATACGGCCTCCGCCAATTACTATGAAGAACATGAAGCCGGTTCCGATCCATTCAGTTGGATACGGGTGGAACCTTTTATGAGTGGGGAAGCCCAGAAACATTGGCCGATAGACCATGCCGGGGAACAGGAAACATCTTTAATGATGGCCTTTGCACCTGAAGGAGTGGATATGAAACGTTTCAATGGGAAGCAATGGTATGCGCAATCTGCCGTCAAAGCCAATATGGATTATGCAAACAAGGCCAAAAAATTCATTTTGGAAGATCTAAAAAAACGAATGGGCAAATAACCGATGACCGGAGATACACTAATTGATCTGATGAGGCATGCGCACCGCAGGGTACACGTAACAGGTACTCCTGAAAACGGTGTTATTGCCGCATTGGATCTGGAAGGCCGGCTATTTACTGTGGTCAACAACAAGGTACTCAACAGGGTAGTGCCCTCTGCCATTCTGAACCGCAGCAACAGGGATGTTTATCACAATCCGGGGGGCGATGCCTTATGGCCTGCCCCTGAAGGTACCTGTTTCGGGTACGCATATGGCCCTGGTAAATGGAGGGTCCCCCCGGCAATTACAGGGGCGGTATGGGATGTTGTAGTGCAATCGGAAAACAAAACCGTGATCAGGGCTGAAATTGATCTGGTCAATAACCGTCAGCTTGGCATTCCTTGTGAATTTGAACGTCACATAGAAATTGAACATATTGGCAGCTCCCTAATCCAGAATGTTACGGAAATAATCCGTTACATAGGTATCAAAACACTGGATAACAACGAGTTCAGTTTAGCCCCATGGTCATTGTGCCAGTTCGACTCAGGTTCAGGGTGCAAAGTCATAATGCCTCCGCCATTGGCAGATGATATTCATGATATGTATGCATGCAGCAGTGCACTAAGAGGAATGTCGGGAAACAAATATGTTGTGGAGACTCAAACAGATTTTCGCTTTCAACTGGGACTTGGGAAAAATATTCCATGGATAGAATTTATTAGCTGTCAGGATTTTAGCGTAAAAAGACATTCCGGGGCCTTACCTGCCGGACAAAGGTATATTGATATTGCCGATGCCCCTCCCGAACAACTTCCATCCCATAGGGGAACAAAGCTGAGTATTTACTGTGATCCATCGGGGTTTATGGAAATAGAAGCTTGTGGAGGTTGTTCCAATACCCTTGCCCCTGAAACCGAACTTCGTGTTTTAATAACTACAGAATATATGATTAAAGAAGGTGATTGATCATAAGTCACTGGTTGTTTTTCCACTTCCGCATGTTGCCTATTGACTGTCGCCAATTTTGAATAAATTGTAAATCTTTATAAACAACCAAACGCTTAATAAAAATTAAACTTACCATGACGAATGACAAAAAAACCTTGATTGTTCCTATGATGTTAATAGGATCAATGTTCGCAGTACTCGGCTTCGCCCTTGGGATCAATGCATTTTTTGTTCCTTTTGTAAAGGAGGCATTCCATATTTCAATTACCATGTCGTACCTGGTGATGACTGCGACATTCCTCTCTTTTGTGGTTTTCGGTCTTCCTTCCGGGGCAATCATTAAAAAGTTTGGATACAAGGGGGGGATGATCATTGCCTTCCTGATCATGGCAATGGGTTTTTACCTGATTGCCCCTGCTGCAAAAATGATCAGTTTCCCATTGCTCCTTCTGGCTTTGTTCATCAGCGGGATGGGCCAAACCCTGCTGACCGGCGCCGTAAATACCTATGTTACAATTTTAGGCCCGCCTGAAAGCGCTGCAAGCCGTATCGCCATCATGGGAATTTGCAGTAAAACTTTTTATGCCGTTGCTTCATTGATGCTGGCAGTATTTATGGACCTGTCAAATGTTCATATTGAAGATACGATCCTTCCGTTTTACATTATAACTGCAGTGCTTGTAGTGATGGGATTCTTATACTATTTTGCGCCCCTTCCAGAAGTATTGGCCGTTGGTGAAGAGGAGGATAACACGGAGACTTCTTCTTACGCGGCTTCCAAAACCAGTATTTTTCAATTTCCACATCTTCTGTTGGGAGTTTTTGCCATATTTTTCGATATCGGAGTTGAATACATCGCTTTGGGAACGATTAATGACTATGCCACCATCTTGAATTTGCCTTCCCCACAAAATTATGTCTGGTTTGTATCGGCCGCAATGGTGCTTGGTTATTTGATTGGGGCGCTTTTCATTCCGAAATTTGTCAGTCAGGGCATGGCATTGTTTCTTTCCACACTTACAGGTATTATAGTAACCCTAATGATCGTATTGCTACCAATAGGGGTTTCCATCTATCTTGTTGCCTTGCTGGGCCTGGCCAATGCCTTGATGTGGCCGGCCATATGGCCTTTGGCTATTGCCGATTTGGGCAAATTTACCAAAATGGGCTCTTCTTTCCTGGTAATGGGGATTATTGGCGGCGCATTCCTGCCCCTTTTATTCGGTTACGTTGCCGATGTTGCATCCCACAAGGTTGCTTACCTTGTTTGTCTTCCTGCCTACCTGTACATTATGTATTTTGCATTTTCGGGTAGCAAAATCAGGACAAAATAGGGAGAAGCCGAAAGGATTACTTTATCTCAAAAATTTGAATTTAGGTATGCTTAACTATGAAGAAGTTTGACTATTTAGTTTTAATCTTTTTTTTGGCAGTCACCTCAGTCAATGCCCAGAAGATAAAATCACTGGATGAAATTGATTCTGCCAGTTTTCAAGCTGGTCAGGCGCCATTTGACAAAAAGGGTATTTCAGTAATTTTAAGTGAGAGAAAGCTCAATCATGCAAATTCCCTGAAAAATATTATCCTCGACGGAGAGTGGCAACTGATTGAGGGAGGGAATGAAAAAGAGCGGTTAAATAGCAAATGGAGCAATCCAATTCCTGCTATTGTTCCGGGTAGTGTCCATTCTGCGCTATGGAAAGCAGGGATTATTCCCGATCCCTATTTCGGAAGAAACGATTCCATTGCGGAAAAGTACAGTTATAAGACGTGGTGGTATAAAAAGGAATTTCTTGTTGATCAACCTTTAAATATCCCAAGAATGATCTTTGATGGGATAGCCAATAAATGCTCTATCTGGCTTAATGGCATAAAATTGGGCAATCATGAAGGAATGTTCGGGGGGCCTGCTTTCGATGTTTCAAAAATCCTGAAGAGAAAAAATGAACTTATTGTGGAATTAATGCCTATTCCTCAGATTTATGAAAAAACCAGAAGGGGTGATAATAGGACCTGGACATCAACAGTTGTATTCAATTGTGTTTATGGATGGCATTATTCAAAAATTCCATCCTTAGGAATTTGGAGAACAGTTAAAATTCAAAATCAGGCCGGTGTTGCGATTGAGCATCCGTTTATCGCCACAAAAAGCACGAATGGTTTGATGAACCTGGGCGTTGTTCTTAAAGCTGTTTCAGCTAAAATAGACGGAAAGCTAAAGGTTTCTGCTATTCCGGACAATTTCAAAGGAAACGAACAATCCTTTGAATACGACATATCTTCCGGGAAAGCTATTGATACGCTGAATTTTGCCTTTACCATTAAAGATCCGCAGCTCTGGTGGCCCAACGATATGGGCAAACAAAATCTGTATCAATTAAAAGTTTCGTTTGTCCCGAAAAGTGGGGAATCATCGGATTTCTACAAATCCACTTTTGGAATTCGCACCATTCAAATGGCCCCGCTACCCGGCGGACCTTACCCTGATAAATATAATTGGACCTATGTTATCAATGGGAAACCACATTTTATGAAAGGGAATGGCTGGTGTACGATGGATCCGCTGATGGATTTTACGCGCGAACGATATGACCGTTTTCTCTCACTTGCTAAACTGCAGCATATCCAGATGATGCGGGCCTGGGGATGCGGAATGCCTGAAACAGATGATTTTTATGACTTGTGCGACCGATACGGCATCATGATCATGCAGGAGTGGCCCACAGCCTGGAACAGTCATGAAACCCAGCCATTTGATGTATTGCAGGAGACCATAGAATTAAATACACTGCGCATCCGGAACCATCCCTCACTGGCGATGTATGGCGGTGGAAATGAATCGCCAAATCCCTTTGGAAAAGCAATCGATATGATGGGACGAAAAAGCATTGAGCTGGATGGTACCCGGCCATTTCACAGAGGGGAGCCCTTTGGTGGAAGCAACCACAATTATTACTGTTGGTGGAAAATGGCCCATCTTGACTACAACCTGAACATGACTTCGAGCTTCTGGGGCGAATTCGGTATTGCTGCCTTTCCGGTAAAAGAATCTGTTATGCGATACCTGCCGGAGGCCGAAAAAATGAAGTGGCCACCCGATACGACAAAAAGCCTCGTCCATCATACACCCATCTTTGGCACAGCAATGGAGATGGAGAGACTTAACCAATATTCCGGATATCTGATGCCCAATGACAATCTGGACCAATTAATTACCGGATCGCAATTGGCACAGGTGGTAGCTGTCCGGCATACGCTGGAGCGCGCCCGTACCAGGTGGCCGGATTGCTCGGGAGCCTTGTATTATAAAATGAACGATAATTATCCCGCTGTTTCCTGGTCGTGCGTCGACTGGTATGGCGCTGCAAAACCCTTGCATTACTTTATCCAGGACACCTTTTCCCCGATAGCCTCCGTTATCCTTTTTGAACATACCGATATGTATGGACAAAACGTATCATTGCCGGTGTTTTTGCTGGATGATAACCTTGATTTAAAGGAATCGGCATGGAAAGTAAATATCCGAACATTCGATCAGAAACTAAACAAGATTAGCGTCAAGGAATTTTCAGGAAAGGGGAATCCTAAAAATGTTGATAAGCTTGGCGAATTAACCCTTTCATCCGAACAAACCAAAACCTCTCCGTTATTGATTGTTTCAGAGGTTCATGCCGATGGTAAATTACTGTTCAGGACATTTTACTATATGAATTTTGAAAAACAGAAAGGAAGTTTGTTTAACCTGCCCAGGACCTCCTTGTCCTTAGCAACCAATGGGAGTAAAGCAACAATAAAGAATACCGGCAAATTTCCTGCTGTTGGCGTTAATCTTCAAGTTCCCGGAAAGGCGGATAAATTTATTGCATCGGATAATTACTTCTGGCTCGACCCAGGAGAATCTACCAAGGTTGAAATTAATTTGACCAAAGGACTGGTATCTGATGCTTGGAATCTTGAAGGCAATGAGTTGGTGAATGTTCCATGATTTTACTTTCAGAAAACTGTCTATCTATCTAACAATAAGCTATTTAATAATTTAATTTATGATACTTAGAAAAGTGTTTCTGTTAGCCTCCTTTGTCTCAATTGGATGGGTAGGATTGGCACAAATTGGGGCAGTGGGGCTTAGATGCGAATATTTAAAGGATCCACTGGGGATCGATATGCCGGATCCCAGGTTTTACTGGAAGCTTAAATCCGATGAAACAGGGCAGTTTCAAACAGGTTACCGGATCATCGTTTCATCCAGCAAGGAGAATATTGAAAAGAACCTCGGGGATATGTTTGATTCGGGCAAAAAAAATTCTCCTCAAAGTATTCATATCGTTTATAAAGGAAAATCACTGAAGGCTGCTTCCGACTATTTTTGGAAGGTGATGGTTTGGGATAAAAAAAGGGTTGCTTCAGCATGGAGTGAAACGGCAACCTTCTCCACCGGTCTTTTTTATCCGCAGGATTGGAGCGGGGCGCAGTGGATCGCATGGAGAACCCAGGAAAAATGGGAAACCGACTGGTGGAAACGCAAAGTCGCCGAGCTGCAATGTACCGAATGGTACTTGCCAAGTTACTTTGGTGCACGGATGTCGATGTGGGAAAGGTACCATTTCCATGACAATCCTTACGATCCGGCACCCTTGTACCGGAAAGGGTTCAAGGCAAACAAAGAGATCAAAAACGCCAGGGCATTTATTAGCGGAATAGGGTACAATGAGCTATTTATCAATGGCCAACGCATTGGCGATCATCAGCTCGATCCGGGTTGGACCAACTACAAAAAAACGATACTCTACACGGCATACAATGTAACTGGAAATTTACAAAAAGGAGAGAATACGATTGGCGTTATGCTGGGCCGCGGAAATTATGGCATGCTGGCCGTAGATCACTGGGGATTTTACAAAAAGGAGGGTTACATCGGTCAGCCTAAATTGATGTGCCTGTTTAAGATTACCTATACCGATGGTACAGAAGAGAATATCGTGAGTGATTTGACCTGGAAAATAACCGGTGGGCCAATTCTTTACGATTGCCCGCACATGGGCGAACTGTACGATGCCACAAAAGAGATTCCCGGTTGGAATAAGAACGGCTTTAACGATTCGTCCTGGGACAAGGTAGTATCAGCCCCTTCACCTGGCGGAGCGTTGAAAGCCCAGCTTTGTGAACCAATCAGGATTGTTAAAAGGAGCGCTGTAATTAAGGTTGAAAAGAGAAACAGGGAATATTGGGCCGATGCAGGCGCGAACCTGGCGGGATGGATCCGTTTGAAAGTAAATGCGCCCAAAGGTACAAGAATTGGGATATACTATGGGGAGAACGAAGATCCCAGGGACCATGGCCAACCGGGAGGCTATCAGCAAATGGCCTATGTTGCCAAAGGGGTGAAAGACGAAATTGCCGAATGTCATTTTTCTTACAAAGGGTACCGGTATATCAACATTTTAGGATACCCGGGTGTATTGACTAAAAATGATATTGAGGTTTGTCAGGTGAATTCCGACGTTGCCCAGGTTGGCAGATTCTCCAGCTCCGATACGACACTCAACGCCATTCACCGCATTTGTACCAAATCCTTGATATCTAATTTGCATAGCATCCCGACCGATTGCCCCCACCGCGAGAAAAATGGCTGGATGGGTGATGCCGTAACCGGAATGGAATTTGGCATGGCCAACTACGATTTGGCCGCCTTAATGACCAAGTATACCCGCGACATATTCGATACCCAGGATGCTGAAGGGCGGATACCAACGTTTACACCGGCCCCGGCAACTATTTATCCCAAAGTGGCATCCCCGTTGTGGGCCTCTGCCTGCGTCCATATTCCCTGGTATATGTACAACTATTACGGAGACACCCGTTTGTTCGAACAATATTGGGACAAAATGAAGCTGTTTTCACAGGCAGTATGGAAATTAAATGGTGTAAAGGATAAAAGCGGGATTTTTACCGACGGACTGGCCGATTGGTGTTCCCCTTTTGGAAATATGTCGGATGAAGGATCGGAGGTATATTCCACCATGAATTTTTATCTTGTTTTGAAACGTTTGTCGCAAATGGCTGTGGTATTGAATAAAAAAGAAGATGCTGCTGAATTTAGCAAACAGGCAGAACAGGTAAGGGAGGCTATTTACACCTATTGTTTCGATAAAGTGAATGTCCGGTTTGTTGGGATAACCCCCTCGGATTACAGGCAGGGAATAAACGCCATGGCACTGCAAAATGAGATTGTAAAACCTGAACATAAGGATAAAGTCATGGAACAATTGCTCCAGGATATCCAGGTCAACAGGGATTTTCATTTTTATGGCGGAATATTTACAGGATATGCTTTATGGGAAATGTTGCCGAAGAACAACCTTTCGGAGTTAACGTACAAGGTAGCCATTAACCCGACTTATCCCGGGTACGGTTTTATGCTGAAAAACGGGGCAACATCCTTGTGGGAATTCTGGCAGGATAAATACTCGCATATACATCATTTTTTGGGTTTTGTCGATAATTTTCTGATCCGTTATGTTGCAGGAATCAATGTCAATTACAAAGTTCCCGGATACGCTGAAATAATCTTTTCCCCAAATTTTATTGCTAAAATAAATCACGCAGAGGCGGAATATGAATCGATTCACGGGATGGCCTCAATTGCGTGGAAGAGGGAACCCGAAGGTCAGATTCAGTTAAAGATATCGGTTCCCTGTAATGGCAGCGGAAAATTGATGCTTCCGGAAAACATAAAGTCTATTCAGAATAGCGATGGTAAAGAGCTTCAAATAAAAAAGGACGAATCGCAAAAGTATGTGATGTTACCGTCAGGAAAACATCAGGTTAAGGCTTATGTAAACTGAACGTTTGGGGGCTTTTTCTAAATGTCAAAATGCTGGAACGATCAATAGAAAGATAAAGCAATATTGTAATCAATTAATTATATAAAATATGAAACGATTCCTTTCTTCTATAGCAACATTGTTAATTGTGCTTGTTTTTACCATCGGCACCCTTTATGCCGAAGTAAAGTTACCTGCAATTTTTGGCGACAACATGGTTTTGCAGCAGCAGACCAAAGCAGCGATATGGGGAACTGCATCAAAAAATGCAACGGTAAAAGTTACCACCTCGTGGAACAATAAAATTTATTCCTGTCGTGCAGGGAGTGATGGAAACTGGAAACTGAAAGTGGCCACGCCGATAGCCGGAGGACCTTATGAAATTACCATCAGCGATGGAAAATCACTCAAACTTAAAAATGTGCTTATTGGCGAAGTCTGGGTATGCTCGGGACAATCGAACATGGAAATGCCTATGAGAGGTCTCAGAAGCCAACCTGTAATAGGGTCGGCTGAAGCAATTGCCTTGTCATCCAATCCCAATATCCGGCTATTCACTGTAAAAAAAACCAGTAGTCTGGAACCACTGGACGATGTCACTGGTGACTGGCAATTGTGTACTCCGGGAAATGTATATGGGTTCAGCGCCACCGCCTATTATTTTGGATTGATGCTGCACAAGGTACTCAACGTTCCGGTTGGTCTGATCCATAGCAGTTGGGGCGGTAGCCGTATCGAACCCTGGATCAGCGAAAATGGATTGAAAAATTTTGATTGGGTGAAACTTCCGGAGAAAAAGCCGGTTGAAAATTTATCCATACAAACACCAACGGTTCTTTTTAATGCGATGATCAATCCGATTGTTGGTTATGGCATGCGTGGGGCCATCTGGTACCAGGGAGAGTCGAATCGTCGCGAACCGAAGGAATACGTGAAACTAATGACCGGACTCATCGAGAACTGGCGCTCCATCTGGGGAATCGGCGAATTTCCTTTCTATTATATACAGATTGCACCATATGACTACGGTCAACCCGAAATCAGTTCGGCCTACTTGCGCGAAGCCCAGCTAAAAGCCTCCACCTCCCTTCCGAACATCGGCATGGCCTGTATTATGGATCTTGGCGAAAAAAATATCATCCATCCGTCCAACAAGGAAGCCGGCTCCAATCGGCTGGCTTACCTGGCCTTGGAGAAAACCTATGGCATAAAAGGGATCTACGGTCAAAGTCCGGTATTTAAAGAAATGAAAGTATCAGGAGGGGTTGCAAGGCTGACATTCGATCATGCGGTTACCGGCCTGACTTCGTTTGGCAAAGAACTATCGTGTTTCGAATTGGCAGGGGCAGACAAGCGTTTTTTCCCGGCAAAAGCCTCAATTGTTGGCCCCGAAATCGTACTTATGTCGCTTTCAGTAACCCAACCTGTTGCTGTGCGGTATGCATTTAAAGATTTTGTCGTTGGCGATTTATATGGTGTCACTGGAATGCCTGTTTCTTCTTTCCGGTCCGACGACTGGGATCAGTAAAATTGATTCAAATCGGTTGAAATAATATTTCGAAATATAAGATCGCTCGCAAAATATAAATAAATATACATCAAATCCAAATCAAAATGAAACGTGCATTCAATTCTGTTCTGGCCGTCTTAGTGGTTCTGGCCTTTTCGGCAATCCAGGTATTTGCTGAAGTAAAATTACCTGCAATTTTTGGCGACAACATGGTTTTGCAGCAGAAAACCGAAGCAGCTATATGGGGAATTGCTTCAAAAAATGCGACTGTAAGGGTTTCCACCTCGTGGAACAATAAAAGCTATTCTACCCGTACCAATAGTGAAGGGAAATGGAAACTCAAAGTCGCTACGCCATCAGCCGGTGGCCCATTTGAAGTATCCATCAGTGATGGTACGACAGTGAAACTAAAAAATGTAATGATTGGTGAAGTTTGGGTCTGCTCCGGCCAGTCGAACATGGAAATGCCGATGAAGGGTTTTGGTTTTTACTCTCAGCCTGTTGCAGGGGCAAATGCGGCAATTGCAACTTCTTCAAATCCTGCAATCCGTTTATTTACGGTGAAAAAGGTTGCAAATTTGGAGTTACAGGATGATGTTATTGGAAGTTGGAAGAGTTGCGAACCTGAAAATGTGAGCAATTTCAGCGCTGCCGCCTATTATTATGGGTTAATGTTATACAATACCTTGAAGGTCCCCATCGGGTTGATCAATACCAGCTGGGGCGGTAGCCGGATTGAACCATGGATGAGTGAAGAGTGGATCAAAAAATTCGATTTCGTTAAACTTCCCGATAAAAACCAACAAAGCAACCCTGAATCAAAAGTACCTACTATTGTACCAACTGTTACGCCAACAGTTTTATACAATGCCATGATCAATCCGATCGTTGGTTACGGCATGAGAGGTGCAATCTGGTACCAGGGCGAATCGAATAGAAATGAAACTGCTCAGTATGCCCGTTTGTTTCCGGGTATGATAGAGAACTGGCGTTCGGTGTGGGGCATCGGCGATTTTCCTTTCTATTTTGTCCAAATAGCCCCCTTTGATTATGGCCCTGTAGGTTTAAACTCTGCATTTATCCGTGAAGTTCAATTGAAGGCGTCATTGTCAATTCCGAATGTCGGGATGGCCTGTATCATGGATATTGGCGAAAAAGAGTGCATTCATCCTGCAAATAAAAAGGTTGGCTCAGATCGGCTTGCATTGCTTGCCCTTGCCAAGACCTATGGAAAATCTGGATTTGTCAGTTCCGGACCGGTCTTTAAAGAGATGGTTGTGGAGGGTTCGACCGTGAAATCAGTAAAACTATCATTTAGTAATGCCGAAAATGGCCTTACCTCATATGGTAAAGAGTTGTCGTGTTTCGAAGTGGCAGGAGCCAACAAACGTTTCTTTCCCGCTAAGGCATTTATCGTTCGGGGTGAGATTATTCTGCTAAGTCCGTCTGTTAAAGATCCCGTTGCTGTCAGGTATGCGTTCAAAGATTTCGTAATAGGGGATCTGTTCAACAATGATGGGTTACCTGCTTCATCCTTTCGTACGGATTCCTGGGAACAGTAGAATCTTTATTATTCATAAAATTTTAGCGTGATGGATCGAAATAAAACAGCAATTAGGAATTCCCGTTTTAGTTTATTATTGGTAATACTGGCGATTCTGCCTTTTCTGTCAGAGGCGGCTTCCCCAAATGCGCCCTATAACCTGAGGAGCTACGATAAATTCAACCCTGTCGGAGCAGACGATAAACCCTATTTCGGCTGGTATGTAAACGATCCTGACAAGAACGAAATTCAATCAGCCTTCCAAATTCTTGTTGCGACAAGCCCATCAAAACTTGCCTCAGATAACGGAGATATCTGGAACAGCGGTAAAGTTGGTTCGCGGAAGCAAAACTATGTCTATGCCGAAGGAAAACCACTGATGGCTGCGACACGCTATTATTGGAAGGTGCGGACGTGGGATAAAGATGGGAATGTAAGTCCATATTCAGCATCAGCAACTTTTGAAACAGGATTATTGGCAAATAGCGATTGGGTGGGTGCGAAGTGGATAAAACGAAATTCGGCTGTCGAAGACGATTACACTTATTTTCGAAAAAGAACCATTTTGCCAAATAAAACAATAATAAGAGCGACAGTTTACATCACAGCATGTCATAGTTATGAGTTATTTGTGAATGGAAAATTGATTGGTAAAGGGTCTAATAATCACTATCCTCAATATAGTTACTACAATGCCTGGGACATCAGTTCAGCTTTAATTTCAAATTCAGAAAATGTACTGGCTTGTTTAACCCATTGGTACGGGGGTGGCCAGGGACGAGCAACGGGGGCGCGTGGACTACTTGTGAAAACTATTATCGAATATTCCGATTCAACAACCTCAACCATTTGTTCTGATAATACCTGGAAGCAAATACAAGCAGAACAATGGGTTACCGGACAACCTGAAAGAAATGGCGAAGGTGTGGGAAGGGTTGAAAAAATTGATTCCCGGAAAATAATCCAGGATTGGAACACTTTAAACTATGATGATTCATCATGGCATTTTGCTTCCGAAATCGGCGCCCATCCGGTTGCACCTTGGACGGGAACCCTTCGTTCTGACCTTACACGGGTCATTGAAGAAGAAATTAAACCCGTTTCGATCACCAATCATGGAGGTGGAAAATATGTAATTGACTTAGGCAAAATATATTCAGGAAGTTTTAAAATTGCTTTTTCAGGAGGAAATTCCGGGGATACGATAAAATTGCATGGTGGCTTTGTATTAAATGCGGATGGAACTGTTTCCACCAAATTCGATCAGGGAACGAACCTGGACTTTTATTTCATCCTGAATGGTCGTACAGCAGTTTTTAATCCTAATGTTTATTTGGGGATTAGATATTTAGAAGTTAGCAACGCTCCCAATGTTCTGAATACTGGAAATGTCAGGTTCGTTTTCAGGCATTTTGAATTAGACCCTTCACGTTCTGAATTTTATTCCTCTTCTCCTATGCTAAACAGCGTTTGGAATTTAATGCGCCATTCGCTTCTTGTCGGTGCACAGGAAAGTTTTGTTGATACCCCGACTCGTGAAAAGGGTGGATTTCTGAGCGACGGCTGGTCGCAGGCTGTACCTGCCTTGAGTGTGATGGGCGACAGGGTAATGAACCTGCGGGTTCTAAGCGAATTTCTCGACTCGCAGGATCAATATTGGCCCGATGGAAGGTTGAATGCGGTCTATCCAAATGTAGATGGTGCGAGGGATATTCCTGATTTTACCCAGTCCTATTTAGTTTGGGTTTGGGATTATTATATGCAGACTGGGAATATTGAATTTCTCAGGGCTAATTTTTCGAAGTTGAAAAAAGTTGCCAATTATGTTTCCTCATATAAAAATGATACCACTGGCTTAATTCATAAATTGGCGGGCGGAGGTGGACCTTATCAATATGGCATAGTCGACTGGCCACCAAGCATGAGGTATGGTTACGACATGTCGGTCGAATCGCGAACCGTGATTGATGCCTATGCTTACATAGATTTCGATATCGTTTCAAGAATCGCCGGGGTACTCGGAAATTTAACCGAAAGGGACATTTATAAAACCAGGGCCAACGATATTAAAACGGCTATTAATGCCAGGTTAATCAACAAAGACGGCGTTTATATAGACGGTCTCAACCACGACAAATCGGCGAGTTCTCATATTTCACAACATTCAAATATATATCCTTTGGCAATGGGTATTGTACCGGAATCAAATATGAAACAGGTAATTACTGAAATAAAAAACCGCAAAATGAATGTGGGCATGGTATCCCTGCGATGGTTGCCCGAAGCGCTGGGTGTGGCCGATCAGGGACCGCATTTGATTGATTTATACACAAACACCGAATGGGATGGCTGGGCTAAAACCGTTGCGCATGGCGGAACAGTTACCTGGGAAACATGGATTGCAGACAAAGACAATGACAGTATGTCCCATCCCTGGGGTGCCGTTGGCTTGCTTGGGATGCAACAATATATGCTTGGAATTAAACCGTTAGCTCCGCAACACGAATCAATTCAGGTAAAGCCTTTGGATTTTGACAAAAAACTTGCTTCCGTACGCGGCCTCTATCCGACGGATAAGGGCGACATTGTTATTAATTGGAGCAGGGACGATAAACATTTTCTGATGACCTTAACGATACCGGATAACATTACCGCGAAAGTTTATGTGCCAAAATGTGGCCTTGATGGCTCCTTAATAAAAGTGAACGGCGTCGATACCAAAGGTGTTGAGGAAGGGAATTATATATTTATCGAAAACGTGGGTTCTGGTGTCTCTATTTTTGAGAGGGGGCGTGTCCTTTAGAAACCCCGTTTTTTATGGATTCATTTGATTTACAAATTAATAAATCTATTTTTTACAAAATACGCATGAGAAAATATTCACACCAACCGAAAAAAAAGCTAGAAGGTATCAGCTTCGATGATCTTCGATTCCCCATTAAAAACAAGTTACCTGTAAGTATGACAAGACTTATTGCGACAACAATATTTATACTTGTAGTTTCGGCAGTAACTGCTCAGACTAAAGACAAAACAATTTTTGTCGGTAATGTTATTTCAGACACTACAACATTTAGAAGTAATGACTATCTAACTTCTCTGACATCCATTTTGAAATCAGAGAATAGAATTGAAATACGTTTTATAACATCACCTTCATTTGAAAATACAAACTATACTGTCTTGACTTTTAATAAAAAGTGGAGTGCAAAATATTATTACTACAAACCTGGAACAAAAAACTTGTTTTCGAAAGACATAAATGCAATAATTGACATTGACACTATTTTTTCACGACTGGTTTCAAACAATATTTTCTCTTTGCCCAACCAAAACAGTTTAAAGACGGGAAAGTATAAATACAATCCGGAGACAAATGAATTTATTGATTCGAGAATGGAAATGGCTGACGGAACTTGTTATTATATTGAATTCAAAGTTGGAGACTTTTATAGACGATACAGTTACTGTAATCCCAACCATTATGCGGACTTTTATCCCCAAGTATATGAACTAAGGAACTTTGCAAACATTGTAGAAATATTTAAAGCGTTGACGAAAGAATAACTGCTGGTAACATGCGTTTTGAAAAAAGCGGGTTCAATACTGAAATGAAGCTTTGCAATTCGTTTCAAGTTCTGTGCTGGCAGAAAACTTAACGCTTTGAAATCAGTTCTTCGCCAAGCGCCAAAACGATATAAACAAACTGACAAATAAAATGACCTTCGTTATGAAATCAATTCAATTCACCCTGATTCTGCTCACCCTTTTTGGAGCAGCCTTCGGACAGGACTTGTCTTTAAAGGATTTGACCTGCGAACATAAGAAAAATCCTGTTGGAATTGATGTTATCCAACCCAGGTTCTCCTGGAAGATTATCGGGAAAGGGAACAACATCCTTCAAAGCGCTTATTCGATTCGCGTTGCAACAGATGCAAAATTTGCATCATCAAAAATAGTCTGGCAATCGGGAAAAACCGCGTCGGACGAATCTGTTCTGGTGGCATACAAAGGGGGAGAACTGAAATCCGGTCAGCGCTATTTCTGGCAGGTAAAAATATGGGACAACAAAGGCCGGGTGTCGAAATGGAGTGAACCTGCCTTCTGGGAAATGGGATTGCTTTCGAATTCAGAATGGAAGGCCAAATGGATCGAAATGGAAGGGGATACCCTGCGTTATTCCCCGTCTCCCCATTTCAGAAAGGAATTTTCGGTAGGCAAGAAAATTGCTAGTGCAAGGGTATATGTAACCTCCCATGGGTTTTACGAGTTGCATCTCAACGGAAAAAAAGTTGGGGACCAGGTACTCACACCGGGTTGGACCACTTATAGGAAAAGGCTTCAGTACCAGGTATATGATGTAACCAACCAATTGATCAATGGCAACAATGCGATCGGAGCCGTTCTTGGTGACGGTTGGTACAGGAGTACACTGGCCTGGGACGATAACTGGGCATTTTATGGCAAGAGGTTAGGGCTTCTACTCCAGTTAAGATTAGTATTTACAGATGGATCTGAAAAGTTGATTGTCAGCGATGATAGCTGGAAGGCTTTTCAGGACGGGGCGATCCGAATGAGTGATATTTATAATGGTGAAACCTACGATGCGACGAAAAAACTAACCGGGTGGAATTTGTCCGGTTATGATGACAAAAACTGGTTTCGCGTGCAAATAGGAAATTACAAACTAAGTAACCTTGTCGCTTCAGAGGGCACACCGGTAAGAAAGGTTCAGGAGATAAAACCTGTACGAATTTTCCATACACCCAAAGGAAGTCTTGTTGCGGATATGGGTCAGAACATGGTCGGTTGGGTAAGAATAAAGGTCTCCGGCAAAAAAGGAACTGTGGTCACGGTACGCCACGCTGAGGTGATGGATAAATTTGGTGAGTTTTATACGACAAACCTTCGAAAAGCCAAGGCACAACTGACCTACACCGTTGCCGGTACAGGCGATGAGGTTTATGAACCAAGGTTCACCTTTATGGGGTTCAGGTTTGTTGAAATAACCGGATACCCCGGTGAATTAACCTCAGACAACCTGACAGGCGTAGTCGTCCATTCGGATATGGCAGTCACAGGCAGTTTTGAATGTTCAAACCCGTTGATTAACCAGTTGCAACACAACATCCAATGGGGACAAAAAGGCAATTTTGTGGATGTACCGACAGACTGTCCGCAAAGAAACGAACGTCTTGGATGGACCGGCGATGCCCAGGTATTTTGCAGGACTGCCGCTTTTAATATGGATGTTGCCGCTTTTTTTTCCAAATGGCTAAAAGACATTGCTGCTGATCAGAAACCGGCCGGGGAAATACCCATGTTCGTGCCGGATATCAGGAGGGAAGATGGGTTAACTTCATCACCCACATCGGCCGGATGGGGAGATGTTGCAGTGATTGCCCCCTGGAATATGTACCTGGTTTACGGAGATAAAGGAGTGCTTGAAAGACAATATCCAAGTATGAAAGCCTGGGTAGAATATATACGGAAGAAGGCGGGGGAATCTTTTATATGGAAAGGTGGAAGTGTATACGGAGACTGGCTGTTTTATCATCCACCGGTTTTTAATCACCGGGATCCGGACGGATATACCGACCATGATTTTATAGCTACGGCATTTTATGCTTACGCTGCCGGAATTCTTGCTTCCACAGCGAAAGAGCTTGGAAAAACGGAAGATGAAAAAACATATTCTGATATATTTGGGAAAATAAAGAAGGTGTTTGTTCATGAATATGTTACCGATGCAGGAAGGGTAGGGACCAATTCACAGACCTCCTATATTCTTGCCTTAATGTTTAATCTTTTGCCGGATGATCTTCGGGAAAAATCAGCTCGGTTGCTTGTCGAAGATATCAGGGAGCGGAAAGACCATCTTTCAACCGGTTTTCTGGGGACTCCGTATCTGTGCCATGTTTTATCCGATAACGGTTTTACCGATGTGGCCTATGACCTGCTACTTCAGGAAACATACCCATCGTGGCTTTACCCGGTTAAAATGGGCGCTACAACCATCTGGGAACGTTGGGACAGCCAGAAGCCTGACAGCACTTTCCAGGATCCCTATATGAACTCATTCAACCATTATGCCTACGGCGCGATAGGCGATTGGATGTACAGGGTATCGGCGGGTCTCGAAACGATGGGGCCGGGATACAAACATCTCGTTATTCAACCACATCCGACAAAAAAGCTCTCCTATTCAAAAGCTTCGTTCGAGAGCTCCTATGGCACGGCCGCTTCAGGATGGGAAAGAAAAGGGACCAGGATCATAGTCACCGTAAAAATTCCGGCAAATAGTGTTGCAACGATCAAGCTGCCGGTCAAAAGTGGCACAGTAGTTTCATCGGAAGGGAAAAGGATTTCCGAAAACAGTAGTTTTTCCGACATCAGAATGGTAAATAACAATTTATTGTTTGAATCAGGTTCTGGTGAATATGTTTTTGAATATAACGAAGAGTGACATCGGGTATGACGCAACTTATTCCATTGAACCGTTTTGAGTAGATGTCGCAATATGCAAATGTGGGGTTGTTAACAATATTTTGCCAACGAATAAATTGAACATAAAAAGTGGGATAAATTAATTAACGAAATTTTATGCATTATGAGGGGAAAAATTCTATTTCTTTTAACCTGGTTACTCATCGCAGTTAAACTGTCTGATGCGCAAATACCCTATCCTGGGGAATCACCGGGGGCAGCAAAGATTAAAATCTTACCCGACAACTCGGTTATCCTGGAAAATAAAGTTCTCAGGATAGAATTTGCGCAAGATGGCAACAATTTAACTATAAGAGGATTTGAAGATAAAAGTTCAGGTCGGCAATTACTAATAGGTAAGACGGATTTATTTGAACTAACACTTGGGGATAACAGTGTGATAACTTCACGAGAGTTCACGCTGCTAAATCCTCCATCTACCTCTGCAATTACACCGGACCTAAAGGCTGCTCGTTATTCAGAAAAGTTGGGAGGAAAGAGGTGTGAGGCGGATTTCGAAAATAAAGAAATAGGCCTGTTGGTGCATTGGACAGCGGAATTGAAGGAAGATGCCAATTATGTCCGTCAGGTTTTTACATTTATTGCCAGGGACACCGTCAAAATCTCCAAAATTACTTTGATTAAGCTTCCTGTAAACATAGGCGTAAGAAAGGAAGGTAAAGTGGATGGCTCCCTGATGGTGCATAAAAATATGTTTTTTGCCATTGAACATCCCATGGGACTGATCGGGCAAAACCAGCAATCATGGGTGGCATCCCTGCTGAATTTTAATCCTGTTACTTCTACCAACAGTTATACAGCGTCTACAGTTTGGGGCGTTACACCAGCCAACCAGTTACGACGGGGGGTCCTTTATTACATCGAACGGGAGCGGTCCATGCCATACCGCCAGATGTTGCATTATAATTCGTGGTGGGATATTTCCTGGATTGACGGGAAATTCACCGAAAGCCAGGCTTTGGACAGGATCAGGATGTTTCGGGACAGCCTGATTATCAAACGCCATGTTCGCTTAAACGCTTTTTTATTTGACGACGGCTGGGATGATAACAAAACACTTTGGCGGTTTGATACTACGGCACTGCCAAACGGATTTGGAAAGATGAAGGAAATGGCAGAATCCTGTGAATCAAGTCTAGGTGTTTGGATATCCCCTTGGGGCGGGTATAGCCCAAATAAAGAGGAGCGTATCAAGTTTGGCAATAGCCAGGATCCTCCTTTTGAGACCAACGCAAATGGATTTTCCCTGGCTGGCCCTGTTTATTACAAACGGTTCCTGGATGTGACCAAAAACTTCATAAAGGAATCTAACATATCCATGTTCAAATTTGACGGCGTTGGCGCTGGTAACAAAGTCAGTGGGGCTGGTATTGCTTACCATAATGATATTGAGGCATATCTGAGGTTGTTGAAAGATCTCAAGAAAATGAAGCCGGACTTGTATCTTGATTTAACCGCAGGAACCTGGCCTTCTGTATTTTGGCTATTATATGGAGATAACATCTGGCGTTCCGACGACGATTACAGTTTTGCAGGGGAAGGTTCAAAACGTCAGAAGGGAATCACCTACCGGGATGCCATGACCTATAAGAATGTGGTCAAGGCCGGACCCTTATATCCATTAAATTCCTTGATGAATATCGGTGTTGTCATTGCGGACAATGGTATTGCCGGTACGGTTGAAATGGATGACAAAGATATTTCGGATGATATATGGTCCTTTTTTGGTACCGGGGTAAATCTTCAGGAATTGTACATTAATCCGCATAAGTTGAACACTGCAAATTGGAATTGCCTTGCAACAGCAAGTAAATGGGCGAGGAAAAATGAGCGGATTATGCCGGACATTCACTGGGTAGGAGGCGATCCTGCCAAAAATGAGGTATATGGTTATGCAGCATGGTCGCCACGCGGAGCTATCCTAATGATACGAAATCCTTCGAAAGAATTAAAAACGTTCAAGGTAAATGTTGCCGATGTATTCGAACTCCCTGCAAAAGGCGATTACCTGTTTTATGATGCGAAAACGGGAAGTAAGGATCCAAAGATGAAAGGCAGTTCTTTCAGTATTACTTTACAACCCTTTGAAGTAAAAGTATTTGAATCTTCACGAAAGAATTAATTATGGAACGCAGAACATTTATTAAAGGGACAGGGGCTGCAGGGTTTGTTACCCTGATTGTGCCCATGGGTTTATCCCAATGTAAACAGCCTGAAGCAGGAATCAAAAATCTTGAAGCGGGATTTATGCAACCTCCTGAGACGGCGAAGGCCCAAACCTGGTGGCACTGGATGAATGGCAATGTTACGGCTGAAGGGATTACCAGCGACCTTGAAGCAATGAAAAATGCAGGACTGGGTGGGTTTCATCTGTTCGAAGTTGGGTACATGCCCAAGGGACCCGTTGATTATGGCAGCCAAGCCCACCTTGATCTTCTAAAACATACAGCCAATGAAGCAGAAAGGCTCGGGCTCGAATATACCATGCACAACTGTACCGGTTTTTCTTCAAGCGGGGGACCGTGGAATACCCCTGAACTTGCCATGCAGCAACTGGTATGGTCTGAGACATTTGTTCAAGGAGGGAATACCGTGTCAATGGAGCTGCCAAAACCATATTCCACATTTAATTATTACCGGGATGCATGTTTGCTCGCTTTTCCTTCCCTAAAAGGAGAACATCTATCAATGAAGGATTTGCTGATTGGAGTAACATCCAATGCCGGAACAATTGATAAATATGCCCTAAATAGCTGCAATCTTAATGACGGCATAGAGATTAAACCATCCCAGAACGGAAACCCTGGATATTTATTGCTGGAATTTGCCGAACCTTATGAAGCACGCTCAATTATTCTGTATGGCAATCCCTCCAATAATGGAATTATACCAGGGGTTTCCCGGACTGCTTTTAATATTCTTGAAAGTTCCGACGATGGCCTGAATTTTAGTAAGATTTGTGATATAACGATGGGCGGTGTCGGATATTGGAACGACATGGTAGTATATCCCAACATCGCGGATTTCAAACCGGTAACAGCAAAGTATTATAGGCTGGTATTTTCACGTGGTGCGAAGGTTTCGGATGTCCAGCTTGCTTCATCCGCCCGCATTCCTTATTGGACCGGTAAGGCCAATTTCGGCGACCTGGCCCTGCAATTGAGAAATGCGATTGCTCCTGTTGAAGGCTACCCGGTTGATGACGGAATGATCATAAATCCGGATACAGTACTCGATATTTCGCAATACATGAGTAGAGACGGAAAGCTTAAATGGGATGCTCCATCCGGGTACTGGACTATATTACGGCTAGGGCAAACGGCAATTAATGTTGAGAACCATCCCTCCCCAGATGGCGGTGGTGGGTTGGAATGTGATAAATATAGCAAAGAGGCTGTAGAAAAGCATTTTTACAACTTTTTCGGCAAGTTGCTCCCGACATTGGAGGCAATTGGTAAAAACGGAATCGTTAGCTCCCTGATCGATAGCTATGAAGTTGGCTATCAGAATTGGACCAAGGAATTCCCCGCAGAATTTGAAAAACGCAAAGGATATAAACTGTTCAAATATTTACCGGCCATGACAGGACGTATCGTTGGGAATAGTGATATTTCTGACAGGTTCCTTTGGGATGTACGGCGAATTCAGACCGATTTAATGGCAGACTACTATTACGGACACTTCACGGAACTTTGCCATAAGCACGGTATGAAGTCGATAGTAGAACCTTATAGCAATGGGCCATTTGAAGAGATGCAGATCGGTTCGCGTGCCGATATGACCATGGGGGAGTTTTGGTTTGGTGAGTTGGATGAGACCTCGGTATCCGTGCCGGACCGCCTGAAAACGGCAACATGTGTGGCCCATGTGAATGGAAACAGTATTGTTGGTGCAGAATCATTTACGGGCTTTCCAACTGATTCAAAATGGCAGGAATACCCGTTTTCGATGAAAGCCCAGGGCGATATGGTCTTTACCGTGGGAATAAACCGGTATGTTTTTCACACTTTTGCACACCAGCCGCATCCGAGCGCAACTCCCGGCATGACCATGGGACGGTATGGCTCTAACCTGACACGCGCAAATACCTGGTTCTCCCGTGGAACTTCATGGCTTTCCTATATCCAAAAATGCCAGTATATGCTTCAGCAAGGATTATATGTAGCCGATGTTGCCTATTTTACAGGTTCGGATGGTCCCCTGGCCAATCCAACAAAGGGTGAATTGAAACCGGCTTTACCGGAAGGATTTGCTTATGATACGGTGAATGGTGAAGCAATCCTGAACAGGATGCAGGTCAAGGATGGAAGAATAGTTTTACCAGACGGGATGAGTTACAGGGTACTTGTTCTTCCTGACAAGAAGGCCATTACTGTGGAGGTAATGCGTAAAATCGGGGAGATGGTCCGTCAGGGAATCTGCCTGGTTGGCCCTAAACCATTGCTTACTCCTGGTTTATCCGGATATTTGGAAGGGAATAATGAGGTTGGAAATATTTCCGGTGAATTATGGGGAGATCTGAATGGCACAACCATCACTGGGCGAAATGTTGGAAAAGGAATGATATTTCAGGGCATTTCACTTGAGGAGGTGTTTAGGAAAATTCGGTTGGAAGAAGATTTTCAATATACATCGGAATCGGGTGATGCCGCTGTGCACTATATCCATAAACAAACGAATGATGGTGAATTCTATTTCATTTCAAATCGCCGTCGCCGGTCTGAAAACCTGGTTTGCACCTTCCGTGTGGAAGGGAAACAACCGGAATTTTGGGATGCAGTAACCGGGAAAATGATAAATGCGCAGCTATTCTCTGTTGAAAACGGAAAGACAATCATGCCGGTTCGTCTGGAGACTGCCGGTTCTGTATTTGTAGTTTTCAGGAAAGAAATTTCAAAGCAAGGATTCATTTCCATTAAAAAGGATGGAATGGTTTTGTCGAAAACAGAAAATTTCACCAAACCGTTCACAGGGTTATATGCCGATGTGCAGGATAGTTTCACGATTAGTGTATGGCTAAAACCTGAAATTGATATGGCATTCTCCGATGCCGGGTTATGGTGGCCCAATTCAAATTTCGCCATATACCCGCCTTCAGGCAGCAAATTATACGGGGAGGGCCATGTTGCCTGCGGATTAACGGCTGGACGCTCTGGCGTAATTTTGTATGAAAGGGGTTCAAATGCCCCGAAATCTGTGCTGGTTGCTGCCAGGCCGCTTTCAGGATGGACCCATGTTGCCGTAACCTATGAAAAGGGAGTTCCTTCGATATTTATTAATGGTGAATTTATCATCAAAGGCAAATGGTCTGGTAACAAGGTACATCCCGGCCTTAACGAGGCATACCTAAGTGATGGCGCTAACTTTTATATGGGCGATATGGGTCAGCCAGAATTGATTAAAACCGTTGCAGGTATTGCCCAAATCAAGGAACTGGCAACCACCGGGGAGCCAAACCCGGAAGCTCCGCCTGCTTATGAATTAAAAGGAAAAACCGGAAATGAGTTTCTGTTTTGGCAGGATGGCAAGTATGTGCTTCAAGCAAAGGATGGCCATGAAAAGACAATTAACATATCGGGCATTGAAAAGGTAAGCGAGTTAACCAATCCATGGAAGGTTGTTTTTCCGGAAAGGAAAGGCGCCCCTGCGGATATAACCCTTCCCAAACTGATCTCGTTGCACAAGCATCCGGTTGATGGGGTGAAGTATTTTTCGGGCACGGCCAACTATAGTAACAACTTCATAGTAGAGACCGGTTCTGTAAGCGAAGGGAAGAGGTTGTTCCTTGATCTGGGAAGGGTTGAGGTGCTGGCCCAGGTTAAGGTAAACGGACAGGACCTGGGGCTATTCTGGAATCCCCCATACCGTATCGATATCACTGATGTTGTTAAACCAGGGGATAACAAACTGGAGGTGATGGTTACCAACCTGTGGCCCAACCGTCTGATTGGGGACGAACACCTACCTCCTGAAAACGAATATGTTAATGTTGAAGGGGGAGGTGACGTCATTAAAGCTTTTCCAGATTGGTATAAAAAAGGTGAGCCTAAACCTGCAGGTGGAAGGATAACCTTTGCTGCCTACAAGTTTTACACCAAAGATTCGCCACTTTTGGAATCGGGGCTGATAGGGCCTGTAACTATAAGGTCTGCAGCAGTCAGGTCAATTGAATGATTTTCTTATACTATAAAGAACCTGCAACAGGAGAGGCTCAATCCGGGATACAAAATTATTCCCAGACCTCATCATTCCGGACAGATATTTGGGATCAGTAAATTCTTCATTATTCAAAAAAATAGAGCGCGATGGATCGAAACAAAACAGCAATTATGAATTCCATTTTTAGTTTATGCTTGGTATTACTTGCGATACTGCCTTTTCATTCAAAAGCAACTTTGCCAAATGCGCCCTATAACCTGAGAAGTTTTGATAAGTTAAATCCCATTGGGACCAATAACTCCCCGTATTTCGGATGGTATGTGGACGATCCGGATGATAATGAAATACAATCAGCTTATCAAATACTTGTTGCTTCAACCCTTTCAAATCTGAATGCCGATAAAGGGGATATCTGGAACAGCGGAAAAGTGAATTCACGCAAGCAAAATTACGTGTATTCCGATGGCAAACCACTTTTATCAGCGACCAGTTATTTTTGGAAAGTACGGACCTGGGACAAAGATGGCAATGTTAGTCCTTATTCAGCTACTGCAACGTTTGAAACAGGATTATTGGCAAACAGCGATTGGGTGGGGGCGAAGTGGATAAAACGGGATTCCGATGTAGATGACGATTACACTTATTTTCGAAAAAGAACCGTCCTTCCAGATAAGACCATACACCGGGCAATCGTTTATATTGCAGCATGTCACAGTTACGAGTTATATGTGAATGGTAAATTTATTGGTAAAGGGTCTAATCATCACTATCCTCAATACAGCTATTACAATGCATGGGATATCAGTTCAGCATTAATTTCAAATTCGGAAAATGCAATTGCATGTTTGACCCATTGGTATGGAGGTGGGCAGGGACGTGCTGAGGGTGCCCGTGGATTGCTCATCAAAACAATTATCAAATATTCCGATTCAACAACTACGGTTATTTGTTCTGATAATACATGGAAACAAAAGCAGGCAGGGCAATGGGTTACAGGACAACCTCAAAGAAATGCCGAAGGTGTTGGCATGGTTGAAAAAATTGACTCCCGGAAAATTATTCATGATTGGAACACTTTAGGATACGACGATTCGTTGTGGCAATTTGCTGCTGAAATCGGGGCCCATCCGGTAGCTCCATGGGCAGGCACACTTCGTTCTGACTTAACACGGGTGATTGAAGAAGAAATCAAACCTGTTTCGATAGCCAATCACGGAGGTGGAAAATATGTTATTGACTTGGGTAAAATATATTCCGGAAGTTTTAAAATTGCTTTTTCAGGGGGAAATTCAGGAGATACGGTTAAAATGCATGGAGGCTTCGTGTTAAACACCGATGGCACAGTTTCTACCAAATTCGACCAGGGTACGAACCTGGACTTTTACTTCATTCACAATGGCCGTACGGCAGTTTTTTACCCGAATGTCTATTTAGGCATTCGCTACCTGGAAGTTAACAACTCCCCCAATGACCTGAATATTGAAAATGTCAGGTATGTTTTCAGGCATTTTGAATTGGATCCTTCACAGTCTGATTTCAGTTCTTCATCACTGATGCTGAACAGCGTTTGGAATTTAATGAGCTATTCGCTTCTTGTCGGTTCTCAGGAAGATTTTGTCGATACCCCAACACGTGAAAAAGGTGCATTCTTTAGCGATGGTCAGTTTGTGCCGGCCATTAGTGTGATGTGCGACAGGGTAATGAATCTGCGTATGTTGGGTCAATTTCTTGAATCACAAGACCAGTACTGGCCCGATGGAAGATTGAACGCGGTCTATCCTAACTTTGATGGGGCCAGGGATATTCCTGACTTTACCCAGGCATATCTGGGATGGGTATGGGACTATTTTATGCAAACCGGAAATATTACATTCCTTAAGGCCAACTATCTGAAATTCAAGAAAATTGCTGACTATGTTTATGCTTACAAGAATGACACAACAGGATTAATTCACAAGCTGGCAGGGGGCGGAGGCGAATATAAGACGGGAATAATCGACTGGCCCATTGCCATGAGATACGGATACGATATGTCTGTTGAATCGAGGACGGTGGTAGATGTCAATGCTTATAAAGACTTCGATATTATCTCAAAAATTGCGGAAGCGCTTGGAAACAGTAAAGATCAGGACACATATAAATCCAGGGCAACGGCTATAAAATCCGCTATTAACTCACTGTTGATCAACAAGAAAGGTGTTTATACCGATGGGCTAAAACATGATCAATCACAAAGTTTGCATGTTTCGCAACACGCGAATGTATTTCCAATGGCAATGGGTATTGTTCCTGAAACGAATATCAAACCGGTAATTACTGAAATAAAAAACCGTAAAATGAATATGGGTATGGTAGGCATACGTTGGCTTCCCGAAGCTCTCGGACAAGCCGACCAGGGACCGCATTTGATGGATTTATATACAAATACTGAATGGGATGGCTGGGCGAAAACCATCGCTCGTGGGGGAACGGTTACCTGGGAATCGTGGAATGCCGATAAGATCAACGATAGCATGTCCCATCCCTGGGGTGCAGCCGGCTTACTTGGCATGCAACAATACATCCTCGGTATTAAACCGTTAAAACCACAACACGAATTAATCCAGGTAAAACCTTTGGATTTTGGAAACAAACTTACTTATGCTAGAGGCTTATATCCTACCGACAAAGGTGATATAATCATTTACTGGAGTAAAAGCAATGGCCAATATTTAATGACCTTAACCATACCCGACAATGTAACTGCAAAAGTTTATGTTCCTAAGTGCGGAAAAGGAGGGGCTTCTATTAATATGGATGGCGTTACTATCAACGGAATAGAAGAGGGAAACTATATTTATATTGAAAACGTTGGTTCAGGTAAGCATATTTTTCGGACGGAGTGAAAATTTTTTGAAATCAATCAATATAAATATTTATCCAAATGAGAGCAATCAATAGACGAAAGCTTTTTTGCAACACCACTAAAATCGCTTTTGCGGCATGCATTATTCTGCTTTACTCTTTTACTAACGATAAAAAGCAGGTGTCGGTATATAACGTGGAAGATTATGGCGCTGTAAATAACGGCATTACAATTTGCACTGAAGCTTTTAACAAGGCAATAAAAACATGTTCTGGGAATGGAGGAGGTGTTGTTATTGTCCCTACTGGCACTTTTAAGTGCGGGACAATACAAATGAAAGACAATGTAGAATTACATCTTGAAATCGGATCAACATTGCTTGCCAGTCCAAAACACGAGGATTTTCCAAGGCTACCTCAACCTGAATACCGCTCTTATGTGGACAGGGGAGGATGGTATGCCCTCATCTATGCCGAAGGCGCTTCAAACATTGCCATAACCGGTTTGGGAACAATAGATGGCAATGGAGCCAAGCACCAACCTGTAAAGGGATTGCCTGGAGGCGATGTGGACGGACGCCCCCGCAATATCTTGTTTATCTCCTGTAAGCGGGTTCGTGTGGAAGGAATTAAAATGCTTAGCTCTGGTATGTGGAACCAGCATTACCTCAATTGCGAAGATGTCATTGTAGATAGGGTAGAAGTCTTCAACCACTCGAACAGGAACAACGATGCTGTTGATATTGACGGTTGCCGACGGGTTACAATTTCGAATTCGATCTTCGATACCGATGATGATGGAATTACGTTGAAAAGTACCGGTACGGCAGTTACCGAGGATGTGGTAATTACCAATTGTGTGGTATCCAGTTTTTGCAACGCCATCAAGGCAGGCACTGAGTCAACAGGTGGTTTCAGAAACATCAGCATCAGCAATTGTGTGGTTAAGCCGAGCAGGAGTACAACAGATCCGGTATTCAAGACTTCCCGAAAAGGAATTACGGGTATTTCGCTTGAAATTGTTGACGGCGGCACAATGGAAGGGATAACTATCAGTAATATCACCATTGAAGGAACCCAATGCCCGCTCTATATCCGTCTTGGAAACCGTGCAAGGAAACATACTGTAAATGCGCCGGAGCCACCGGTCGGTATAATGCGGAACATTGCCATCAGCAATGTGACAGCGTACAATACAGATAATTTTTCAAATTCAATTACCGCTGTTCCAGGCCATTATATTGAAAATGTAACCATTGACAATGTGCAGTTTTTCAATGTAGGAGGACTGAAAAGCGGCGACTATATTGCCAGTCATTTGGAGGTAAAGGAAGATGAAAAGGGATATCCGCAGCCAACCGTTTGGGGTAACCTGCCCTCATCTTCATTCTTTATACGGCACGTGAAAAACATAGCGATAAACAACCTGATGTTTGGCAGTAATGAAGCTGATCCGCGCATCCCGGTCATTGCAGTGGATGTTAAAAATCTGAGGATAGGAAAATCATCTTATACGGGTTCTTCATCTCCTGAATCTTTTGTCTTACTGGATCATGTTGAAGGGTATGACATTGAGAAGCCGCTGGGTTGGGGGAAAAGAAAATTGATCAAATAAAACAAATACAATAATCAACAGCTATTAATTTTAAACACTGACACCGTAATGGTAAAGAAAGAATTTACAGATAGACTAGTTGTAATCATTCAGGTACTATGTGTGTGTTGTTTGTTCAATTATGGTTGTGCGCAACCAGGATCAATAGGATCAATCAATAAAAGCAGGTATGTTGACCCTTTTGTTTGTACTTCGGGCGATAATGGTCAACTTAGCCCCTCGGCAACGCTGCCATTCGGATTGGTCAAATTAGGTCCGGAAACAGACCCGACCAATCAGGCCGGTTACAATTATACAGCTAAACGTATAAAGGGATTTACGATCAATCGTATGGAAGGCGTTGGCTGCAAGGGTGCCGGAGGAAATATCCTTGTAAAACCCGGGCTCGGTGAGATTGACAAGTTAAGTTATCTGTACGATAAAACATCTGAAAAGGCTTCTCCTGGATATTACGCAGTTAACTTTCAAACCCCGTCAATAAGGGCAGCGCTGACAGTATCAAACGGAACAGGCTGGCAAAAGTACACTTATGAAAGCAGTGGAAATGCCTGGATCATGGTGGATCTGTCTTATTCACTCGAAAAATTGATCGGTGAACAACATGAAATAAATGACAATTGTATCGAAGGGAGCATCCAGGCATATTCTGTATGTCAACTCAGCAGTTACAAGTTTTATTATAATCTTGAGATTGATAGGAAAGCCGATTCAGTAAGGGTAGATGGTTCTGTTGTATGGTACTTTTTTAAGATTGACAAAGGGCAATCGGTAAACGTTAAAACAAGCGTTTCATCGGTTAGCATTGCTCAGGCAGTAATTGACAGGGATCAGGAAATAGGTAAAGCCGATTTTGAAGCCATACGAAATAACGCCACAGTCTTATGGAATGAAAAATTAAACAAAATTTCTGTCGAAGGAAAGCCTGAATACGTTAAATTGTTTTATACCAATTATTATCATTCATTACTTTCTCCATCCAATTTAAGCGGCGCTTCCGGCAATTACCGGGGATCAGACGGTAATTTATACAAAGCAACCGGATATTACCATTATCATGGGTGGTCAATATGGGACAACTTCAGGACTGAACTGCCTTTACTGACCATCACTGAGCCGGCCATTATGAATGACATCTGCAGGTCATTAATTGACTTGTACCAGGAAGGCAAAGCTCCCTGGGGAACAGCAACCGAGCCATTCCTTACTGTTAGGACAGAACATGCAATACTTGTGCTGCTTGATTGTTATGCCAAAGGCATAAACAAATTCGACCTGGAAGAAGTTTATCCGTTTTTGAAGAAGGAAGCTGAACAATATCCGGACAAATCTCCGGATCAGAAACTTGAAACGGCCTATGATTATTGGGCGCTAAGTAAAATTGCAGGCCTGTTAAATAAGAAAGAAGACGCAGAAAGATTTTCTTTGCAGGTAGCAAAACACCAGGATATTTGGCGTGAGAAATTTTTGAAGATCACTGATAAGTCAGATATCATGCATGGCGATGGATTATATGAGGGTACATTATGGCAATACCGGTGGTTTGTGCCCTACAATGTGAAGGGAATGATGAGTATGCTAGGTGGTAAATCAGTATTTACTGACCAGTTGGAGTACTTTTTTAATAACAACTTGTATAATCATGGGAACGAACCGGATATTCATGTTCCTTTCCTATTTAATTTTACTGATAAACCTTATCTCTCTCAAAAAATAGTTAACCATATCTTAACTAAAAATATGGAGCAAGAATATGGTACGCATGTAAAATGGGGAAAACCATACATTGGCAGAATATATAAAATGGATCCTGTCGGCTACGTACCGGAGATGGATGATGATGCAGGGACGATGTCTGCATGGTATGTACTGTCCTCTATCGGGATATATCCTGCCTGTGTGGGAGAACCTGTATATAGTTTAACATCTCCTGTTTTCTCATCGGTTACCATTCAGCTTCCCGGGAACAAAACCTTCAGGATAACGGCAAAGAACGTTTCAGACGAAAGTTTCTATATACAAAAAGCTTTTCTAAACGGGAAAGAACTCAACCGTTGCTGGATTAAACAAGATGAAATAACGATGGGCGGCACGTTAGAATTTGTTCTGGGAAAAACGCCCAATCTTTCATGGGGAACATCCGAACAGTATATCACACAATTCAATTGAATCTAAATAGTATTAAAATGAATTTGTTTAGAAATGTTTTTAGGAAGGTGTTCTGTGAAAGAAAATTAATTATCAAAAACAAGTCAAAAGAAATCTATGATTTTTCTTCGTATAAATAGACAGTTAAATCTTAAAGTTATATTCTATCTGGCAATTCAATTGATTTTTACATGCAGCGAAGCATCCAGTCAATGTGTTCCGCGAAGTTTAAAGTGTGAGTATATTGTCAATCCGTTGGGAATTGACACTCCACAACCCCGATTTACCTGGCAAATGACCGATGACCGGCAAGGCGCTAAGCAAACTGCTTTTCAGGTATTTATTGGCACAGATTCGATGCAGGTTGCCAATGAATCAGGCAATGTATGGGATTCAGGTAAAATCACGTCCAGCCAAAACCTTGTGAAATATCCGGGTACATTACTGACCCCCTTTACCAAATATTATTGGGGAGTACTTCTGTGGGACCAAAACAGGAAGCGTTCCGGTATCTCCCCTGTTGCTGTCTTTGAAACCGGAATGATGGACGTCAAAAACTGGCAGGGAAGCTGGATCAGCGATTCCCGCGATATCAGCCTAAAACCTGCCCCTTATTTCAGAAAAACGTTCAACGTAACCCAAAAAGTCAAATCTGCGCGTGCATACATTGCAGTCGCAGGACTTTACGAACTTTACATGAACGGCGTGAAGTTAGGGGACCATCGGCTCGACCCTGCATTTACCCGTTATGATCGCCGGACATTATACCTTTCGCATGATGTAACATCCCGGATTCGGACCGGGGAAAACACAATTGGGGTTATTTTAGGAAATGGATGGTATAACCTTCAGTCCACTGCGGTTTGGTTTTTTGACAAAGCGCCATGGCGTGCCAGGCCAAAATTCTGTATGGATTTGCGCATCACTTTTGATGATGGTTCTGTACAGACCATAAAAAGTGAACCCGATTGGAAAACCTCATTCGGGCCGATCATATTCAACAGCATTTATACCGGTGAGCATTACGATGCAAGGCTCGAACACACAGGTTGGAATAGGGTCGGGTTTGACGATTCGAAATGGCAGAAAACCATCCCTGTTGCTTCCCCTACACAAAACATCACCTCACAGGTTCTTCATCCTATCCGGATTGTCGATGAAATAACGGCAAAATTTATGACACGCCTCAACAATAATACCTGGCTTTTTGATCTTGGCCGTAATATCGCAGGTGTGGCCCGGCTAAAGGTTTCCGGCGAAGCTGGAACTGTGATACGGATGAAACATGCTGAGTGCCTGAATGAAAAAGGCTGGACCGATCAGGCCAATATGATCAGGCATTACCGCCCGACTGATGAAAGCGATCCGTTCCAGACTGATATTTTCATTCTCTCTGGAAAAGGGGAAGAATCATTTATGCCACGGTTCAATTATAAAGGGTTTCAGTATGTTGAGGTTTCTTCTGACAAACCTGTTTCGCTCACAAAAGAAAGCCTGACCGGATATTTTATGCACAGTGATGTTCCTGTAACCGGCTCCATCCAATCCTCAAACCCGCTGCTCAATAAAATCTGGTTGGCCACCAATAATTCATATCTGTCGAATTTATATGGATATCCAACCGATTGCCCCCAGCGCGAAAAAAACGGTTGGACCGGAGATGCGCATATCGCCATAGAAACAGGTCTGTATAATTTCGATGGTATCACGATTTATGAGAAATGGCTTGATGACCACATCGATGAACAACAACCTAACGGAGTCCTTCCTGACATTATACCGACCAGTGGCTGGGGTTATTCCTTGTGGAACGGAGTTGATTGGACCAGCACAATTGCCATCATACCCTGGAATATTTACCTGTTTTATGGTGATGCGCATTTGCTTGAGAAATGCTACGGGAACATTAAACGATATGTTGACCATATCACTGAGATAAGCCCATCAGGACTTACTGATTGGGGACGGGGCGATTGGGTACCCGTAAAATCTGTTGCGCCAAGGGAACTGACTTCTTCCATTTATTATTTTGTGGATGCAACCATTCTGGCCAAAGCTGCCCGGATACTGAAAAATGAACCTGATTATCAGAAGTACTCCGCATTGGCTTCCCAGATTGCCAAAGCCATCAATGCCAAATATTTGAATCAGGAAACCGGAATTTATGGATCAGGCTTTCAGACCGAATTAAGTGCAGCGCTTTTCTGGGGAATTGTTCCTGAAAATTTGAAAGCTAAAGTTGCTGAAAACCTTGCCAATCGGGTGATTGCTGATAACAAGCATCTTGATGTGGGTTTGTTGGGAAGTAAAACCATTTTGAATGCGCTGAGCGAAAATGGTTATGCAGGTTTGGCTTATGAAGTTGCTGCTCAGGAAACTTTTCCATCGTGGGGGTACTGGATAGTACATGGAGCAACCACACTTTTTGAAGACTGGAAGATTGAAGGATCGAAAGACAATTCGAGGAACCATATCATGTTTGGCGAAATTGGGGCATGGATGTATAAAGCCCTGGGTGGTATTTTCCCGGATGAGAAAAATCCGGGATTTAAAAATATAATTCTCAAACCTAAGTTTGTTTCTGGACTCGACCAATTTGAAGCGAAGCATGAAAGCCCTTATGGCACAATTGTTTCTTCCTGGAAAAAAGAAGGGGAAAATGTGGTATATAAAGTTAATATTCCTGCCAACAGCACCGCAACCCTTTACCTTAAAGGTACTGAGATTTTTGTGAATAACAGGAAATTATCTGATAACAAGTATGTTAAGGCAGTAAGAATAGATAATGGACTTTTTACTCTATATCTGGAGTCCGGAAATTATTTATTTACTATTTTTAAGTAAGTTGAATCCAATTGATAAGGGAAAAATTATTACCAATTAGTATTTATTCGAATGAAAACTATCTTTTCAATTATTCTTTTTTGTTTTATTGCTAATTCGGCTAACTCACAGGTTGAATCTCGATGGAATCCCATTGTTCCCAACAAGGTGCAGGAAAAATTTGTTCCGGCCAAAATTCATCATATCGATGGTTTGCTAAACCAACACGTTATAATTAATCTTGAAAAAAGATTATTGTTGATTGACTCTTCTACCGTATTGTCCGGTTTTGTGCACAGGCCGGGAACACAAAAATGGATAGGCGAACACATGGGCAAATTCTTATTCTCTGCTTCCAATACGTACAATTACACGAACGATAAAAGATTAAAAGCATTAATGGATGATATGTTTAGGAAATATATAGCCACCCAATTACCTGATGGTTATTTGGGAACTTACCTGCCAAAAAACTATTGGTCGGAATGGGATGTTTGGGCGCACAAATATGGCATTATTGGCCTGTTAAAATATTATTCTGTTACAGGCCACAAGGCTGCACTCACGACCGCCACGAAAGCTGCTGACCTTATTTGTAGAACTTTTGGCGATGAACCAGGGAAACGGGATCTGAATAAATCAGGCCAGCATGCCGGAATGGCTTCAGGAAGTATCCTCGAACCAATGGTTGATCTATACCGTTACACGGGAGATCAGAAATACCTGGAATTCGCAAAGTACATTCTACGCGATTGGGAAACTGAAACTGGCCCGAAAATACTGAGTAAGCTTGAGCAATATGGTGATGTTACGAAAGTCGGGAATAAGAAAGCTTATGAAATGATGTCATGCTTTGTAGGCATTTTGAAATATTATAAGCTGACCGGAGATGCAAAATATTTAGTTGCACTGCAAACGGCCTGGCAGGATATCGTTGACAAAAGGCTTTACATCACCGGAACAGCAAGTGCAGGTGAATATTTTAAAGACGATTATTATCTACCCGCTGAAAACAAGGATAAAATGGGGGAGGGATGTGTTACCATGTCGTGGATACAATTTAACGAACAACTGTTGAATATAACAGGGGAATTAAAATACGCCGAAGAAATAGAAAAGTCAGTGTACAACCATTTGTTTGCTGCTGAGAATCCAGAAACCGGTTGCGTGAGTTATTATACTGCATTACAGGGCGCCAAACCCTATAAATGCGATCAAGGTTTTTCCTGTTGTCTTTCCAGTGTGCCTATGGGAATTTCCATGATACCTGATCTGGTTTGGGGAAATATAAATAAAGAATTTGATATAAAACATAAAATATGAGACACCTTGTAATTCGGTTTTTCCGGCCTTTGTTGGTCTTGCTCGTTTGTTTATTTGCAGCACAATGTGCACAGGAATCAACCGATTTTCTAAAATCAGGATTTCTCAATCCACCTGATTCTGCTCGTCCGGGAGTTTACTGGTATTTTATGGATGGCAACACAAGCCGTGAGGCAATGACAGCCGACCTTGAATCTATGAAAGCTGCCGGTATCGGGTATGTTCTTTTTATGGAAGTGAATGTCGGGGTACCACGGGGCAAGGTTGATTTTCTGAGTGAGGATTGGCAGGATTTGTATGTACATGCTGTTCGTGAATCCGAAAGATTGGGAATCAGGTTCATACTGGGATCCGGACCTGGTTGGGCCGGCAGCGGCGGCCCCTGGGTAAAGCCGGAACAATCAATGATGCATTTGGTTGCCAGTTCAACTGAGGTGAAAGGCCCATCCGTATTCGATGCTATTCTTCCTAAACCCGAACCCAAAAAACCTTACTTTGGTGAAGGGAGCCTGACCAAAGAGTTTAAAGAGATTCGCGATGCATGGTATGAAGACGTGGCTGTTTTGGCCTATCCCACCCCGAAATCGGGGGAGAGCATCACCGATGTGGATGAAAAAGCACTTTATTACCGTGCTCCTTATACTTCCAGAAAGGATACCAAACAGTTTCTTCAATCTCCGGCATATTATCCGGAAGTTCCCGGTTCTGCCGTAGATCTGTCGAAAATCATTGATCTTACTCAAATGCTCCGACCCGATGGCACCCTTCAATGGAGTGTTCCTGCCGGAAAATGGACGATCCTGCGGTTCGGCAAACGAAACAACGGTGCAATAACCAGACCAGCGCCGAGGCCAGGTCTGGGATTTGAGTGTGATAAGTTTGACACCGTGGCCTTCGATGCGCATTTTAATGCCTATGTTGGGAAACTTCTGAAAAAGGTTGGCCCCAGAAAATCCGCAGCCGGAGGTGGTTGGACGATGGTTCATATTGACAGTTGGGAAATGGGGTCGCAAAACTGGACCAGTGATTTCCGCGGGCAATTTAAAAAGCGCAGGGGATATGATCCCTTAATGTACCTGCCAACTTATACCGGGCAGATTGTAGGCAGTCGCGAACTGAGCGAACGATTTTTGTGGGATGTGCGGTTGACCTCTCAGGAACTTGTCATTGAAAATCATGCCAGCAGGTTCAAGGAACTCGGCCGGCGCAACGGTTTAAGCCTGTCGATCGAACCGTATGACATGAACCCCACAGCCGATCTTGATCTTGGCAGCGTTGCAGACATACCGATGTGTGAATTCTGGAGCGATAAATTCGGCTTCAATTCAGCTTTTAGTTGTGTTGAGGCTACATCTATAGCGCACGTTCAGGGCAAACCAGTGGTAGCCGCGGAATCTTTTACTGCCTGGCACGATGAAGCCTGGAAGAAATATCCGGGCAATATGAAAGACCAGACTGATTGGGCTTTCTGCATGGGAATTAACAGATTATATTATCACACTTTTGCCCATAAACCTTATGGCGACAGGTTAAAGCCCGGTGTTGCGATGGGTCCTTACGGTGTCCATTGGGATCGCGCCCAGACGTGGTGGCCGATGGTTTCTGATTATCACAAATATGTTTCAAGATGCCAGTTCCTTCTTTCGCAAGGATCGGCAGTTGCCGATATTTTGTACCTCACCCCGGAGGGTGCACCCCATGTTTTCCGCGCCCCGGCATCTGCATTTGAAGGCACTGATGTTTTACCCGACAAACGGGGATACGCATTTGACGGGTGTTCGCCACTTCTTCTGAGAGATGCTGAAGTAGTTGATCATCGGATTGTTTTCCCGGGTGGGGCCTCTTATCGTGTGCTGGTATTGCCTGATGTTGAGACCATGACACCTGAATTACTGACTAAAATTGCATCACTCGCCAAAGCAGGGGCAACAGTTGTGGGCAATGCCCCATCTAAATCTCCATCGTTGGTTAATTATCCGGCGTGCGATGAAAAGGTCCAAAATCTGGCGGCTGAATTATGGGGCAAAAAACAAATTCACCAGGCCCGGGCTACGCTTGAGACCTTTAAATCACCTTCCGGACAACTGATCACTGAGCTCTATTCTCCTTATGATTCTACGGCTGTCTTGCTAAATCAAATGGGAGTCAATCCTGATTTTACAGCCTCAGGATCTATCAGGTATATACACCGGTCATTGCCGGATCGCGAAATTTACTTCATTTCGAACCGTACCAACCATCAGGTGGAAGATACCTGCCTTTTCCGCGATGGTACTTTAAATGCAGAATTGTGGGATGCCGTGACCGGTGAGATCCGTCCTTTAAGCAACATTAAGAAAACTGAATGCGGCATTTCAATTGGAATGAAACTCGATGCTTCGCAAAGTTTTGTTGTTGTTTTCAATAAGTTGGAAAGAGCTGGATCGAAAGAATTTACTGCGCTGAAGGATTTTCCAGACAAACAGCCGCTCATGACTTTGGAGGGTGCATGGACTGTTGCTTTCGATACTGTCTGGGGTGGTCCCGAAAAAGTGGTTTTTGATTCCCTTGCAGATTGGACAACCCGGCAGGAAGAAGGGATAAGGCATTACTCAGGCATTGCCAGATATTCCAAAACTTTTGATATGCCAGTATCCGGCGGGTCCTTGAAAAAATCGGGACTTTACCTGAATCTGGGGATTGTAAAAAACATGGCCCGCGTAATATTGAACGGTAAGGATTTGGGTGTAATATGGACCTCTCCATGGCAGGTGGATATTTCCGGCGCTGTCAAGAAAGAAGGGAACAGGCTCGAGATCGAGGTTGCCAACCTTTGGGCGAACAGGCTGATCGGTGATGAGTCATTGCCCGATGACGGGGTAAAAGATGGAAAGTGGCCCGACTGGATACTCAACGGTACACCACGTCCCGGCAAACGTTATACCTTTACAACGCATCGTTTTTACAAAAAAGACGATCCCCTGATTGAATCGGGGCTGATTGGCCCGGTAACTTTACGATCTGAAGCAGTCAGGTTAATCAAGGAACCTTCAGCAGCAGAGGCTCAACCCGGGATACAAATTATACTAACGCCTTAGGAAATAATGCTCTAAATGGAACAAATCAACATATCATGAAGAATATAAAACCAGGTCATCAGTTAAACTTCAGCCGGCTGATTACGCCGATACTTCTGGTTCTTTTGACCATAAGTATCAGATGTATCCGAAAGGGGGCAATTGAACCAACTTTTTCTCAAATTGAATCGGGGTTTAAGAATATTCCGGATTCCATACAAACCAGTGTCTATTGGTACTGGATTTCGGACAACATTTCCAAAGAGGGAGTGGTGAAAGACCTTCAGGCGATGAAGAAAGCGGGGATCAACCGCGCTTTTATTGGCAACATCGGTTTGACTGATGTGCCTTACGGGAAAGTCAAGTTACTCACCGATGAGTGGTGGGATATCTTGCATACCGCACTGAAAACAGCAACTGACTTGAACATTGAAATTGGCATTTTCAATTCTCCGGGCTGGAGCCAATCGGGCGGCCCGTGGGTTAAAAACGAACAGTCGATGCGTTACCTGAATTCTTCGGAGATCGAAGTCACCGGTCCTATGCAGTACCACAATAAACTGGTTGCACCAAATGTTGATTTTCAGAGGGTCAGGGTAATTGCCTACAAAGTGCCGGCTGTGGCTGAAAAAGCTAACCGGTCGCTCCATCCAAAAGTTACTTCCCTGTCCAGGGTGGACAATATTGCCTCTATTTGCGATGGTGATTACAAAACCGAAATTCCAATTCAACTGGATAAGACCCTGACAGTGGATTTTCAAACGATGGAAGAAGCGATGGTAAGGACCTTAATCATTAAAGCCTCTGAAAAAAATACCAAGGCCATGGGGGAATTGCTGGTTAAAGAAGGAAATGGTTTCCGTTCGCTGAAGAAGTTTGAGATAAACCGGAGCAATCCGACAATTAAAGTAGGTTTCGATCCGTTTGCCCCAATTGTTTTGTCGATTCCGGAGACCAAATCAACGGACTTCCGATTGGTTATCAGTGAAGTAACAATTGACGGAGGAATCGCCGAAGTTGAACTTTCACCGATACCACAACTGGAGCGATACCCTGAAAAGTCACTGGCAAAAATGTTTCAGGCGCCTTTGCCTTACTGGAAAGATTATTTATGGGATGTTCAGCCGGAAGTATTGGATAAATCGCTGGTTATTGATCCGCAAAAAGTGTTGGATATCACCAATTACATGACTGCTGACGGAACACTAAACTGGAGCGTGCCTGAAGGAAAGTGGGTGATTATGCAAACCGGGATGACAACAACCGGACAGACAAACAGTCCGGCATCGCCCGAAGCAACTGGTCTCGAAACAGACAAGATGAGTAAAAAGCACATTGCCGCACATTTTGATGCCTTTATGGGCGAAATTATACGCCGTATTCCGGCAGCCGACCGTAAAACATGGAAGTTGGTTGTGGAAGACAGTTATGAAACCGGTGGTCAAAACTGGACCGATGGTTTTACCGAAGAATTTTCATCAAGGTATGGTTATAGTCCTGTTCCTTATCTTCCGGTTTTAAAGGGGAGTGTCGTTGGAAGCAGAGATGTTTCGGATCGGTTTTTGTGGGACCTGAGACGATTGATTGCCGATAAGATTGCGCACGATTATGTTGGTGGGCTGCGTGAAGCCTGTCATAAAAATGGATTGACGACCTGGTTGGAAAATTACGGCCATTGGGGCTTCCCAGGCGAATTTCTGCAATATGGCGGACAATCAGATGAGGTTGCCGGCGAATTCTGGAACGAACGCGATCTGGGCAATATCGAAAACCGGGCGGCTTCATCCTGCGCACATATTTATGGAAAAACGAAAGTGTCCGCCGAGTCGTTTACTTGCGGTGGGAATCCCTTCTCGCGTTATCCCGCTAAGCTGAAATCACGTGGCGACCGCTTTTTCGCGGAAGGGATCAACAATACCCTGCTTCATGTTTATATTCAGCAACCCAATGAAACGGAGCCGGGTGCAAATGCATGGTTCGGAAACGAATTCAATCGGCATAACACATGGTTTAGTCAGTTGGATATTTTTATCCAATACCTGAAGCGAACCAATTTCATGTTGCAGCAGGGCAACTATATTGCCGATGTCGCTTATTTTATCGGTGAGGATGTTCCTAAAATGACCGGAATCTGCGATCCTTCATTACCTCAGGGTTATTCGTTTGATTACATAAACGGCGAAGTGATCCGTGACCGGGTAACGGTACAGGATGGCAAGCTGGTGTTGCCCGATGGAATGAGCTACCGGATATTGGTACTGCCTAAAATGAAGACGATGCGTCCCGAATTACTGAAAAAAATTACGGAACTGGTCAGGCAGGGGGCAGTAGTTCTCGGCCCGGCCCCGAATTGTTCTCCAAGCCTTCAGGACTATCCCGCCTGCGATCAGCAGGTTCAGCAACTGGCTTCCGAATTGTGGGGCAAAGTGGATGGCGTTCAGGTGAAAAGCGCCAAGGTAGGCAAAGGGATGATCATTTCAGGAATGGAAATGCAGAAAGCGCTGAACCTAATTAAGGTTGTGCCCGACTGCAAATTGGATACAGCGGATCACGCACTCTTTATTCACCGCAAAACGACCGAAGGAGATCACTATTTTATCACCAATCAGTCGGATAAAGTCCTGACGATCAATCCTGAATTTCGTGTTTCAGGCAAGAGCCCTGAATTTTGGGAACCAACAACAGGGAATACCCGCGACCTGCCGGCCTATACCATAAAAGGTGAAACAACCACCGTTCCATTAAAACTGGAAGCCTTTGAGAGTGCATTTGTTATCTTTCGTAAAAAGAGCGGGACCCCGACAGAAACAACAACCGCCGCCAATTTTCCCGAACCACAAATACTTTCAGAATTGGCTGGCCCGTGGACTGTTACTTTTGATTTTGCGAAACGAGGACCGGTTAAACCTGTTATTTTCACTACCCTTCAGGATTGGACAACCAGCAGTAACGACAGCATTAAATACTATTCGGGTACAGCATTTTATAAAACAACTTTTACTTTGGATCAGGTTGATCCGAAGAGTAAATTGTTTGTTGATCTTGGTGAGGTGAAAGTAATGGCCAAAGTGAAGCTGAACGGGAAAGATGTAGGTGGTGTATGGACTGCTCCCTGGCAAGCAGATATTTCGTCAGCTGCGAAAGCAGGTGAAAATGTTCTTGAAGTGGAAGTTGTAAACACCTGGGTAAACCGCTTGGCCGGCGACAGCAAACTCCCGGTTGCCGAACGAAAAACCTGGTGTACGGTGAATCCATTCAAACCAGAAAGTCCACTAGATCCATCCGGTTTGATTGGGCCAGTGAAGATTATGTCGGTGAACAATTAAACTTAACTTTAAAGTGAATGAAAAATGTGGTATCTGGCATAGGCTATTATTAAAAATCAACTGTAATTAAATCAAATTATTTACAACTTATGAAAGAGAAAGATTCCCGGTTTTTGATTCTGGTTACTGTTGTGGCAACCCTTGGTGGATTATTGTTCGGTTTTGACGAAGCTGTTATATCCGGGGTAACACCATTCATACAGCCTTATTTTAACCTCGGCGACATTGCTTTGGGATGGACGGTCAGCAGCCTCCTTGTTGGTTGCATCATAGGGGTCATTGCTTGTGGCAAGCCCGGCGACCTGTACGGACGGAGAAAGATCTTACTGGTAGCCGCTTTGCTCTTTGTCATTTCAGCAGTAGGATCTGCGCTTTCGACCAGTTTTATCCAATTTATTACATTCCGCTTGCTGGGTGGGATTGCCGTTGGCGCCGCATCCATACTTTCACCCATGTACATTTCAGAGATTGCACCGGCCGATAAAAGGGGGGCCCTGGTCTCTCTGAACCAGCTGGCCATTGTAACGGGTGATTTGGTGGCCTATTTCTCCAATTACCTTTTGTACCCTACCGGGGAAAACAACTGGCGATGGATGCTGGTCGTGATGGCAGCTCCGGCATTGTTGTTTTTTGTTTCGCTGCTATTTGTCCCTGAAAGTCCTCGGTGGCTGATGCAGAAAAATAGAAGGGACGAATCATTTCGCATTTTAAAAAAAATCAATGGGGATGCTCAGGCAACCATTGAACTGGAAGCCATTGAAGCCTCTGTTTCCTCAGAAGGGAAAGCAAGCTACAAGGAAGTTTTCTCCAAAAAGATGAGGTTTATACTCTGGATCGGGATACTGCTTGCAGTTTTTCAACAGGCAACCGGTATCAATGCCATTATGTACTATGCCCCAATGATCTTTAAAAATTTGGGCAGCAGTAATGACTCCGCCCTCATTCAAACCGCTATAATTGGTGGAGTGCTCTTTGTATTTACCCTTGTTGCGGTTCGATGGATTGACAGGTGGGGGCGAAAACCGCTGATGATATGGGGGACCGTTGGAATGGTAGTTTCTTTGACCTTCGTGACCATAGCCTATTTTTTGAACATGTTGCAGGGTTACTTTATCCTGCTCAGCATACTTCTTTTCATGGCTTCATTTGCAGCTTCAATAGGTCCGGTAACCTGGGTCATGATCTCGGAGATTTTCCCGAATAAAATACGAAGTGAGGCCATGTCGGTAGCAATTGTTGCTTTATGGATCGCAAACTTCGTCGTAACACTTGTTTTTCCGGTCATTTTAAACCGGTTGGGAGGTGGTGTTGCCTTCCTGATTTTTGATGTAATGAGTGTGTTGTTGCTTTTATTCGTCATCTTTATACTTCCTGAAACGAAAGGGAAAAGTTTGGAGGAACTTGAAAAAATTTTTATCAAACATAAATGATGGGCAATCATAACTTGGCCTTCCAAAATGAAAAATTTAAGTCATTCAGCACATTAATAGAAACAAAATTATATTTATACCTCATATGATGACATCAAAAGAAAGGCTTAAAGCCACGCTTGACCACAAATCAACGGATAAGATTGTTGTAGATTTCGGTTCGACAGCCACATCGGGCATTCACGTATTGGCAGTTGAAAGATTGCGCGATTATTACGGATTGGACAACCATCCTGTTAAGGTAATTGAACCCTACCAGATGCTGGGAGAGATTGAGCCAGACCTTCAGGAAGCGCTTGATGTCGATGTCATTGGCGCCTTTGGAAGGAATACCATTTTTGGTTTTGCCAATGAGGGGTGGAAAGGGTTCAAAACATTCTGGGGTCAGGAGATCCTTGTTCCGGGCAATTTCAATACCAAATCCGATGAAAACGGGGATTTGCTTATTTTCCCTCAGGGTGATATGTCGGTCCCTGCCAGCGGAAGGATGCCAAAAAGCGGTTATTTTTTCGATGCCATCATCAGGCAACAACCCATTGACGAGGATAAGCTGAACCCTGAAGACAACCTCGAAGAATTTGGATACATAGGTGATGAAGAGTTGAAATATTGGGAAAGGCTTACCAAAAGTGAATTGGACCAATCGAAGGGCATAATTGCCAGTTTCGGTGGTACGGCCTTGGGTGATATAGCGCTGGTTCCCGGTCCTGATATGAAATATCCCAAAGGTATCAGGGATGTTGCCGAGTGGTATATGTCAACAATGCTGAGGGCCGATTACATTCATGCAATTTTCTCAAAACAATCGGATATAGCCGTTTCAAACCTGAAAAAAATTTACAGTGTGGTCGGTAACAGTGTCGATGCAGTTGAAATATGTGGAAACGACTTTGGTACCCAGGATTCGCAATTTTGTTCGGCGGAGACTTTCGAGGAACTCTATGCCCCCTATTACAGGAAAATGAACGACTGGGTACATCAGAACACATCATGGAAGACTTTTAAACACAGCTGCGGGGCCATGGTTCCCCTGCTCGATAACCTCATTGGGTCCGGTTTCGATATCATAAATCCGGTACAGATCAATGCCAAAGGAATGGATCCAAAGTTCCTGAAAGAAAAATTTGGCGACAGGATCGTGTTCTGGGGCGGTGGCATTGATACACAAAAAATGCTGCCTTTTGGTACCCCGGCCGAAATTGAAAAACAGGTGTCAAACAACTGTGAAATATTTGGCAAAAACGGGGGATTTGTCTTTAATACGGTTCACAATATCCAGGCCAATGTGCCTGTTGAAAATATTGCAGCAATGATTAATGCCTTAAGAAAATTTAATAACACATGAAACCGCAATTAGATAAAAAACAGAACATAAATCCATGGGACATTACCAGGGGTAGAAAGATTTCCTTGCTAAAGAAATTGGTCGTGTCCATGATACTGGCGACCACCAGTTTTACGACGAATGCCCAAACAGGCAATTTGTACATCGGTACTGCCAGCGCCGACATCACACCAAAACTGCCTGTGGCTTTGATGGGGCAGTTTGAATTGCGGATTGCCGATAAAGCGGAAACACCGTTGGTCGCGAACGTTTTGGCATTGGAATCGCGAAGCGGGAACAATTCACTCGATGCTGCGATCATCGTTTCCTGCGACTTGATTGGAATCCCTCCCAGGTTTCTCACCGGGGTTCGCGATGAAGTTCATAAACAAGTACCTGAATTAGATGTATCGAAAATCTTTCTGAATGCAACCCACACGCATACCGGACCGGTAATGGATGATGATACCACCTTTTCATTTCGCTATCCTATTCCCAAAAAAGGGGTCTCGCAGGTTGAAGAATTCAATATCCTATTCGTTCAACGTGTCACAGCTGCCGTTGTAAAAGCATGGAAAAGTCGCCGGGAAGGAAGTATGTCATGGGGGCTCAGCCATGCTGCAATCGCTTACAACAGGAGGGCCGTATTTGCCGATGGATCGGCCCGGATGCTGGCGCCAACCGGGGTACCCGAATTTCGAAACATCGAAGGGATTGAGGATCACGATGTCAATATCCTTTTCTTTTGGGACAAGCAGGGAAAATTAATTGCCACGACAATTGATGTTCCTTGTCCTTCTCAGGAAGTCGGTCAAACATCGACTATCAATGCCGACTATTGGCATCCGGTACGTGAGAAATTAAAACAGCGATTTGGATCCGACTTTTGTGTACTTGGCTGGTGCGGTGCCGCAGGAGATCAGGGACCAACCCCGATGTACCGTTTAGCTGCTGAAGAGCGAATGATCCGACTTCGCCAATTAAGTCACCTGGAGGAGATAGCACGGCGCATTGTTGTTGCTTTTGATGAAGCCTATGAAACAGTTAAGAAAGACCGCTATTCCAACGTGACATTAATTCACAAAATGGATAGTGTCACACTCCCCATGCAACTGGTAACAAAGGACGAATATCTTGCAGCTAAAGCAGAAAGGGACAAATATCTGGCCCAAATTGCAGCCGACCCCAAAGCAGCACATGATTTTTTTGCGCCAATGACCTGGCAAAAGGATGTAGTTGACCGTTACGTGTTCCAACAGACTGAGGCCAATCCAACAATTAAATCGGAGGTACACGTTATCCGCATTGGCGATGTTGCTATCTGTTCGAGCGAATTTGAACTTTTTACAGATTACGGAATCCGGATACAGGCACGAAGTAGGGCATTACAGACCTTTGTAGTTCAGTTGGCTGCAGGAAGTGGGGCAGCTGGGCCATCCTATCTGGCAACGGGAAAGGCAATTAAAGGCGGGGGATACAGCGGTATTATTCAAAGTAACCTGGTAAGCCCAGAGGGAGGCCAAACATTGGTTAACCGCACTGTGGAACTTATCAACAGTATGTGGCCTGAAGTAAAATAGTCAGGTTACCCAGAACATGCTCAGAAAAGTATTATCCGGCAGGTAAAATAATAACACAATTTATTTATTTTCTTCTCACCTTCAATTTTTACTGAATAACTTTTTAACAGGCAATACTTAGAAACTGTTTAAATTTAATTGTTTCCATTTTATTCATCAGAAACCACTTAATCAGGACTGTGCCGTAGGCACATAATGTCGGTAGAAAGAGAATTAAACGCATAATATCCCGTCCCGTACGGGACGGAATTTATCTCTTAATCCATTTTCTACCGATATTATATCCCTAACGGGACAAAAAGCAAATTTTAAACAGTCTCTTCTAATTACTATGAATAATACAGGTCAATATCGTGTTATTATTGGTCAAATTAATTCTATCAGTTGATGTTATTACAGTATAAATTTGGTATATTAAATTCGGATATTTAACTAAGCCCTTAATTTGTAAACTGACTTTTTATAATGCTTTGCAACTAAAACTAAAGTGCCCATCCAGTAGGCCATTTTCGGACTGGACTTATTAGGAGAAAAAATAGATTATTTTTCCTGCGAACAATATGAATGCAATTCTTATCAATTGCATTTGAATGAATTCCCGTTGTTAACATCGGATGGAATGATATTGCGAAAAAAGAACAACAATTTCTTAGGCAATTTGCCTCCTAAAAGCTTGGAGAATAAAAGATGTAATTCCGGAAAAAATATTGAATACCTGAGATATATATTGGATTTTTAGAGCTTTTGCCCTGTACACCATAATAATTACTTATGAGGATATGCAATTTATTTTAATCAACAAAAGATTCAAACTTATGAAAGAACTCGAAAATGTGCGCTGGACAACTAAAATTAAGGATTGTTCAGAAAAACCCTTTAGAATCATAAGGCTTACGGTCATTCTTTTGGCAGTGACTTTTTTTAATGCACTTGGAGGTGGTACTTTAAATGCGAACCTGAATCACTCGACAGAGACAGATCCGACATCGGGCGTACTACTCAATGGTGCTGCACAGCAGGGTGCAATATCAGGGAAAGTTGCCGATACAAAAGGCAACCCGATACCTGGTGCGACTGTGCTCGTGAAAGGGACTACCGTAGGAACGATAACAGATTCTGAAGGAAAGTTTAAGCTATCGCTGCCTGTAGGAGCCAAATCGCTGGTAATTTCGTTTATCGGGATGAAAACACAGGAGGTTACAATAGGAAGAACTTCAACCTTCAATTTTGTCATGGAAGATGAAACGATTGGTATCGAAGATGTCGTTGTGGTGGGTTATGGAACCCAGAAAAAGGTAACAGTAACGGGTTCGGTTGCCTCAGTTAAAGGCACCGAGTTAATTAAATCCCCGGTTGTCAACATGTCAACGGCACTTGTCGGAAGGGTCAGCGGAGTAACAGGGACCCAGAGCAGCGGTCAACCTGGGGCCGATGAAGCGGTTCTCCGGGTCAGGGGAATTGGTACATTGTCCAGCGCTGCGGCTTCTCCCCTTGTTCTGGTTGATGGAATAGAACGTTCATTCAGCCAGTTGGATCCGAACGAAATTGAATCAATTTCGGTATTGAAAGATGCTTCATCAACCGCTGTATATGGTATTCGTGGCGCCAATGGGGTAATTATTGTCTCCACAAAAAAAGGGAAGGAAGGTAAACCAATCGTAAGCTACACAGGCAATTATTCATTACAGACCCCGGTTCGAATGCCAAAATTGCTGAATGGATATGACTATGCGCGACTGTACAATGAAGCTTTGCTCAACGACAATCCGCTTGCAACCAATCTTTATACTGATGTAGAATTGCAGAAGTTCAAAGATCATAGTGATCCGCTATTTTACCCCGACACCGATTGGTTGAAATTGTTTGTAAAGAAATTCAGTGGCCAAACTGCCCACAACTTAAATTTTAGCGGAGGGTCAAAAAATGTAAAATACTTTGTTTCGTTAGGCTATTTATGGCAGGACGGAATTCTTAACGAATTCATTCCCAAAAGCGATATCAGCAATAACCCTTCTTACAAGCGAACCAATTTCCGGTCCAATATTGATGTCACAGTAACCCCTACCACGCAGCTAAACGTGCAATTGGGCGGATATACGTCTGTTAGGCACTCGACAGCGTTTGATAATGTTACAAATGTTTCACTTTTCGGGATCATCACTTTTGAAAATCCAACTTCTTCGGCTGGGATATATGATGGCAAAATAATGACTTTGGACCGTTCTGGCAATCGTAGCGGTATTGTACAGTTGGCCAGTGGATTCGTTGACTATCGGGATAATAACATAACGCTAAATGTAGGGCTCACCCAAAAACTGGATATGATACTCAAGGGGCTTTCGGTAAGGACGAAAATTGCCTACGACAATTTTTATGATTTAAGACGTGGTTTCTCCGTCACCCCAACCACATTTACCCCCTTAAAAGTTTACCCCAACGGAGTTGAGACAATTGTCTTTCGTCAAAATAGTGAATTAAACGATGTTGTTTCAGGCCCGACGGTTTCCTATGAACGTTCACGCCAGTTTTATACGGATTTGGCCCTGGAATACAGCAATTCTTTTGGTAGCCACAATGTTGGGGCAATGGTACTTTATAACCAGAAAAAAAGATTTTACCCCCTCAGATCGCCCTCTGGCGCCACATATCAATTCCCGGGCATCCCGTTAGGGTATCAGGATTTGGTGGGTCGTTTGACCTATAACTATCAGTCACGATATTTATTGGAATTCAATTTAGGCCGGAACGGTTCCGAAAATTTTCCGAAGGACCATCGTTTTGGTTGGTTTCCGGCAGTTTCGGGCGGATGGGTCGTAACCGGTGAGCCTTTTGTCAAAAAGCTGATTGGAGAAAAGGTACTCTCTTATCTGAAGTTAAGGTCCTCATATGGGGTGGTTGGAAATGACATTATGGGTGGTACCCGTTTTATGTATTACCCTGCACAGTACAACAGTGGCGGTAACGGTGTATTTGGAGTAATCCCCACCGTTTTAACTTCTTATGTAGAGGGTAAATTGGGAAATCCGGATGTAACCTGGGAAAAGAAGAAGACACTCGATATAGCTATAGAAACGAGGTTCTTCAACGACAGATTAAGTTTAATGGTTGATCGTTTTAGTGAAAGACGGGACAATATTCTTACCTCACGCAGGACAGTTCCGTCTATAGCGGCGGTTGCACTTGCTGATGCATACAATATTGGGATTGTGGAGAATAAAGGATTTGAAATTGAAGCAGGGTGGAACAGCAAAATAAAAGATTTCGGTTACTACCTTAACGGGAGCTATTCCTTCGCCCGCAACAAAATTATTTTCATGGATGAAGTCCGCAACGCCCAAAATCCTAATCTTGACATTACCGGCCACAGCGTAGGATCAATTTTTGGGTATATCTTTGACGGTTTCCTCAACACACAGGCGGAAGTCGACGCAGCGCCCAACTATTTTGGCACCCGGCCAACTTTAGGCGACAACAAGTACAAAGATGTCAACAAAGACGGAGTGATCGACACCTATGACCAGACGGTTATCGGGAACCCAACCTTTCCTGAAGTCACATTTAATTTGAATGGCGGCTGCTCCTACAAAGGGTTCGATTTGAGTTTCTTGCTCCAGGGGAATGGCAATGTTTCTACAGTAGTAGCAAATTACTATTATCAACCCTTTCTGACCTATGGATCTGCGCTCGAACTTGTTTTGGACCGCTGGTACAAGGATTCTCCAGACAACAATGCGCATGCCCTCTATCCGAAAACGAGTGTAACATATTCCCGTTCACAGAATTACTATAATTCTACATTAAATATACGCGACGCTTCTTATATAAGGATAAAAAATATGGAGTTGGGGTACACCTTCTCAAAAGAGCAGATGAGAAGGTTTAACATTGGAAGTTTACGCCTTTATGTCTCGGGGCAAAACCTGATTACCTGGGATAAATTAAAGATTCTGGATCCTGAAGCTGTAACGAATGCAGGCTATAAATACGCGCAAATGGCAACTTACAACATCGGATGTAAAGTGCAATTTTAATAACAACGCTAAAGAATTGAAGAAATGAAAACAAAAAATATCATCTTGAGCATTGTCCTAATGGCATCACTGCTCGTTCCAATTTCTTGCAAGGATTATTTGCAGATGCCCAAGCAAGGTTCTTTTAATAAAGATGCGGTATTTGCAAATATCAGGAATACTGAAATTTATCTATATTCACTTTATCAGTATGTCCCAAAGATACTTTATGGCTGGTCAAATCCGGCCGCTCTGAATGGTCCTTCCCGCGTAACTATTTCGGATGAGGGAATTTGCGGTCTCTATTTCTACCGGTCCAACGATGTTTATGTCGGCGCCGTTAATTCATCATGGTTTACTACCGCGAATGGGGAAGATATTTTCAGCTGGCATTGGACGACCATTAAAAGATGTATTGTCATGTTGCAAAATATCGATAATGTTCCGGATGCAACTCCCGAAATTAAAGGGCGTTACAAAGCGGAATGTAATGCAATCATGGCCTTGGAGTATCTCGAGATGTTTAAAAGATATGGTGGGTTGCCAATCGTCAAAGATCTGATCAATTTCACGGAGAATCCGAAAATTCCCCGCGAATCGATCGATGCAACCTATAAATATATTATTTCACTGTGTGACGCCGTAATTGCCAATCCGGATATTCCGGCAATTATAACGAACCAGATCGAATTCGGTCGCGCAACAAAGGCATGGGCCTATGGGATCAAGGCCAGGGCTGCGCTTTATGCCGCGAGCCCGTTATTTAATTCTGCAACCCCATATCTCGATTTTGGGGAAAATAATAAACTGATCTGCTTTACAAATTACGATGTGAACAGGTGGAAAACAGCGAGGGATTATGCACTCGAAGCCATTCAGTTTTGCGAGAGTAACGGTTATGCGATGGTAACCAGCTATGGGATCAATAGAAACTACACGGTTGCTTGCGAAAAATTTCCTAATAACGGGAATACCGAATTAATCATAGCCACATTAAAGAACCCAGGTTTGGAAGAGAATGTGGCTGGTTCGGCTTTGGTCTATACAGCCTGGAAAGCCAAGGGACTGGCTGCCGCCGGTGGCAGGAACATGGTTAACCACAATGCGGTTGAGTTTTACCGGAATACGGACGGAAGCAGTGTGAACTGGGAACAGAAAATAACCACGGCGCCCAATGACCCGACTGCACCCTATAAAAACCTTGAACCGAGGTTTCAACAAAGTATCGGATACAATGGGGCGGTTTGGCAAACAGCACCGCTTTTGAAATTGGAATTTTTTGATCCGGGCGAGACAGGCGTAATTAGCGGTATCAATGGCATGATCAAAACTACAAATACGAGTAATTATGGTTTTCATAAATATTTCCACGACTTTGAAGTGTCTACCGCAGGTTACATGCCTTTGAATCCGATCATGCGCCTGGCCGAGATGTACACAATCGCAGCCGAGGCTTCCAATGAATTCCAGGGGCCTAATGCAAAAGCATTTGATCTGATGGATGTTATCCGTACCCGCTCGGGTATGCCGAAACTTGACCGAACAATGACCCAGACAAGTTTGAGGGAACTTATCAGAAATGAATGTGCCGTTGAATTTTTTGCCGAAGATCACAGGTATTTTGATCTCAAACGTTGGAAAACACCTGAGCCATTCAAGAAAATCTACAATTTGAAGATATTAAAGTTTTTGAACAACACTTATACCTACGAGAAATACCTGTCTCAGACACGTGTATGGAACGACTTTTGGTTCCTGCATCCATTTCCGTTAGCTGAAGTATTGAAGAATTACGGATTAATTCAAAACCCGGGGTGGTAAGTTGTTTTTAAAAATTAATAAATCAGCAAGTTATGAAACAGCGAAATACTTATATGAAACAATTGAAAGTGAAAGCAGGCATCTTCTTGTTATTCTTTGGAACTGCTTGTGCCGCTTTTGGCCAGAATGCCGCCAATGCAAAAGGTGCGAAAGAGGTTGCCGATTCGAGTTCCGTAAAAGGTGCATCGAACCTGCCGGTGAATTGGGAGAATACATCTTCCATCAGCACTGTTACGGGTAAAACTATTTATAAGGGTTCTTCCTATTCGCCGGGGAATTCACTTTACGGCCTGTTACCCGGTTTAACGGTAACACAGAGATCCGGTGAACCTGGTTTGGAGGATCCCGATTTCAGGATTCGTGGAAATGGAACGTTTGGCAACACCAATTATCCACTCGTGTTGGTAGATGGTTTTGAACACGATTTGAATACCCTCGCATTGGAAGACATCGAGTCTATCTCTGTTTTGAAGGATGCCTCAGCATCTTTACTCTACGGAGGCAGGGCTGCCAATGGGGTCATCGTGGTAACAACCAAGCGGGGCATACAGGGAAAGGCAAAAGTATCCGTGAATGTGATGGGAGGGATGCAAAGTCCAATGGGCTCGCCAAAGTTTTTAGGATCGGCCGATTATGCTACGATGTACAATCAGGCCCTGGCAAGTGACGGACTTCCTGCAGTGTATACCGACACACAAATTCAGGATTTTCGCACAGGTGACCCAATTTATTCACCAAATGTAGATTGGAGAAAGGAGATGGTGAGAAATAGCGCGCCGGCAACAAAAGCCAATTTTACTGTCACGGGAGGTAACAATGTCATTCAATATTATGCATCGGTAGGTTATCAGTTAATCCAAGGGATATACGATCATACCTCTAAGCACAGTGGTTACAGCACGAATGTCAACACAGGAAACATTAATTTCAGGTCGAACATGGATATTAAGTTCACCAGCGACTTGAAAGTTAAGTTCGACATGTACGGACAGATCAGTGATAAGAATACGCCGGTAGCCAGTACTGCCTCTATTTGGAATTCATTGAACAGTTACCCCTCTACGGTCCCCATCTATGCTTTGAAGGATTCCTTACTCGGGGGAACCTCCGTTTTTCCAATTAACCCGATGGGTTTAATCAATGAACAGGGATATCGGAGCATCCATGAGAGGTCCTTAATATTTAATGCTTCAACAGAATATGATTTCAGAAAACTGGTCAGAGGGCTGGTAGCAGGTGTCCGGTTTGGATATGATAACTTTTACACGGTCAATTCTGCCTGGTCAAAAACTTTTGAGTCGTATACGGTTACTGGAAAAGATCCGGTCACCGGGGGGCCACTCTTAAGCGCACCATTCGGAAAAAACACCGACCTTGTTTACAGTAACCCTTCTGGAGACAATCAATCATTGAGGTTGAACCTGGACGGTTATTTGAATTACAATACCTCAATTGGATCGGATCAAAAACTTGCCGCCAAACTTGTATATCACCAGGATAAGCTGGCACTCGGGGGAGAGAGCCCATACTTCAACCAATCCCTCAGCGGAGTGGTCAACTACAATTTGAAAAATCGTTATTTGGTTGAGTTGGGACTCAATTACAGTGGAAACGAAGCATTCAATAAAGAACATCGGTTTGCATTTTTCCCGGCTGTTTCGGCAGGATGGATCCTCTCCAATGAATCATTTTTGAAGGATAATGCGGTTATCAACTTCCTGAAACTTCGGGCATCTACCGGTACCGTCGGGCGCAGTAACCTTGGATACCGTTTCATTTACCGCGATTATTATACAGGCGGAGGTAGTTATTTCTTTGGGACAGGTACGGCCGCAACGGGTAGTATCATGGAGAACAATCTTGCAAACCCTAATCTCACCTTCGAAAAGTCGAATAAAAGCGAAATTGGGCTGGAATCAGTTCTTTGGAAAAATGTCAGCTTTTCTGCTGTTTGGTTCTACGAGAAACGGACAAATATAGTCATCTCCCAATCCAATGTGGTCTCATCACTGGGTGGTGTCGGATTGCAGAATGTCAATGGAGGTGAGGCAGAAAAAAGAGGTATCGAACTCTCCTTGAATATAGATAAATCATTCAAGGACTGGGGATACTTTGTCGGATTGAACTACACAATGATGAAAAGCAAAGTGTTGTACAACGGGGAGTTGCCGGTACCGGCCGGAAGTGAGTACAATTACACAACCGGACAACCAATAGGGCAGCCCTACGGTCTTGAATTCGTGGGATTCTTCCAGTCGGCCCAGGATATTCAGTCCAGTCCGAAACAGCAATTTGGCGAGGTCAAACCCGGGGACATGAAATACCGTGACAAAAACAACAATGGTATTGTAGACGATTACGATGTGGGCCCTATTGGCCATTCAACATTTCCCCAATCCGAAGTCGGGCTTATTTTGGGCGCTAATTACAAAGGATTTGACATTCAGGGTGTTTTGCAGGCACAATTGGGCCGCAACATCTATTTGGGAAGCAACTCCTATGTCTATTGGCCGCTCATTAACAACGGGAGAATCTCCACCTATGTGGACCAACCCTGGACCGAGGCAAATAAAGCAACAGCCAAATATCCGCGCCTGACAACGGTCTCTAACCCCAATAACTACCGGGCTTCGGACTTCTGGTTAAAGAAAGCTGATTTCCTTCGTCTTCGCTCTGTTGAGATAGGTTATAATCTTCCTTCACAGATCGCATCGAAGATCAAATTGGATAAAATCAGGCTATTCGTCAGGGGCATGAACCTGGTCACAATGAGCAGTTTTACTTATGAGGATCCGGAGACGATGGTTGGTTATCCTGCAATGAAGTCATATAACTTGGGTCTAAATGTTCAATTTTAAAGAATAAACTTATGAAATACTTTAAAAATATAGGTGCCGTTTTGGTACTGGGGATACTCTTTTCACAGTGCAAATTCATCGATCCTGAAGAGTTTACCTTAAGATCGGCCGATCAGGTGAAAAGAAATTTTGCAAATCTTGGCGCGTTACGCGTTGCACCATTTAGTCATCTGCCAACAGGGTACAATACCATTGGAAATTCATGGCTGGCATCGGCATCCGATGAAGCTGAAGAGGTATTGGTAACCGAGTCGATCCAGAACTTCAACATCGGTAACTGGAACCAATATTCCAATCCGGATAACGTGTGGGCAAAAAATTACCAGGGAATCAGGAAAGCCAATGATTTTTCACAAATGGCAGATACCATTACCTGGTATGAATGGAAATTGAGCAATCCTACTGCCTACAACGATCGTGTTTTTAGGACCAATTTGTGGAAGAATGAGATGTTTTTCCTGCGTGGATTCTTCTACTTCGAACTAATAAAACGATATGGCGGGGTTCCTTTAATTAAGGAAAAATTGAACATGGCGCGACTGGATTCTATTGCCTCGATCAAAAGAAGCAGTTTTTCAGATTGCGTTGAATATATTGTTACCCAGTGCGACACTGCTGCAAAAAATTTACCGGTCACCCAGGTTGCTGCCGATTATGGCGAAATAACCAAAGGAGCGGCCCTGGCCTTAAAAGCGCGTACTTTGCTTTACGCGGCAAGCGACCTTTTTAACAAATCAGGAAATTCAAATCCTGTTCTGGGCTATACGGATGGCAACCGTCAACAACGGTGGATCAGGGCAGCAGAAGCCTGCAAGGCAGTGCTCGATATGGCCCCTTCAACCTATGCGTTGCATACAAATTATGGAGCATTGTTCTTGCTTGGATCGGCCTTTAACAAAGAGGTGATTTTTGAATGCCGGAGGGGTGCCCTGAATTCGTTTGAAGCAGCCAATTACTCCATTGGGTTTAATGGAGGAAGAACAGGGACCTGCCCATCGCAAAACCTGGTTGATGCTTACGAAATGAAAGACGGTACTGCATTTAGCTGGTCTAATCCTGCCCAGGCCGCAGATCCTTATTTGAACCGCGATCCCCGTCTGGCATTGACCGTTGTGCTTAACAATGCAACTTTCAATGGACGGAAAATTGAGTTATGGGAAGGTGGTAAGGATGGGTTGCCGCTCGACCGCGCTTCAAAAACCGGGTATTATCTGAGCAAATATGTGGTTCAAAATTTGGACCTCACAAAGAATCAGACATCTTATCACCAATGGCTTAATTTCCGTTTGGCCGAGATGTACCTGAATTATGCCGAAGCCATGAACGAGGCGTTTGGACCCGACAATAAAAGCATTTATACACTAACAGCACGTGAAGCGGTTAACCTGGTCCGTGCACGGGCCGGAGTGGTAATGCCCGCCTTTCCATTGGGTATGGCAGCGGACCAATTCAGGACCCGCCTTCGGAATGAAAGAAGGGTTGAATTAGCATTTGAAGATCACCGGTACTGGGATGTCAGACGTTGGGGCATTGGTTCCTCTGTCTTGGGAGGCGATATCAAGGGCGTAAAAATTGCCATGGTGGATCCTACCCACTTTACCTATACCCCATACCTGATTGAGACACGCACTTACAATTCTAAAATGGATCTATATCCAATACCTGAAGATGAGGTAGTAAAATCCAAGGGGAATTTAGCCCAAAACCCCGGTTGGTAGTTTATTCGTTTATTTTGATTGGTTGATGGTGAGTGGCCCGAATTTGGGCCACTCATCTTTTAAAAATAAGATCAATTAATTACAGATTGATTTTATACAGTCACTGATTCATCTGACTGTATCTTTGCATATTGTTTAAAGTTATATCTCCGATAAACAGGTATTATGAATATAATTTATCTAAACAAAATTTATGATAAAAATGAAAGGTCTTAAACTCGTACTAATTTTAGCCATTACATCGGTTGTCTCATTTGCCGGCTGCAAAAAGAAAGATACGGGGCCAATAACAAATGCGTTGAAGATAACGGCCGCTAACGGAACGGTAGTAAAAAATCCGAACCAGGAAGTTTATGAAAACGGAGCCCATGTTCAGTTGACTGCAACCGCAAATGCAAATTATACATTTTCCTCGTGGGGAGGAGATGCCGCAGGTACTGCAAATCCATTGACAATAACGATGGATGCGAACAAAAATATCGTAGCTAACTTCACGGTAAAAGTTGACACATACAGTTTAATGGTGACTGCAACCAATGGAACCGTAGCAAAAAAACAGGATTTAGCTGTTTACAACAGTGGGACTTCCGTTCAGTTATCAGCGATTCCTAATTCCGGATATACATTTACATCATGGAGTGGCGATGCCACGGGGAACGCTAATCCATTGACAATTTCGGTGAACGCAAATAAAAATATCGTCGCCAACTTTGCTGCAATACCTCATAATCTGGATGTGAGGAGCAAAGGGGCCAAAGGCGACGGTGTTACCGATGATACGGCAGCCCTTCAGGCAGCCGTAGACCAGATAGGAGGGACCAACGATACCGTATTTGTTTCAAATGGTACGTATATGATCCATCCATCTGTACATCTTAATTTAAAAAGCAACATGACCCTAAAAATGGCGAATGGCGCTGTACTCAAAGCAATTCCGGTATCCTCTGACGGTTATGCTGTTGTGAATTTAAGTAATATTCAAAACGTTACTATCATTGGTGGTAAGGTGGAAGGAGAAAGAGGTGGTCATACAGGCGCCGCTGTTGCTGGTGATGGACATGGTCATGGCTTTACCATTTTGGGAACTGACAATATCATGGTAAAGGATTTAACCGTAAAAAACTGCTGGGGTGATGGTATCTATGTTGGAAAAGGAACGGTCATGACCAAGAATGTGACCATTGACAATGTCATATCGGACAATAACCGCCGACAAGGTATGTCTGTCGTAATGGTGGATGGTATGGTCGTGAAAAATTCAGTATTTAAAAATACCAATGGAACAGACCCTCAGGCCGGCATTGATCTTGAACCAAACCTTGGGAATACGGTTAATAATGTCAAGATCCTCAACTGTCAGGTAATCGACAATGCCCATGCCGGAATCGTATTATGGGTATCCTCGGGTTTTACAAATACTTATGTAACAAATGTGACAATAGATGGATGTACGGTTGACCGTAATATGCAGTCAGCGGGCATCGTTGCAGTGACTCGATCCCCAACCAATATTACCAACAATAAAGTCAGGAACAATGCCCATTATGGGTTGGTCATTGAGTCATCAAATGGCGCCATTACAGGCAACACCATTACCGACAATGGGAGGTGGGGTATCGAACTGCGTGCAGTGGCGCACGGTAACAATGTTACGGGCAATACCGTTTTACGCAATGTTTCAGGTCAGATCGTAGACAGGACATCCGGCAATAATACCATTGTTCCTAACACAACAAACTAAAAATCCGTTTAAAATTATTACACAGAGAAATTACTAGTTTTGAATGAAACTAAAAATAGCTTTAAAATTGTTGCCTGATCATCAAAACACTTGAGGAATCCCCGAGTGCACAGAGAGAAAAATCGCAAGCGATTTTTAAACTCAGCGAACTCAGTATTTTCTCTAAAATTTATCTAAAGACAAACATATCTATACTCGCTAAATTCTCAATTATTTGAAAATTATTCTCTGTGTTATTAATTAAAACAGTCTCTAAATATAACTGATATGGCAAATAAAATTTTAACTCTATTTGTAATTATACTATTAGTTACTAATTTGTCTTATGCCCAAACCCGGAATCCATCAGCAAAAATTACCCTTGAAAAAGGAGAGAAAGTATGGGCAGGGGTTATCAATGACGGTCACCTAATGCCCTTTCAGGAAAATTATGTAATGGATTTTGCCGAGGACAATAAATACAACCAGCTTCAACCGCTGATTCTTACCAGCAAAGGCCAATACGTATGGGGCAGCGAGCCCTTCAAATTCGATGTGGGGAACAACGAAGTCGTTATCACAGATCCGAATAATTCTGTAATTACTGGCAGATCAGGGACAACACTAACAGAAGTGCGGCGGTTTGTTTCAAAGAAATATTTTCCTGCCAGCGGGATGCTTCCTGATACCATGTTATTTGCTGCACCACAGTACAATACATGGATAGAACTTAATTACCACCAGAGTCAGGAGTCTGTTTTGAAATATGCCAGGGCAATTATTGCCAACGGATTACCTGCCGGTGTTCTAATGCTGGATGATTCCTGGCAGGAAGATTATGGTTTCTGGGATTTCCATCCCCGACGATTTCCAAATCCCAAGGAGATGGTGGATCAATTGCATAAAATGGGATTTAAGGTGATGGTTTGGATCTGTCCATTCGTTAGTCCTGACCAGACACTAATTTACAACCAGTTGAGCAGGGAGAAGGCATTTTTATTGGAGAAGACCAAACCAACAGATACCTGGGAATCAGTAACAAATCCTATTATGATCCGCTGGTGGGATGGTGTGTCAGCAGAACTCGATTTCTCGAACCCCGCTGCAATAAAATGGTTTAACAGTCAATTGGACAGGCTGCAAAAAGATTACAATATTGATGGATTCAAATTTGATTGCGGCGACATGCTTTTTTATCCGCCAAATGCATTGAGCATGGGAAATGTTACACCAAACCGGCATAGCGAATTATATGCCCAATTTGGATTGCGTTTTCCGTTGAATGAATATCGGGCCTGTTGGAAAATGGGCGGCCAACCGCTTGGTCAACGACTAACTGATAAAAGACATACATGGGAAGACCTTCAGAAACTCATCCCCAATATGATCGTTGAAGGACTTTCAGGCTATACTTTTTCCTGTCCTGACCTGATTGGAGGGGGCCTCCTCTCTTCATTTGCAAATCCTGACTCGATCCGTCAGGACCTGATTGTACGATCAGCCCAATGCCATGCTTTGATGCCAATGATGCAATTTTCCGTTGCTCCCTGGAGGATATTGGATTCGCAGCACCTTGCGGCTGTAAAAAAGTGCGTGGAAACAAGGATGAAATTTACACCTTTGATAATGAAGTTGATTCGGGAATCGGCAAAATCAGGCGATCCAATCCTGAGAAACATGGAATTTGTCTTCCCTAATCAAGGCTATGAATCTGTAACAGATCAATTTATGATGGGCGATAACTTGCTGGTCGCACCGGTAGTTCAGCCGGGGACAAATGGAAGGAACGTTATTCTCCCCAAAGGAACATGGAAATCAGACGACGGGAAAGAATATAAAGGCGGAAAGTCGATTTTTATTAATGCCCCTTTGGAGAGACTTCCCTATTTTGAAAAGGTTAAATAAAACAGATAGTAATGAAGTTAATATTTTTGGTTCCCTTTCTGATTATTTCGCTGTGTGCGATGAAGGGGCCTTTAACAGCCGGTGAGGCTCCCAAAGGGATCCTGATTATCCCGATGCCTGGTGAGATTACCGTTCTCAACGGGACCTTTGTGATGAACGGTAAAACATCCATACAAGCCGGTCAGGACATACTTGTAAAGGCAGAACAATTACGGGCCTATCTTTCACCGGCTTCTGGTTACATGCTCCCGATTAATAAGATTATCTCCGGAGAAAATTTAATCGAACTTAAACTATCGAATGAACTATCATCCCTTGGAGAGGAGGGCTACAAACTGAATATAACCAATCAAAAGGTACTGATCACTGCTTATAAAATAACGGGGATATTTTGGGGTATTCAAACATTACGACAACTTTTCCCCAATGAAATATTGAGAGAGGCTGAAGTTGCTGGGGTTACATGGATGATTCCCTGTGTAAACATAGTTGACAAACCAAGGTTCAAGTGGAGAGGTTTGATGATTGACTACAGCCGAACTTTCTGGAATACACGTCATACCAAAAAGTACATAGATGCAATGGCATTCTACAAAATGAATAGACTGCATATGCACCTTACCGATGACCAGGGGTGGCGCCTTCAGATTGACAAGTACCCTGAATTGACCGCAAAAGCTTCGAAATTTGATACCATATATCATGAGCCGAAGGAAAGGGAAGGGTTTTATTCAAAGGACGATATCCGCGAACTTGTGCGATACGCAGCGGCAAAAAATATAGAGATCATTCCTGAGATCGAAATGCCCGGCCACACCTCAGAAGTACTTTCCGTATTTCCCGGATTATCTTGTACGGGTGAACTTGTGTCAATTCATCCCAACGGGAAAGGAAAGGTTAATGCAAAGGAGTTTTGTGCAGGGAAAGAGGAAACATTTACGCTCCTTCAAAATGTGCTTTCTGAGGTAATTGAGCTTTTCCCTTCAAAGTACGTACACATCGGTGGGGACGAATGTGACAAAGCTAGATGGGAAAAATGCCCTTTCGACCAGAAAAGGATCAAAGATGAAGGATTGAAGGATGAGAACGAACTGCAAAGTTGGTTTGTAAGACGGATAGAAAAATTCATAAACAGCAAAGGCAAGAAACTAATTGGATGGGACGAGATTTCGCAGGGAGGGCTTAGTAAATCTGCTACCGTGATGTTTTGGCGGGGCGGAAAGGAAAAAATTGTTTTGGATGCTGTCAATCAAGGAAATGATGTGATAATGACCCCTACTTCCCATTTGTATTTTGATTACCCGTACGGTGGAAAATATACAGATTATCCGTACAATGGAATATCAACAGAGAGGGTTTACGCTTACGAACCTTGTTCCGGCATACTTAAAAATGTTAACCCGGAACACATTTTAGGGGTTCAGGCCAATTTTTGGTCCCATATTGACAGGACGGAGCCACGGATGGACCGGCAGATTTTCCCGCGCTTACTGTCGTTGGCTGAGGTCGGCTGGACGGAAAGCAAAAACAGGAACTGGGATAATTTCAGTTTAAGGCTTAAACATCAGTATAAATCATTGGATTTTTTGAATATTTATTATATGGACACCAATAATTAGCAGAATGAACAAAGTCCTTTTAAAATGCACTTTTGCCGTGGCGCTGGGCGGTTTGCTGTTTGGCTACGATACGGTTATCATCAACGGCGCCATGATGGACCTGGTAAAGTATTTTCGGTTAACCCCCCAAATGCAGGGATGGACCGTCAGTTCGGCTTTGGTAGGGTGCATCCTGGGTACCATGCTGATCGGCAAAATAGGTGACAGGTACGGTGCAAAGCTGATGCTTCAAATATCGGCGATCATGTTTTTTGCCTCTTCGGTGGGATGCGGTATTGCTACAGACATCAGCATCTTCATTCTGTTCCGGTTTATCGGCGGTTTGGCCATTGGCGCATCTTCAGTGCTTTGTACTACCTACATTGCCGAAATCTCGCCTCCCAAACACAGGGGATTATTGGCCGGTACTTTTCAATTGGCCATTGTAGTCGGGATTTTGTTGTCGCTGATTTCCAATTATTTATTGCTCAATATTGGCGAACAGAACTGGCGCTGGATGCTTTACAGCGGTGCTGTTCCCGCGGTAGCCTTTTACCTGATGCTTTTGATTATCAGGAATAGTCCGCGATGGTTGGTAAAAAAGGGGCGGATTGGGGAGGCCGGGAAAAATATTGAAGATTTATCCTCCCACGAGATTGATTCGGACCAAACGATTCTCGAAATCCAGGAATCTATCCGGAATGAAAAAATTGGCGAAAGGATTAACCTGTTCAAAAGGCCATTCCGCAAAATAATCCTTATTGGGATATTTGTTGGCATTTTTAACCAGCTGACTGGTATCGGGGTGGTATTTTATTATTCTGCCCAGATTTTCAGTATTGCCGGTTTTTCCAATGACTCCTCGATGGCGCAGAGTGTCATTTTGGGCCTGACAAATTTGGTGTTTACCCTCGTTGCCATGGCAATCATTGACAAAGTAGGAAGAAAGAAAATCCTGCTCTTTGGACAAATGGGGATGGTGTTAGTACTAGGCTTGTTTGGCTACGGGCTGCTTACCGGGGATATCAGGGGATATTGGCTGGTTGCCTTGCTGGTGGCATACATCGCGTTCTTTGCTTCATCGCAGGGAGCTGTAGTATGGGTGTTGTTGTCCGAAATGTTCCCGAACATCATACGCGCAAGAGGCGCTTCTGTAGGCTCATTGGCGAATTGGATGATCAGTGCAGGGCTAAATTTTTTCTTTCCGGTGGTAATCGGATTTTTTGGGACAACCCAAGCCGCACAAAAGTTGGGGTTAAGTTATGCTTTTATCTTTTTGGCAGTGGTCTCCTTCGTTGGGTTTGTATATTTAAAAAAATACATCATTGAGACCAAAGGGAAAACGCTCGAACAAATTGAAAAGGAAGTACTTTATTAAACGATTAAAGATATCGACATGAACGGCTACGAAAGAATATGTGCTGCACTAAAAGGCGAAAAGCCTGATAAAACCCCCATCATGCTCCATAATTTTATGCTGGCAGCCAGGGAGCATGGTATATCCATGGAGCAATACCGCAACAGTCCAAAGGCTATCGCAGAAACATTTATTGCTGCAATGGACAAATATCAATACGATGGTATTCTTGTTGATATCGACACGGTCACCCTTGCCGGGGCGGTTGGTGTCCCGGTCGATTTTCCTGTTAATGACCCTGCGCGGTCACACATTGGCAATTTGGCAAACCTGGAAGATGTTGTTCATCTGAAGCCGGTACGAGTGGAAGATTACAGGTACATTCAAATTTGGTTGGAGGCAGTCCGTCTTTTAAAAACGTATTACAAAGATGAAATTCATATTCGTGGAAACTGCGACCAATCCCCATTCTCGTTGGCAAGCATGATGAGGGGGCCACAAAACTGGATGCTGGATTTGATGATGGGGAGTGAAGGGCAAATTGATGCGTTACTTGAGTATTGTACGGATGCAGGTTCCCAATTTATCAAATTGATGGCCCAAACCGGCTGTGATATGGTTTCAAATGGCGATAGTCCGGCAGGCCCCGAAATGATTTCGCCTGAAATGTATTTAAAATACGCGATGCCTTATGAAAAGAGAATTGTTGAAGTTGCCCACAATGCGGGTATCGCGTATACATTGCACATCTGTGGCAATACCGATGTTATCCTGGAATACATGCTATTGACCGGGGCCGATGCTTTTGAATTGGATTATAAAACAGACATTGGCAGGATATACCACACATTGCACAACACAAACACTTTCATTGGAAACATTGACCCAAGCGGTGTTTTGGCCATGGGAACTGAAGATTTGGTCAGGATAAAAACGATGGAGTTGTTGTCCGTCTATAAAGGTTCAAATCGTTTCATCCTGAATGCCGGTTGCGCAATTCCCCCGACTACACCTTCCGGGAACCTGAAAATGATGATTGAAACCGCGAGAAATTTCGGATAAAAAAATAAGGCTTACGAACATCCTAGAAGTCCCATAGGAATAAATGCTGGAATCGCAAATTTTCGGATGAATCTTAGAAAAATGCGCCCAGCCACATTTGTATTTCACAAAATCTTAATGCTACATTTGTTAAGTCTAAATAATGATTAATGAAAGTTCATTATTTTTTAGGGAATTTAATTCGGGATGAATGGAGGAAGAGCTAAAAATATGGGAAAAAATCCGGAATGGTGATACCATGGCTCTAAAGGTATTACACGACAGGTACTATTACCAGTTGTACCTGTTTGGTAAAAAATTATGCGACAATCGCTCTGTTCTTGACGAGGTTGTTTCAGACTGTTTCATTAAACTTTGGACTAAACGCAACGATCTGGTAATCGAACGATCTGTCAAATCGTATCTGTTTTTGATGTTGCATAACGGATTGATTGATGTACTACGCAGAAAGGACCATACCCTTTATTTGGAAGAAGGCGCCATGCCCGATCTGCCTGATGAAGGGATGCACAGCGAGCTGGATCTTTACGCAAGGCTCTACAAGGCGCTGGAAAAGCTCCCCGATCAACGTTGCCGGATCCTTGAACTGGCAGTATTCGAATCGTGTAGCTATGCCGGGATAGCGGAGAAGCTCAATATTTCGGTAAATACGGTAAAGACCCAAATGGGGCGCGCTTACAGGTTTCTTAAAAATGAACTGGATCCCAAATCGTTGCAGTTGTTGTTTATACTCAAAGCCCTCAATAAGAAATGCTAACCTAAAATGAATTTCGCCGGATAATTCGGAATGGGTTTTTAATTTTGTCCTTTTTTTTGCTGAATATCAGATCTGCAATTGTTTTTCCCATAAATTGAAAGTCAGTGCTGATCACTGTAATCCCATCTTCCAGAACTTCTTTCAGGACTACTTCATTATAAGCTATAAGTCCGATATCAACACCTATTTTGAACTCCTTTCCCCGACATATTTTGATAAAATCGGCCAGATCATCATCGTCGATTACTATATACAAGTCTTTATATTCAAGTTCTACGTGAGAGGTACCTAAAACCATATCATGGTGCAACAGGTGTTGTGTGCAGAATTTCTCAAAGCCGGTGATGATCTCAAAATTAGATGTGGGATCTAATGGAAAAACAAGGATCAACCGGTGGTAATTTTTGATTTCATCCAGCACCTTTGTCAGCGACTCCTGTATGTCATTTTCGAAATCTTCGTAAATAACCGGATACGGATGTTCAATAAAATCAACATCCTTATTAACCAGAACTAGTTTTTCTTGAGGAATGAGTTTAAATGTGTCGTTAACCAACTTATTGTATTCAAAAAAGAAGGGCATGATCACGTAAAAATCATAGGCATTCAGGTTGGCCTTGATGATGTTATTGAAACGTTGTGCATCGTAATTGTGAACCTGGAGGTCAATAATTGCTTTGGTATTCATCGCATTGATAAACGCATTATAGATGATCTTTTTATAAGCCGTCATCTTATTGAAAACAAGCAATATCCGAAGTGGCGCCTCTCCATATTTCCCTTTAATAAAGAAACCCTTTCCAGGAACCGATTCGATGATGCCACGGTCCCGTAATTCTATGTAAGCACGCTGCACCGTATCTTTTGACAAGAGGTACTCAAAACTCAGGTCATTCAGGGAAGGCAGACGATCACCAATTTTTAAAAGTCCACTGTTAATTCCGTTGATCACAGAGTTGACTATCTGTCTGGATTTGGATTCTTTTCCCAGATCATTGATTTTGAAAACAGACTTTAATATGTCCAAATTATTCATGATCAGTACAGTTCAGTACGGTTAAATAAACTTCGATTCTTACCATTGTGGTAACAAATCACACTTCCTGGGTACTTTTTCCAACCAAAAGTACACGAATAAAAATGACATTGTTAGCATATTGATTCATTTTATGAGAGCATTAGTACTAGAAAGCAATAAATCATTGAACTATCAGAAGGTCAAAATGCCAACCTCAGTACAAGACAAAGCCGTATTAGTCAGGGTGAAGGCCAGTGGCATTTGTGGTTCAGACATCGTGCGCGGATTCGGGGGCAAGGCATACCATTATCCCTTAATTATGGGGCATGAATTTGCCGGAACAGTAGAGGAATCAGTGGCAGGGAGCAAATATAAGCAAGGCGACCGGGTTACTGTCTTCCCGCTTTTGCCCTGTAAGCGCTGCGAGGCATGCCTGACAGGTGATTTTGCGCAGTGTACCAACTACGATTATTACGGTTCACGCAGGGATGGCGGCTTTGCAGAGTTTGTTTCTGTTCCGGAAGAGAACCTCTTTGCACTGCCTGATCATGTCGACCTGCTTCACGCAGCCATGACAGAACCTGCCGCCGTAGCCCTTCATGGAGTCAGACAAGTAAAAGTGACCATTGGATCAACTGCTGTGGTTTATGGCTGTGGTCCTATCGGGAACATGACTGCTCAGTGGTTACGAATTGCTGGATGCGCTACCGTAATTGTGGTGGACATTGATCAGCCCAAACTTGACATTGCGCGGCAGATGGGTTTTGTGACCATTAATAGCTCAGATTTGGATCCCGTTAAGACAATTTATGAACTAACTACAGGACATGGTGCAGATATTGCTGTTGAGGCAGTAGGGCATCCTGCAACATTTCTAAATGCAGTACGGTCTGTTGGGCGCATGGGGCAGGTGGTTTTCATGGGGAACATTCAAGGTAAGTTCGAAATAGGGGAAGTAGATTTTTCGAACCTGCTAAGGAAAGAAATTCAAATCTTCGGAACCTGGAATAGTAAGATTACCCCCGAAGGAATTGATGATTGGTCGACGGTATTAAAGATGATGGACAAACAGCTTATCGTTGCACCACTTATCAGTCATACCCCCGATTTGTCAGACGGTGTGGAAATCTTTAATGCAATTGCTAACAAACAAGGGTCCTTCAATAAAGTAATATTCAAAATTTAATAATTCCATGATTGAACTGGGTATAAAATCTGACCCTATTGAAACTCGGTATAGCTTTAATTGGCTTTTCAATCTAATGAACGATTTGAATGTGAGGGCTGTGCAGATTGGATCATTTTTCGAAATGTATGTTCTTGATCTTCGGTATTTTGAAAAAATTAAGGAGGAGGCATACACCAAGAATATTCACATCAGAAGTATGTTTACTGCTCACCGAGAGTTAGGTGGGTTCTTTTATGACAACATCTATATGGAAAAGGCGGCACGTTCAATGTATGAGCGGCTGATTGATGTTGCATCTTTTCTAGGAGCCGATTATTGCGGATCAAACCCAGGGGCTGTTTACCGTGACCAAATGAGCAAGAAAGCCGATGGGATTGCCTGTTACCTGAAACATATGAAAGAGCTTTCGTTTTATGCAAGTGAAAAAGGGCTGAAAGGACTTACCATTGAGCCAATGTCATGCGCAGCAGAGCCACCGACCTCGGTTACAGAAATTAGGACGATGATGACTGAGTTGAATAATTTTCACTTGCAAAACCCCGAATCAACGGTGCCGTTCTACCTGTGCGGTGACATCAGCCATGGTTGGGCCGGTACCGACAGGGAAATCATCTCAACAAATTATGAACTGTTCGAAGTCGCCATCCCCTGGATGTGTGAGTTTCATTATAAAAATACCGATCGATATTTTGAGTCGACTTTTGGATTTTCGGAAAAGGAACAACTACTTGGAATTGTAGATATTAATCAGATTTCACAGTTAATTAATAAAAATCGGCATCAATTTCCTGTTTGGCCCATAACCGGCTATCTCGAAATTGGTGGCCCCAAAATCGGGCGCGACTATTCTGACAAATGGCTGGCAAAGTGCCTCATCGAATCAATTACTTCGATCAGAAAAAGCCTTCAATGATAGGGCATAATTGGATTTCAATCGTCAACGAAAACTTGAATTTTATATGAAAGCGGCAATATTAGTAGACTTGAATCAAATAGCTGTTAAAGAGGTGAGTGATCCGGTTTGCGGAGAGTGTGAAATGGTTATCAGGCCTGAGTCAGTGGCAATTTGCGGTTCAGATGTCCGTATCTATCGATTCGGCAATGACCGGGTTTTTCCACCGACTGTCATCGGCCACGAAATTGCCGGGACCATTATAGAGGTTGGCAATAAAGTAACCAACTTCAAAGTGGGACAACGGGTGGTTCTGGGAGCTGATGTCCCTGACATGGATACAGGTAGAAACTATACGCTGAAAGGTCAGGGGAACTTATGTCCTGAAAACCTGGCCATCGGATACCAGCTTGATGGAGCTTTCCAGCAAAAAATGAAATTGAATGAAAATACAGTCAAATATGGACCGATAGTCGAAATTCCGGATCATGTAAGTTTCGATGAAGCCGCTCTGGCAGAACCATTGGCTTGCGCCATACATGGTTTTGAAATGGCCCGAATGAGCATCGGAAAAAGTATTTGCATTATCGGGCTGGGCCCTTTGGGCTGTATGATGGTTGAACTAACAAAAAGCTATGGAGCCGGAAAAATTTTTGCTGCCCAGCGGTCCGAAAAGCGGCTTGACATGGCCCGCAAATTCTTATCCGCTGTTGATGCCACATTCATTTCAACTGAAGAGGAAGACCTGGTTGAACGGGTAATGAAAGAAACCAACGGTGAAGGGGTTGATGTGGTAATTACGGCCGCCGGAACAGTGAAAGCACAAGAAGATGCGATCAGAATCGTAAAGAAGAGAGGGGTTGTGAACCTGTTTGCAGGCCTTAAAAATCAGCCAAAACTTGAGATTGACACAAACCTGATCCATTACAAAGAGTGTACTGTTCTTGGTAGCCATGGTTCTAACCAGCCGGATGTTGAGAAAGCAATGACTTTGATAGCAAAAGGCGATATTAAAACAAAGAAATACATCTCCAGGTATTTTCCGCTCGACGATATCGTTGAAGCTATAGAATACCATGAGTCACGGAATGGTATGAAGGTTATCATTAAACCGCAACAATAATATCTTTCAAAATGGGAAAAATAAAACTTTCACCATCGATGATGTGTGCCGATTTTTTGAACATCCAAGACGAATTGGATATTTTTCAGAAATACAACATTGATTTTCTGCATATTGATGTAATGGATGGTCATTATGTGCCTAACTACACACTAGGCATTGATTTCTGTAAAAGCCTGAAACGATATTCATCCATTCCACTGGATATTCACCTGATGATCGAAAATGTAGACCAATACATCGAATCATTTTGTCAGTTTGAAGGTTCATGGGTGAGTTTTCATCCTGAAACCACATGGCATCCGGTGCGCACCATTGAACAGATTAAAAGGCACAAATGCAAAGCCGGAATTGCGATTGATACTGCCGTAAGCATTGACCAATATAAAGAACTCTACGAACTGGTTGATTTTGTACTGGTCATGACTGTTACTCCTGGTTATGCCGGACAAAAGATTCTTCCGTTCTGTCTTGAAAAAATAGCTAAGTTAAATGCAGATTTCAAACAAGCCAATATAATGGCAGCTATAGAGGTGGATGGTAACGTAAGTTGGGAAAATATCCCATCAATGGTAGAGGCCGGAGCAACTGTATTGGTAAGTGGATCATCATCCATTTTCGATTCAAAATTCGGCAGGTCAGAGGCAATTGAACGTGTCAGGGAGTTGCTTGAATTTTACGAAGAGGCTGAGCTTTGACAGAGAATAATTTGCATGGTAATACTGATTTGATAACCGCATAATTAATTAACCAATAAAACAATCAACATGAAAAAAAGTGAGCCATTGAAAGATCCTATGATCTCGCTAAAGAACAATATGCCGAATTAGGTATAGATACCGATCAGGTAGGATAAGGTAATTATTACAATTGAAGTTCACTAGTCCAGACGATATTTTTAAGATATGTAATACTCAATAAAAACGTAAACTAAAAGAAATTGATTTGTAATTTCTCTATTCCCTGTCACCCTTTTCCTCATTTCATGCGTCATATCTTAAGAAATACAGCACTTAATGGACAATACACAGGATTCCTACTGGGAAAAAATGGCAGGAAAACTTCACGGGGAACTAAGCAAGGAGGATGAAGTTGGTTTCGATGAACTAATCTCTGATCAAGGTCGTTTATTGGAATTTAATAGGGTACGAAGTATTCGGGACAACCTATCCCTGGCCGGTTCTTGTCCGATTGATGGCAAGGAGAAATCATGGAGCAGGGTGCAAGCCTCTATTCGGTGGACCAAAATTCGATGGATCAATACAACACTGAAATATGTGGCAATTGTTGTAGTAGCCTTTGTAGCCGGTATATTGCTTCAATCCAATTTAACTGGCAGCACAACGCTGCACTTCTCCGAAATACATATCCCATACGGTCAAATGGGCCAGCTCACACTGAGCGATGGAACAGAGGTATGGCTGAATTCCGGAACTACCCTTAGGTATCCCGACCGGTTCGGAACCAGGAGCAGGAATGTAGAGGTAATTGGGGAGGCCTTTTTTAAAGTAGCCAAGATTCCTGATAAGCCTTTTACTGTCAATTCGACAGATTTAAATATAGAGGTTCTGGGCACATCTTTCAATTTCTCAGCCTATCAGAGGGACAATTTCTCTTCAGTTACACTGGTTGAGGGTAAAGTTGCCATTCAGGACAATGAGGGGGTAACCATTGCCCAACTCCATCCGGGTCAGATCGCCAAAAAAGTCAATAGTTCAAAAAAAATGGACATTAATGAGGTAAATACAACCTCTTATGCTGCATGGACTGATGGTAAAATGCTTTTTGAAGATGAAAGGTTGGATCAGATTGCTTTTAAATTGGAGCGATGGTTCAATGTGGAGATCTCTTTTGCCGATCCTGAGTTAAAGTCCAAACGGTTTACGGGCACCATACTGAAATACAAACCGGTGGATCAGATCATGCAGGCGCTGGAACTTCTTGCCCCAATCAAATTTATACACAAAATAAATACCAATGGAAAAGATCAAATAACCATATTTAAACGAACTTAAAAACAGGATTGCCTATGAAAAAGTGAAGACCAAAAAGGCGGTGAAGATGTTCGTACCATCTTCACCGCAGCATGTGATTCAAACAAACCCTTTTAAATTAATTTAAATCATACAAATTTATGAAAATGCACCAAATTATCCTTGGCGATAAAAGGTCGTGGATAAAAAAACTCAGAATAATGAAACTAACTGTCATTCTGTTGTTTGGAAGTATGGTTGCCATGAGTGCAACTACTTATTCTCAGACTGCCAAACTGAATATCTCTTCTAAAAACGCCGCACTGATTGATGTTTTCAGGAACATTGAAGATCAAAGCGAATTCTATTTTTATTTCAACAAAGAGGACTTAAAGACAAAAGAAGCTGTGACTGTTGAAATGAAAGATGCACAGATCAATGACGTTCTGGATCAGGTTTTGGCAAAAACCGGATTGGAATATAAAATTATTGACCGGTATGTTGTTGTCAAAGAGAAGGGAAGTGATGAACCAGTCATTACCATGCAAGTGGCGCGTAAAATAACAGGAAAAGTCACTGACACCACAGGCGGGGCATTGCCCGGTGTGACTGTTGCCATCAAAGGAACAACAACAGGTGTGATCACCGATAACAACGGTAACTATTCTTTGTCCAATGTTCCAGATAATGCTGTTTTGGTTTTCTCATTTGTTGGATTGAAAAACCAGGAAATTCCAGTAGGAGGCAAATCGGTTATCAACGTATCGATGGCAGAAGAAGCGCTGGGGATCGAAGAGGTTGTTGTAACAGGTTATTCTACTCAACGAAAGAAGGATATTACTGGTGCGGTAGCCGTTGTGGATGTTCAATCCATGAAGGCAATGCCTTCTGGATCTGGTGTTGTTGCCCTCCAGGGGCAGGCATCGGGTGTCAATATTATCAGCAGTGGGGCTCCGGGGGCGGCCAGTCAGATTTATATCCGCGGTATCGGAAACTTTGGAAATGTTGCCCCGCTCGTGTTGATTGACGGAGTAGGGGGAAATCTAGAGGATATCAGCGCCAACGAAATTGAGTCCCTCCAGGTGTTGAAAGACGCCGGATCCGCTGCTATTTACGGTGTGAGAGGGTCCAATGGTGTAATTATTGTAACCACCAAAAAAGGTAAAACCGGCGCTCCGACTGTTTCCTATGATGCTTATGCTGGCCTTCAGTTGCCTTTCAGCGGCAACCCGCTGAATATGGCAAACACAGAGGAGTATATAAAATTATTTAAATCCGCTATTCCTTACCACGGCTTCGATAATGGTATTCCTGATTACATGTACAGGAGTGGTAGCGGCGCTGCTGCCTGGGCTATGGCGGGCGACCCTGCTGTAGATCCGGCAAAGTATAAATATGATCCAATCACCCTCGGTACCAATTATATCATCGCGAAGGTCAATAAGCAAGGAACAAACTGGTACCAGGAAATCTTTAAGCCAGCAGTAACCAGCAACCAGGATTTAACCGTAAGTGGCGGAACGGAGAAGGCCAAATACCTGCTTTCCCTGGGTTACCTGGATCAAAAAGGCACGCTTATTGAGACTTATCTTAAAAGGTATTCATTTAAGGTAAATACTGAATACAATGTGGGCAAGCATATCCGCATTGGTGAAAATTTATATATCATCCGTAAAGCAGGCAATGGTTATACCAACACTTCAGAGAGCAATGCAGTTTCGAACGCCATGTTGATAAACCCGCTGTTTCCGGTATACGATATCTCCGGGAAACAATTTGCAGGCGCCTATTCTTACCCCATTACCACTATGCTGGCGTACGGTTCAAACCCAGTCGCTAACCAGAAACTGACGAATAACAATTATGACCATTCCCTTCAGTTAACTGGTAACATATATGCAGAAATCTCCTTCTTAAAACATTTTGTGGCGCGCACCAGTATGGGATTAAGCCTGGGCAATTCAGAAGGAAGTGGATTTGCCTACAACCGCTATTTTGATGCCCAGTCCTTTGCAGTCCCCAACAATCTGACTTTATCCATGGGGAATAGCTGGAGTTATCTTTTCACAAATACTTTGAAATACGAAAATACTTTTGGCGACCATAAACTGTCAGTATTGGCTGGTTCTGAAGCAAATGAAGGTATGTCAAAAAGTGTTTATGGATACAGGCAAAATTTTCTGGTCAGTGATGCAGACTATCTCCTGTTGCAGAACGGCAGTATCGATGGGATACAAAACGGCAGCGGCAAATCCCATGGGACCCTGTTTTCCCTTTTTGGCCGCGCGGATTATTCTTACCTGGATAAATACCTTCTGGCACTGACCATCCGTCGAGATGGCTCTTCATCTTTCGGGCCCAAGAGCAGGTATGGCTATTTTCCTTCAGTATCTGTAGGATGGCGCTTATCCGGCGAATCATTCCTGAAAAATATTTCGTGGTTAAACGATTTGAAGATCAGGGCCAGTTATGGTCAGGCAGGTAATGCGAGCAATGTTAATCCCAATAATGCATACTCTGTCTTTGGAACAGGAGTCGGTAAATCCTATTATGATATAGCCGGTAGCAATAACAGCTCGACCCAGGGTTTTTATGCAAGCCAGCTAGGAAATGACCTGACTTCATGGGAAAAGGATATTATCACCAATTTCGGACTTGATGGTACGATACTGAACAACAAGATTGAATTTTCTGCGGAGTATTACAAAAAATCAATTGAGGGATTGTTGTTTGACCAGCAATTACTTGCCACCGCCGGTGGGGCTGCTGCACCAAAAGTGAACATTGGCGACATTCAGAACAATGGATTGGATATTTCTGTGACCTATCGGGATAAATTCAGCAAGGATTTGAGTTTTAACATTACAGCCAACATTACGAGTTATAACAACAAAGTAGTTAGTATCCCTGGTCAGGCAGGCTATTTTGATACAGGCGCCCTACGCGGGGTCGGTAATGTTGTTCGTAATCAGGTAGGTCATCCGGTGGGCGCTTTCTTTGGGTACAAAGTTATTGGAATCTTTAAGGATGCTGCTGCAGTTGCCGCTGCGCCTGCCCAGTTGGACAAAAGGCCGGGGGTATTTCAATACGATGATACCGATGGTAAACCTGGTATAACAGCTGCTGACCGAGTTTTCATGGGTAGTCCAAATCCTGATTATACATATGGGGTGAATATCGGACTGAACTATAAGAATTTTGACTTCTCAACTGTTTTCTATGGCTCTCAGGGGAATGAGATATTTAACCAAACAAAATTTTATACCTATTTCACAAGCTTTTTCCAATGCGGTCTGAATAGAAACCTGTTGAATGCCTGGTCACCGACCAATACCGGTTCGGATATCCCTGTATTGTTAAGTACCGCCAGTTTCAGCGAAAACACGGTTCCAAATTCATGGTTCATTGAAGATGGTTCCTTCTTCAAATGCAGGTTAATTACACTGGGTTATACGTTGCCCCCTTCCGTGCTTAAAAAGCTGACACTTCAGAAATTAAGGGTATATCTGCAGGCGGTCAACCCCTTCCAGATTACAAAATACAGTGGATTGGATCCTGAAATTCCGGGCAGTACATCAGCCTTTGGAATTGACGTAGGTAACTATCCCAACAACCAAAGGCAATTTAATGCGGGTATAAGTTTATCATTCTGATGTTACTCTTTAAAATTATAAAACGATGAAAAAAATATATTTTAAAATAACTTATGCAGTATGTCTGATGACCATGTTATCATTCATTTCCTGTACAAAGTCTTATCTGGATATAAAACCTATAGGAAGCGTAAGTGTAGCAATCCTTGCCAATAAAACCGGCGTCAACAAAGTACTCATTGGCGCTTATGCAACGCTGGAAACAAACCATTCGAACAACGTTGGTTATGGTGACGGATATTGGGTTGGCTATGGCCCGTTTTATTCGGATATCGCTTCACACGAAGCAATATGGGGTTTTCAATATGAGCCAAATACCAATTCATTTGAGCGGCATGATGGACAACCCTCCTATAAAGTATTTGCCTATCATTGGGTGAATTTCTATTATGGCGTTCAGGCCGCCAATGATGTATTGCGTGTATTGGCAGCTGTGCCGACAGATCAGCTTACCGCAGCCGAAGCCTTGCAGATTAAGGCAGAAGCAACATTCTTAAGGGCCCTCCACCATTTTAGGCTAAAAAAGACGTTTGGGAATGTTCCATATATCGATGAAACCATTACGGCCAACAACTGCAATGTATCAAACGCTACCTCGATATGGCCAAAAATTGAGGCAGATTTTAAATTTGCCGCGGATAATCTGGATGAGACAAAGGCTGATGTTGGCAGGGCCAATAAATGGGCCGCAAAGGCATTCCTGGCCGAAGTGTATATGCAACAGGGTAAATATTCCGATGCATTGCCTTTGCTTACCAGTTGCATCACCAACGGAGTTACCCAAAAGGGCTTGAAATATGCCCTTGTAGCCAATTATCCCGATATTCTCAATTTTAGAAAAGAGGCCAACTCCGAACAGGTGTTTGCAATTCAGTTCACCTTCGACGGTACATCGGTTGCCGCCCCAAATGGCAACTGGGAATATGCTGTTATTCAACCGGTAACCCCGCCCAATCAGGGAGGCGGTGGTGGTTTCTGCTCTTTTGATATGGTGAACGCCTTTAAAACCGATGCCGTTACAGGGTTGCCTATGTTTGACACTTACAATGATGTTAACATGACGAATGACCAGGGTCTAGGTCTTAATGATCCGTTTACTCCATATGCAGGGACAGTCGATCCAAGGCTGGATTTTACCGTTGTACGAAGGGGGATTCCATATTTCGACTGGGGATTGTACAATGTCAACTGGGCTTACGATCAACCGGAGACGGGCCCTTACTCCTGGAAAAAGTTTTCATTCAATAAAGCTGACCTGGCTGCGGTGCAAGCTAACTGGGTTGCAGTTTCCCCAATCAATGTTCCCCTTATACGGTTTGCCGACATACTGCTGCGTGCGGCTGAATGTCTGGTTGAAACAGGTGGAAGCCTCTCCACTGCTGAAGGATATGTGAACCAGGTGAGACAGCGGGCCGCCAACCAAAGTGCATGGGTTAAAACCTATGTTAACAATAGTAGTCCTGCATTGGGGTTCACCAATACACCAGCTGCAAATTACTTCATCAGTCCTTATACCGGTCAGTTTACGGCCAATGGCGCAACTTATGCCCGTAAGGCAATTCGTTTTGAAAGAAGGCTAGAGCTGGCATTGGAAAGTAAGCGTTTCTTTGACCTGCAGCGCTGGGATGCCGGTTCAGGTAGCATGGCAACTGAATTGAACCGCATACTTGATCATTCAAGATCCTTTATGACAATTTATAAAGGTATTTATCCGAATATGGTTGGGGCCAAATTCACAAAGGGGAAAAACGAAGTATTTCCTATCCCGCAATCCCAAATTGACTTGAGTATGGTCGAAGGCAAACCCGTATTGGTTCAAAATCCCGGGTATTAAAACTTAATTGTTGGAAATATTCAATATTAATGTAAAATATAACAAGTATTATCGAATAACTATTTTATACGAAACGTCAGTTTTTCAAATCATTGAATAACCCCGGTCATGTGACCGGGGTTATTTTCATAAATTGTCGGAAACCTTTGAGAATACTAATACAGTTAAACAAAATCAATGAAATACCCATGGGAAAACATTCACACCAACCGAATCCGCCAGATGGCGGATGGGTATTCCATGCGACCTTAAAAAAACAAATTATATACGCATGAAAATTAAATTTAAGGAGATGGATATTACCTACGAGTCGAAAATTATTGCCTGTCGGCAATCTCAATCCATAGGGAGCAAGGTTCCCTGTTTTCAACCAGCCAAGGCCAATGACAGTTTTGTATCTGTTTTTGTAAGAGGACGTTTACAGCATAAAGCTATAGTAATGTTGCTGCTCTGTACAATTTTTTTTGCTTCTGCCAATGCCCAGGTTGGTAAATTGTACATCGGCACTGCAACAGCAGATATCTCACCCAAACTGCCAATTGCATTGGGAGGCCAGTTTGAATTGCGGATCGCCCATCAGGCAGCCACACCATTTTCTGCCAATGTGGTGGCATTGGAAACCAGAAATGGCAACCAGTCTGTTGACCAGGCCATTATGGTCTCGTGCGATCTGGAGGGTATCCCTGAGCTTTTGCTTAAAGTGTTAAGGGATGAGGTGCACCGGCAAATGCCGGATTTCGATGTTAAGAAAATCTTTCTGAACGCCATCCATACACATACGGGCCCTGTCTTGCTGAGCGCCGATGAAACCCCAATGTGGGGATATATAATACCCAAGGAAGGTGTCCAGCAGGTAGATGAGTACCGTACTTTTTTTGTTCAGCGGGTGGCAGCTGCTATCGTACAGGCGTGGAAAGGGCGGTTACCCGGAAGTATGACATGGGGGCTCAGCAGTGCCGTGATCGCTAACAACCGGCGTACCATCTATGCTGATGGTTCGGCAAAGATGTACGGAAATACCAACTCACCGCTATTCCGTGGAATGGAGGGCATCGAAGATCACGATGTCAATATTCTCTTCTTCTGGAACCAGGCCAAAAAGTTGATTGCGGTCAATATTGAAGTACCCTGTCCGGCCCAGGAAGTTGAGAATGATACGATTTTGAACGCAGATTACTGGCATCCGGTACGGGTAGGTTTGCGCAAGCGATTTGGCCCGGATTTGTGCGTTTTAGGTTGGATTGGTGCCGGGGGTGACCAGTCACCACACCTGATGTACCGCAAGGCAGCCGACGACAGGATGCGCAAACTGCGTAACCTTAACCGGCTAGACGAGATTGCCCGTCGCGTTGTCCGTGCGGTAGACGAGGCCTATGATGCAGTGAAGGACGACCGCCACGACAATGTTGTGCTAATCCATAAAGTCGAGACGCTCCGGTTGCCATTCAGGTTGATAACTGATGCCGAATGTGCGGAGGCAAAGGCCATCAGCGACGAGGCCAGGGCACAGATTGCTGCAAATCCAAAAGCTGCAGATCTGCTCTTTGCCAAAATGAAGTGGTATGGAAATATTGTCACTCGTTTCGAAAAACAGAAAACCGACCCCCGGTCGAAACATGAAATGGAGATACATGTGTTGCGCATCGGGGACATAGCATTGTGCACCTACGGTATTGAAGTTTTTACTGATTATGGGATTCAACTTCAGGCGCGCAGCAAGGCCCTACAGACATTCATTGTTGAGATTGCAGGGCCTGATGACTATTACCTTCCAACGGAAAAAGCTGTTAAGGCCGGCAGTTACAGCGCCATCGCAGAGAGCAATATTGTGGGCCCTGATAGTGGTCAGATACTGGTAGAACGAACAATAGAACTGATCAACAGTATGTGGCCGGAAGTAAAATAACATCCTTTCCAGGAGGTCAGCGGTAAACGTTCTGCAGTTAAAGTATTAATCAATATAATAAGATTCAAATATGAATACGAAATCATCCCTTATTCTGTTGTTGGCAACTCTTTTTATCTCCTTCGGTTTTAAAGTCGTACCTGAAGAAAAAAAGCAATTGAGCGATAAAGAGCGGATGAAGCATGAAGCCAGCGCCATTCCCGGAGTTGAGAAGAAAGTCCTTGACCTGCTTTCAAGGATGACATTGGAAGAAAAGGCAGGCCAAATGGTACAGGTTACCCCGGCAATTGGAAATAAGGAACAGATTGCCCTGTTTGGTAAGAAAAACGTGGGAAGTGTCTATTATTCACCTGAAAACTTCTCGATAAACGATTGGTACGTTTATGAAAAAAATTATATGGAGAGCTACCTTGCCAACAACAGGTTAAAAATACCATTCTTATCGCCGCATTGCTTTCAACACGGCGCCACTTACATTAAAGATGCAACGATATTCCCGCATAACCTTACCTTGGCCGCCACTTTTACCCCCGGGTTTGGCCAGGAGATGGGAAATGTGACAGTATTGGAATGTGGCGACCTGGCGCATAATTTTATCTGGGTGCCGGTCATGGATATTGGCCGCAACCACCGCTGGTCAAGATTTTTTGAAACTTTTGGCGAATCGTATTATCTCTGTTCACGAATGGGCGAAGCCATTGTAAAGGGGATCCAGGATACTGTTCTAACCTCGCCCTATAAGGTCGCGGCCTGCGCCAAACATTTTATTGGTTATTCAGATCCCCGGTCCGGCTGGGACAGGTCCCCGGTAATCATCGCGGACCAGGAGCTTTATGAGTATTATGTTCCCTCCTTCAAGGCATGTATCGATGCAGGGGTAAAGATCATTGAGGCCAACAGCGGCGAAGTGAATGGCATTCCGGTCCATGCTTCGCACCGGTTGCTGACAACCTTGCTTCGCGACGAAATGGGGTTTAAAGGCCTGCTAAATTCAGATTACCAGGATATCCGAAAACTGGCAACTTACCACCATGTTGCGGCAAACGAGAAAGAAGCTGCCTATTTAGGGGTGATGGCCGGTCTTGACCTTGTCCTTACCCCGCACGACCTGCTGTTTGCCGATGATGTGATTGCTTTGGTCAAAGAGGGAAGGATTTCAGAAGAACGAATTGATTTATCAGTAGCGAGGGTCCTTCGCCTAAAATTTGAACTTGGGTTGTTTGACCATCCTATGCCCCGCGACGACCGGTTCGACCGCTTTGCCAGGCCGGAATCAACGCAGAAAGCGTTAAACGCCGCACGCGAAGCAATTGTTTTGTTAAAAAACGAAAACAACCTGCTCCCATTAAACCTACAAACATCAAAACGGATCCTTGTAACCGGTTTTAATGCCAATAAAAGGATGGCAACCAGTGGTGGCTGGACAGTTGTGACAACCTCCCCCAAAGCCAAAACGGTTTTTGAAGGGATCACAGAACAATTCCACGACAGCAAAGTTACCCTGGCTGAAAACGATGTCACTAAGATTATAACCGGCGCCAAAGATGCTGATGCGATCATCTATGTGGCCGGGGAAAATCCCTACAGTGAAGAAAGGGGCAATATCCAGGACGTGAACCTTCCTGATGATCAATTGGAGCAAATCAATGCAGCAATTTCAACAGGCAAGCCTGTCATACTGATCATGGTTGCCGGAAGGCCACTGATTATTACCAGGGTATTTGACCGCTGCAAGGCCGTACTCTGGGCCGGACTTCCCGGGTATGAAGGGGCAAGGGCCATTGCCGAGATTCTAACCGGAACAGTCAATCCTAGCGGGAAACTGCCTTTTGCCTATCCCTACACCGATTCGCGCAACTTGACCTACAACCAGAAATACCACGATTTACAACTGACCAAAAACCTGAATGTGCCCTGGACATTTGCCGATTTTGGAAGTGGGATGGGTTATACCACCTTTTCATACAGTAATATTCAATTGTCAGACACCATCATAAACGGAAAAAACGGTTCATTGAAAGCAACCGTGAAGGTGACCAATACAGGAAAACTTGATGGAAAAGAGGCGGTACTGTGGTTTCTTTGGGACGAAGTGGGCAGTATCACCCGACCCATCAGGGAGTTGAAATATTTCGAAAAGGAACTGATCAAAAGCGGGGAGGAAAAAACTTTTACTTTTGTGATTGATCCTGAAAGGGATCTGAGCTTTCCCAATGAAAAAGGTGAAAAACTGATTGAAGAGGGGTATTTTACACTTTCTGTTGGCAACCAAACGGCGAGGTTTCATTTAAAAGAGATAAAATGAAAAAGACTAAAAATCAAGCATGTATGCGATTACTGACGGGTATTGCTTTATTGACAGTTCTGTTTTTTGGCGGCGCAAATCTAAGGGCACAAACGACAGGTTCAAGTTGTATCATCGATGTTTCGAAGCCAGGCGTCCAGGTTGCCCCAATTTGCAGGGGACAACAAATTGAAGAATTCAATTACCAGATTCAGGGAGGCTTGTATGCACAGTTGATCAACAACCCATCTTTTGAGGAACTGAAAGATCCAATAGCTTATTGGACGTTGGTAAAATCCGCATCATCCAATGGCAATCTGGTAAGCCAGGCTTCGGCTGAAACAAGCATGCTGAACGGCCATCAGGCACGTTGCGTTAAACTTGAGGTAACTTCAGTGGCTTCGGGAGATGTTGGTATGGCAAACAGTGGCTACTGGGGGATTAGATTAGACAATAAGACAAAATACAAAATTTCGTTCTGGGCCAAAGCTGGTACAAATTTCAGTGGTACCATAAAAGCTAAACTTGAAAGCAACGATGGTACCGTTTATGCACAATCGGCAGACCTTAAACCGACCGTTAACTGGCAGCATTTTACCTGCGACCTGATCACCAAAGGCATTTCAAAGGTTACGGGAACCAACCGGTTTGTCATTTATGCCACATCTCCGGGAGATATCTATTTTGATGTTGTCACATTGATGCCTCCTACCTGGAAAAACCGGCCCAACGGGCTCCGGCCTGATTTGGCAAAGAAGCTGGCAGATTTGAAACTAAAATACATACAATTTCCCGGAGGTTGCACAGCGGAATCAGCCAATATGGATTCGTGCTGGAACTGGAAGAATTCGGTTGGTCCAATTGAACAACGACCGGGTTCCACCAGAAACAGGTGGAACTATAAAAACGACCTCTATTTTGGGTTGGACGAGCATATGCAGTTGTGTGAAGATTTGGGGGCGGAACCCATTTATGTGACCTCCGCCGGTATCAGTGAAAATCCCGGATCGAAACGTTGGTGGGGACTTTGTCCGCTAAATAAGATGCAGCCAATCATTGACGACATCCTGGATTTGCTTGAGTATTGCAAGGGGTCTACCGCAACGGTATGGGGGGCAAAACGTGCCGCAAATGGCCACCCCAAACCTTATAGTCTTAAATACATTGAGATAGGCAACGAAAATGGGGGGAATGCCGATACGGTATACTCGCCCCGGTATGCGATGATCCGAAATGCCTTACTTGCCAGGTATCCTGATATCGAATTCCTTTACAATGGGCATCGTCAAACCAATGAGCTTTCGCATACGTTTGGAAATCCGGTTGATTTCGTCGATGAACATTTTTATTTAAAAGACCTGTCGCCATTCTATAACAAATACGACAGCATCGATCCGGCCTGCAAAAAAATCTGTGTTGCCGAATATGCAACCTCCATCAAAGGAAACGGGGGAAACGTAATTGGAAACTTCGGTGACGCGCTTGGGGATGCGGCCTTTATGCTGGGTTGCGAGAAGAATTCGGAGCGGATGTGGTGGACCGGATATGGCAATTATGCCGGCCTTGTAGGTCATGGTAATTTTGGGCCATGTATCGTTTGGAACGACGCAGTTTCGTGCTTTGCTTCCCCTTCGTATTATATGCAGAAAATGTTGTTCACGGATAATCCGGGTTCCCGTATTTTGCCTTTTGTTCAAAATACTGAAAACTGTTTCTGGTCTGCTTCAATCGCTTCTGAATCCGGCAAGAATGATATCCTGCTTAAAGTGGCCAATAAAAACAGCACTTCCAAAACAGTAAATATTACTTTAAAAGGAGCCGGCAAAGTCAATTCTGTTGGTCATTCTACGCTTTTGACAGGGGCTTTGGACGCAGAAAATTCAATTTCAGAACCGGTTAAAATTGTACCTTCGACAGGTACGTTTACTGCTGGAAGTAGTTTTACTTATACATTCCCTGCCAATTCGGTTAATGTTCTCAGGATTGGGCTATGAGCAGTGGTAAAATACTGAAAGCATCCCAAATACAGTATTTTATGCAAATAGAGTGTCATGAACTGGAAAAGCAGTAGTATTTTGATTTTTATTTTTTACATAATCTTGTTACTCACATATGGAAATAAGATATATTTGTACATATTGGGGCCAGGGGCATTTGCCGGTAAATGAATTTGTAGCTAAAGCAGTGGAAGCGGGGTACGACGGAATTGAGATTGGTATTCCAATTTATGAAAAATTCACATCTTCAGCATTAAGGGCTATTGAGAATTCGGGCGTCAGCTTTATCGCACAGCAGTATTTACAACCGGTAATAGAATCGTTTGACCGATACCGTGGTAGGTTGAATGAATATTTAGCTTTTTTGGCTGCATTAAATCCCATCTTCATCAACTCGCACACAGGAAAGGATTTTTATTCATTTGAAGAAAATGCTATTTTAATCGAGGATTGTTTCCGCTTTTCCAATCAGACTGGGATTCAGGTCTTTCATGAAACGCATCGTGGTCGGTTCTCTTACCACGCTAGCAACCTTTTGCCCTATATCGACAAATTTGAGAACCTCAAACTTACTGCTGATCTATCCCATTTTTGCGTTGTTTCAGAAAGTCTTCTGGAAGATCAGGAAGATATTCTTGATAAAATTTTGGCCCGTTGCACATATATTCATGCCCGGGTAGGTTTTGGTCAGGCCGCACAGGTAAATCATCCATTTGCACCTGAATGGCAGACTACATTGGATCGTTTTGTAGGATGGTGGCAAAGAATAATTGAATTAGCAAAATCCAAAAGGAGTGGAATATTTTACATTTGTCCTGAATTTGGACCGGCTCCTTATATGCCGACTCTTCCATTTACACAACAATCGGTTGCAAATCAATGGGATATTAATATTGAGATGATGAAATACCTTAAGAAGGAATTGAAGTAATTTCCATCTGATATTCGGAATTTAAAATTTAAAATCACAGAAATATTGTAATATGACAGGCAAGTATAAAGTAACCCCCGAGCAAACAGCGTTTTTCAACGACCAGGGATATCTGCTGGTAAAGGATATTATCTCGGCTGAAGAGGTTCTGCGCTACTCCGGGATTTATGATAAGTTTTTGGATGGAACCATTGATGCCGGGAAAAACCGCGCTGATCTTGGTATTGGTATGGCAAAATCGGGTCAAGTGGAAGCCATTACGCAAATCATGTGGCCAAGTGATTTTATGCCGGCGCTGTTAGAAATGTCATTTCACCATCGGGTACTTTCCATTTCCCGTGATTTGCTTGGTAAGGATATGGACTTTGATTTTGATATGCTGATCAGTAAAGCCCCGGGTACAAATAGTCCTACTCCCTGGCACCAGGATGCAGCTTATTGGATTAATATGCCAGATACGAGGGCAGTCAGTTGTTGGATGACGTTGGATGATTCCACCAAAGAAAATGGATGTATGTGGTATGTCCCGGGATCCCACAAACTACCTTTGCGCCCCCATCGATTTGCGGGGAAAGTTGGCGGAGCGCTGATGTGTGATTGTTCGGAAGAAGAGGGTCTGGCCATTGAGATTAAGCCGGGTTCATGTATCTTTCATCACGGACATACCCTTCATTATAGTCGTGGCAACTCAACCCCTGGCAACCGAAGGGCTTTTATCATTAACCTCAGACCTGAGACGATGATCGCTTTGGAACGTGAAAAGGGATACGACCATGGTCGGGGAGGCAATGCCGCAGACAGGCAACTGCGAAATCAAGAGATAAAATAAGATCCGTGCAAATCAAGGTTTTACACAAATTAGTTCACATTATAATTTTTACAACTTAATAAAATCAGGTTATGCAAAATAATATTGTTTCAGGAAAAAAAAGGGGTGAAAGCCAACACATCGCATTGTTAAAAGTTTCAATGCCCCAATTGGCGGTAATAATTTTCTCTCTTTTCATTGCTACACTGGGTAGTACAGCGAATTCACAAGGCCAACAACTAAATATTGGTGTGGCTACAGCCGACATTACCCCGGTCCTGCCTGTTGCCCTTGATGGCCAGATGTATTTGCGGGTGGCAAAAGAGGTAGAAACCCCACTTTCGGCCAGCGTTTTGGTAATGGAATCCCGTCAGGGAAGTAAATCAATGGAATCTGTGGTTTTCGTATCCTGTGAATTGGTGGCGGTTCCTTCAGATTTATTGGCAATGGTTCGCAAAGAGGTGCACCAACGATTGCCAGAATTAGATGTGAATAAGATCGTTATGAATGCCATCCATACACATACGGCCCCTGTTGTCAGGTATGGGCTTTATGATATCCCTAAGGAGATTACCCAAATTGAAGCCTATTACACCTTCTTCACAAAGCGTGTTTCAGATGCCATTGAAGAGGCCTGGAAAAGCAGGGCACCGGGCAGTATAACCTGGGGACTTAGTCAGGCGAAGGTCGGGTACAACCGTCGGGCAACCTATTCTGACAACTCTTCAAAGATGTATGGAAAAACCAATCAGGATGATTTTAGGGGGATAGAAGGCTATGAAGACCAAAATGTGAATACCTTGTTTGTTTGGAACCAGGCCGGCAAACTTACAGCCGTCAGCATTGATGTTGCTTGTCCTGCACAGGAAGTCGAGCATAGGGAAAAAATCAATGCAGATTATTGGTTTCCTGTCAGAAATGCCTTGCGCAAACAGTTTGGTCCAAAACTTTGTGTGCTGGGTTGGATTGCGGCAGCAGGAGATCAGTCACCACACTTGATGTACGGCCAGGCTGGAGAGGAGCGAATGCGCAACCTGCGCAAACTGGACCGTTTGGATGAAATAGCGCGCCGCGTAGTAAATGCCGTTGAGGATGCATATGAAGTTGTTAAGTCGGATCGCCACAAGGAGATAAAATTGGTACATGAGGTCGAAAAAATTTCATTGCCAATGAGGATCGTATCGGATGCAGAATATGAGCAGTGTAAGATTGAGGTGAACAAAGCGAAGGAGCAAATAGCCAAAGATCCAAAATCATCCGACCAGCTATTCAGAAAGTTAAACTGGGAAGGAGATGTAGTCCGGCGATATGAGGAACAGAAAACCAATCCGCACCCAATGTATGATACTGAGATACATGTGCTCAGGATTGGGGATGTTGCTGTATGTACCAACTCTTTCGAACTTTTCACAGATTACGGCATCGCTATTCAGGCACGGAGCCTGGCAGTGCAGACATTTGTTATTCAACATGTAGGCCCGGGAACCTATCTTCCAACAGAAAAAGCTGTTAAGGGCGGTAGTTACAGTGCGATCATAGAGAGTAACCTGGTAGGACCGGAGGGTGGGCAGATTTTGGTTGACCGCACAGTAAAATTGATTAATGGCATGTTTGCGCAATAATATATTGCATTAGAGTCCAATTTTGTGCAAATAGAGTGTCATTAATTGAAAATGCAGTAGTTTTTTGAGAAACTACAGGCCATAACTTTGTTAATTCTTGTTAAAAAATGCAATGATCAGTTTTATATAGCCCTCTGATCACATGGGTTTGTAATTTAGACTGAATATTTGAACTTTTCCGGGAGTAATTTCTGAGAAATAGTTAGCTTTATACTTTAGGGAACTAACTATCTTAACAAACGTCCTATGAAGAAGCAGGATAACAACGACTATCATGCTATTTGGGAATCGTTTATAACAAACGGCAATCATGAAGCCATAGGAATGATCTATTTTGGTCATTACGACTTGCTGTATAATTTTGGTTTGAAGTATACAAAAGATGTTCAGGTCATTGAAGATGCAATTCAAAATACCTTCGGTTATTTTCTTAAAACTGGCCGCAAACTAAGCCCCGTCACCAATTTACGCTCGTTTCTCCTTCAATCATTTCGCCATCGGTTGCTTCTCGAACTTAAACGCAGAAGCAGAATTTTTCACATGCATGCGATTGAAGCTAAAAACGTTGGTTCACACGAGCCGGAAGTCAATGAAAAAATAGAACAGGAATGGAGCAGCTGGCTAGGGAAAAAAATTTCCAAATGCATGGAACGTCTTACCGGGAAGCAGAAGGAGATACTCTATCTGCGTTTCCAATGTGACCTTTCCTATGCTGAGATTGCATCCATGCTGGATATCACGGTCGATTCGTGCTACAAGATGACCTATCGTTCCCTCAAAGAGCTTCGGGAGGATATAGAAGAATTGGAATCCATCGGGCATCGCTTGATTATGTTTTTCATGATAAAATCCTGAAAGTTATTCTCATTTATTGATAGGCCCTCCTGTCGGCCGGCATATAAATATTGCATTTTCAAAAAAAAACACTTTTTTTCAAAAAAAGGTGTTTTTTTTTGTCCAGATTTCATTTTTGCCTGACTCTTATACTAAACTAAGCTTATCAGATACAAAACACATCCCGGTAAACCGGAACGAATGAGAAAACAATCAGCCATAAGCGGATCGGCTATACCGATCTAAACTATTTGATCTTAAAATTCAAAATTTTAAAAAATGAACCTTAATCGTTTCAACTCATATAGTGCAGAGGATTTTGTTATCGATGAAATATTCTGTGAGATTGTTGGTGGGGGTACACCTGCCGTTCAAAATCTAAAAGAACAGTTTCCATTTAAGAAACATGAGATTGATTTAGCTGTAGAGATGCTTAACAAACTGCAGAGTTTGGAATTTCAACAATCTCCTGAAAAAAAACTTGAGCAGTGGGACCAAATTCTTAAAAATAAGCGAAAATCCATCAGGTTCACGATTTTCAGGATTGCGGCCGCTGTGCTTTTGATTATCGGAAGTACCGCCATCGCCTATTATCAACTGTCGAGACACTCCATTATCAACCAATTAGCCTCCACAAAGGAGGTTAATTATGCAAATGCAAGGTTGATCTTGGTTGACGGAGAGCAAATCGACATTGGCCAAAACCGGCCAAATATTAAATATTCAGCCGATGGGGCCGGTGTTTTAGTCAATGATTCAACCGAAAAGCGGCAATCGGTCAATACGGATGGGTTTAATCAGGTCATCGTTCCCTTTGGTCAACATACCTATTTAATCCTGTCTGACGGAACAAAGGTTTGGATCAACTCGGGATCACGCCTTGTTTATTCCCCGGTTTTTAAAGGGAAAAGCAGGGAAGTTTTTTTGGAAGGGGAGGCCTATTTTGAAGTTACGAAAGACGAAAATAAACCTTTTTATGTTGGAACGAATGCATTCCGTGTAAAAGTATACGGAACGAAGTTCGATGTACAGGCTTACAAACAAAACAATGAATACAATACCATTTTGATGGAGGGAAAAGTAAGTCTTGAAGCAAACAAGGGTGGGATAATGGCGAAGGAACAATTTCTTTACCCGGATCAAAAGGCCACGCTATCAGATAATAAGAAAGATTTTCTTGTTTCTGAAGTCGCCAATATTGAAAACTATACCGCCTGGAAAGATGGATACCTGCTCTTTAAAAATGAGGCTTTTCAATCCATCTTAAAACGGGTATCCCACTATTACAATGTTGATATTGAACTTAATGATGAGATTCAGGTTAGACGGTTGTCCGGAAAACTTGACTTAAAAGAGGACCCGGAAAGGGTACTGGAAGGTTTGGCCTTAATTTCGAAAATCCGTTTTGTAAAAACCAATAATAAATATCGTTTTTATGAGTAACTAACCGTTTTGTAGATGAAAAAACCGGTTAATGGTCGAAACATTAACCGGCTAAAGTAAATCATGCCGCTAGGCAACATGTTTAATTAATTCAATTCAAAAGTATGAAAAAAGATCCAAATGATTGCTCTTTCCTCTTGGGAAAGAGGTTAAAGATTAATTGGCTAGCTATGAAATTGTTAACGATTTTGCTCTTTACCGGTTCGATGACATTGTCGGCCAGTTCCTATTCCCAGAAGACAAAAATTGACTTGCACCTGCAAAACTCTTCATTGTCAGAAATATTTAGTTTGATTGAAAAATCGAGCGACTTTATTTTTTTCTACAATGATGAGATTTTAAATGATAAAGTCAGAAAATCGGTTTCTGTGGATGGAGAGAAGATCGAGGTAATTCTTGAGCAGTTGTTTGAGGGAACAAATATTGCCTACAAGATTGATGACAGGCAGGTTTTCCTATACAACAAGGATGATTTAAAATCACTTGAAACCCTCGTTTCCATTTCCTTAGTTCAACAACCTAAGAATAAGGAGGTTTCAGGAACTGTGCACGACTCAAAGGGACAACCATTGCCCGGGGCCACCATCCTGATCAAAGGGACAACCTTGGGTATTGTTACCGATATTGATGGAAAATTCAGGTTTAATGTTCCGCTCGATGCGAAAACACTGGTAATTTCCTTTGTCGGTATGAAGTCACAGGAAATCGCGATTGCAGCGAAAAGAACTTTCGATGTTGTGCTGGCAGAGGAGACAGTTGGATTGGAAGAGGTAGTGGCTGTGGGGTACAGCATTCAAAAGAAGGAGTCTGTTGTAGGCGCCATCTCACAAGTAAATAATGCTGCATTGATGCAGTCAGGATCCCCCAATATTACCAGTTCCTTGTCGGGTAAGCTTTCTGGTGTTTTGACCATACAGCAAACCGGCTTACCCGGACAAAGTCAATCTGAAATTATTATCCGGGGTTTGTCCAGTTGGAGTGGTTCAGCGCCATTGATCCTGATTGACGGTGTCGAACGTGATTTTCAGGATATGGATCCCAATGAAGTCAATACGATTTCGGTGTTGAAGGATGCGTCTGCCACTGCAGTATTCGGATCCAAAGGCGCCAATGGGGTTATTCTTGTAACCACCAAACGTGGGAAATTGGGCAAGCCTCAAATTACTTTTACAGGTTCTGCAGGGGTTGAGTCAGCCACAAGATTGCCCTCCTTTGTTGATTCATACACCACCTTGTCAATGATGAATGTTGCCAGGATGAATTCTCAGAGGTTCAAAGAACTGACCCCGCAAAATATCCTCAATGAATACCGTAATCCTTCCTCCCCGTTAAAAGCAATTCAATATCCGAGTGTCGATTGGATCGGTATGCTTACCAAACCATTTGCCCCATCGGCCAATTCCAACCTTAGTGTTACCGGTGGTACAGAGTTTGTAAAATATTTTTTGATGCTTGGGGACCAGTATGAAGGCAGTTTATTAAAATATGCAAAAAGTGGATATTCTGATGCCAATTATTGGTTTCACCGGTTTAATTACCGGGCCAATCTGGATTTCACCCTCTCCAAAACAACTCAGTTGTCGCTCAACATAGGAGGCGAAGTAGGGATTAGAAACCAGCCAACCGAAGCCTTTTATGGTGACTGGAAAGACTTCTATGGTGCAGCGGTAAGCGATTTCCCCGCAAATTATCCCGATTGGGTATTGAAACAGATTCCGGATACCGACTATCCCAATGCCACTGGTTTAAGGAGAGCGGCCACTACCGGAAGCTTCATTCTGAATCCATGGAGCAACGTAAACACAGGTTCTTTCTCACGATCTTTGGATTCTAAGTTGTTTACCGACCTTGTTTTGGACCAAAAACTCGACTTTATTACGAAAGGGTTATCATTGAAAGGTAAAGTCGCGCTAAATACTTACTACAATCACCAGATATTGTATGCCAATTACACCAACCCAGCCTATCGGATCATCTGGTCCAGGGTAGGAGTGGACGCGAATGGCGATGGAATTGTTGATCAAAACCCCTGGGAACGGGATGGACAGGGCCAGGAATATTATACCCCGCCCAAACTGGATATGAATGTAGGAGGATTGACCGGTAGTTATTACTACGATCGTTATTTCGAGGGCTCCTTAAATTACAGCAATACTTTCGGGAAACATTCTGTTACAGGATTGGCGCTGATCAATTTTCAGGAAAAAGACCGTGGAACAGAATTCCCCTACTACAATGAAGCGCTCGTTGGCAGGGCAACTTACGATTATTCACATAAATATTTTGCTGAGATTAACATCGGATATACCGGCTCTGAAAGGTTTGCACCAAGTAACCGATTCGGGTTCTTTCCTTCAGGCGCCATCGGATGGACCATCTCAGAGGAGAAATTCTTTAAAAATAACGTAGCCTGGATGAACAAGCTGAAGTTGCGCTACTCCGACGGAGTGGTTGGTAGTGATTACGCCGCTAGCCGATGGCTTTACAAGAGCGATTTCTATTTAGACTATGCAGGAATTGTCACTGAAGACAAAGGTGCAAATACTTCTGCCCAGTGGGAAGAGGCAAGGAAAAGGGACCTGGGGATCGAAATAGGTATTTTCAAGAACCGTTTCACATTCAGTGTGGATTTGTTCGACGAACAGCGTTCTAAAATGCTGATGACGCCGTTGAGTACAACCTTCCTGATTGGCAATTCATTTAAAGACCTGAACATTGGCCGTATAAAAAAACATGGAATAGAAGTTGAGGCTGAGTACAATAATACGACGGCCAACAATATCAACTATTTTATTAAGGGAAACTTTTCGTTCAATGAAAACCGCATTTTATTCAGGGACGATCCGGTTTATGCCCCCGACTATACCAAGGCTGCGGGTAAACCCTTGGGCGCCCAATTAAATGGGGAGACACTGACCGGTACCGGATATTTTACCTCAGTGGATGACGTACACATCAATCCTTCCCCAATCGCATTGGAGAAACTTTATGTAGGCGATTATAAATTTTTGGATTACAATGCTGATGGGATTGTCAGTAGTGCAGACGGTCATGCCATCAAAGGTCAGGCTTATGCACCGATTACCTATTCTTTCTCAACCGGGTTTAGTTACAAAGGATTTAATTTAAGTATCATGTTCCAGGGGAACTATGGTAAGAACATACAAATGAGCCCGGTTAGTGAGATGGAATTTTATACCGGTCAACCCCGGGTGCACATGTCACAAATGGATTATTGGAGACCCGACAACCAGGATGCAACCCATTCTACATTGCGTATCAGCGCTTCCGAGGCGGGCGATATCATTTATACATGGGGGCCGCTTTTGCAGGACCGGTTGTGGAGGAATGCCTCTTACCTGCGGTTAAAGGAGATTTATGCCGGCTACAATATCAATTCAGGTTTGATCAAGCGATTGACAGGCATATCAGGGATGCTTGTCTATGCCAATGCCACCAATGTGCTGACATTTACCAAGTTGCTCAAAGAGTGGGACCCTGAAGTCAAAAGTATAGGCACGGGATGGTATCCCCAGTTAAGCCGTTACAATCTTGGTGTGAAGTTTACTTTCTAAATTTCTAAAATTCGACAACCATGAAAAAATCAATCATATTATTATGTACAGGGCTTTTTTTAATATTCATCAGCTCGTGCAAAGATTACCTGGATAAGTCCCCCGAATCCACCTTCACCGAGGAAGATGTATTTTCGAACTACAGTACCTTTAAAACTTATTTTGACGGGCTATACAAGGGGAAAACAGGGCGCAATACGACCGCGACCAATTACTCAAACAACACCAATATTTTTGTCAATTTCAGCTTGTACTTTGGAGGTATTCCCAGGCATTTCAGTCAGGAACAGATGACCGATATGAGTGATGCCGGTTGGATCAGGGAAAATGCATCCATCAAAGGGGGGAGTTTAGGGACCAATATCAGCCTTTTTTATGATGACGGTTTCCAGCGCCCCATTTTTAAAACCTCGTTCCATACGCTAAGGATTGCCAACATGGCCTTGGAGAAAGTACATCTGCTGAAAGATGTCAAACAGGAAGAGATTGATGATATTCTGGCACAATCGCATTTCTGCAGGGCATTTTCCCATTTTGCCCTGTTCCGTTACTGGGGACCCATGCCTTACATTACTAAGGTAATAGGGCCCGATGACCAATGGGACATTCCACGTCTGTCGAAATACGAAACATGCCGTAAAATTTGCGCCGATTTGGATACAGCCGCTACCATTTTTGAAAAAATTCACCTGATGCGAAGGGATGTTGCAGGGGTTGGCGAAGTAGGGCACCTTAGCAGTCCGGATCAGTTTCGTCCGAGCGGGGCATTGTGTAAAGCGCTGAAAGGACGCGTATTGTTGTATGCCGCCAGTCCATTGAACAATAAAAATGGCGTGAAAGACTGGGAAGATGCGGCCAAAGCCAATTGGGAAGCAATACAAATTGCCCTACAAAACGGTTATTTTCTGTTACCCAAGAAAGATTATCAATTAAATTGGGTTGGATCAAATTATACGGACGAATCGCTTTGGTCATGGACTCCGGGCTTATTGAAACATGACGATCAAATGCTTACTTTCCTGAGCAATGGCGTTTTCTCAGCTTCAGCAAATGTTGCAGGGGATAGTCCTACTCAAAATTGTGTAGATAAATTTGAAACCGCATGGGGCGACCCGCTCGATACACAGGCAGACAGGGATGCTGCTACCGCGCTTGGCCATTACAAGGAACAGGATCCATACAAGAACAGGGAGCCCCGTTTCTATATCGATATCATGTACAACGAAGCGCCGATTCCGGGTTATGTAACGGCCAAGATCTATACGCAGACCGTAAATGGTGTGATTACCTATTCGGAACTTCTGGATCAAAAATATCCGGGTATTACCTCTACAGGTTATTATGAGCGAAAACTTTGGGGTGGGCAAAGTGTGAAGAATAACATTGCGGTCATGCATTCTGACCCATTCATACGCTTGGCAGAACTTTATCTGAATTATGCCGAAGCTGCGAACGAAGCGTACGGGCCCAATACGCCTGCCCCTGGCGCTACCCTTACAGCGGTTCAGGCCATTAACCTTGTAAGGCAAAGGATTGGACACGTTGATGTTCAGTCCAGGTTTACTACAAGCACAGAGGTTTTCAGGCCGAGGATCAAAAACGAACGTACCATTGAGTTGGCCTTCGAAGGGCACTACTATTTCGACGAAAGAAGATGGATGGATGCCCCGGTCGCAATGGGTGGCCCGCTGATGGGCATGGCTATCGAAAAAGTACCGGTCAGTTCGACCTATCCGATCGGTTACAAACACACGCGTGTACCTTTAAATGCAACCCGTCAGAGCACGTGGAAACCTGAAATGTATTATTTGCCTTTCAGACAAGCCGATTATTTTAAGATGAAAAAATTCGATGCCACACTAAACCCACGTTGGTAACTTAAAACTTTTAAAAATGAATAATTTAAGATTTCATCATATTTCACTTCAAGAAATAAGGTTTTTCTGTGTGCTTCTCATCTGTGTTATTTTAACCGGATCAATATATGCACAAAACAGACCTGATAAAAAGACCCAAACTATAAGCGTTAGCCTAAAAGTTGTTGACGATAAAGGAGTTCCGGTCCCTAATGCTAAGGTTGTAGTAGGTGAAGGGTTGGTTCATTCCTACACCAATGAAAATGGAGCAAGTACCTTCTCAGCCAATTCAGGCAAAATTGTTACAATATCTGCACCCGGATATGAGAAAAATGTGTCGACAGTTCAATATATTGTAAAGAACAATACCATCCAGCTTTTGAAATCCGGACTCTTTCTGACCTCTGGTGACAACGTTCCGCTTCCATTCAATACAGGAAAGAAACGGTTCATGACCGGCAGCGCAAATACACTCACAAGTGACCAGTTGGAGAAATATCCTTCCAATGACCTGCGCAACGCGTTTACGGGCCTTGTTCCCGGGCTTCTGGTAAATGAGTTCAATGGATCACCCGGCTTAAGCGCAGAAGAAAGACTCGGGAATTACGGTATTACCAGTAAAATAGGTGTTGGGGCCAGGGGACGCAGTATGATGTATATTATTGATGATGTTCCTACGGATATCACCGAGATGTCGCTCGATCCCCAGGAAATTGAATCGGTAACGATCATCAAGGATATTGTTGGGAAAGCCATGTACGGACCCATTGCCGCGGACGGTGTTATATTCATCAAAACCAAACGGGGAAGCAAAAACGAACGCCTTTTGAAAGTTAACGTTGAAGATGGCGTAAGTGTAATCGATAGATTTCCGGGGATGACCTCCGGGACCGATTATGCCCGGCTCAACAACTCGGCAAGGCAAAATGACGGATTGGCGGCATTGTACTCTGATCAGGATATTGCAGCGTATGCAAAAAACAATCCCTATGACATGTACCACCCAAGTAGTAATTTCAGGGATTTGATGCTTAAAAATGCCAAGTCTTTCAAAAGGGTCAATGTCTCTTCTAGCGGAGGCAACGATGTGGTACAATATTCGGCCTATATAGGTTACGATGGGGAAGGCGATATTTACAAGATCGGCGCTACCGCGGACTATAACCGGCTCAATGTCCGTTCGAACATTGATGTGAAGATCAACGAGGATTTCAATGTTCAGTTTGGCATTTCCGCCGGCCTTACCAACCGGCGTTCCCCAAATTATGGATATTCAACCAGTGAGGGTACAACCACATCATTGATAGAATTTGATTCGGCTTTGTCCGATATGAACAATACCCCGCCCAATGCTTTCCCGGTATATGCCAACAACGATCCTTCCTTGAAATTCCCATGGTTCGGAGTCAGCCCCGTTTACAAAGTGAACCCCATCGGTAATTTGATTGGTCAGGGCTATTTTACAGAAACAGGCAGAAAGGGGTCGGCAAATATCGCTGTCAACTATGATTTTTCCAAACTGATTAAGGGGCTTACCTCACAAACCTCATTTGGTTTTGATGTATACGATCTAATACGGCTTGGGAAAGCCCAGGATTACATTGCCTATATTGCTTCACCTTCGAAAACTCCTGCCGGCAATGATACGATCTTACTGGCAAAGGCGCACAATGGTGTCGTTTCGGCCGATCTGATCAATTTGCATGATTACTATTATCAGAAATTTAGTTTTTTTGAAAAGCTAAGCTACCAAAAATCTTTTGGCGTTCATGATATACAGTCTACCTTGACTTATTTGATATACAAAGCGTCAAGAAATGGAATTGAAGAACCTGAACGTCAACAGAATGGGGTATGGACTGTTAACTATACCAACAACGACAAATACATCCTTAAGGGAGTATTGAATTATGCAGGCACCTATACTTTGGACAAATCACAAAGAACCAAATTTTTCCCATCCATTGGCGCCGGTTGGATTATCTCCGAAGAAAGTTTTATGTCTGACCTGAAATTTGTAAATTTTCTGAAGCTTAGGGCCGAAGCAGGGATCCTTGGTTATGAAAACTTCATGACACCATTTCTTTACAGGGACAGATGGTTGTATGGAAACGGTTCTAATTTCGGCCCTTATACCACTGGTACCAAATGGTTTGGAACAACCCAGAGTACCCCTACGGTAGTCTATCCAAGCAGAATTGCCAATCCAGGCATTACATGGGAAACAAGAAAAGAATTTAGCATTGGGTTAGACGCTTTGATGGCCAATAATAAATTGTTATTGGAATTGACCTATTACAACAATCTTCGTGATGGGATTGTTACCCAGTTACCAAATTCGATGCCATATGTTGCAGGTATTTCAGCAGCCTTACCCTGGTTTAATTTCAATCAGACAAAGTACTTTGGAATAGAATCTAAATTACAGTTTACCGATAAGGCAGGAAAATTGGAATATTCATTTGGAGGTAATGCGACCCTACAGAATTCTAAAATCGAAAAATACGATGAGCCTGCATATAGATTTAATTATCAGTTTACTAAGGGTAGGCCTGCCGATGCATACTGGGGGTTGACATACTTGGGTAAATTCCAAACGGATGCGGAGACAAAGGTAATTCCTCAAATTTATGACGAAGTACTTAAAAAGGGAGACCTGAAATACAAGGATATGAATAATGACGGCGTGATTGATGACAATGACAGGACAGTTATTGGACATACGACTCCCCGTATTTTTTATGCCCTCAATGCCAGTTTAAAGTACAAAAACTTTGAACTAACCCTTATTGGCACTGGCGCTGCACTATATGATATTCCAAGGACAAATAGCTATTTCATGAGTGGATGGGGTGACAATAACTATTCAAATTTTGTCAAAGACAATATTGGCGGGGCCTATCCCAGGTTAACCTATTACAAAGTGAACAACAATTTTGTAGCTTCCGATTTCTGGCTTACCAAGGGAGGTTATTTTAAACTGCAGAATGTTGAATTGGCCTATAATATTTCAGACAAAAAATTAAATAAAATCGGTTCACAAGGGATTCGGTTATTTGTACGCGGGGCCAATTTGTTAACGATATCAAAAGTCAGAGATGTTGACCCTGAATCGATTAATTCCGGCGTAACCATGTATCCGTTGTTCAAAACTTTCACGGGCGGAGTTAAATTAACCTTTTAATCTAGACACATTATGAATACAAAAGTACTATTACAAATAGGGTTGATTATTGTGCTGATAAGTTCATGTAAAAATTACCTTGAACCCTTTCCAAACGGCGATCGCTCGAGCGAAGATATCTGGAAATACCAGGAGAATATTCAGGGACTGGTAGGCCGGTGTTATGATAATATGGCCAGAAACTACAATGACAACGAAGGTGCCTATCTGGATGGGGCAACAGACAATGCGGAGATAACAAGTACGGTTAATGCATTGCACAGACTGGCAACCGGAACAATGACCACAGGACAGGATCCATTCCTAACCTATTGGAACAGGGATTATCAATCCATCTACCTGGTCAATCTGTTTCTGAAAGACCGACGCGGATACAATACACCTTTCATAATTGATCAACGCATGAATGACCTTGTGCGCCGCAGGTTGCAGGGCGAAGCATTTGCCCTGCGCGCATGGTTCCAATGGGACCTGCTCCAGAAATTCGGCGGTGAAGGGATGGATGGGAAGATGCTTGGATTCCCGATCATTACTACCCCGGTCGACCCTAACGGCCAAATTAATTTTGCCCGAAATACATATGACGAATGCGTTGCGCAGATTATTGCCGATTGTGATTCCGCTTACAAATACCTTCCAATAGCGCATCGTGACTTTCTAGTAACTGTTCCGGGAGATCTTCTCTATGCGGGTGGCAAATATTGGGGCCGCATGGATGGGATTACCACACGTGCCATTAAGGCCAATGTTTATTTAACATGGGCAAGCCCGCGGTTTAATCCCGGCAACAATATTGCCCGTTGGGATTCTGCCGCAGTCAATGCAAAGAAAGTAATGGATTTTAAATTGACAAGGGACAATGTCACAGGTGGGTTTAACCCTGTTAATGCGGTAAACTGGTTCGATCCAATGTTTGCCGGTGTTGTGTTTCCTTCACGTTGGGTGGCAACGAACGAAGATATGGAGAAAATGTTTTACCCGGGCGGGTTCCAGGGAAATGGTGTGATTGGCGCTACCCAGGACCTGGTCAATGCATTCCCGATGGCAAACGGATATCCGATAGATGATCCGGCAAACCGAGGTTTTTATAATCCGGCAAACCCTTATGCAGGGCGTGATCCCAGGTTTTACAGCACCATTTTTTACAACACTGCCCAGTCCAAGAAAAATAATACCGGTGTCTTGATGTATACTTTCGAGAATTGGTCCAATGGAGGTAAAGATGCGGCAGGGGTAAAATCCAGCAACAGTCTGACCAACTATCATATCAAGAAGTTTGTTTACATGGGTTTAAACTGGTCCGATCCAACGATCAGCAGGCTACCCCATACCAAATTTTTTGTTCGCTGGGCGCATATGTGCCTCGCATTCGCCGAAGCTGCCAATCAGGTTGTCGGACCAACTGATGCTTCAAAGTACGGAATGTCGGCAAAAACGGCGATTCAATACATTCGTGCAAGGAAGACGCCCGATGGTGCAACCGGACTCTCCCCTGTAGTTCCAGGGAATTCAGACGCATACCTTACTGAAGTTGCGGCTAACGGAAAAACGGCTTTTGATGTGCTAGTCAAAAACGAGCGAAGGATTGAAACCTGTTTCGAAGGAATGCGGTTCTTCGACTTACGCCGTTGGACTACAGACCTAACTGAGCTAAATAAAGCTATACATGGCGCCAGCATCACACTAAATTCGGATGGAAAAACGTTTAGTTACGATTTGAATTATCAGGTTGGGAACCGTACCTATCTGTCTGCTTACCTGCCGATACCTTACAATGAAATATTGAGGATGAGCAAATTGGTTCAGAACAAAGGATGGGACAGTTGGAAATAATATATATAAAAAAGATACACATGAAAAAAATATTAGCATTTCTTCTGGTCACGTTAGCAATGGGTTCATGCTACAAAGACTACTTAAAAGATTTTGATTACAGCAGTGTCTATTTCACCTATCCGATAGATGTTCGTTCAGTTATAGTTGGCGAAGGGATGAAAATACAATTGGGCGTAGTGTTGGGAGGTGTCAGTACAAATGACAGGGACCGGAATGTGCTGTTTGCAGTTGACAATACACTGGTAAATTCTACTGCGCTCACTGCAATGAAAAGCGCTGCTGCCTATATACAAAGCGCTGTAAGTTCAGTTACTGCCCTGTCGCCGCTTCCTGCCAATTACTATACCCTGAGTGACAATAGTAAAATGGTCATAAAAACAGGACAAAACATGGGTTCCATTACTTTGAAAGCCGACTCGGCCGCTTTTTTGACTGATCCTGCCACAATAATGCCAACCTATGCAATTGCATTGAATATTACCAGCGCGGATGCAGATACGGTTCTTCAAGTTAAACGAACTGCAGTAATCGGATTAAAATACGAGAATATGTTGTTCGGCAATTACTTGCATGGAGGTGTAACCACCGTCAAAGATGCTACCGGAAATGTTGTTCAGACCATTCCATATTATACTGCTGTCAATGCACCTGAAACGGCCATCTGGAAGTTGACGACAGTAGCTCCAAATGCATTGATAACCAATGGATATAGCAACAAAACCACGGCAAAAGGCGAGATGAAGCTTACGCTGGATGGTTCCAACATTACGGTCAGTAGCAATGTTGGGGCAGCAAATACAATTCTTCCGGATGGAGCAAGTACCTATAACAGGGCTAAACTTCTTCAGAACCGCAAGATTCTCTTAAACTATAAGTATGTAGTAGGCACAAACACCTATTATTGCCAGGATACATTGACATTTAGAAACCGGATACGGGATGGAGTAAACGAATGGCAGGATGAAAATCCCTCACATTACGTAAAGTAGTCAGAAGTCACAATACATGATCCAATTTTTCACCAGGGCACAACCCCCTCTTCGTCAGAGGATGGGAGTTGTGCTCTGATGATTGATCTTCCCGCCTTAGAGAATCCTGGGATTCTTTGAATTTTTTGGATCTGAACAATATATTAAGCGCCATTATATGATTTGATAATTTTCCAATTACTTAGAAACTGTTTAAATTTAATGGTTCTCTTGTTTTTTCGTCAGAAATCAGGCAAGAAAGACAGTGCCGTAGGCACATAATGTGGGTAGAAAGAGAATTTTGCGGATAATATCTCGTCCCGTACGGGACGAAATTTAGATCTGAATCCATTTTCTACCAACATAATATCCCTAACGGGACAATAAATCAAATTTTAATCAGCTTCTTAGCTTCACTCTAAATAAAGAAAATGAGGAAAATAAAACTATCTGCAATTTTTTTACTGGTATCTGTTGTCTCACTTGCAGGATGTAACAAAGACAAATCTGTCGTAAAAACCTTTACTGTAAATGTTATCACAGCGAACGGAACGGTTGAAAAAAGTCCCAATCTATCTACCTACAATGATGGGGCCCAGGTGCAATTGACAGCTAAGCCGAATCCCGATTTTAAGTTTACATCATGGAGCGGGGATATTACAAGTCCGGCAAATCCATTAACGGTTATCATGAATGGGGACAAAAATATCACGGCTAACTTTAATCAAATTGTTAAAGCTTTTACATTAACTGTGACAGCAATCAACGGAACTGTAGCCAATATGCCAGCGCTTGCTGTTTATGCCAACGGGGCTTCGGTACAACTAACAGCAACGCCAAATTCAGGCTATACATTTACGTCGTGGGGTGGAGATGCCACCGGTTCGACAAATCCAGTGACGGTATTTATGGATGCGGAAAAAAATATTATCGCAAACTTTACGGCATTGCCTGCTACCATCGATGTGAAAAGTACAGGAGCAAAAGGTGATGGGGTGACCGATGATACTGGGGCGATCCAGAACGCCATTGCTCAAATTGCCGGGACTGGCGGCACCGTTTTAATATCATCAGGCACCTACATGATCAATACCGGGGCTATTAACGATTATGCAGGAAGAAGAGGGCTTCAGTTGAAAAGCAACATGACATTAAAATTGGCCTCTGACGCAATATTGAAAGCAATCCCGAATAGTGGTGGGGTAGGTGGCACAGTTGTTGATCTCTTAAGCGCCGACAAAGTAGATATAACCGGTGGTACAATAATAGGCGACAGGGCGAACCCTGCACCCAATGAAAGTGGTGACTGTATTGCCGTCAGGGCTTCACACAATGTAACAGTAAAGAACATCACTTTAAAGGATGCCCATGATGATGGCATCATCATTGCATATGAATCTTCAAATGTTACTTTAGATGGTGTAGTTTCTGACAACAATCGGCGTCAGGGATTGTCCATCGTTTCGGTAGTTGGGGCTGTGATCAAAAACTCAGTTTTTAAAAACACCATAGGTACCGCGCCCCAGTGTGGTATTGATGTTGAGCCAAATAAAGGAGAGGTTGTTAATGATGTCCTTATCCAAAATTGCGAGTTTTTTGGCAATAAAAATCACGGGTTGGTACTGCAGGCTATGAATGGCGTTGTCAGCAATGTTATTGTTGATAAATGTTCATCTCACAACAATGTTTCGTGCGGTTTGGTGGCCTATAGAATATTATCAGCTTCAAAGAATAGTTTTACCAATAATACGGCCAATAACAATGGAAATTCCGGTATATTGTTAGGGAATAGTTCTGCGGATGTATCAGTTAACGGAAATATTTGCAACAACAATGGAAATTTCGGTATACTGATCAATAACAGCGCAACCGGGAACACCGATACAGGCAACACCGCCACCGGAAACACAAATGGGCAGATTGTTGACCAGGTTGGTGGCAATACAATCAAATAAAAATGAATAGAATGATCCAAAAAGTAGTTGTTTTTTTCGTATTAACGACCCTGTCATATGGTAGTTTACAAGGTCAGTTATTACCTTATAAAGATTCCCGTTTAATAGTTGAGGAACGTGTAACGGACCTGATAAACAGGATGACCATTGAAGAGAAAGTCGGCCAGATGCTGAAGGTAGTACTCTCCGACCTAAAAGTGGACGCGAAAGGTAATATTACCGAAGAATCACTGGAGAAACTTTTTCATGGCAAGAGCATAGGATGCCTCGACCCACCACGCACGGATGTTGAGGGTATTGCGAAATACTCGGAAGCAGCCGATCAGTACCTGAGAACCAAAACCCGGTTGGGTATCCCTGCCATCCAGGTTGATTTGGGTGGCATACATGGACAATTGGCCTATGGAGCTACCAATTTTCCGCAATCAATTGGGCAGGGAAGCACCTGGAATCCTGAACTGATCGGGAAAATGGCACAGCTTATCGGTTATGAAGCGGGATTAACCGGATGTGACCAGCTCTTTGCCCCCCTGTTCGACATTGCAAGGGATCCCAGATATGGCAGGGTCGAGGAGTGTTTTGGGGAAGATCCATACCTCGTTGCCGAAATGGGGAAAGCTTTTCTCATCGGATTGCAGGGAGATCCCCAAATAACCCGGAACCATATTCCCGAGGGTCATATCATGGGAACCGCCAAACACTATGTAGCCTACTGTACCCCTACCGCCGGCATAAACATTGCCCCGGTTGAGGTTGGGCCAAGGGATTTGCGGAGTTTGCACCTCTATCCTTTCGAAAGGGCGGTCAAAGAGGCCAACGTCTATTGTATCATGCCCGCCTACAATGAGGTAAACGGTATTCCGGTACATGCCAACGAATACCTTTTACGGGACATCCTGCGAAAGGAATATGGCTTTAAAGGCTATGTATTTGCAGATTATGGCGCAGTCGGCATGTTACAGCGGGAGCACTACCTTACTGACAACAAAGCCGCAACTGCTGCGCTGGCATTGAAAGCAGGTGTTGACCAGGAGGGTTCTGATTTTGCCTATTCGGAACTGATCAATCTGGCAAAAAAAGATAAGGAAATTGCCGCTTTGGTGGATGAATCGGTAAGGAATATGCTGACCATAAAATTCAGGGCAGGGCTTTTTGACAAACCCTATTTTGCGCCTAAAAACCTGGCAAAGCTAGTTCATACGAAAGCTTCCATCCAACTGGCACGCGAAATCGCTGAGGAGTCGATCGTATTGCTGAAAAATCAGGATCATTTGTTGCCTCTGAAGCTCTCCGGGCTAAAGTCAATTGCCGTTATCGGGCCGAATGCCAATCAGGTTCAATATGGCGATTACAGCATCACGAAAGACAATTCATCAGGCGTTACGATCCTCGAAGGGATAAAAAACATCGTAAAGGATAAAGTAAAGATCAACTTTGCCCAGGGCTGTGGTATCACAAGCCTGAACAACAGTGGATTGAAAGATGCCTTAGATGCGGCAAATAAAAGTGATGTGGTCGTATTGGTCATTGGCGGGTCAAGCATGTCTCTGGCTGGGACAGGATGGGGCGAATTGGCCAGGGATGGCGGTTACCCGACCTGTGGGGAAGGGTACGACAGGGCTGAATTGACCCCGCCAGGCATTCAATCCGAACTGATACAGGCAATCTACAAAACAGGCAAGCCCATCGTGCTGGTCATGGTTCATGGACGGGCTTATAGTATTAAATGGGAAAAAGAGCATCTTCCTGCCATTCTCGATGCCTGGTACCCGGGGGAGGAGGGAGGTAATGCCGTTGCCCGCATCCTGTTTGGAGAGGTGGCGCCTTCGGGAAGGCTCACGGTATCCGTACCTCAAAGCGTCGGTCAAGTGCCTGTATTCTATAATTACAAACCCACCGGCAGGGGACATTACCATAAACCAGGAACTCCTGAAATACCTGGAAGGGACTATGTTTTTTCTTCGACCGATCCATTGTTTTCTTTTGGATTCGGATTGAGTTATACCCAATTTGAATATTCAGATTTGAAGTTAGGCCAAAAGGAATTAAGCGCAAGAGATACCGTTAAATTATCGGTTAAAGTTAAAAACATTGGAAAAGTCACAGGGAAAGAGGTGGTACAGGTTTATATCCGGGATAAAATCAGTTCGGTAACAACGCCGGTAAAAGTTTTGAAAGGGTTTAAAAAAACGGAAGTTAATCCAGGTGAATCTGCCCAATTGAGTTTTTTAATTCCCTGTCATGAACTTGGCCTTTGGGACAAAAACATGAATTATGTTGTTGAACCCGGGGAGTTTGAAATTATGGTAGGGGCATCAGCCGAGGATATCAAATTGGAGGATACGATCACTGTTAAATAAATTGAACAATGGGAAAAGCAATAATAACATTAATTCTGGCTTTTTGCTCGGCAAATATATTCGCCGAAAAGTTTGTGACAGAAATAAAACCAATGACAGGAGAACAGTGGTATGGCGCTTATACCGCAAAAACCATTCAGCCCTATGGGGCCAATGTGAAGAAAATGGATTTAAATATTGAGAACTTCACAAATCAGGCTGCACCGTTGCTTATTTCCAACATGGGCCGCTATGTTTGGAACGATAAACCTTTCGCCTTCGAATTTAAAGAGGGCAGTTTGATCCTTTATTCTGAAACTGAAAAATTGGATGCTATTGCCTCCGGAAAAACACTGCGCGATGCGTATGTGGCAGTAAAGGATAATTATTTCCCTGCTTCTGGAAAAACGCCCAATCCGCTGATGTTTAAAATGCCTCAATACAATACCTGGATTGAGCTTGGAACCAATCAAAATCAAAAAGATATTATAAAATATGCTGACAATGTATTGAAAAACGGCTTCCCGACAGGCGTTTTTATGATTGATGATATATGGCAGAAATATTATGGAAACTTTGAATTTGATGCATCAAAGTTTTCCGATCCCAAAGGCATGGTGGACTATCTTCACGAAAAGGGTTTTAAAATTATGTTGTGGCTTACCCCATTTATCAGTCCTGATTGTAAGGAGTTTTTATTTTTGGAAAAAGAAGGATGTCTGGTGCTGAACAAAGAAAATAATAGTCCTGCCTTTATTAGATGGTGGAACGGCTACAGCGCCTGTCTGGATTTTACCAAACCGAAGGCCAATAATTGGTTAAAGGAACAATTGAAAAACCTGCAACAGAAATATGGTATTGACGGGTTCAAATTTGATGCGGCGGATTTTGATTTCTATTCCAAAAAACCGACAAATGCGAGAGGATTTGAACAGGCCGAGATGTATGCAAAACTGGGAACTGCGTTCGATTTTAATGAGTTCAGGGCTTGTTGGAAAATGGGAAACCAACCTCTTGCCCAGCGACTTGTAGATAAATCAAATTCTTGGGGCGATCTGAAATTGCTTGTTCCGGATATGGTTTCGGCAGGGCTCCTTGGTCATCCTTTTACTTGTCCGGATATGATTGGCGGTGGATTGTTGTGGACTTTTTTAAACATTGATAAAAATAAGTTTGATCAGGAATTAATGGTCCGTTCTGCCCAAATACAGGCTTTGATGCCGATGATGCAATTTTCGGTAGCGCCTTGGAGGGTGTTGGATGACAAGCATTTGTCACTGTGCCGTGAGGCAGCTTTGTTGCATGCCAAAATGGGTGGGTACATTTATGAACTGGCTCAAAAAGCCGCAAAGGACGGTGAGCCGATCGTTCGTCACATGGAATATTCTTTCCCGCATCAAGGATTCGAAGCTTGCAACGATCAGTACATGTTTGGAGAAAATTATTTAGTGGCCCCAATGATTGATAAAGGCGAAACAAGAGTGGTGAAATTACCAAAAGGGAATTGGGTTGATGATCAAGGTAAAAAATACAAGGGTGGACAATCAGTTACAATGAATGTACCACTTAATCGCCTCGTTTATTTTGTACGTCAGAAATAGGTTTAAAGTGTTGTCATGAAAAAAGTAGCGTTTCTATTTATCCTTTTCCTTTTGTATTTGCAGCTTGCAGCTCAAAAGGCCACTATTACGGAAGAGGTTAGGGAGGTACTCACCTATCCCTACAGCGACCCAAGCCCAATACCGGTATTGTCCGAAAGGAACTTCAAGATCTATCCTTACCACACATTCGATGGATATTCGGTAAGCGCAATGAAGCAAAAATGGAAAGTCGTAAAACTGGAAAACGATTACATAGAAGTCTATATTTTACCCGAAGTGGGGGGCAAGATCTGGGGGGCTGTCGAGAAATCGACCGGCAAGGAGTTTATTTACCACAATGATGTGATGAAGTTCCGGAACATCTCCATGCGTGGCCCGTGGACTTCGGGTGGAATTGAATACAATTTGGGATTAATAGGACATTCACCTGCAACCTCGAGCCCTGTTGATTACCTGACCAGGGAAAATCCCGATGGAAGCGTAAGTTGTTTTGTTGGCAACATGGATTTGCCTTCCCGCACACAGTGGAGGGTTGAAGTGAGGTTGCCTAAAGACAAGGCATATTTTGAAACCATCCCCTTGTGGAACAACCCGACGCCAATTCCACAATCCTACTATTGCTTTATGACCGGTGCTGCCGGTGTTTCTGACGATCTGGAGTTTTTCTATCCCGGAAACCAGGCGCTGGAGCACAATGGGAGGGTCAAGCCGTGGCCTTACCAGGATGGCCACCTCAAATCAATCTATCCGAACAACGCCTATGGTTCGCATACATCGATACATGTCGTTGGCGGCTACAATGACTTCATGGGCGGCTATTACCACAAGTCGGAATTTGGTTTCGGCCATTGGGCCCTCTACAACGATATGCCGGGCCGCAAACTTTGGCTTTGGGCTTTGTCGGGTGAAGGCGAAATATGGAAGGACCTGTTAACCGACAGACACGGCCAATACATGGAATTCCAGGCCGGGCGCACCTTTAACCAATACGCGCAATCTTCGTTCAGAAGCCCCATTAAGGAGATGCCCTTTAATCCCGGTGTTACCGACCAATGGAAAGAGATCTGGTTTCCGGTAAAAGGGATAGGCGGATTGCAGGAAGTCTCCCCGATGGGCGTATTAAATGTCAAACATGAAAACGGAAAGCTGGAAATAGGGATCAATGCCCTCTCATTTGTTCAGGCCAAAATAATTGTCACCTCCAACGGGAAAACCATTTACACTCAGGACAAAAAATTCAGTCCAATGGATGTTTACAAAACTTCTGTTGCCCTGGCCGATGATGCCCCTTACGAAGTGAAGGCAGAAGGCATGGATCTTTTGCACGGTTCTGTAAACACAAAATTGATCAAACGGCCCTTTGCCACAGTTTTGCCAGCCGATCCCTCAAGCGCTTCAAGCTTGTACCAGGACGGGATACAACTGAAGGAGAACAGGAATTACAAATCTGCCAGGACAGCGTTAAAAAAGTGCCTGGCCAAAGATCCGCTTTACATAGATGCCATGGCAGCCCTGACCGAGTTGTATTACCGCAGCAATCAGCTGGATTCGGCATTGTTCTTTGCCAACCGGGCCTTGCAATTGGATGCATACCATCCGGCAGCCAACTATTTTGAGGGAATAACTTATCGTGCCCAGGGAGACCTGGTCAATGCGCTTGAAACCTTTGGATGGGCCGCCCGATCGATGGAGTTTCGGTCTGCGGCCTATTCCCAGATGGCCGGTATCGAACTTCAGCTTCATGACTTAAAGTTGGCACGCCACTATGCAAACCAGTCGTTGGACTATAATCGGTTCAATTTTAATGCCTTTAAAGTGCTGTCAATCATCTACCGGCAACAGGGGAATTTCGAACTGGCCGACCAGATGATCAACAATATGCTCACCATGGACCCATTGAACCATTTTGCCCGTTTTGAGCAATACCTTTTGCATTCTTCACCGGAGAACCTCGCCAAATTCAAAGAGGGGATCAGGAATGAATTCCCTTACCAGGCTTACCTTGAATTGGCCATGGATTATTATGGTTCAGGTCAAAAGGATGATGCATTAATGGTACTTGAAAACGCACCGTCCCATCCGTTGGTTGGCCTCTGGAAGGCATTTCTGAAGAATGATCCGTCACTGCTGGCCGATATCGCGAAACAATCACCTGAATTTGTTTTCCCCTACCGTACTGAAACAGTTGCGGCATTGAACTGGGCGGTTGCAAACAGCAATCATTGGAAATTAAAGTATTACCTGGCATTAAACTATTGGGCCATTCAAAGGGAAGATGATGCCATAAAACTGTTCAGGGCTTGTGGAGCGGAACCTGATTATGCCATTTTCTACCTCTCGCGTGCCAGTCTGGATAAGCAAAGCGAAGGGAAGCAAGAGCTCAGTGACCTACTGACAGCCCATCGGTTGTCACCGGACGATTGGCGTACATCGGATAAGCTGATTGAGTATTATATAAATAACTCTGATAATAAAACTGCCTTATCCCTTTCAAGTGAAGCTTCCGCGAAATTTAAGAACAATTTCAACCTGGCCCTGCAACATGCCATCGTGCAGTTGAACAACAACCAATTCAGGGAGAGCATCAAAACGCTCGAAAACACCCAAATACTTCCTTTTGAAGGATCTACGCAGGGAAAAACGGTGTATGAACAAGCTTGCCTGCTTCTTTCCATTGATCTGATGAAAAAGAAGAATTTTAGGGAAGCAATTGCAAACCTGGAAAAGTCGAAATCATGGCCTGCCAACCTTGGGGTAGGCGCGCCCTATGATCCGGATAACAGGATGCAGGATTACCTCGAAGCGATCTGCCTGGAAAAAACCGGCAAGGCCAAGGAGGCTGCCGGAATGCGGGATTCGGTACTGACATATACAAAACAACATTCCGGCGGATCCGGAAACAAATACAACAACCTGCTTGCCCTTCTGATCCTGCAGCAGCAAGGAGAAACGGGATCTGTCGATGCCCTGATTAAAAATATTCAAGGAACAGGCCAACGCGGACAAACGGTCAACCGCTGGGTTGTTGCTTATTTTAATCACGATAGTGCTACCTGCGGAACGTTGGAAAAAGAGTTGGACAAAGACCGTTACTTTATAATTATGAAAGGCATCCTTGGTTTTATCAACCAATAAATTCTTAAGAAAAAAAATGAAAAAATTGTTGAATTTATTTTTGTCCATTGCTGTCATTTTTTTGATGGCCGTTGATGTTTCTGCCCAGAAAACCATAAAGGTTAGGTTCAATGAGACCGATGAAGTTTTGATCAATCCGGGAATGGGGTTTATGACCTTTCAAAGGTTTAACGGGGATGAAACAAATGCCGGGGTTGGCTGGACGGAAGGAAAGCCCATCGATTACCAAAAATTCAGCGGCAATCTGGTAACCAAAGACCATCCCATGACCTCCATTGCCTATTTCAGGGTTTACTGGAGATATCTGGAACCGGAAATGGGTAAATTTAACTGGGCGATGATCGATTTGGCCCTTAAAACGGCACATGACCGAAAACAGGCATTGATGCTCCGGATAGCTCCATATGGCGAAGATCCCGATGATGTCCCTGGTTGGTACCGTGCCATGGTTGGAGGCCCCTCTATGTGGCCGGGACAACCCAAATGGAGGGTTGATGCGGAAGATCCAAGATATCCGCAATACTTTGGAAGGTTTATAACTGAACTTGCCAAACGATATGACGGCCATCCTGATCTCGAATCAGTTGACCTGGCCATTGTTGGATTCTGGGGCGAAGGCAGCAACGCTTCCATGCTGACGCAAAGAACCAGGGAGGCCCTGGTAACTGCCTACACCGATCATTTTAAAAAGACCCCGCTGATTATGATGCTGACAGATGAGAAGACAAATAAATTTGGTCTTATTCAGGCTAATGTTGGCTGGAGGGTCGACTGTATCGGCGATCTTGGATTTTGGTCCAAAGATCAGGCCAATCCTGATTATACCCACATGTACGATTATTATCCGCAGGGAATCATCAACTGGGGTATGAAAGACGCCTGGAAGAAGGCGCCCATCAGCATGGAAGTTTGCGGCACGATCAAGAGTTGGAAAGGGGAGAGGGGAACCTGCCAATATTGCCAGGGATATACCATCGATCAGGTAAATTATATCATCGATGAAACCTTGAAATGGCATATCTCATCCTTCAATGCCAAATCATCCGGGGTACCGGACGAGTGGCGGCCGCTGATCGACCGATGGCTCAAGAGGATGGGGTATCGGTTTGTACTGCGGAGTTTTTCTTATCCTGAATTCGTTTCGGCGGGAGGGCAAATCAACTTCAAATCCTGGTGGGACAACAAGGGTGTAGCGCCCATCTACAAAAAATACCTTCTTGCTGTCAGGTTGACAAATGAAAAAAGATCTGAGGTGATCGTTACCGATGCGGATATCAATTCATGGTTCCCAGGCGACAACCTTTATGATGATTCCGTATTTGTTCCTCAGGAGATGCCTGCCGGCATTTATCAGCTTCAAATTGGTATTGTAGACCGTCAGTCGCATCAACCCAAAGTCAACCTCGCCATCCCGGGTAAAGATCCCGAAGGTTGGTATTCGCTTGGGAAAATAGAAATCAAATGACCTGATTAAACACTGAATGAAATGAAAAAAATATTTAATTACCTGATACTCTTATCCGTTTTTTCAATAATTACGATTGACCTACCTGCAAGGTCGATTATCACACCTGAAGATCAGATATATCAAAGACGTGATAGCGGCTACATTACCCTGGGCAACAACCATCTGGAGATCTGCCTTTCAGAGAAGGATGGTACGATCCGTCACCTGATCAACAAGACCGATAAAGTCGACTATTGCAACCAGGTATTGGGGGCTTCAAACCGCGACCCGGAAGTACCGCTCAAAGAAGAGTTGGTGGGGGAAAGGATCGGAGGGGTGATGGTCTGTGATGACCTGGCCCAAAAAACATTTTCAGACCTCGCGGGAGGTTCAGTGATTTCGAATATCAGGATACTCAAAAACAAGGATGGTATTACCTGTACATTTGATAAGGCGTTTAAAGGTGCGGATTTTATCCTCAGACAAAGCTTTACGATCAGGGAGGACCATGTGCGATGGGAACTGCATGCCAGAAAAATCCGGGGAGCTGACCGATCACTGAGGCTGGTGCAATTACTACCTTTTCCCACCTGGGAATATTCCTGTTGGGCCCCGATCGCAGAGACGATCCCCACCAACCCCTGGTTGCCATTTCAGGTCACCTATGGCCAGCAGGATGCCGGGGCCGTCGGGAACGACAACTGGAGAACCGCCATCCCAATGATGGTGTTCTGGAGTGGAAGGCAAAAAAACGCCCTCTGTCTGGTTAACCCTTTCGAGATACCGGCAGTCAGGATTCGTTATCGCAATAATATAGGAATTGCCGAGGACTTTCACTGGAATAGCCGTAACTATAAGCTTGACGAACGTCCCTACCTCCAGGTTATCAGCGAGTACCTCGGACTTCGGGATAAGAAGGAAGCAGTTACAGGGCTATTGATCACGCTGCAGCCCCGCGACTGGCGTGCCTCCCTTGGGTGGGTCTACAATCAGTACAAAGAGTATTTTGATCCGGCACCGGGGTTTGGTAAATACGAGGGTAATTATGTTAACTCTGTTCCTTACCCGGACAGTTCCAACCAGGTACAGACCCAGGTCCGTTTCCAAAATTTACACGATCAGCAGTTCGTCCGGTGGTGGGAGATGCACATGCATTTCCCAAAATACGGTGAGATGGTCCCTCCCGATTCGGTTAAAAGCTGGACTTGCTTCAGTCACCCGAGACCGGGTTATACCAATAGCCGCGAAAAGATAGCCGCCCATGCGGAGGCCACTCGTGCAGCCGGCGTGGGCTGTTTCATCTATTACAATACAACCGAGAGCACATGGTGGCACGCCAGGGACCAATTCCCTGAAAGCATCGCGCGCGATGAAAACGGAAATGTGATAGATGCCTTCATTGGCGCCAATTACCCGGAAAAGAAAGCATGCTGGTTGATGAATTCTGACCCGGAATCCTCTTTTGGAAAGGATATGTATAAACAAGCCACGGAGATGGTTAAGTTGTACCCTGCTATTGCCGGGTTTTTCTGGGATGTTTACGGAAGGACCTACAAGTTCGATTTTGCCCATGACGATGGGATTACAATGGTGAACAATAAGCCGGTCTATTTCCCTGAATTTATGTTCGAACGCATGATAGCGAAGGTAGGTCCTTTGCTGCATGGTAGCGGACGCTACATCACCTGTAACAAACCCACCATGGTCACCGGTTGCAAGGGAATTGACGGTATCATGGCCAGGGAAGATACACCTGCACAGGAAAAGAACAAGTGGCTTGTATCCCAGAGCTACCTCGGCCTTAACCGTTATATGATGATATTGGACGATCGCTCCTGGCAGCACCCTGAGCGTACACTACTCACCTGCCTGCTTTATGGTTATTTTTTTTCCGATATAAGTCAACCGACAGTCAGGGACTCGAAAACCGTATACAATGGGAAGTATGGGACAGGCACTGTAGCTGATCAAAAAGAAAGGGCCCTGGCAATTGAAAAAAACTATCTTCCCCTGATAAAAATGTTCAAGGGCAGAAAATGGATTTTTTATCCCCGGGCTTTAGAACTGCCACCGATGACCGACGGCAACATTTTCAGACTCGAGGACGGTTCTGTAATGGTTACGATGGTAAGCCTCTGGCGTGAACTTAACAACATTCCGGGCAGTGTCGAAGAAGCAATGATCAAGGTACGACTACCGGATGCAGGTGAGTTTAGTAAATTTACACTTTATCAACCTGACCGGAATACAGAGAACAAGATTGAGCCCATTTCCCGTCAGGGCGACACCATGACTTTCCGGGTTACCGGGCATAGTCTGGCAAGTGTTGTTGTGTTGCGGAAATAATGCCGGGGACAAGCGAAAATAGTGCATTATTTCCGGAAATGCTGAATTCGGAAATACAAACAGAATGCACGAAAAGACCTCTTTTGGTTGTCACCCTTTTATTTGCAATAAGTGTCTCTATAGAAACTGACACATCATGCCTCAGGACAGATTATTGAGGTTTTCGGTAATACCATCAAGGACAATACAACAATTCAATCACCCATTTATAAAAAGTAAATACCATGAGATTATCTTTTCACATCACTATCTTGTTCCTGGCCGTTTTTTCTTTTGTTGAACTATTTGGTCAGACAACACAGGAAAAGCCATTGAACCCTTTTGCTGTTTCAACTTATGAATGCAGCAGTATCTATTGGGAAACCCCCGAGGCAGGTATTTGCAAAATCCGTTACAAAGAAGTTTTAGGAAACTCCTGGAAAGAGGGACTGGAACTGGTATATGATGCCCGTGACAGTGAGTACCGTGGAAGTCTGGTTGGATTGGCGCCAAATACAGAATACCAGGCAGAACTCTCCACCGCTTCTTCAAAAACAAAGTTAAAATTCAAAACCAGGAATGATAATTTCCAAATAGGCAAAACTACCATACTACCGACTGGTGAATCGGATACCACAGTTGTCATTACCGAATCTGGCACTCCTGAGGCATACCACCTTGTAACTGTTCCTGAAAATGCCAAGTCGGTTCTTAACCTCAGGAACACCTGCAATTACGGAATTGAGATTGATGCTGATTTCGTTATCCTCCGAGGGGTTGAAATCAGAAATGCGAAGATTCATGGAATAAGGGTCAGGGCCAACCGGCATGATATTGTAATTGAACAATGTCATTTGGCTTTCTGGGGAAGAATGGGCGGGCCAATTTCTTACGGGAACTTTGATGGTAATTCGGACAGCGGTATATGGGCAGACAGCGGGACCGAAAATATTACGGTCCAGCGGAATTTGATCGAAGATCCCAGGGGCGCTTCAAACGATTGGGAAACAGGCCATCCAAGTGGTCCCCAGGGAGTGACCATCATTCAAAGCAGAGGTGGAAATGTGATTCGTTACAATGATATTGTGACCACGGAGGATCATGGTTTCAATGACGCTATCGGGGGGGCAAACAATTTTTCGTTCGAGGGAAACATGAACAGGAATTCTGATATTTATGGAAATATTATCCGTGGCGCGTGGGACGATGCGATTGAGAGCGAAGGGGCAAATATGAATGTCCGGATTTGGGGAAACTACCTGCATCGCTTTTTTAACGGCATCGCGAGCGCATGTACATCAAGGGGGCCTTTGTATTGCTTTAGGAATGTGTTTGGGGAAAGCAGGACCGGCCATAGGAACTCTATTGGGGGATCACTTTTTAAACTGGGCGGCAGAAATGAATTTGCGGGTGGGAAACGGTTTCTTTTCCACAATACCGCCTTGCAACCCAATGGCGCTTATAATGCATTCAGCAATTTCAGTTCGGAGCTGAACTGCGTCCATAGCCGAAACAATATTTTTGATACACCCGGAAGAATGGCAACCAATAGAGAGAAGGAGCCACTCAGTATTTATGATTATGATTATTTTCCTGGTTCCCAGGAAGAGCATGGCATAAGGGTTAGCACTACTCCCTCAGGTACAAGATTGTTTGTAGAGTCATACAAATTGGAATTCTATCCCCGGGTAAATATTATCAGCATTAATTGGGGAGTTCAACCAAATAAGTTTGGCGACTTGAAGGTTAAAGTAACTGATCCGCTTGGCTGGGTAAAAAACCCAATGATAGATGGAGGTGTAGTTATTCCTGGATTTAATGACGACTTCAAAGGAAGCGCTCCCGATGCGGGCGCTTTTGAAGTAGGCGCCCCTCCATTGCAATTCGGAAGACGCGCCTACCTTGGATATGATGAAGGCTGGTGTCCCTGGGAAAAATTTTAAATTCTAATTCCATGAAAATTCCAAACCATTCACTTGTGATTCTTATCCTGTCGTTTGCTTTTGTATCATCCTGCAATCAAATGCAAACCTATACTGTCGGAAAAATCAATGATCCCGATCTACTTAAATATCCTGCCCCTGCTCCGGTTCATCCCGTTTCCAAGAGTTTCGTGGTAACAGGTACAAACCATGTAGAAGAGATTACCGTCAATTCCCGGCATTTAAGAAATCTATCCATCACCATTGAAAATAATGGTAAAGGAGTCATCAAAGAGCCTCATCTTTTTGGTCCACAGGGTTGGGATTTACGAGGGGATTCGGATGCCTACAAGGCTTTGGCAACAAACATTACCCAGGGAAATCTTACCAAAGAGCAGAAATTTTTCAGGGCTTTCGAATGGACGGCGCTGCACATTCACAGGGCTGAAATGACCAATGCACCTAATTATACTGGTTATTTTCATGCGGGCAATGCTTCCCGCCTTTTGAACCAATATGGTGCCTGCATGTGTGGGGAATTTCACCATGTGGTAAACCCAATCTATGTTAAAATTCCAGGCGCAGGAATGTATGGGACAATTTACGGTATGGGCGGCCATAATGCTGGTGGCGCCTTCTGGGATGGGAAGTGGCATGATTATAATGGTACCCCGGATATTCAGATCGTTCATTATAAAATGGATGGAAAAACCATTGCAACCTGGGAAGAATTAAAAAAAGACCCTGCACCTATTGATTCGCTGAATAAAATTATAGGCCGACACCTCACTTATGGCAAAAGTCTCGGTCCCGATTCTCCAATATGCCCTTTGAACAGTACACCTTTCCCACCTAAATTTTATGAATCCAATTATCTCGTAAAATTCAAATACAGCGATTTGAGGCCCAATGAAAAAATGACCCTCTTTTTTGACATGAGGGGTAGATTTGACTCGACCAGCGCCAGATTTAATTCGTATAAAGGGGGTGCACCCAGGAGCTGGGTGGATTACGGAAGTGTGGTTTATACCTACATGCCGAACTTTCACAATTCCCTGTATGAGCCTTTCATCGTAGAACAAAACAATGTCCAGCGTACCGCAAAGGGATTGATCCCGGTCGATCCTTCAAAACCTTCCTTTGTCGTTTTTGCTTCCAACCATTATCCCTGGTATCATGTGGGTGCAGATATCAAAGCATGGTTTAAAACGAACGGTAATGTCTATATTGCCCGTAACAATACGATACCAGGCCAGGGAAATCAGGGCGCTGATACTATATACTCAAATCTTACCTGGGCCAAACTGAGTCCTGAACTAAAGGATTACCCTAAATCTTCCATTATTGCGAAGTCCTGTTACTGGATAAAATTTGAATTTTCGGGCAAGGGTTCAGGCCTCGACAGCGCAGAAGTTTCTTCTGAACTTCAGATGAGCCAGTGGGCTATGCCCGGATTGGAATATGGAAAAAATTACATCCGTTTCACAGCGAAAGATATGGGAGGCAGTTCTGCCAAAGTCACCTATAACTACGATGATCAATCGACTTATTATTTCTACGAACCTGCAACAAGCCCGACAGGAAAACATATCTATCATCGTCTTGGAGGAAAATTACAGCACTCATCAGGGCTTTGGAAAAAATCCGCATTTTGGCCTCGCATGAAGGATTCTACTGATGTAACAACAAATGTAACAGTGCGGATTTTCAATGCCCAGAACACCTCCAATATTCGATGCGTCCGGACATTGTTTGCCAATAAACCGCTTCACTGGGGTTACTATTGGTGGTACTGGGATGGGAAAGATGATAAAGGAGCGTTACTTCCCCCTGGGATGTACGTCTATCGAATTGAAACAGACAAGGATACTAATCCGGTCCATGCTGCCTTTGTCTATTTATATCCTGACGGCATTTGGCCTTTGCCCAATGAATTAAGAAACAGCGCCCCGCCAGTTGACGGATTGGAAGATACATCCCACAACTAAAAATCTGATTATAAACGATTAAAAACAATAATATGATGAAATCATTGAAACGCACCTATGTCCCATATTCTCTTTTAGGAATACCTTCAGCTTTGGCAAAACCAACACTCCAATTTGTAATTTTGATCGTAATAATTCTATCTGTTAAGAGATGTTACGCAATAGAACAATTGAAAGATGGCGGATTACGCATCGGCTGGTCTATTGAAGACATTACACCGGCCGGGCCCGTATCATTGACCGGCCAATATTACGACAGGATATCAACCTACGTCCAAAGCCCGTTAAAAGTCACTGCATGTGCGATTGAATCTGCAAACGAAATGGGGATCAAAGAGCAGGCCATCATGGTATCGGTAGATCTGGTGGAAATTCCACGCGTGTTACAGGATTCGTTAAAGAACCGGGTAAAGAAGCAAATTCCTGATTTTGATGTCAGGAAACTCTTTATGAATGCAACACATGACCATTCCGCAGCCAATCCTGATATTACTACTGAATATGGAAAATTCCTGGTTACAAAAGCTTGTCAGGCCGCTGTAACTGCCTGGAACAAACGCAAACCTGCTGGTATCAGCAGGGTGTTGGGATATGCGGTTGTCGGCCATAACCGGCGTGCACAATATGCCAACGGTACCACAGAAATGTATGGGGCAACTGATAGAAAAGATTTTATCGGGATGGAAGGTGCCACAGATCCCGGAGTTGATATGCTTTACTGTTGGGACCTGAACATGAAGCTGACCGGAATTATCATGAATGTCTCCTGTCCTGCACAGGTAACTGAGGCGAGATACTATGTTTCAGCGGATTATTGGGGAGAAGTCAGAAATTACATTCAGAAAAAATTCTCCACAGATGTATATATTTTACCCCAGTGTGGAGCTGCCGGAGATTTGTCCCCCCGCGACCTGCCCCGTGGCTACAGGGGCGGTGAACCCAACATGTGGGATGTTCCGGGCATCGTTGAGATTGGAAGAAGGCTGGCACAGGTCATTGATGCAACTTATCCGGATGCCACGAAGAACATTCAAACATCCCCCATATTTAAACATACCGTTGCAGATGTCGATCTTCCCAGAAGGAAAGTAACGGAAAAAGAATACCAGAAAGCATTGAAGATTGTCACTGAAATACGCTCCAGGGAACCGAAAGATGCCAATTCTCCCAACACCGCGTGGAACAGGTTCCTGAAGGAGATGCACGACAATGAAAAAATAAGGGATTATGGTCCCTGGGACAACAAAGAATCCGATTTTGGCATCGTAAAAATCAACGAGCGTATATTAAATATCTATGCAAATCAAGACAAACACCCAGTTTATCCTGTGGAGTTACATGTTATTCGTATTGGTGATGTGGCAATTGCTTCCAATCCATTTGAACTTTATGTCGACTATGGATTTGCTATGAAAGGTAGAAGTAAAGCGAACCAAACCTTTGTGGTCCAATTAACAGGGGATTATGGGGATTATCTGCCCACAGCAAGGGCTATTCCCGGTGGCCAGTACAGCGCCCTGGTTTCAATAGTTGGGCCGGAAGGCGGGCAAATGCTGGTGGACACAACTGTGAATATGATCAATGGTATGTGGGGGAAATGATACAAACATCCTTTAACTCCTTAAAATTTCTATTGTTACATGTACAAATGATAAAATGAGAAAAGTTTGCCTGATTGTGATTTTGTTGTCCGCAATATTTGCAGGTTGCGTCCCATCAAAGTTGATCACAGTCTATACAATTGGTGATTCTACTATGGCGAATAAGAAACCGGAGGTATATCCGGAGACGGGATGGGGACAGAAATTTCAAGACCATTTCGACTCAAAAGTAAAGGTTAGCAATCACGCAATAAATGGCAGAAGTTCAAAGAGTTTTATTGACGAAGGGAGTTGGAAAAAGGTATTGGACAGCCTTAAACGTGGTGATTATGTTTTTATTCAGTTTGGACATAACGACGAAAAAGCTAATCTTCCCTCCCATTTCACGGATCCGCGGTCGAGTTTCAGGCAATACCTTGAAAAGTATATTCGGGAAACCAGGGAGAAAGGGGCTACACCGGTATTGTTAACCCCAATTGTTCGCCGGAAATTCGATGAATCCGGAAAACTCATCGAAACCCATGGAAAGTATCCTGATGCGGTACGCGAAGTGGCTGCCAATAAAAAAGTTAAACTTATTGATATGCAGATAATCACCTATTCGTTCGTTAATTCAATGGGTGATGAACCTTCAAAAAAAATGTACCTGTGGACTTCACCCGACCAGAAATTCCCTGAGGGGAGAAAAGATAACACCCATTTGTCGGTTGAAGGTGCCGAAAAATTTGCCGAGATGGTTGCGAAGGAAGTGACCAAAATGAAAATTCCTTTGGCACGTCACATTCATTAATGAGACTAAAATTCTTTTCTTAGAAGCTGATTAAATTTCTTACACAGAGAATTTATGGCTCCAAATTGAAACTAAAAATGGCTTTGAAATTGTTGCTTGCAGTAAAAATACAATTGAGGAAACGATGAGTTGCACAACTTGTCCCGACACTTCGGGAGAGAGAAAATCGCTTGCGATTTTCCAGCTCTGTGTAACTCCGGGGTTTCTCTCATGAAAATACATAATGGCAGAAATATCTATACATCAAACATTTTCGATTAATAGAAAGTTATTCTCTGTGTAATAAATTTAAACAGACTCTCATTGTAAATTAACCTATTATTATGTCAAACAAAATTTCTCCCAAATTACTGAGTCACATTTTGCCTCTTATTGTTGGAATAATTCTTCTCCTTTTTGTTGCATCGGCACAGTCACAAACTCCCGTTTCGAAAAGGGTTTCCTTGAAAGAAGGGAATGCCATTACCCGTCCGGCATGGATCTCTCAGGAGCCTCTCATTTTTGTAGGCAATTGGGATTCGGAGTTTATATTCAGGCATCGGCGCGGGGGTGATCCGCTATGGCAGCAAGGAGATTATGAAAAACAGCACACCGTGGAAACTGTCAAAAAGCTTAAAGAGATGGGCGTGACCATGGCCATCATCCATTTTTACAAAGCCTTTGGCCTAGAAGCTGAAAAAGAGTACATAGAGGATGCAAAGAAGCTTGCCGCGATATGTAAACAAAATGGACTTAGGGTGGGCGTTTATGTAGGAAGTACTATGGGTTATGAAACCTTTCTTTTGGAAAAACCTGAAGCCAGAAAGTGGATTGTTCCGGATTATATGGGGTTACCGGTGGTTTATGGCGATCAAACTTTTCGCAAGCGTGTCTATTTTCAACATCCCGGGTACAAGGCGTACATGAAAAAGGTTGTACGAATTGCTATTGAGGATTTAAAGGCAGACCTCATTCACTTTGACAATTCTTCAAATCAGGGTCTGGCCCCGGTTTTTTTTCATCCTCTGGCGATTAAGAATTTCAGGACCTATCTAAAAAATAAATATACGCCTGAAATGCTGAAGAAAAGGTTTGGGTTTAGCAATGTAAAATATGTAGAGCCCCCTAAAATCAACCAATCCCTTAGTACCATCAATGATCCCCTTTTTCAGGAATGGACGGACTTCAGGTGCCAGCAGGTTGCCGACTACTATGGTGAGATGGGAGAATATATCAGAAAACTCAACCCGGAAGTTGCGGTAGAGTGTAATCCACACGGCCTGTCAGGGAAAAATACCATGTGGGAAGAGAGTGTGGATTTTCCAAGAATTCTGGTACATACCGATTTCTTTTGGACAGAAGGTGAAGAGACGAGCCTGGCAGATGACGGGGTACTTATTTCCAAGATTCGCACTTTCAAAATGGCCCAGACACTGGATAACAGGGTTTTTACCTATGCAAATAGCAGTAAACTTGAAATGGCCGAAGCCATGGCTTACAACAGGCAGGGCATGGGAATGGTGGGCGGCCTTTCGGCCGGCGATGAGGTGCCTGAAGATCGAAAAGGATATATTAAATTCTTTCATAAAAACTTTGATTATTACCGTAATATCCACAATGTAGCAGATGTGGCTGTCCTGCATTCCTTCGCTTCGATGGCCTACAACAGCGATCAGCCTTATCAAAGCACATTTCTTTATGAACAGGCTTTGATCCAGGGGAAAATTCCGTTTGATATTATCTTTGATGGCAATCTGGAAAATCTTTCCAAATACAAAGTGCTGGTTCTTGCAGACCAGGAGTGTTTAAGCGATGATAAGCTGGATTTGATAAGGAATTTTGTCAATCAGGGTGGTGGGTTGGTAGCTACCGGTAATACTTCACTATATAATGAGTATCGACAGAGGAAACGTGAAATAGGATTGAGCGATCTATACAAAGTGAACGTTTCCAAAAGGTCACTCAAGGATTCGTTAAATGCACCGGTTCAACATAATTTAACTGGCAAAGGAAGGGTCGCGTATATCCGCAGTGTCGCCCCATCGATTCAGAAACCGGCGGCCAGGGCGATGAGTGGCCGGTACTGGAAGCTGCCGCTCAATTGGAAAGAGCTCATTGAATCTGTGAATTGGGCCTCCGGCAATAGCTTGTCACTTAACATTGAAGCGCCACTCTCAGTGACCATGGAATTAGCAGAAAAGGAAGATAAGCGTGCGTTGATTTTGCATCTCGTTAATTTTGATTCTAAAAATGCGTCAGTCTCAAACATTAAGGTTGATGTGCGGGTTCCGGAAGGAAAGAAAATTATTGAAGTAACAGTAATGACCCCGGATGGAAAAAATGATGTGGTACTTCCGTTTAATGAAAGCGGGAATCATGCCATTTATACTGTCCCTCAGCTATCTGTTTACAATATGGTCGTGATGAAATTAAAATAATGGTAAAACGGTCGTTATGAAAAAATCCTTTATAACCCTTTTTGCAATATGCTTCATTTCACTGGGTTCGTTGCTCTTTGGACTGCCTTTTGGGAACAGTTCGTCTGAGGCAATGTATAATAATGGAAATAAGGGAGGTACATCGTTTTCGGATACGAAATCCGGCCAACCTAATAAAGGACCAATCGTTTTTAATGATTCAATCGAGGAAGTTTTAAAGCAATTCAATAAAATATTTTAATTGTGTTGAGAAAGATAGCCCATTGATCGTTCCGCATAGTATTGTTGCCAATGAAATTTTTTAGTTAATTTTCTTTCAATTTTTTTGACTTCAATGCCATCATCCGGATTTCAGAAACCATGTAATATCACTTGAGTTTTTTATTTTTAATTCTTTGAATATGAAATGAGTCCCGATCTGTTTGAACAAATTCCCTGTACAATTAAAAACAAATTATAAATTTATGAGAACATTATTTTTAATCTCGATTATTGCTATTTCTTCCCTGGCCGGTGTTGCACAATCCATTAAACAGGTTCAAAAGAACAAAGATTTAAAGATAGCATTTCTGAATAGGGAAGCAGATAAAAAGGTTGATGTCATGATTGACGGAAAACTCTTTACCTCCTATTGTTGGTTTGATAATGTATTTAAACCTGTACTCTATCCTGTTTGTACTTCGGCTGGTACCGAGATTACCCGGGGTTTCCCGTTAAAACAAAGAGCGGGAGAGCGAGCCGACCATCCACATCAGATCGGGATGTGGTTTACCTATGGAAATGTTGACGGCAATGATTTCTGGGGAAATGGTTCGCGGGGTTTAGGAACAAAAAATGCCAATGGCGGTACCATAAAACATGTTAAAGTCAATAAAGTATCCGGAGGAAATGGCGAAGGGGTCCTGGTGACCACCGAGAGTTGGCTTGATTCGACTGGCAACAGCCTGTTAACAGAAAATTCCAAATATCATTTTATCGCGAAAGGCCCGACGCGCATCATCGACCGGATTACCACCCTGACGGCCAATGGCAAAACGGTATATTTTAAAGATACCAAGGAGGGGATGTTGGGGATTCGTGTTGCTCGTCAGCTTGAACTGCCATCCAATGAAAATGTTACACTTACCGATGCAAAGGGTAATCCTACTACCGTAAAAGCAATGACCAACGAAGGTGTTTCGGGAAATTATATAAGCAGTGAAGGGATAAAGGGGGACGCTGTATGGGGCACTCGTGCCAGATGGATGGAGCTGTTCGGGAACATTGGCAATGAAAAGATTTCCGTGGTTGTGTGCGATCATCCCCGAAACCAAAGTTATCCTACCTACTGGCATGCCAGGGGATATGGATTGTTTGCTGCGAATCCACTGGGATTAAAAGATTTTACAAAAGGGAAAGAAGAACTGAATTTTTCCATATCCAAGGGAAAATCCACAACATTCAGATACCGCTTAATTGTTAGTTCAGGGGCTCATTTAACCGTGGCCGGGATCAATGATTTTGCTGACGATTTTTCAAGAAAATATAAATAAACCGTTTAATTCGGAAGATGTATGTTTAAAAATTATTTAAGAAACTTACGTGGTTTTGTACTCAGCATTCTTTTGTCTGTACCTTTTCTTTCAATTGGTGGTCCTGGGTATTTCAACATTAGCGATTATGGGGCAAAAGCGGACGGAACAACATTGAACACGACATCCATTCAATCGGCCATCGATGCCTGTGCCAAAAGTGGCGGGGGAACGGTGTTTTTCCCGGCTGGTAAATATCTTTCAGGAACGATTTTTCTGAAAAGCAATATTACTTTGCACCTGGATGCGGGTGCAGTTTTGACCGGTAGTAAAAATCTGGAAGATTATCCGGTTACGATTTCAAAAATCAGATCCTACACTGACAATTACACAAACAAAAGCCTGATTTACGGTGAAGATTTGGACCATATTTCAATTACCGGTACAGGCACGATTGACGGGAATGGGGCATCATTTGATGCTGATGGTGAATTAAGGAAAAAGGATCTGTTTGAATCATATAAAGCCAGGCCTTATTTGATTCGCATCATTAATTGTAAAAACATTCTTGTCAGGGATGTTACTATTTTGAACTCGCCTATGTGGGTACAACACTATTTGTCGTGTGATGGCATCAACATAGACGGTATACGGGTAAGTAGTCGTGTAAACCATAACAATGACGGAATAGACATTGACGGATGCAACAATGTCCGCATTTCAAATTGCGAAATTATCAGTGGCGATGATGCCATTGTCCTGAAAAGTTGCCTCGATAGGCCATGCCGGAACATTACGGTAACAAATTGTGTTATCAGTTCAAATTGCAGTGCGTTTAAACTGGGTACAGAGACCAATGGCGGCTATCAGAACATTACATTCAGCAACAGTGTTATTTATGACACCCAATTAGCCGGAATAACCTTGCAAATGGTAGATGGGGGAAAACTGGAACGGGTTTCAATATCAAATATTACCATGGATAATGTGGGCACTGCAATTTTTATCCGGCTTGGCAACCGGGCGCGTCCGTTTAAAGAATATATGGCCAAACCACCAATGGGACTTCTTTCCGACGTAATCATCAACAATGTACAGGCCGCAAATGTTGGAAATACAGGTTGTTCCATTACCGGCCTGCCTAACTTTCCCGTAAAAAACATTACACTGGCAAATATCAGGTTTACTTTCAAAGGTGGTGGAACGCCGGACCTTGCGAAGCGGGAAATACCGGAAGTCCCGGAAAAATATCCCGAATATAACATGTTTGGCAAGTTGCCGGCGTATGGATTTTACTGCCGCCATGCCGAAAATTTGACTTTTGATGATGTTGAAATGGATTTCACACTGCCTGATGCAAGACCGGCTATAGTTTGCGACGATGTCAATGGATTGCAATTATTGAAGATAAAAGCCACAATGGCAGGTCCGGAGCCACTGATACGATGCAAGGATGTAAAAAACATGTTCGTTCAATCGTGTATCGCTCCCCCTGGTCTGGAGACTTTTTTGCAAATTGACGGAGCCGGAAGCGGACATATTACTTTGTTGGGTAACGATTTAAGTGGTGCAAAAAATGCAGTTAAGAAAGATGGTACCCAGGAGGTTTATTTAGATTCTAACCGGTTAAAATAATCTTTTCATGGCAAAAGAATTCGACAATCAACTGGCCGACGCGCAGTCCACACATGTTTTACCCGTGAAACCTGAAGACTTCGATTTTGACAGGTACGCCTCCTCTGCCGCTAACTTGAACAATACCTGCTCCGATTTCTGGCAACAAAAATCGGGTGTTGCCGTTTACCGCCGGATGCGGGTGGGAGAGTGCTTCTCGTTTGGTTGCCGCGATATGAAACGGTCGCTCGAACTACAACTTGGCGCGCTCGAAAAAAGTATGCAATTCAAGGCCGATGTTCCTAATTTTCTGGAACCCTGGTATGGCATCGGGACTGTTGCCAGCGCTTTTGGCGGGGATTATATTTGGCTCGAAGGGAATGCGCCTGCCCTGAAATCCCGTTTTTCATCGATTGATGAGGTGCTGACGGTTGAACCCAAGGAAATTGCACAAACCAATATCGGTCGGCATACCCTAAACATGGTTGAGTATTTTATGGAGCAGACCAAAGGGCGGGTGCCCGTTTCACTGACTGACACCCAATCACCACTAAATATGATTGGCCACTTATACCCGCTCGACCAGTTTTTCATGGACCTGATGCTGGAGCCTGAAAAAGTTATAAGGCTTTTCGATCTTTTGGCCGATTTGTCTATTCGTTTCAATCATGAACAGGTAAGATTAATTGGCCACGCACTGGCTTCGCCCGGGCATGGTTTTGCCTCTTCAACCAAATGGAAGGGGTTGGGTATGAGCGACGACAATGCCATCATGATTTCACCTGAACAATACCTTGAATTGGCAGCGCCTTGCGTTGAGAAAATATGTACCCCAATGGGTGGACCGGTTTTCCATTCGTGTGGCGACTGGTCGGGCTGGGTGGATTCCGTACTTCAAATAAAAGGGTTGAAAATGGCCGATGGGGCGTTTTCCCCGCAAACCGATCCGGGGGCAACAAATAGCCTGGAGGAATTTCACAAATTCGCCAATACCGGAATTGTGCTAAATGCGCGTATCGTTGGCGATTTGGAAACCATTCGCGAACAGGTTTCCCGTTTGTGGTCCCCGGGAATGAAACTGGTGGTGGTGACCTATTGCGAAACGCCCGGCGAACAAGAGGAAGCGTACCGGTTAATCCATGAAATTTGCCGCTGAGTGTCAACTGAAGTTGACGGCAAAGGAGCCAGCGCGAGCCAAAGTATTTTAGGGGTGAAAACCGCTTTTGGGCGGAATAAAGTGATCTGCATAAAGGCGGTTTTCAAATAGTAAATCGTAAATTAAAAAATAGTAAATGCAAACTCGTATTGGGAATTACCGTTGGCGGATTGTGGTACTGCTTTTTTTTGCAACCACCATCAATTATATCGACCGGCAGGTACTTGGCATACTGGCCCCCCAGCTTACACTGGAGTTTGGCTGGTCGGAGTCTGATTACGGCTTCATCATCATGGCTTTCCAGGCGGCTTATGCCGTCGGGCTGATTTCGATGGGGAGCTTACTCGACAAAATAGGCACACGGTTGGGCTTTATCATCTCCATATCGTTGTGGAGCCTGGCCGGAATGGCACATGCCATGGCGCGCAGCGTGTTCTCTTTTTCCGTGGCACGTTTTGGGCTTGGAATCGGAGAATCGGCCAATTTCCCGGCGGCCATAAAAACGGTAGCCGAGTGGTTTCCAAAGAAAGAGCGGGCTTTGGCAACCGGAATTTTCAACTCAGGTCCAAACGTTGGTGCGATCCTGACTCCTTTGTTGATTCCGATTATCGCCCTGAAATGGGGTTGGCAATCGGCGTTTATCATGACCGGTGCATTGGGTTTTATCTGGCTGCTTTTCTGGATTCCGATGTACCGCAAGCCCGAATTGCAAAAACTGCTGACAGAAACCGAAAGAAACTATATTCTTCAGGATGACCGGGAACCTGAAACCAAAAAACTCCCTTGGAAGATGATCATCTCATATAAACAAACCTGGGGCATCTGCCTGGCACGGTTCCTCACCGACCCGATCTGGTGGTTTTTCCTCTACTGGCTACCCAAATTCCTGAATTCGAATTACCACATCAACCTAACCAACATTGGTTTGCCGCTTATCGTGATTTATGTGGTTTCCATTGGCGGTTCAATTTTTGGCGGATGGATGTCATCGTTCCTGATTAACCACGGGAAAAACCCGGTAAAAGCCCGAAAGCAAACGATCCTTGTGATGGCCTTTCTGGTGGTCCCGATCTTTTTCACCTCGTTTGCAACCAATGTTTGGCTTGCCGTGATGCTTATTTCGATGGCCACTTTTGCCCATCAGGGTTATGCTGCCAACATTTTTACCATCGTTTCGGATATCTTCCCGAAGAATGCGGTAGGCTCGGTAGTTGGGCTTTCCGGCTTTGCCGGTGCTGTCGGCGGGATCCTGTTTTCCGCAGCAGTTGGACTGATTTTGGAATTCACCGGCAGTTATTATGTGATTTTCGGTATTGCCAGCGTGGCTTATTTGCTATGCTGGCTATCGCTTCATTTGTTGGTTTCCGATCATCAGAAAATTCAGGTGTGATAATAGGTAGAGTGATAGTTAATGAATAGTAAATGAAATACCTAGACATTAAATTTATGAAAAAACTTTTTCTTTTGGGTTCTGTCTTTATGATTTCGTTGTTAGGATTATCGCAAGGTGTTGAATTCGAACATGGAAAATGGAACGAAATTCTTATTAAAGCTCAACAAAATAATAAACCCATTTTTATTGATTTTTTTACATCGTGGTGTGCCCCTTGTAAATTAATGACCAAGGAAATATTCCCACTTGAAAATGTGGGTAAAATATACAATTCAAATTTTGTATGCTATCGGATTGATGCAGAAAAAGGTGAAGGAATAGAACTTGCGAAAAAGTATAAAGTAAATTTATTCCCAACTTATCTTTTTGTGAAATCTGATGGGACTATTTTTTACAAAGGTTCGGGATCAATGGATGCAAATAATTTTATTGCTCTTGCAAAAACGGCTCTGATTGAAATGAATGATCCTAAGCCAATTACTGTGTGGGAAACGGAATATCTTACTAAGAAAAATGATCCTACATTTATAATTAACTACATGGATAAACGTTCAAAACTTGGACTTTCAAATACTTATCTCTTCGATGATTACTTGAAACTCATACCAGCAGAAGAACGTGCTTCAGAAACTGTTATGGAATTATATAAAAAGGAGGGACGTAATTTAATAACCACATCTCTTGCATACTCAAATCTTCAACAGAATATTTCCAAATTTAATGTGATATACCAAGGTATTGTCAATACTTTTCTTAGCAATGGTATATTGAATACAGTACGTGAGGCAGCCATATCAAAAAATGAAGATTTGCTTTCTTCTGCTGTCTCTGCATATGATAAATTGCCAAAGAATAGCATCATTAGATCTACGGATGAGATTTATTTGGAGTATTATCAAAGGACTGGGGAAACTGATAAATATCTAAAATATGCAACTGACTTATGTAATAACCAACTCATGCAAATTTCGGTTGATTCTATAGAAAACATGGACAAAAAGAGTGCACGATTGTTTGAAAAATTATTCAATTCCGGAGTATTATCAAAGTTTGATTCTTCTAAAATTGTGCAGCTTAAGGCATCGTCCGCAAATTTGGAGAGGAATAAGATTGGTAATAGTCTAAACAGATATGCCTGGGAAGTTTTCAAAAAGGAATCGAATACGAAATTGCTCCAGAATGCCATGCTCTGGTCAAAGCGGTCTTTGGAGCTATCACCTGATAATGTACTTTTTTCAGACACATATGCTAACATACTTTATAAACTTGGACATAAGGAAGAGGCAATATCAAAAGAAGAGGAAACATTGAAAGAGGCTATTAAAGAAAATTATAAGGACTCTAATGCAATGGAAGAAAATCTTAGAAAGATGAAAGTCGGTGAGAAAACTTGGTAATACAATGAATTGATCAACAAATGTGATTAATTATTACAGAGATTAAATTAAGGAAAGATTTATCATAAAATATACAATACAAAATATGTCAAATTTAAAAATCACCAAAAAAGTTACTGTATCAGGTGACATGGAAATCTATCTAGACGAAAAAATGCTTGGAGTTGTATCAGATTGCGAGACCAAGTTGTTCGATGTTCCAATAGGTCAGCATAAAATTCGTGCAAAGTTGAGATATTTTGGAAGTGCTGAAAATTCTTTTATGTTTACTGAACATGCATTGGCATTGACTGTTAAGGATAGAAAATGGTTAAATTATTTTTCATATATATATGCAACATTGCTGATGATATTGCTCCTGTTTCGTGCTGAAATCAAATTTTCAGAAATTCACATGATCTTTCTTGGTATCCCTCCTCTGCTGGTTTTTATATATGCTTTTACCATCGGAAGAAATAAGCGTATGATAATAGTTGAAAGTAAGCTTATTAAATAGTTGATACTTATGATAAATATGAATAATAAACAAACACCATTGCGTCTCAGCGGAGTGTCAGAAAACATTTATGCAGGATTTTGGATAAGATTGGGCTCACTATTTTTAGATACAATCTTCATTCTGCCTGTTGTATTTTTAACTTTATATCTAAACAGCCGCGGACAATATATTTACTTCTACACTATTATTCCAAGTCTGACATTTGGACTTTGGTATAATATTTATCTTCCTAAGAGATATGGCGGAACACCTGGCAAATTAGCGGTTGGAATAAACATAATTAGGTTTGATGGTGGATCTATTGATTCTGTTATATGTGCGCCAATACTATTGCTCGTCTTATAACAGAGAAGATAAATAGTACATCCAATGAAATCATAGAAAGACTATTTAAGTTTAAAAAATAAATAATAGCGTACATGAAATACCCATGAGAGAATATACACACCAACCGAACATGATTATGTGGGTATTCCATTTGGCCGTTAAAAAAACAAAATTATAATCAAATGAAATCAAAATCATTTTTTCTAGTAATAATTACGATTATTTCTTCCCTTTCCGGTATTGCGCAATCAGTTAAACAAGTCAAAAAGGACAAAGATTTTGCCGTAGCATTTGTTAACAAGGAAGCAGAAAGGAAGGTTGATGTCATGATTGACGGAAAACTATTTACCTCCTATTGTTGGTATGATAATGTATTTAAACCTGTACTCTACCCTATTTTTACTTCTACCGGTACAGAGATTACGCGGGGTTTCCCGTTAAAACAAAGGGCTGGGGAAAGAACTGACCATCCGCATCAGATCGGGATGTGGCTGACCTATGGAAATGTCGACCGAAATGATTTCTGGGGGAATGGTTCGCAAGGTTTAGGGAAAAGAAATGCCAATGGTGGCACCATCAAACATGTCAAAATAGATAGGGTATCAGGAGGAATGGGTGAAGGGGTCCTGGTGACATCTGAGAGCTGGATTGATTCGACAGGCAACAGGCTGTTGACCGAAAATACGGAATATCATTTTATTGCGAAAGGCCCAATGCGCATCATCGACCGGGTTACTACTTTGACTGCCACCGGCAAAACAGCTTATTTTAAAGATACCAAAGAAGGGATGTTGGGAATTCGTGTCGCACGTCAACTCGAACTTCCATCCAAAGAAGATGTCACACTCACCGATGCACAGGGTAATCCTACCAAAGTGAAAGCAATGCCCAACGATGGTGTTACGGGAAATTATTTAAGCAGTGAAGGCATTAAGGATGAGGCTGTTTGGGGCACTAGAGCCAGATGGATGGACCTGTTTGGAACCATCGGAAATGAAAAAATTTCACTGGTAGTGTGCGATCATCCCCGAAACCAAAGTTATCCCACCTACTGGCATGCCAGGGGATATGGGTTGTTTGCAGCCAATCCTCTGGGCGTAACTGATTTCACCAATGGGAAGGAAAATCTTAATTTTTCCATCCCTGCCGGCAAGTCAACAACATTCAGATATCGTGTTATTGTTAGTTCAGGGGGTCATTTAACTGCTGCTGAGATCAATGCTTACTCAGATGATTTTGCAAAAAGATATTAAGACTTTCATAATTTCTAACCAACGAACATCATGACAAAGAGAAGGGAATTTATCAAGGGCGGAGTACTCGGGTCCGCTGGGATTGCTTTGGGAGGTAGTGGATTTAGTGCGAAGTCATATGCCTCCGTCATAGGCGCCAATGAACGCGTTAATGTTGGAGTTGTTGGCATCCGGGGACAAGGCCGGGCCCATATTTCCGGCTATTCCAACCTAAAAAATGCAAAAGTAATTGCCCTTTGCGATGTGGACAGTAACCTGTTCGATGAGCGAATCAAGAATTTCTTTACCGATAAGGGATTGCCAAAACCATTGGTTTATGGTGATATGAGAAAGCTTTATGAGAATAAAGATATTGACGCTGTTTCAATTGTCACACCCAACCACTGGCACGTGCTTGCATCGATATGGGCGTTACAGGCAGGGAAACATGTATCAGTCGAAAAACCATGTTGTTATAATTTCTTCGAAGGACAGAAATTGGTTGAGGCTGCCGAAAAATACAACCTGATCGTCCAGGATGGCGCCGAACAACGGAGTAACCCGTGCGCCCAAAGCATGGCTGATTATTTACACAGCGGAAAGCTGGGTGAAGTTTATATGGCCAAAGGGCTTTGCTATAAATGGCGCGATACGATTGGAAAAACGCCGGAAGAACCTGTGCCCGCCGGGGTTGATTATGACCTTTGGTTAGGTCCGGCGCCCAAACGGCCATTCTCGCAAAACAGGTTTCATTACAACTGGCATTGGAACTGGGATTATGGCAACGGTGATATGGGAAACCAGGGTGTTCACGAGATGGATATTGCCCGCTGGGGTTTAGGTGTTACCCTGCCTGTGAAAATTACTTCTGCCGGTGGCCATTTTATGTTCGATGATGACCAGCAAACCCCCAATGACCTGATCACTGTTTTCGAGTTTCCAAATTCCCAGGGAGGTGGTGACAAAAAGAAAATCTTGCAATTCGAAGTCCGTCACTGGATTACCAACCGCGAAGGGGTCAACAGTGAGAACAATCAGGCGACAGGCAATACCTATATGGTCAGTGCCGACAATACGGTCGGAAACTTGTTTTACGGGTCAAAAGGATATATGACCAAAAATGTCAACGAGTGGCAGGCCTTTTACGGGAAAGAACGTACTGCCGGGGAAAAGGGAGACGGCCTTGGCGATCATTATGCTGATTTTATCAATGCAATCATTGCGAATGACCAGAAACTTGCCAAGGGTGATATCCGCGAAGGGTTCTATTCCTGTGCACTGATGCACCTTGGTAACATTTCTTACCGGTTGGGAAAATCCCTTGAATTTGACCCTGTCAAGATGAAATTCATCAATGCCCCTGAAGCTGATGCCATGCTCACAAGGCAATATCGAAAACCCTTTGTCGTGCCTGATAGAGTCTGAAAAATTGAGGGTTAATTACCTGTACAAATAAGTTTTCAATAGAAAATGGATAAGAAAATTAATTTTCAGGGTGTTAGGTGGGTTGTCCTGATATTTCTCTTTTTTGCCACTGTTCTTTTGTACATTGACCGTTCAGCTTTGGGCATTATGGCCCCGTTCCTTCAAAAAGAGATTGGTTGGAGCGAACAGCAGTATGGTAATATCAATACCGCCTTTATGGTAGGGTATGCCCTCTGCTTCCTGCTTATGGGTCACTTTGTAGATAAAATTGGTACCCGGATAGGTTATGCAATTTCGTTGGGAATGTGGGCAATAGCCCAGGCATCAACCGCCTTTGCAAAAAATTGGCTTGGATTTTCTTTCGCCCGTTTTGGATTGTCCATTGGTCAATCGGGTAATTTCCCTGTCGCAAATAAAGTAGTGGCAGAATGGTTCCCCAAAAAAGAGCGTGCACTGGCTGTAGGGCTGTTCAACGGGGGATCCAATGTTGGGACCATGATATCCCCGCTGATTATCCCAGTCGTCGTTTCGGCATTTAACAATAACTGGCAGGCTGCTTTTATCTGGACATTACCCATCAGCGCTATATGGATTTTGAGTTGGTTGCTGTTTTATAAAAAACCGGAGACCCATCATTTGGTGTCTAAAAAGGAACTCGAATACATTAACAGTGATAGCCAACATGAGACATCCGAAAAAATTAGCTGGGCAGTTCTGTTGAAAAGAAAGGAAGTATGGGCCATCTGCGTTGGTAAACTGATGACCGATCCCATTTGGTGGTTCTATCTTTTCTGGGGGGCCAAGTTTCTGAATGGAAAATTTGGTTTAAACTTAAAAGAGATAGGGCTTCCTTTTTTTACCATCTACCTTTTTTCATGGATGGGGGGGATATTTATAGGTTGGTTATCCTCAAAATTCCTTAAAATGGGTTGGTCACTAAACAAGGGAAGAAAAATGGGTTTCTTAGCCTGTGCCATTTTTGCATTACCCGTCATGTTTGTCCCTTATGTTGATCATATGTGGTTAGCGGTAGGTCTAATTGCCGTTGCTGCCGGAGGACATTGCGGTTGGTCGGCAAATATTTTTTGTCTAATGTCAGATATTTTCCCCAGGAAAACCACCGCATCCATAACCGGGATCGGAGGTTTTGCAGGCGCTGTCGGAGGCGCTTTGATTGCCCAACTCGTTGGTGGATTGTTACAAAATTCGGGAATGGATGGTTATGCTATCCCGTTTTTTATTGCATCAGTGGGTTATTTTATCGCCCTGGCCATCATACAAATGCTTGTTCCTCAAATAAAATCTTTAAATCTATAGACGTATGAATAGTTTGGAAAGGTTAAATATTGCCCTAAGTCACAAAGAGCCCGACAGGATACCTTATGATCTGGCCGGTACCACAGTCACCGGAATAAATAAGAAGGCTTTTGTCAGGGCAATGGAATATCGTGGTTTGTCGACTGTTTATGAGAAGAAAGGGATAGACCCAATCCAGCAGATTGTGACCCCGATCGAAGACACCTTAAGATTGCTAAAATCTGATACCAGACGCATCGGTTCCCGCAGGATCCCCGACTATGAAAAGATTGTTACAGTGAAAGATGGAGCATTGGAACTTACAGACAATTGGGGATGTCTTTGGAAAATGGATGAATCAAAAGACTTCTATTTCAATCAGTTTACTTTTCCTTTGGAACAGTTCTCTTCCATAGATGAAGGATTGCAGAATTATAGGTTTCCGGATGTGGTGACTTATTCAGACCTTATTCGAAGTGATTTGTCAGGTCAGGCAAAGAATATTCATGATTGTGGAGTGATTGCTGACAGAAATTGCGCAGGCCTTACAGAAACTTCGTTACGGTTAAGGGGATATCAGAATTGGTACCTGGATACCATGATTGACCCGGCAGGGGTAGAAAAGCTACTTGACCTGATCCTGGAATACAAGTTCAATTATTGGGACCTTTTAATTGACTGGCTGATTGAAAACAATCTCCAGCATAGGGTAAGTGTGGTTTCCGAATGCGACGATTTGGGCACACAAACCTCCACCTTGTTGGAACCCGAATATTTACGGACAACAATTATCCCAAGATTTGGGCTGCTCTGGTCGCATATCAAACGAAGATTGCCGCATGTCAAAATATTTATGCATACCTGTGGATCAGTAAGGGAATTACTACCTGATCTGATAGAAGCGGGATTGGATATCCTTAATCCTGTTCAGTTTACGGCAGTAAATATGGAGCTGAAAGGATTGAAAAAGGATTTTGGGAATGATCTCGTCTTTTGGGGAGGTGGCGTTGATACGCAATCTACCTTGAAAAATGCAAGCCCCAAATATGTAAAAGATGAGGTAAAAAAAATAATAGACATAATGGCCCCCGGTGGGGGATTCGTTTATGCCCCGGTCCACAATATTCAGGAAGATGTGCCTCCCGAAAATTTTTGGGCCATGTGGGACACGCTTCAGGAATATGGGAAGTACTAACATAAAAATATTCCAATCTTGAACAAATCAAAGTTTAAAAGCTGGTATATAATGTTTCAGAAATATGTGTGCCATTACAATTTATCGTCTTAAAAAAGAGAAGTTATTTAGTAGTCCATCAGTAACTAAAATAATAAACACATGAGAAAAAAATTCCATTTCGGAATTGAGTCCAGGCTCAAAGATCAGGCTAGGCAAATAAAAAGAACTTTATTTACCCTTATTTTTAGCCTGTTGACATACTTATCTGCGATAGGCGGAAATACCTTGTACATTGGCGCCTCAGAGGCCAATATTTCGCCGGTTTTACCTGTTGCGCTGAATGGACAGTTGCATCTTCGGATTGCTTACTCGGCCAGAACTCCCATACTTGCCAATGTAGTGGCGCTCGAATCCCGCGATGGCGATCGTTCGGTTGATCAGGTCATCTTTGTTTCCTGCGATCTGGTCGGTATGCCTGTCATATTAAAAGAGATGGTGCGAAAACTGGTGCATCAACAACTCCCGGAGTTGGATGTAAACAAGATCATATTGAATGCAATCCACACACATACGGCGCCCGTTACTGAAACCGGCCTGTACATCATACCGAAAAAAGGGGTCTCCCAACCGGAGGAGTACCAGCAACTGTTTGCACAACGGGTCACAGAGGCCATCGTAAAAGCCTGGAAAGCCAGAAAGCCCGGGAGTGTTACATGGGGGCTGACTTCTGCTGTTGTCGCGCATAACCGGCGTGCGGTATACTCGGACGGTACGGCCCAAATGTATGGAAGGACAGATGTACCGGAGTTTCAGAATCTGGAAGGTTATGAGGATCATGATGTGAACTCGCTCTTCTTTTGGAACAAGGCAGGAAAGTTGATCGCCACAAGTATTGAAGTCCCTTGTCCGGCACAAGAAGTCGAAGGCGATTCAATCGTTGATGCGGATTACTGGCATCCAGTTCGGGTTTCATTAAAAAAACGACTGGGTTCTGACCTGGTTGTAGCTGGCTGGATTGGCGCTGCAGGCGACCAGTCACCGCACCTGATGTACGGAAAAAATGCGGAAGAGCGGATGCGCAGTTTAAGTAAAATGAGCCGCATTGATGCCATCGCAAAGCGGATTGTTTATGCGGTTGAGGAAGCATATGAAACCGTGAAAAATGACCGCCATTCCGATGTAATCCTTACCCATCATGAAGAGATGCTCCCTCTGCCAAAGAGGATTGTTACGGAGGCTGAATACAAGGATTCAAAGGCTGTTTGCGATGAAATTGCCAGGAAGATTGCTGCAAATGATCCTGAAGCCGTAAATAATTTCCGAAGAATGGTTTGGTACGGCACGATTCAAAAAAGGTATGAAGAGCAGCAGACAAACCCGAAACCCATGCACCTTACAGAAATTCATGTGTTACGTTTGGGGGATGTGGCAATATGTACAAATCAGTTTGAAATGTTTACCGATTATGGTATTCGGATACAGGCACGCAGTAAGGCATTGCAAACCATCGTTGTTCAACAGGCAGGTCAGGGTTTTTATCTGGCTACCGCAAAGGCTCTGGCAGGAGGTGGTTACAGCGCAATCAGCCAGAGTAATTTGGTCAGTCCGGCAGGTGGACAAATATTGGTGGATCGCACCGTAGAATTGATCAACAGCATGTGGCCCGAAGCCAAATAGGTACAATTTGGCAAGTTATAAGCGAAAGTTTCAGTCTGCAAGTTTTCGGCTAAGAGAAATATAATTTTTACTGTTTCGGTAGATATCCGATGTAAATGAATTCTTCAGAATAATTACCATCTTTGTTTTTTAACTTATTTGCGTAATGGAAGCCGGACCTTTTCATTTAGATACTTATTTCCTGCAGCATTTTCAAGAGGGCAATGAGTCATCATTTGAAGAAGTTTTTAAAACTTACTACAATCGGATAGTTGGGTTTTGTCAGCAATTTATCGGAGATAAGGATCAGGCTCAGGGTGTTGCACAGGAGGCTTTTGTAAAATTGTGGCTTAACCGTCAGAAAGTTGAAACTGTCAATGGGATTCACTCATTTTTATATACTGCCGCTAAAACTGATAGTCTGAATTACCTCAGGCACCAAAAGGTAATTGGTAAATACCGGGATAAACAACTACACCTGAAAGAGGAGGAATTAAACCGGGAAATACTCGAATCATTTGATTTTGACCAGCTTGAATTTATGGAACTGGAGAAGATGATCATCCGGTCGATTAATGAATTGCCTGAAAAGTGCAGAATGGTTTTTGAACTGAGCCGGATTGAGGGTAAAAAGAATTGTGAGATTGCAGCACAACTGAACATAACGGTTAAGTCGGTGGAGGCCAATATGACCAGGGCATTAAAGACGCTGAGAGTGAAATTGGCTGAATATCTGCCACTGATACTGGTACAGCTCATCATGAAGAATTTCTGAATATTGTTGGAGACTTCTATTTTTTTTGTAACCTATATAGGGTTAGTCACTCTTTGCGTGTACCTAATCATACAACACAACCATACATGGATTATCAACTGATAAATAAATATTTGCTTGGCGAAACTTCTGAATCTGAAGTAAGAGAGCTATTCAATTGGATCGAAGAAGCGCCTGAAAATAGAAAAGAGTTTATTGCCTGTAAGAAAGTGTGGGCATTTACCGCTCGTGGCAACGAATCTGAAGATAAAATCTGGAGGCTTCTATTTGCTCCCCGTTTAAAACGACATAAGTTAATTCGACTAAGTTTTCAATTGGCTCAATATGCAGCGATCCTTTTTCTGGTTTTTGGATCTGGATTTGCGTTTCAATACTTCGGATGGGGGTTCAACAAAGAAAAACTTGTCTACCAGAAAAGTACATCCATTACAGTTCCACTGGGTCAAATGACCAATGTTGAATTGCCTGATGGCACAAAAGTTATGCTAAATTCAGGTAGTTCAATTACTTATGATGGAAGTTTTGCACTTGGCAAGCGACAGGTCAGCCTGAACGGGGAAGCCTATTTTGATGTTGCCAAAGATCGTGAACATCCATTTGTTGTTCAAACCTTCCTCCTCAACTTCGAAGTACTTGGTACATCATTCAATATTGAAGCATATGCAGAGGACATCACAATCAATACAACATTGATCGAAGGAAGTTTGGGTGTAAAAGACAAGTCTCAAAATAGAATATTGCTTCTGGTGCCCGGTGAAAATGCCCAATATGATGCCCTCACTTCCAAAATCAGCGTAACCAAGGTTAATACAGAGATTTATACATCCTGGAAAGAAGGATTGATCACCTTCAGAAATGAAAAACTAAAAGACATAGCCCGAAAAATTGAGCGCTGGTACAACGTTAAAATCATCATCAACAATCAAAAATTGGGTGAACAGGCTTATTTTGGAACTATTTTGAAAAATAAACCGATCGACCAAATTCTTGAAGTCCTGAGATTGACCTCCTCGTTAAAGTATCGGATGATAACAAAAACGGATGTTCCTACACTGATTTATTGGGACTAGATTTAAGCGTCTATGAACTGATTTATAACCAAAACTAATGCATATGAAAAATAAACCTCCACCACCTTAAAAAAAATCAGTCCGAAAATACTGGACATATTTTCAGACTGATACAATTTGTCGGAAAGATCAATTTCCGGCCTGTAGTTGATCAATAAAAAACCTTCAGTCAAAGGATTAATTATTTACCAAAAACGTATCAAATCTATGAAAAAAAGTAAAGCTAATATTCCCTTGTTGCAGAATATTGGACAAATCGTAAGAATTATGAAAATTACTGCTGTTTTGGTGTTCGTGCTTAGTATCCATTCGTTTGCCAACACGTATGGGCAGAATATCAAGATAAATATTTCAATGGAGAACGCCACCTTCAAAGAGGTTATTGAGCGATTGGAAAAAGAGAGTGGATATTATGTAGTCATCAAATACGATCAAACGCTTCTCGAGAAGAAAGTCGATGTTGATTTCCAAAATTTAACTGTTACTGAAATTTTGGATGGCCTGCTTAAAGACACTGGATTAGGATATAAAATTATCGATAGGTACATTGCTATCAGTAAAATCAGCGAGCTGAATTCTGCAAGTCAACAGCAAAAATCTGTTTCAGGGAAAGTAACCGACTCATCAGGAGGGTCGCTTCCCGGTGTTTCAGTAGTGGTTAAAGGAACGACAACAGGGGTAATAACGGATAGAGGTGGAAATTATACCCTAACCAATATTCCGGAAAATGCTACTTTGCAATTTTCATTTGTAGGGATGAAAATGCAGGACGTGGTTGTAGGTTCCAAAACGACGATCAATGTTTCTCTTGAAGAGGAAACGGTAGCCATTGAAGAGGTAGTGGCCGTTGGATATGGTACCCAGAAAAAAATAAACCTGTCCGGCGCTGTTTCGAAGGTAGATTCCAAAGTATTGGAAAGCCGCCCGATTGCCAACCTCGGTCAGGGTCTCCAGGGTACCATACCGGGCCTGAATATTACCCAGAACAATGGGTCGCTTGGACAGGGTGCATCCTTTAATATCCGTGGCGCCACCTCTTTAAATGGCGGTGGCCCTTTGATTTTGGTCAACGGTGTCCCGATGGACATTAATATGATCAATCCAAGTGATATTGACAACGTTACGGTACTGAAAGATGGTTCCTCAGCTGCAATCTATGGCGCACGCGCTGCTTACGGGGTGATGTTGGTAACCACCAAAAGCGGGAAGAAGAAGGACCGGCCATCAGTTTCATTGTCATCGAATTATTCAATCAATCAACCTCTCGTTAAATTAGAACTTATGGATGTAATGGAACGTATGGCCTTTTACAATGAAGCCAGTATGCGTCAAAGCGGCGCACTCTACTATGCGTTTAACGAATATGCCGTACCAGCCATTACTGCTCATTATAATGATCCGACTAAACCTGAGGTATTTAAAAATCCTACAACAGATCCAACTTTATGGTCCGGGTGCGCTAACACCAATTGGCCAAGGGAACTTCTGAGAGATACTTATCCTATGCAACAACACACTGTCAGCATATCAGGTGCATCGGATAAATTTAATTATTATACTTCCCTGGGTTATTTTTACCAGGAAGGTACTGCAAAACATTTCAATGAGTACTTTGAACGTTATAATTTTTCGGCAAATTTAAACTATGATATTTTAAAATGGTTTAGAATCGGGACTAAGGTTAATTTAAACAGCAGTTACAAAAATTTTTCTCCCAGGGGTTTACTTGACGGCACTTATATGGAAACCCAAAATAATTTTCAAAATCAACTCTGGCCTCAGCTTCCTGTTTATTTTCCGGATGGTAATTATGCGGCGTTTGGAGGAAATGTACCTAATGTTGTTCAGATCGAGGAACAGGGAGGTTACCGTAAAAGGGATATAAACGAAAATTGGGTGACAGGTCTTATTAAATTAACACCCGTCAGGCATTTGACCATTAATATGGATTATTCGACCAACTTTAGTTTTACAAAAAATATTGATTACAGAAAGGTGATTCCTGTTTACAATGCGTTGGGGGTACCCTATATTTTAAATAATTATTTTACGACTAGTTCCGTGACCAGGAATGTTACCAATAGCAAATACTATGCATTCAATGCCTATACGGAATATGAAAATACATTTAACAGGAGACACTATTTCAAAGGAATGATCGGGTTCAACCAGGAAAGTTCAAACAGCCTCTATTTTCAGGCAAAACGTGAAAATTTGATGGTGGAAACGATGCCCTACATGTCCCTGGCATCCGGCCTGCAATTTGGCACCGATTCTGAAACGGAATATGCCATCAGGGGCGCCTTTTCCCGTTTGAATTACAGTTTCGACAACCGCTATTTTCTGGAATTCAACGGGAGGTACGATGGGGCTTCAAAATTTTCGAAGAAAGACCGTTTCGCATTTTTCCCGTCCGGATCTGCAGCATGGCGTATTGATAACGAAGCATTCTTTGCAGGTTTAAAAAAATCAATTAACCTATTGAAGATAAGGGGCTCGTACAGTACTTTAGGTAACCAGAGTGTTTCGGGTAATTATCCATATATTGCCAACTATGGTACCGCACAAATTGCTTATCTCTTGAACGGAGCAACGCCAATGACGGTCACAGCCCCGGGTTTGGTTAGCCCTTCGTTGACCTGGGAAACGGTTTCACAACGGAACCTGGGTCTTGACTTTGCAGTTTTAGACAACAAATTAACAGGTGAATTTGATATCTACAGAAGGGATACCAAAAACATGTTGACCCGCTCTCAAACATTGCCCGCTGTCCTGGCCGTTACTGAACCGCAGGCGAATGCCGGGGATATGAAGACCAATGGATTTGAACTTACCCTTAATTGGTCCCATCGCATCAATAAAGTAAAATATGGGGTAACTGTTACATTGGCTGATTATACCTCGAAAATCACAAAATACAGCAATCCTAACGGAATTATTTCAGATTACTACGTTGGTCGTGATCTTGGTGAAATCTGGGGTTTGGTTACCGGCGGCTATTTCAAAACCGATGCGGAGGCGACAGCTTTGAACCAGACCGCCATCAGCGGACGGAAACGTATGGCAGGGGATATTTGGTTTGTTGACCTTGATGGCGACAGTAAGATTACCAGGGGAAACAATACGTTGGCAAACCCGGGTGATCAGAAAATTATCGGGAACAACACCCCGCATTTCAGCTATAGCTTCAGGCCAAATTTGGAATGGAATGGATTTGATTTGGAACTCTTTTTTCAGGGGATTGCCAAACGCGATGTGGTGCTTGGAAATACCTTGTTCCTTGATGTTTATACAAATGAGTGGACCACGCAAAGCAAAGTATTGGCAGATTTTTGGACACCTGAAAATCCCAATGCCTATTTTCCGAGGCCTCTTTTTAACATTGGTACCGACGTTACTGCTGTTCAGACCCATTTTTTGCAAAACGGCGCCTACCTGAGATTAAAGCAACTGACACTCGGATATACAATTCCCTCTTTTTGGACCAGGAAAATTGGAATTGAAAAGGCAAGGATCTATTTCTCAGGGAATAATCTATGGACCCACACAAAGATGATTAAGATTTCCGACCCTGAAATGGTTAATGCAATGGATTATCCTTTGAACAAGTCAATATCTTTTGGCCTAAATATCGATCTATAACAACTAATAATATAAACAATGAAGAAAAGATATATCATCCTATTTATTGCGCTATATTCAGTTATAGCCTGCAATGACAGTTATTTGGAAAAATTTCCGTTGGATAAAATCAACGATGCCGGTTACTGGAAAACAGCCAAAGACATAGAATTGTTTGCCAATCAATTTTATATTGATTTAAAACTCAACACTTCCCAACCCTGGTTAGTGGAAGACCCGACTGACAATGACGGGCCTGCAGCCCGCGATCCATATAGCTGGAATGAAAGTACGCTACCTGTTACAGGTGGGGGATGGGCCAAGGCAGACTGGGCAAAAATACGCAGTTGCAACATAGCCCTAGATCATATCGCTACCATGGAAAAAAGCGCTTCAATACAACAGAACGAAGGGGAGATACGCTTCTTTAGGGCGTTTTATTACTTTGCCAAAGTAAAGTATTTTGGTGATGTGCCATGGCTTGAGCACAATCTAAACATTGATTCAGAGGATCTGAACAAGGCAAGGGATCCCAGAAAGTTGGTGGTAGACAACCTGTTAAAAGATCTGGATATTGCCATTGCAAACTTACCTGCAACTTCGGCCACTGATCGGCTGACCAAGTATGCCGCCCTTACCCTTAAGGCAGAAGTTTGTTTATATGAAGGGACCTTCAGAAAATATCGTAACCTGGGAGATGATCAACCGATGCTGCGGGGGGCTGTTGATGCTGCCTCAACGATCATGAGTTCCGGATTATTTTCCCTCTATAAGACCGGCAAGCCTACGGAAGATTATTTCAACCTGTTTATTCAGGATGAATTAAAAGGGAATCCGGAAGGGATAATGGTTCAGCGCTATATGAAAGACCTGCGCTTTCATACCCATGTTCGCGTTTCCAATGAGT